>NZ_JACVBA010000002.1:0-975381 GCF_014852135.1 Stenotrophomonas sp. STM01 | reverse complement strand
GCGCCGATGGTAGTGCGGCTCAAGCCGTGCGAGAGTAGGTCATCGCCAGGTTTTAAACCCCAAAGCCCGCTGCCGCCGCAGCGGGCTTTTTCTTTGCCCGGAACATCGCCGGTGGGCGCGCGCCCGGGTGGTGCGCCCGCGGGCGCGAGGCTGGGATTTGGCTCCCCGGCAGCGGGGAGGGCTGGAGCGGGTGATACGCGTGGGTACGATTGGTGCGGAGTGCTGCTCGGGCGCCGGCTTCGCGCCCGAGGGCGCTCCTACCCATGGGCGATGGACCGCGCGTGGAACTTCGTTGCTCCGCCGTTGACGTAGGAGCGCCTTCAGGCGCGAGACTGGGACTTGCTTCGCTGCGAGATTGGCTGGAGCGGGTGATAGGCGTGGGTGCGAAGGCGCCGGGGCGCTGCTCGGGTGCGGGCTTCGCGCCAAAGGGCGCTCCTATCAGAAGGGCGCCTACGGGGCCGTGGGGTTGCCCGCGGCATGGGCATAAAAAACGGCGCCTTGCGGCGCCGTTTCCGGTTCTGCGATTGGCTTACTTCGCTTCGGCGTTGCTGGCCTTGCTCTTCATCATCGCGTCGCGATTGGCCTTGAACGGGTTGCCTTCGTACCAGTTGGGCCAAGCGTCGTCGCCGGCCAGCTGGTTGCCGACGCCATACAGCAACTGCAGGTCCTCGACGGTACCGTCGAGCTTCCAGGTGGCGGGGTCGTACTCGTCCTTCGGGCTGTGATAGCGATCCTTGCCGTAGGCCTCGGCGGCACGTTTGCCGGCTTCGATGCCACCGTCGACCAGGTCTTCCCCACCGTCGGCATACAGCGCCGGGACGCCGGCCTTGGCGAAGTTGAAATGGTCCGAACGGAAGTAGAAACCGCTCTGCACCGAGGATTCGGCATGCAGGGTACGGTTCTGCGCGGTAGCCAGCGGCTTGAGGATGTCCTCCAGCTCCGAGCTGCCAAAGCCGGTGACGGTCATGTCACGGGCGCGGCCGTTGACCGACATGGCGTCGATGTTGATGACACCGGCGATCTTGTCCAGTGGGAAGGTCGGATGGTTGACGTAGTACTGCGAGCCAAGCAGGCCTGATTCCTCCAGGGTGACCGCCAGGAACACCACCGAGCGCTCCGGCGGCAGGGCCTGGTGGGCCATCGCGTCGGCGATCTCGAGGATGCCGGCCACGCCGGTGGCATTGTCGACCGCGCCGTTGTAGATGTTGTCGCCTTCCTCGCCCTCGTGCTTGCCGAGGTGGTCCCAGTGCGCCATGTAGAGCACTGCTTCGTCGGCACGCTTGCTGCCTGGCAGGACGCCGACCACATTGCGCGACTTCTTCTGCGCGATGGTGCTCTTCAGGTCGAGCGAAAGGCTGGCCTGCAGCGGTACCGGCTTGAAGCCACGCTTGTTGGCATCGCGGTAGGCCTTGTCCAGGTCGAGCCCGGCATCGGAGAACAGCGTGCGCGCCGCCTCGGCGCTGAGCCAGCCTTGGGCCTGCAGGCGCGGTTCCTTGTCCTCGGCCGCCGGCAGGTCGTACTGCGCGCCACCCCAGGAGTTTTTCACCACGTCCCACCCGTACGAAGCGCCGGCGGTGTCATGGACGATCAGCGCGGCGGCGGCGCCCTTGCGCGCGGCCTCCTCGAACTTGTACGTCCAGCGCCCGTAATAGGTCATGCGCTTGCCGTCGAACAGCTTGGCATCGTTGCTGTGGAAGCCGGGATCATTGACGAACATGACCACGGTCTTGCCCTTCCAGTCCTGCCCGGCATAGTCGTTCCAGTTCTGTTCGGGGGCGTCGACACCGTAGCCGACGAACACCAGCTCGCTGTTGTCGATCCTGATCTCGGGCTGCCCGGTGCGCGTGCCGATCACCATGTCGGTGCCGAACGCCAGGTCACGGCTGGCCCCGCCCTGCTGGATCTTCAGCACGGTGCCGGGATCGGCCGTGGTCTCGGTCATCGGGACGTCCTGGAACCAGCTGTCGCCGTTGCCCGGTTGCAGGCCGATGCGCTGCATCTGGTCACGGATGTAGTTGACCGTCAGTTCCTCGCCCTGCGTGCCCGGCGCCCGACCCTCGAACGCATCGGAGGCCAGTTGCTTCACCAGTTCGCCGAAGTCGCCGGCGTTGATCTGCGCATCGAAGGCATGCGTCGGCGCCTGGGTGGGCGCGGGTGCCGGTGGCGCGGCGGTGACGGGTGCGGCCTGTTCGCCCTTGCAGGCGACCAGCGCCGCACTGGCGGCAAGACACAACAACAGTTTGCGGGGCATGGGAACTCCGGTTTCCGATCGAACCCCGATTCTAGGCGCGATGCGCCCACGGTGCTCAGTCAGCCGGTGCGCGCTCGCTGGAGAACCGCTGTACCGTGGCGCCGCTGACCGGGCCGATGCGGGCACTGTCATGCACGTACAGCGTGACTTCGCGCTCGAACACCAGGTTGCCTTCGACCACGGCGTTGGGGCCGATGATGATGCGCGGCTTGCGCGGCGGCGTCAGCGAAATGCTGAACGAGGGACGGGTCACCTTGATGCCGCCCTTGATCATCGAATCGACGCCGACGGTGATGTCGCCGTTGACCGTCTCGATGTTGCCCTGCACCTGCGTGCCGACCAGGCCGATGCCTCCATTGACGGTTTCCACGTCGCCGCCGATGCGGCTGCCACGGTCGACGAAGATGCTGCCGTTGACGGTTTCCAGCCCGCCGCTCAACACCAGCTGGCGGCCGCTGCGGATGGCGCCGTTGACCGTCTCGACGCTGCGGGCGCTGACGTTGTCCTCGATGTGGACGCTGCCGTTGACCGTTTCCACGCCGCGGGCGCTGACGCCGCTGGCCAGGTGGATGCTGCCGTTCACCGTGTCCAGGTCGCGGTAGGTGGTGCCGGCGTTGGTGCTGATGGCGCCGTTGACCTTGCTGATGTCGTCGTCGGCCATGGCCAACGGGGCGAGGGAGGCCAGGGCCAGGGTGAGCAGCAAACGTTTCATGGAAGGTCTCCGCCGGGGCGTTCAGGGGACAGGGGATGATCGCACCATGCTTGGTTACAATCCGCATCTGCCTGAAGTCACTGGAACGCCCTTGCGCCAGACCCGCCACCGCCCCGTCCTGCACCGGCTGCCTGCCCCATCGCGCCTGCGGGCCTCCGGGTTGCTGGTGCTGGCGTTGCTGGCCGGGCCGCTGCTGGCGCAGAACACGTCCCGTGATGCGGAGAAGAAGCTGCAGCAGTTGCGGGGTGAACTGCGCAATGTGTCGCAGGAACGCCGCCAGTTGGAGGGCCAGCGTGACCAGGCCCAGCAGCAGCTGCGCGCCGCCGACCAGAAGGTGGCGCGCAGTGGCCGCGCGGTGGCCGAGGCCGATGCCGCGGTGCGCCGCGAGCAGCAGGCCCTGGCGGAGCTGCAGCAGCGCAAGGCCACCCTGCAGGGCGGCCTTGCCCAGCAACGCCGGCAACTGGCGGCCTTGCTCCGCGGCGCCTACCAGTTGGGCAACCACGCGCCACTGAAGCTGCTGTTGTCACAGGACACGGTGGCCGATGGCAACCGGCAGCTGGCCTATCACCGTTACCTGCAACGCGAGCGTGCCGCCGCCATCACCGCGCTGACGGCCGACCTGACGGCGTTGGAGAGTACCGAGCAGCAGATCACCGCACGCAGCCGCGAGCTGGAGCAGGCGCGCGAGCAGCAGCGCCGCGATGCCGCCACGCTGGCCCAGGACCGTCGCCAGCGTGCCACGGTGGTGGCCGAACTGGACCAGCGCTACCAGGACCGCAGCGACCGCGAGAAGGCCCTGGGCAAGGACGCGCAATCGCTGGAACGCCTGCTGGCCAACCTGCGTGCCGCCGCTGCCCGTGCCGAGGCCGAACGCCGCGCCGCTGCCCGCCGTGCCGCCGCCGCGCAATCCCGGCAGGCCGCGAACGGCGCAACGGCACCGCGGGATGCGGCACGCGCCGCGCCGGGCAAGACGCCGCCGCGGGTGGTGGCCAATGCGCCAGCCCCCCGGGTGGGCGGGCTGGGCTGGCCGCTGTCGGGCAACCTGCTGGCCCGTTACGGTGGCCGTCTCCCCGATGGCCGCAACAGCAGCGGCGTCCTGATCGGTGCGCCGGCCGGCAGCACGGTCAACGCGGTGGCCGACGGCACGGTGGTGTTCTCCGACTGGATGACCGGTTACGGCATGATCCTGATCGTCGACCATGGCAATGGCTACATGAGCCTGTACGCCCACAACGATGCCCTGCTGCGTGACGCCGGGGCGCGGGTGCGCCGCGGCGAGGCCGTGGCCAAGGTCGGCAACTCGGGCGGGCAGGGTGTGACCGCGCTGTACTTCGAGCTGCGCCGCAACGGCCAGCCGGTCGATCCCTCGACCTGGCTGCAGCGCCAGTAGTACATGCGGCGTTGACGGGCCAGGCGCGCAGCTAAACCGCACATGTCGGCCGGGGCGGCGGGCATGGCCGGGTTCAACGGGAATTTAGCCGGGCTTCGCGCATAATCGGACCCGGCGTGCCTTGGCACGCATCCGTTTTCTCATGGAGTGGTTCATGCGTGTAGCCCGTCTTGCAGCTGCCCTGCTGTTGGCCCTGTCCCCCGCGCTATCGCTGGCGCAGAGCGCCCCGGACAAGGCGTCCCGGGCCGACGATCCCGACGCCAAGGAATCGGTGACCTCGCGCGTACCGCTGGATGAGATCCGCCGTTTCGTCGCCGTCTACAACGCGGTGCGCGCGGCGTATGTCGATCCGGTCGATGACAAGAAGCTGATGCAGTCGGCCGTGCGCGGCCTGCTGCTGGAACTGGATCCGCACAGCACCTACTTCGACAAGGCCGACGCCGAGGCATTCGACGAGCAGACCAATGGTGCCTACGAAGGCATCGGCGTGGAGCTGCTGCAGCAGGACGACAACACGCTCAAGGTGGTGTCGCCGATCGACGATACGCCGGCCGCGCGCGCCGGCCTGCGCGCCGGTGACCTGATCGTGGCGATCGACGGCAAGCCGATCAGCGCGATCGAGGCGATGGAACCGCTGCGCGGTGAAGCCGGCAGCAAGGTGGTGCTGACCATCGAGCGCGGCCAGCAGAAGCCGTTCGACGTGACCGTGGTGCGCGAGACCATCCGCGTCACCAGCGTGCGCAGCAGGATGCTGGAGCCGGGTTATGGCTATGTGCGCATCAGTACCTTCCAGGCCGATACCGGTGCCGACTTCCAGAAGAACCTGGCGCAGCTGCAGGCGCAGGCCGGTGGCAAGCTGA
This sequence comes from Stenotrophomonas sp. STM01, assembly GCF_014852135.1. Lineage (NCBI taxonomy): Bacteria > Pseudomonadati > Pseudomonadota > Gammaproteobacteria > Lysobacterales > Lysobacteraceae > Stenotrophomonas > Stenotrophomonas sp. STM01. Next base: position 970,168 of record NZ_JACVBA010000002.1, on the reverse strand, counting down.
AGGGGCTGGTGCTGGACCTGCGCAGCAACCCTGGCGGCCTGCTGACCGCCGCGGTGCAGGTGGCCGACGACCTGCTCGACAAGGGCGGCATCGTCAGCACGCGTGGCCGCATCTCGATCAGCGACGCCAGGTTCGATGCCACCCCGGGCGACCTGCTCAAGGGTGCGCCGGTGGTGGTGCTGGTGGATGCCGGTTCGGCCAGTGCCTCGGAAGTGCTGGCCGGTGCGCTGCGCGACAACCAGCGCGCCCGCATCGTCGGCAGCCGTACCTTCGGCAAGGGCTCGGTGCAGACGGTGTTGCCGCTGGACAACGGCGACTCGGTGAAACTGACCACCGCGCGCTATTACACGCCCAGCGGGCGGTCGATCCAGGCCACCGGCATCGTGCCGGAGGTGGAGCTGACCGCCGAAGCGGACGAGGCCACGAAAGACCTGCCGCCCAGCCTGGTCGACTACAGCGAGGCCAGCCTGCCCGGCCACCTGCACGGTGACGATGAGGCCGACGGTGGCAAGGCCGGCGTGGTGTTGCCGGGTGACGCGCCGATCCAGCAGGCGTTGCAGGAACTCAAGCAGCCCGGCTCGGTGGTCGCCGCGCAGGCCGCTGCGGCAGCCGCGGCAAAGCCCGCCGCCGCCACACCGGCGCCAGCACCGGCAACGCCCTCGGCGCCGGCCAAGCCGGAGGCTGTCCAAGCGCCGGCGAAGGCAGCACCGGCCACGCCCGTGGAGCCGGCTGACACGCCCGAGCCGGTGGACGGCGACAAGTGATGCAGACAAGGCCCCGCATCGCGGGGCCTTTTTCCAGGTGATTCAGCGTGGCTTGCCGGGCAGCGGGAAGGGCGTGACTACCTTCTCGCCGGTGGCTGCGTCGCGGATGGAGGGCTGGCCCTTCTTCTCCACTTCCTCGATGCGCACGATGCTCTGCATCGGCAGGTGCAGCACCCGGGTGTTGCCGAACTCCTCGCGCAGGCGCTCTTCGGTGGGGTCGACCACCAGCCCGTCGTGGATGTCGAACACCAGCTCGGCGATCTCGTTGAAGCCCCACAGGTGGCTGCCGCCGACGCGCCGTGCATACAGCTCGTAGACCTTGCCGTGGTTGAGGAAGGTGACCTTGTACAGGGGTTTGCTGCTCATCGCGTGATTATAGAAGCCGGCTCAGAAGCCGTGGTTCTTGCGCAGCTTGCGGGCAATGGCGGCACGGATGTACAGGCCGTAGACGATCCCGAACAGGAAGCCGGCCACATGTGCCGACCAGGCCACCATGCCGAAGCTGGGGCCGATGTAGGCAAACACCACCTGCAGTGCTGCCCAGACCCCGATCAACAGGAAGGCGGGGGCACGGACGAACTCCAGGAACAGGCCTAGGGGCAGCACCACGCCCAGCCGGGCACCGGGGAACAGGGTCAGGTAGGCCCCCATCAACGCCGACACCGCACCGCTGGCCCCGATGATGATGCGGTCCGGTGTACCCATCGCATACAGGGCCGCCAGGTTGGCCACCGCACCACCGGCCAGGAACAACAGCAGCAGGCGCCAGGGGCCGAGCACACGCTCGGCCGGCAGCCCGAAGATCAGCAGGAACACCAGGTTGCCGAGCAGGTGCAGCCAGTCGGCGTGCAGGAACAGCGCGGTGAACAGCCGCAGGACGCTGCCGTCGCTCAGCGCCGCCCACCAGTCCTGCGGGTTGCCCAGGCCGGTGGACAAGGCGCCCCAGTCCATCCAGAGCGAGCGGCGAGCCTCATCCGGCCGTGAGATCGACCACAGGAAGGCCAGCCAGATGACCGTGAACAGCAACGGCACGGCCCAGCGGAGGCCCGGCTTCTTGCGGGAGGGGATCGAGACGAACATCGGGCTGCAAGCCTAACCCGGCACCGTCATCCGGGGGAGGCATAATTTTTCCGGCCGACGTTATTGTTTAGTTAATGCCCCTGAGTGATACTGCATACGGCGTCGTATGTCGGGAGGGGACTCCGGCGCGCTCCCAGGCCGTCCTGGCGGACTGGAAGTGCAGGCGCAAAAACGACCACCACCGTTTACGGAGAGACATTCGAACATGACCGCTTCCACGTTTGCCCGCGTCACCGCACTGGCTGTCGGCATCGCCGGCGCCCTGGCTTTCGGCCACGCCCATGCTGCCGCCTTCCAGCTGAAGGAAAACAGCGCCAAGGGCCTGGGCCGCGCTTTCGCAGGTTCGACCAGCGCCTGGGGCGATGCCTCCGTCGTGGCGACCAACCCGGCCTCGATGCGTCTGCTGGACGGCCGCCAGTTCCAGGCCGACGTGAGCGCCATCAGCTTCTCGGCTGACTTCAAGAGCGAAGGCGGCCGTTACGTCGGCCCGACCGGCCCGGGCACCGGTACCCCGATCGGTGGCGGCAATGGCGGCGATGCCGGCATGATCGCGCCGGTTCCGGCCGCTTACCTGCACATCCCGTTCGGCGAGAACGACAACATGCACTTCGGTGCGTCGCTGACCGTGCCGTTCGGCTTCACCACCGAATACGACAAGGATTGGGTGGGCCGCTACCACGGCATCAAGACCGACCTGAAGGCCATCGACCTGGGCGCTTCGTTCTCCTACGACGTGAACCCGTACGTGTCCTTCGGCGCCGGCGTGTTCGTCGAGCACCTGACCATCGAGCTGACCAGCGCGATCGACTTCGGTACCGCGCTGTATGCCAGCCCGGGTGGCGCGCAGCTGGGCTTCCGTCCGGGTAATGCCGACGGTTCCTACAAGGTGGAAGGCGACAACAATGCCTTCGGCTGGACCATCGGCGGCACCTTCAGCCCGACCGAAGACACCAACATCGCGCTGAGCTACCGCTCCAAGGTCGAGCACAAGATCACCGGCGGCAAGGCCACCTTCAACGTGCCGCCGACCGCCGCTGCCGTGCTGGCACAGGCACGTCCGGGCCAGTACGTGAACACCTCGGGCAAGGCCACCCTGGAGCTGCCGGCCTCGGCAACCCTGAGCGTGACCCACCGCATCAATGACCGCTGGACCGTGATGGGCGACGTGACCCGCACCGCCTGGTCGCCGTCGTTCGACACCGTGACCATCGACTTCGCCTCGAACCAGCCGGACCAGGATCTGCCGTTCAAGTACAACGACACGACCTTCACCTCGATCGGTACCGAGTACAAGCTGTCCGACACCCTCACCCTGCGTGGCGGCGTTGCCTACGACCAGAGCCCGACCAGCAACGAGCACCGTGACGTGCGCGTGCCGGACGTGACCCGCAAGTGGCTGTCGGTCGGCCTGGGCTGGACCCCGTCCGAGCGTACCGAGTTCAACTTCGGTTACACCCACCTGTTCACCGACGAGCCGTCGATCAACCTGGTCTCGGCCACCGGCAGCACGCTGAAGGGCAAGTACGATGTGGGTGGCGACGTGCTCGCCGCTTCGATCAACTACAAGTTCTGATCGAGCCCCGCAGTGATGCAGCAGAAGGCCCCGCGCAAGCGGGGCTTTTTGTTTGGGAGAGGCAAAGGCAAAGGCAAAGGCACCCCTCCCTGGCCCTCCCCTTCGCTTCGCGAAAGGGAGGGGAAAGAGCAACCGCAACAGCAACCACAACTGCAACCGCAACAGCGGTGGTCCGGCCCTCGTTGTTTCATGTGGGTGCGGCCAAACAAGAACCCCGCTTTCGCGGGGTTCTTGTTTGTTCCTGCGGCAGTGCGATCAGTCGCCCAGGGTCAGCAGCGAGGCGTTGCCGCCGGCGGCGGTGGTGTTCACCGTCACCGTCTTCTCGGTGGCGAAGCGCAGCAGGTAGTGCGGGCCGCCGGCTTTGGGGCCGGTGCCGGACAGGCCCTGGCCGCCGAACGGCTGCACGCCGACCACCGCGCCGATCTGGTTGCGGTTGACGTACACGTTGCCGACGTTGACGCGCGCGGCGATGCGGTCAACCGTCTCGTCGATGCGCGAATGCACGCCCAGGGTCAGGCCGTAGCCGGTGGCGTTGATCTGGTCGATCACCGCGTCCAGCTGATCGGCCTTCCAGCGGATCACGTGCAGCACCGGCCCGAAGATTTCCTTGTGCAGCTGGCCCAGATCCTTCAGCTCGTAGGCGCGCGGGGCGAAGAAGGTGCCGTTGGCGGCTTCGCCGGACAGCGGTGCGGTGGCGATCAGGCGGGCTTCGGCGTCCATGCGTGCGGCATGGCCGGTGAGGATCTGCAGTGCGTCGGCGTCGATGACCGGGCCGACGTCGGTGGACAGCTCGCCCGGGTTGCCGATCTTCAGTTCGGCCATCGCGCCGGCCAGCATGCCCATCACCTTGTCGGCGATGTCGTCCTGCACGAACAGCACGCGTGCGGCCGAGCAACGCTGGCCGGCCGAGGTGAAGGCCGAGGCGATCGCGTCCTTGACCAGCTGTTCCGGCAGCGCCGAGGAGTCGGCGATGAAGGCGTTCTGGCCGCCGGTCTCGGCGATCAGTACGCCGATGGCGGCATCGCGTGCGGCCATCGCGCGGTTGATGGCGCGGGCGGTCTCGGTGGAGCCGGTGAAGGCCACGCCGGCCACGCGCGGGTCGGCGGTGAGCGCGGCACCGACGGTGGCGCCATCGCCCGGCAGGAACTGCAGCACGCCTTCCGGCACGCCGGCGTCGAGCAGCAGCTTCACCGCGTAGTAGCCGACCAGGTTGGTCTGCTCGGCCGGCTTGGCGATGACGCTGTTGCCGGCGGCCAGCGCGGCGCTGATCTGGCCCAGGAAGATCGCCAGCGGGAAGTTCCACGGGCTGATGCAGACGAACACGCCACGGCCGTGCAGCTGCAGTTCGTTGGATTCACCGGTCGGGCTGGGCAGCTTTTCGGCGGTGCCGAACTGCTCGCGCGCCTGCTTGGCGTAGTAACGCAGGAAGTCCACCGCTTCGCGCACTTCGGCAACGCTGTCGGGCAGGCTCTTGCCGGCTTCCTTCACGCACAGCGCCATGAACTCGGCGATGCGGGCTTCCAGCTGGTCGGCGGCGTGTTCGAGGATGGCGGCGCGGCTGGCGGCCGGGGTGCGGTTCCAGGCCGGCTGTGCGGCCACGGCATTGGCCAGTGCCTGCTGCACGGTGGCGCCGTCGGCGGCCTGCCATTGGCCTACCACTTCGCGGCTGTCGGCCGGGTTGGTCACCGGTAGCGTGGCGCCGGTGCTGGTCGCGCCCGGCACCAGCGGCGCAGCCTGCCATGGCTTGATGGCCGCATGCAGCTGCTGGGCGAGGGCACGCAGGTCGTTGTCGTTGGCGAGGTTGATGCCCATGGAATTGTTCCTGTCGTGGTTCTGGCTGCGCAGCAGGTCGATGGGCAGCGGGATCTTGGGGTGCGGGATGGACGCGAACGAGGACACCGCCTCGACCGGATCGCGGATCAGGTCGTCGATGGACACGTCCTCGTCGGTGATGCGGTTGACGAAGCTGGAGTTGGCGCCGTTCTCGAGCAGGCGACGCACCAGGTACGGCAGCAGGTCCTCGTGCGAGCCGACCGGCGCGTAGACGCGGCAGGGCACGTTGAGGCGGTCGGCCGGGATCACCTCGGCGTACAGGTCATCGCCCATGCCGTGCAGCTTCTGGTGCTCGTAGGTGCGGCCCTGCGCGATCTGCTTGACCGCGGCGATGGTGGCCGCGTTGTGGGTGGCGAACATCGGGTACAGCGTGTCGCTGTGGCCAAACAGGCGCTTGGCGCAGGCGATGTAGGACACGTCGGTGTTCTGCTTGCGGGTGAACACCGGGTAGCCGGCCAGGCCTTCGATCTGGGCGCGCTTGATCTCCGCGTCCCAGTAGGCGCCCTTGACCAGCCGCACCTGCAGCTTGTGGCCGATGCGACGGGCCAGGTCGGCCAGGTAGTCGATCGTGTACGGGGTGCGCTTCTGGTAGGCCTGCACCACGATGCCGAAGCCTTCCCAACCCTTGAGCGAGGGATCGCTGACCACGCGCTCGATGATGTCCAGCGACAGCTCCAGGCGGTCGGTTTCCTCGGCGTCGACGGTGCAGCCGATGCCGTAGGACTTGGCCAGCTGGGCCAGCTCCAGCACGCCGGGGACCAGGTCCTTGAGCACGCGCTCGCGCTTGGCATGCTCGTAGCGCGGGTACAGCGCCGAAAGCTTGATCGAGATGCCGTGCGAGGCGGTGACGTCGCCGTCGGCCTTGCCGCCGCGGGCGATGTTGTCGCCACCGATGGCGTGGATGGCGCGGCGGTAGTCCTCCAGGTAGCGCAGCGCGTCCTTCATGGTCAGCGCGCCTTCGCCGAGCATGTCGAAGGAGTAGCGGTAGTTGCTGTTGTCGCCCTTGTGCGAGCGCGACAGCGCTTCGTCGATGGTGCGGCCCATGACGAACTGGTGGCCCATGATCTTCATGGCCTGGCGCACGGCCAAGCGGATCACCGGCTCGCCGACGCGGCCGATCAACCTTTTGAACGCACCATGCACGTCGCGCTTGGTGGCATCGGCCAGGTCGACCAGGTGGCCGGTCAGCATCAGGCCCCAGGTGGAGGCATTGACCAGCACCGAGTCGGACTGGCCCATGTGCTTCTTCCAGTCCGCTTCGCCGAGCTTGTCGCGGATCAGCTTGTCGGCGGTTTCCTGGTCGGGGATGCGCAGCAGCGCTTCGGCCACGCACATCAGCAGCACGCCTTCCTCACTGCCGAGGTCGTACTGGCGCATGAAGGCCTCGATCGCGCCCTGGTTCTTGGCACGTGCGCGCACGCGGCGCACCAGGTCGGCGGCGGTGGCCTGCACCTGCGCCTGCTCGGCGGCGGGCAGGCGCGCCTGCGCCAGCAGCTCACGGACGTGGGTGGTTTCGTCCTTCAGCCAACCATCGGTGATGGCCTGTCGCAGTGCGGCAGGTACCGGTGGCAGCTCGGGCGAAAGCAGGGCTTCCGCGGAGGGAGCGACAGCAGTGGAAGGTGTTGCGTTCATGCCTGGGACCAGGGTTGTCGGATTCGGCCATTTTAATCCTTGCCGGCGGTTTTCCCAGTCCCCCCTGGCGTCCTTTCACCCGGCCGAAAGCCTTGTGTGGCAGGCGTTTCGGTAAAGCGAGAGGTGCATTTCCAGTTTGTGCCGAAACCGTCAAATTATCCGCCGATGTTTGGCGGGCTGGCGGCGATTCGAGTGTGCGCTGCAACAATCCGACATCGATGAATGGAAGCTTGCCGGTGTGAATTTGCAGGGCTACCATCGGGTCGTTCTCCGCGGTACGGACGCGGTTGCGACATGATCCAGATGCTTCGGTCGGTTTCCGATGGCTCACATGCGCAGCTGGTGCTGCATCCCCCACGGGCGCTCACGGCCCGGCAGTTCGTCCTGTTGTTCGCCGCGTTGGCTGGACTGATGGTGTTCACCGCAGGCCTGGGTTGGCTGTCCGGGAACGTCTTCGCTCCGGTCTTCGCGTTGGTGCATTGCTTGCTGGTGGGTTGGGCGTTGCGTGCGGCTTGGCGCAGCGGCGACCGCCGGGAAGAGATCCGGGTAGGACCGGACTGCGTGGAGGTGATCCCCGCGGCCGGGAGTTCACCGGTGTTCCGGGCACACCCGTATTGGGTGCGGCTGGTCACCGGAGAGGGACGGGTCCTGCTGGTTTCCAGTGGAAAGCGGGTGGAAGTGGGGAGTTTCCTCGCACCTGCCGAACGCCAGGAACTTGCGGCGGCACTTGAAGGCTTGCTCGCAGCCAGCAATGGCTGCAAACCGACGACGTCAAGGGTCTAGGCATGAAGCAAAGCAGCGGGTGGGGCGGGAAGTTGAAGTACGGATGCATGCTGGCAGCCGTGGCGCTGTCGGCACCTGTGGCGTGGGCGCAGTCCGCCGACCCCAAGCAGTGGCAGCTCAACATGGGCAAGGGCGTGACCCATACCGCGCGCATGGCTTGGGAAGCGCACATGGTGGCGCTGTGGGTCTGCGTGGTGATCGGCGTGCTGGTGTTCGGCGCGCTGTTCTACGCGGTGTTCAAGTTCCGCAAGTCCAAGGGAGCGGTGGCCGCGCAGTTCAGCCACAACACCAAGGCCGAGATCATCTGGACCGTCATTCCCATCGTGATCCTGGTGGTGATGGCCTGGCCGGCCACGGCCAAGCTGATCGCCATGTACGACACCCGCGATTCGGAGATGACGGTGAAGATCACCGGCTATCAATGGATGTGGAAGTACGAATACCTGGGCGAGGATGTCGCCTTCACCAGCCGCCTGGACCGCAAGTCCGACGAACTGCGGCAGAGCGGGGCGGTGCCGACCCTGGCCACCGATCCGCATTACCTGCTGGACGTGGACAACGCGCTGGTGCTGCCGGTCGATACCAAGGTCCGCTTCGTCATCACCTCCGATGACGTGATCCACGCTTGGTGGGTGCCGGCGCTGGGCTGGAAGCAGGACGCGGTGCCGGGCTTCATCAACGAGCGCTGGACCAACATCGAGGAAGTCGGCGTCTACCGCGGCCAGTGCGCCGAGCTGTGCGGCAAGGACCATGGCTTCATGCCGATCGTGGTCAAGGCCGTGTCCAAGGAAGACTTCAAGACCTGGCTGGCCTCGCGCAAACCCGCACCCGCGGCGGAGGCGGCACCGGCCGCTGCACCCGCGGCGCCGGCCTCCGAGCAAGCACCGCAACCGGAAGCCGCGCCGGCGACGCCGGCCGCAACCGGCGCCTGATCCCACTGCGTGCCGGCCGGCAGGCCGGCGCGATGCCTGGAAACTGGATTAACGAGGTGTAGTTGCAATGGCGAACTCCGCAGTGGATCACTCCGAGCACCACGGTCACCACCAAAGCTTCTTCGAACGCTGGTTCTTCTCCACCAACCACAAGGACATCGGCACGCTGTACCTGCTCTTCAGCTTCACGATGTTCATCATCGGCGCGTTCATGTCGGTGCTGATCCGCTGGGAGCTGATGGAGCCCGGCCTGCAACACATGAAGCCGGAATTCTTCAACCAGATGACCACCGTGCATGCGCTGGTGATGATCTTCGGTGGCGTGATGCCGGCCTTCGTCGGCCTGGCCAACTGGATGATCCCGCTGCAGATCGGCGCGCCGGACATGGCGCTGCCGCGCATGAACAACTGGTCGTTCTGGCTGCTGCCGGTGGCCTTCACCCTGCTGCTGATGACGCTGTTCCTGCCCGGTGGCGCCCCTGCTGGTGGTTGGACGCTGTACCCGCCGCTGTCGCTGCAGGGCGGCTACAACGTGGCCTTCAGCGTGTTCGCCATCCACGTGGCCGGTATCAGTTCGATCATGGGCGCGATCAACATCATCGCCACCGTATTGAACATGCGCGCGCCGGGCATCGACCTGCTGAAGATGCCGATCTTCTGCTGGACCTGGCTGATCACCGCGTTCCTGCTGATCGCGGTGATGCCGGTGCTGGCCGGTGCGGTGACCATGCTGCTGACCGACAAGTTCTTCGGTACCAGCTTCTTCAACGCCGCCGGTGGCGGTGACCCGGTGATGTACCAGCACATCTTCTGGTTCTTCGGTCACCCGGAGGTCTACATCATGATCCTGCCGGCGTTCGGCGTGGTCAGCGAGATCCTCCCCACCTTCAGCCGCAAGCCGCTGTTCGGTTACCAGGCGATGGTGTACGCGACGGCGGCCATCGCCTTCCTGTCCTTCATCGTGTGGGCGCACCACATGTTCACGGTGGGCATGCCGTTGGGCGGCGAGATCTACTTCATGTTCGCCACGATGCTGATCTCGATCCCGACCGGGGTGAAGGTGTTCAACTGGGTCAGCACGATGTGGGAGGGCTCGCTGACGTTCGAAACGCCGATGCTGTTCTCCATCGCCTTCGTCATCCTGTTCACCATCGGTGGCTTCTCCGGCCTGATGTTGGCCATCGTGCCGGCCGACTTCCAGTACCACGACACCTACTTCGTGGTGGCGCACTTCCATTACGTGCTGGTCACCGGTGCGGTGCTGGCGCTGATCGCGGCGGTGTACTACTGGTGGCCGAAGTGGACCGGTCGCATGTACAACGAGTTCTGGGGCAAGTTCCATTTCTGGTGGACGATGGTGTTCGTCAACCTGCTGTTCTTCCCGCAGCACTTCCTGGGCCTGGCCGGCATGCCGCGCCGCATCCCCGACTACAACCCGGTGTTCGCCGACTGGAACCTGGTCAGCTCGATCGGTGCGTTCGGCATGTTCGTCACCCCGTTCCTGATGGCTGGCATCCTGTTGTCCTCGCTGCGCAGCGGCAAGCGTGCCGAAGCGCGTGCCTGGGAAAGCGCCAGGGGCCTGGAATGGACCGTGCCGTCGCCGGCACCGGCGCACACTTTCACCGTCCCGCCGGTGATCAAGCCGGGCGACCTGGCCCACGACGACGTGACCCATTGAGGAGCAGGGCATGAACAGCCAGTGGCAACCGGATGAACTGGCCCAGCGCCGTCGGCGTGCACGCCGCACCGCGCTGGTGGTGGGCGTGATCGCGGTGGCGGTGTACGTCGGCTTCATCCTGTCCGGGGTGCTGGCGCAGTGACCACGCCTGCGCCCAAGCCTGCCCGCAATGCCGGCATGGTCCGGCTGATCGGCGTCGCGCTGGGCGTGTTCGTGCTCACCTTCTCGCTGGTGCCGCTGTACCGCATCGCCTGCGAGAAGGTGTTCGGCGTGCGGCTGGAACGCGGCGCCAGCCAGGCGGCGGCCACGCATGACGGTGCCGGCAAGGCCCGGCGCACGGTGCGGGTGGAGTTTGATGGTGGCGTGAACTCCAAGCTGCCGTGGGCGTTCCATCCGGAAAAGCTGACGATGGACGTGGTGCCGGGTGAGTTGAACGAGGCCCTGTACTACGCCCGCAACGAAAGCGAACGGCCGCTGGTCGGCAGCGCGGTGCCCTCCGTGGCGCCGGCGCGTGCCTCCGGCTTCTTCAACAAGACCGAATGCTTCTGCTTCACCGCGCAGACCCTGCAGGCCGGGGAGCAGCGCGAGATGCCGGTGCGCTTCATCGTCGACCCGGACCTGCCGGACGACGTGAGCACCATCACCCTGTCGTACACGTTCTACAAGAATGATGCGCTGACCGAGCAGCTGGCCCCGGCTTCGACCGCGGCCGCCGCCCATGCAGCTCCCTGATCACGGACCCGGAAGCAACGCCATGGCCCACAACACGCCTGATGCCAACGTCTACTTCGTGCCGAGCCAGAGCAAATGGCCCTTCGTCGGCTCGATCGCCATGCTGGTGCTGATGGTGGGGGTGGCCAGCTGGCTCAACGACGCCAGCTGGGGGCGCTGGACCTTCTTCGTCGGGCTGGCGATGCTGGTGTTCACCCTGTTCCTCTGGTTCGGCGACGTCATCCGCGAATCGGTGGCCGGCAACTACAACCGGCAGGTCGACGGCTCGTTCCGGATGGGGATGATCTGGTTCATCTTCTCCGAGGTGATGTTTTTCGGCGCGTTCTTCGGCGCGTTGTTCTACACGCGCAACATGGGCCTGCCGTGGCTCGGTGGCGAAGGCCATGGCGTGGCGACCAACGACCTGCTGTGGAGCGGTTACTCGGCGGCCTGGCCGACCAACGGCCCGGCCGATATCGGCGGCGCGTTCCAGACCATCCCGGCGTGGGGCCTGCCGCTGATCAACACGTTGATCCTGTTGACCTCCGGCGTGACCCTGACCATCGCCCACCATGCACTGAAGGCCGGCAACCGCAGGCAGCTGCTGACCTGGCTGGGGTTGACCATCGTGCTCGGCTGCGTGTTCCTGACGTTGCAGGCCGAGGAATACATCCATGCCTACAAGGAGCTGAACCTGACGCTGGGTTCGGGCATCTACGGCTCCACGTTCTTCATGCTGACCGGCTTCCACGGTGCCCACGTGGCGCTGGGCACGATCATGCTGATCGTGATGTGGTTGCGCGCGGCCAAGGGGCATTTCACCCGCGACAACCATTTCGGCTTCGAAGCGGCGGCGTGGTACTGGCACTTCGTCGACGTGGTGTGGCTGATGCTGTTCCTGTTCGTCTACGTGCTCTGATCGACGCGGACGCATGGCACGCAGGGAGGTGAAGCGCTGATGGGCTTCACTCCCGTTCTGCTGCGACTCAGCCGCCGACGCCGTGCGGCTTGATCCAGCCGGTGTAGATGCCCAGCCCGACCAGCAGGATCAGCACCACCGACAGGACGATGCGCCGCGTGAGCGCGTTGACCGTGCGTTTGGTCTGGCCACGATCGATCATCAGGTAGTAGAGGCCGGCTCCCAGATTCCAGACGATGACGATCAGAAACGCGATTACCAGCAAGGTCTTCAACGAATCGTTCATGCGCGGCCCGATGGGTGAATTGGCAACGCTATATCACCCGCTCCGGGGCCGCTTGTCATGACGCGACAGCACACAAGCGCGTTCGGCTGGTCGTTGGCGCTGTTGGTGGCGACGGTGTTCTGCGGCCTGGGCGTCTGGCAGCTGCATCGCATGCACGAGAAGCAGGCCCTGCTGGACCAGGTGCCACCCGGGCGCGACAAGGCGATGACCGTGCAGCAGGCCATGCAGGCGCCGCGGGTGCTGCACTGGGTGCGCGACCGGCTGCAGTTCCTGCCCGGCAGCATCCTGCTGGACAACCAGCTGCGCCACGGCCGGGCCGGGGTGAAGGTCTACCAGCCGGCGCGTGCCGACGGCGGGCAGGTGGTGCTGGTGGACCTGGGTTGGCTACCGTTGCCGGCGGACCGGCGGATGCCGGCGATCATGCCGCAGCCGGGCGTACAGACGCTGGAAGGCCTGTGGGCGCCGCCCCCTTCGGCGGGGTTGGCGCTGGGCCCGGCACTGGCAGCGGCCGACCAGCCGCGGACCTGGCTGGCCACGCGCATCGAATTGCCGGCCATTTCCCGCGCGCTGGGAGTGGCAGATGCGCCCATGGCCCCGCAGGTGCTGCGGCTGGATCCTGCGTTGCCGCTGGGATACGAGCGCGACCTGGAGTTGCTGCCCAACACGCTGCCGCCGTCACGCCACCTCGGCTACGCGGTGCAATGGTTCGCGATGGCCTTGGCGGTGCTGGTGATCGCCGTGGTGCTGCAATGGCGGCGCGGGCGGGCCAGGCGGTGACGGGTCGATGCCGCGGCGCGGGCAGGAGCCGTTTCTCCCGGGTCCGTTCGATTCTCCGGCAGCGCCACGGGCGTTCATCGGCCCGTCTGCCGATGGCATGCAGGGCGCTGCTCGTCATTCCTTTCTTCCCGGCGTTGGCGCAGGGCGGGGAATGGCCACGGTTGCCCACCGACAGACGTTCGAGTTCACTGGTCCACATGGGAAACTGCCACGCATGAATGCCCTCACGCCCGAACAGCTTGCCGTCCGCAACAAGGGCCGCCGCGTGCTGCTGCTGATCTTCGCGATGTTCTTCGGTTCGATGGCGCTGGCCGGCATCCTGCGCTTCTCCGGCTGGACCCCCCAGATCAACCGCAACCATGGGCAGCTGTACGAGCCGCCGATCGATCTGCGCCAGGAACCGCTGCGGCTGGCCGACGGCCAGCCCTATGTCTGGAGTCCGGCCGAGCGCACCTGGCGCATCGTGCTGGCACCGCCGGCCGATTGCGCACCGGCCTGCGTCACTTTGTCGCAGCAATTGGACAAGGTCTGGCAGCTGTTCGGGCATAACGCGGATAATGTCGAGATATTGTGGCTGGGCTCGCCGCCGGCAGCGGTGGCGGTCACGCCGGCACTGAAGGTGCTGCAGGCCCAGCCCGCGTTCCGGGCGAAGCTGCCGGGTGTCGATGACCCGGCTGGAACCCCGGTGTATGTGATTGATCCCAATGGCTTTGTGGTGTTGCGCTATGCGCCCGGCTTCGAACCCGGTGGATTGCGGGCCGACCTTTCCAGGCTGTTGAAACTGAAGTGAGTCCCGTTCGATGAATGCCCACGCGCGTCCGGCGCTGTACCGCAATTTCCACCGCCTGGCGTGGTTCGCACTGATCATGACCGCCAGCACGATCATGTTCGGTTCGTTCGTGCGGCTGTCCGATGCCGGGCTGAGCTGCCCGGACTGGCCGACCTGCTACGGCCGCGTGACCTGGCCGCAGACCCAGATGGAAGCCGCCCAGCACGTGGCCAGCGAGATCCGCCCGCTGGAGAGCCACAAGGCCTGGCGCGAGCAGGTGCATCGCTTCCTGGCCGGCCTGCTCGGCGTCGAGGTGCTGACCCTGGCGCTGCTGGCGGCACGCCGGCGCCGGCATGGCATCGCCCAGATCGTCACCGCCTCGGTGCTGGTGGCGCTGGCCATTCCCCTGTACATGCGCGGCGAGCACGTGGCTTCGAGCGTGCTGGCCATCGGCGGCGAGGCGATCCTGCTGCTGGCGGCTCTGCGCTGGTCCAACATCGACCTGGCACGGGCGGCGGTGCTGACCCTGGCGGTGGTGGTGTTCCAGGCCCTGCTGGGCATGTGGACGGTGACCTGGCTGCTCAAGCCGATCGTGGTGATGGGCCATCTGCTCGGTGGCATGGCCATGTTCGGCCTGCTGGTGTGGATGGCCTGGCGGGCCACGCACCTGCCGATCACCTTGGCCGAGGCGCCGCGCCTGCGCTGGTGGCTGCGTGCCGGCCTGGCCCTGCTGGTGCTGCAGATCGCGCTCGGCGGCTGGGTCAGCGCCAACTACGCGGCGCTGGCCTGCGGTGGCGGCAGCGTGTCGCTGGACAACTTCCCGCGCTGCGTCAGCCAGTGGTGGCCGCAGCAGAACTACGGCGAAGGCTTCACCCTGTGGCGTGGCATCGGCGTGGATTACGAAGGTGGCGTGCTCGACGGCGCCTCGCGCATCGCGATCCAGATGGCGCACCGGATGATGGCCGTCGTGGTGTCGCTGTACCTGCTGGTGCTGTCGGTCCGCATGTTCCGCCTGCCCGGCATGCGCGGCTGGTCGACCGCGTTGGGCCTGCTGGTGCTGCTGCAGATCAGCCTGGGCGTGCTCAACGTCAAGCTGGCCCTGCCGCTGGCGGTGGCGGTGATGCACAGCGGCGGGGCAGTGGCGCTGTTGTTCGTGCTGGTGTCGTTGCTCGCACGCCTGCGTGCCCCGGAGTGATGGCATGAGCGCGACCTGGCAAGACTATTGGGACCTGACCAAGCCCAAGGTGGTGGCACTGATCGTGTTCACCGCCCTGGTGGGCATGTGCCTGGCCATCCCGACCCTGCCGACCACCGCGCAGGTGGTGTCCGGTGCGGTGGGTTTCATCGGCATCTGGTTGTCGGCGGCCGCCGCGGCGGCGATCAACCAGCTGCTGGACGCGCGCATCGACGCGCAGATGGCACGCACCTCGTGGCGGCCACTGGTGGTGGGCAAGGTCACGCCGCGCCAGGTGCTGGTGTTCGCCGGCGCGCTGACGGCGCTGTCGATGACCCTGCTGGTGCTGTGGGTGAACGTGATCACCGCGGTGCTCACGTTTGCCTCGCTGATCGGCTATGCGGTGATCTACACCGTGTACCTGAAGCGGGCGACGTCGCAGAACATCGTCATCGGCGGCCTGGCCGGCGCGACTCCGCCGCTGCTGGGCTGGGCGGCGGTGACCGGCATGCAGGGCAGCTCCGATTGGGCCTATGCCTCGCTGCTGGTGCTGATCATCTTCGTGTGGACGCCGCCGCACTTCTGGGCGCTGGCGATCTTCCGCCGCGCCGACTACGCCAAGGCCGACGTGCCGATGCTGCCGGTGACCCACGGCGTGCCGCATACGCGCCGGCAGATCCTGATCTACACCGTGGTGCTGGTGGTGGTGACGCTGCTGCCGGTGGCGATCGGCATGAGCGGGATGTTCTACCTGGGCGGTGCCAGCGTGTTGAACATCGTGTTCCTGTGGTACGCATGGAAGATGCAGGACCCGCCGGACGAAATGTTCAACATGAAGACGTTCTGGTATTCCATCGTCTACCTGATGGCGTTGTTCGCCTTCCTGCTGGTGGACCACTGGTTGCTGCCCTGGCTGTGAAGCCGGGCCGTTCTACCGTGTAGGAGCGGCCTCGGCCGCGAAGCCGGTAAGGCGCCACCGTTGATGAACCCCGTCCACCCGTAGCGTCCGTGATGGCGTGCTTTGCTGCGGACCGCATGTCTATCGGCATCGCGGCCGAGGCCGCTCCTACGGGGCTTTTTGTTTGGCGGCGTAGCGTTGGGCGACCATCGAGCAGACGATCAGCTGGATCTGGTGGTAGATCATGATCGGCAACACGATCGCACCGAGGCTGCCGCCGGCGAACAGCACCTTGGCGATCGGTACGCCGGTGGCCAGGCTCTTCTTGGAGCCGCAGAACACGATGGGGATCTCGTCCTCGCGGCTGAAGCCCAGCCTGCGCGCGAGCCAGGTGATGCCGGGCATGGCGATGGCCAGCAACACCACGGCGATCACCGCGGTGGTCAGCAGCGAGACCAGCGGCGTCTTGGTCCACAGGCCTTCGTTGACCGACTCACCGAAGGCGGCATACACCACCAGAAGCACCGTGCCCTGGTCGGTGTAGCGCAGCAGCGGGCGCTGTCGCTCCACCCAGCCGCCGATCACCGGGCGCAACAGGTGGCCGGCGACGAAGGGCACCAGCAGTTGCAGCATGATCGCGCCGACCGCATGCAGCGGGTTGGCCATGCCGCCCTGCGTGCCGGCCAGCAGGGTCATCAGCAATGGGGTCAGGAACACCCCGAGGATGCTCGACAGCGACGCGGCGCAGACCGCGGCCGGCACGTTGCCACCGGCCATCGAGGTGAAGGCGATCGACGATTGCACGGTGGAGGGCAGGGTGCACAGGAACAGCACGCCCAGGTACAGCTCCGGTGTCAGCAGCGCGCCGGACAGCGGCTTGAAGGCCAGCCCCAGCAGCGGGAACAGCACGAACGTGCAGGCCAGGATCACCAGGTGCAGGCGCCAGTGCAGCATGCCGGCGATGATCGACTCGCGCGACAGCCGCGCGCCGTGCAGGAAGAACAGCGCGGCGATGGCGATGTCGGTGAAGTGGTCGAAGCCGCGGGCCAACGCGCCGCTCATCGGCAACACGGTGGCCAGCGCGATGGTGGCGAGCAGCGCGAGGGTGAAGTTGTCAGGCCGCAGGCGCGACCACCAGCGTTTCATCAGGCAGGGGTTCCTCGATCAGGTGCGGGTGAAGGCATGCTCAGGGGACAGGGGCCTCGATGGCGCTGCGCGCGCTGGCTTCCAGCGAGGTCATGCCGGCCGCGCGGCCGAGCTGCAATGCGTCGGCGGTGGAGGCACCTTCGAGCCGGGCATTGAGCAGGGCCAGCAGTGCGCCGGCACGGTTGCCCGACGCGCAGTGCAGCAGGGTGGTGCCGTCGTCCTGCGCGAGCAGGCGCTGCAGGGTGCGCGCGTTGGCCGTGGTGAGGTCGGCGGCGCCGGCAATGGGCAGGCGGACATAGCGCAGGCCGAGCTGCTCGGCCTGCGCGCCTTCGTCGTAGCCGCGGTCTTCGTCGGGCCGACGCAGGTCGATGACGGTGGTGACGCCGGAGCGGGCGGCATCGCGCAGCTGTTGCGCGCTGGGTTGGCCGGCGGTGAGCAACTGCGGGCGGGGCTGGCGCAGCGGAGCGTCGGTGGCCATCGCATTGGCCGATGCAAGCACGGCCAGCAGCAGGAGCGAACGGAAACCAGTCATCGAACAACCTCCGGTGGATGGGTCAGCGCAGCGTGGCCCGGGTCTTGAGCAACTCGCGCAGCTCGTACTTGTCGGCTTCATCCAGGCCCTGCTGGCGCTGCTTGGCCTGCAGTTCGTCCAGGCGTTGCTGCAGCAGCTGTTTTTCGAGCTGGTTGATGGCGTCCTGCAGTTCCTGGCCCCAGCTGGCCTCATCACCGGGCAGGGCGATGGCGGCGAGCTTGTGCAGCGCGGCCTGTTCCTCGCGCTCGTTGAAATGCTCCAGCAGCGCGCCAGTGCTGATGTCCGGGCGTTGCTCGACCAGCTGCAGCAGTTCCAGCAGCAGCTCGATGCCGGGCAGGCGCAGGCCGCCGATGGCGTGGTGGCCATGCAGGTTCATGGCCAGTGATGGCTGCTGCAGCAGGATGGCGATGGCCGCGCGTACCAGGCTGCGCTTCTGCACCGGCATCACGTTGCCGCGTGCGGCCGGCCGCGCTGCGGCGCTGGCAGGCACGGAGCTGTTGGCGCCGATGCCGGTCAGGCGCGCCAGCTCCTGCTTCATCAGGTCGCCGAAGGCACCGTCGGGGATCTGCGCCAGCATCGGCCGCGCGCGTTCGGCCAGGCGGGCCTTGCCGTCCAGCGTGCCGAGGTTGATCTCGCGGCTGAGCTCGTCGAAGAAGAACTGCGATAGCGGCGTGCCCTGCTTCAGGCGTGCGTCGAAGGCTTCGGCGCCTTCCTTGCGCACGATGGTGTCCGGGTCCTCGCCATCGGGCAGGAACAGGAAGAACGCCTGGCGGCCGTCCTTCATGCGCGGCAGCACCGATTCCAGCGCCTTCCAGCCGGCCTTGCGGCCGGCGTTGTCGCCGTCGAAGCAGAAGTACACGTCCGGCGCGTTGCGGAACAGCAGCTCGGCGTGGTCCGGCGTGGTCGCCGTGCCCAGTGTCGCCACCGCCTGGGTGACGCCGAACTGGAACAGGCTGACCACGTCCATGTAGCCCTCGACCACGATCAGGCGCTCGATCTTCTGGTTGGCCTGGCGCACCTGCCACAGCCCGTACAGTTCGCGGCCCTTGTGGAACAGCGCGGTTTCCGGCGAGTTGAGGTACTTGGGGCCGTCGTCCTTCTGCATGACGCGGCCGCCGAAGGCGATCACCCGGCCGCGGCGGTCGAAGATCGGGAACATCACCCGGTCGCGGAACTTGTCGTAGACGTGGCCGCGGTCGTTCTTGGAGAACAGGCCCACGCGGTCGAGCAGCTTCATGCGCCGTTCGTCCTTGCCCAGCGCATCCTTCAGCGCGCTGTAGCCGTCCGGCGCGTAGCCGATGGAAAAGCGCGCGCGGGTGTCGGCATCGACGCCACGGCTGTCCAGGTAGGCACGCGCCTTGTCGTTGCCTTCCAGCTGCTTCTGGAAGAAGCGGCTGGCCGCATCCAGCGCGGAGTACTGGTCGCGGCTGTCGTCCTGTTGCTGCTGGCTGCGCGGGTTGTTCTCGCGCGGCACTTCCATGCCGACGCGCTTGGCCAGCTCGTCGACCGCGTCGAGGAACTCGAGGCGGTCGTAGTTCATCAGGAAGCTGATCGCGGTGCCGTGCGCGCCGCAGCCGAAGCAGTGGTAGAACTGCTTGGTCGGCGAGACGTAGAAGCTGGGCGAGCGCTCGTCGTGGAACGGGCAGCGCGCTTCGTATTCCTTGCCCTTGCGCTTGAGCGGGACGCGCGTGTTGATCACCTCGACGATGTCGGTGCGGGCAAGCAGGTCGTCGATGAACGCGTCGGGAAGTCGGGCCATGCGGCAATGAACAGCGCCGCCGGAGGGCGGGGCACACAACAGGGATGGAGGAGAAGTGTACTCGCCTGCGTCGGGCTTGGCCGCCGGGAGCGTGCCCCTCTCCAGCCCTGCCATGCGCCTTTGGCGAAAGGGAGGGGCGGTTGGTGATGATCCGTCGGTACGCCGTGTACGGCTCCCTCCCTTTGGCATCGCCAAGGGGAGGGCTGGGGAGGGGTTGCCCTGGTCGCTGGCGTTGAGTGGCAGGCAAGCGGATGGGGCGCGGACTTCAGCCCCTTCCCTTGACGAGGCCGGAGGACAGAGCAACGGCCGCTGCTTCAGTCCGTCTCTGCAGGCGTATCTGGCAGCGCGCGCCGTGCCCGTGCCCGCTCATCGATCACCGCGGTGATCAGTGCACCGCCGAAGAACACCACGCTGGCGTAGTAGATCCACACCAGCATGATCACCAGCGTCCCCATCGAGCCGTAGGCACTGCCCGGGGCGGCATTGGCGATGTACAGGCCGATGCCGTAGCGGCCCAGGGTGAAAAGAATGGCGGTGATGGCACCGCCGATGAAGGCCTGGCGCCATTCCACTGGCCGGTCGGGCAGGTAGTGGTAGAGGAAGGCAAAGCCCAGCGCATACATCACCAGCGTGGTGATGTAGCCCACTGCGGGCAGGGCCGAGGGCAGGTGCGAGAACACCACCTGCAACGCGGTGGTGGCCACCATCGAGACGATCAGCAGGAAGCCCAGCGCCAGCACCACGCCGGCCGAGAACACGCGCTTCTTCAGCCAGCCCAGCACGCCCTCGAAGCGGCGGATGTCGGTGCGGAAGATCAGGTTCAGCGCCCCCTGCAGCTGGGCGAACACCACGGTCGCGCCGATGAACAGCAGGGCCACGCTCCACAGCCCGGCCAACGAGCCCAGGTCGGGGCGCGAGGTGGCGTTGTTGATCACCGTCTGCGCGACCTCGGCCACGCTGCGGCCGGCGAGGGAGGCGATCTGGTCGACCAGCGCCTGCTGTGCGGGCGGGTACAACGAAGCGGTCAGCCACAGCAGCAGCACCAGCAGCGGTGCCAGCGAGAGCAGGGTATAGAAGGCCAGTGACGCGGCCTGGGTCATCACGTCGGCTTCGGCGAAGCGGCGTACCAGGGCGCCGGGCAGGCTCTGCTGCAACTGATCCAGGCGCTGCTTCAGCTTGTCGGGGGACAGGTAGGGCATTGCGGTCGCACGGCACGGCAGGCCATGCACGTTAAGCGATGTGATGAAAAAAGAGGGTGAAGCACCAAGTGGCCGCGGGAGCACCTTCAGGCGCGAAGCCGGTGGTGCGTGGGGTGCGGGATGCACGCGGTCGGTCAGCTTCGCGGCCGAGGCCGCTCGGACGGACAAGGCCCGCGTTGCCGCGGGCCTTGGGGGGTCAGCCGGCCAGTGCCTGCTTGACCAGCTTGGACACCAGGCCCATGTCGGCCTGTCCGGCCAGCTTGGGCTTGAGCACGCCCATCAGCTTGCCCATGTCGGCGGCGCTGGCCGCGCCGGTTTCGGCGATGGCCGCCGCGATGGCGGCACTGATGGCGGCTTCGTCCATCTTGGCCGGCAGGTAGCGCTCGATCACCACGATCTCATCGCGTTCGATCGAGGCCAGGTCTTCACGGTTGGCCGCTTCGTACTGGGTCACCGAGTCCTTGCGCTGCTTGACCATCTTGTCCAGCACGGCGATCACGGCGGTATCGTCCAGTTCGATGCGCTCGTCCACTTCACGCTGCTTGATGGCCGCGTTGATCAGGCGGATCACGCCCAGCGAGTGCTTGTCGCCGCCCTTCATGGCGGCCTTCATGTCATCGGTCAGCTGTTGCTTCAGGCTCATGGATCACCTCTTTCGGGATCGGAATACGGTTTGGAAACACGGGGGCCGGGAACGCAAAAAGCCGGCTACGCTTGCGCGTGCCGGCTCTTACCCCAGTACGGAAGGCCGAAGCCCCCCGTTCAGGAGTCGCGTCCGATCAGTACAGGCGCTGACGCTTGGTCACGTCACGCGAGGAACGACGCAGCTGGCGCTTGACGGCAGCAGCGGCCTTGCGCTTGCGTTCCTGGGTCGGCTTTTCGTAGAACTCGCGCTTGCGGGTCTCGGCCAGCACGCCGGCCTTTTCGCAAGTGCGCTTGAAGCGGCGAAGAGCAAACTCGAAGGGCTCGTTCTCGCGGACTTTGACGCTGGGCATGGAATCTCCGGGACACAATGAAACCGGGTCACGCCCGGTGAGCCGCGCATTATAGTCGCTTTGAGCGGGTGCGCAAGTCCCCCGGGGTTTGCCCCGAGGCTGGGGAGGTTCACAATACGCCCATGAAAGTCCTCGGCATTGAATCATCCTGCGATGAGACGGGCGTTGCCGTCTATGACACCGACCTGTCCGGCGGCGCCGCGCTGCGCGCCCACGCGGTCTACAGCCAGATCGCGCTGCACGCCGAATATGGTGGTGTGGTGCCGGAGCTGGCCAGCCGCGACCACGTGCGCAAGACCCTGCCGTTGATCCGGCAGACGCTGGACGAGGCCGGCATCGCCATCTCCGATATCGACGGGGTGGCCTATACCGCCGGCCCGGGTCTGGTCGGGGCATTGCTGGTCGGCGCCGGGGTGGCACGGTCGCTGGCCTGGGGCCTGGATGTGCCGGCCATTGCCGTGCATCACATGGAAGGCCACCTGCTGGCGCCGCTGATGGAGGACGACCCGCCGGAGCCGCCGTTCGTGGCGCTGTTGGTGTCCGGCGGCCACACCCAGCTGATCGCGGTCGATGCCATCGGCAAGTACCGGCTGCTGGGCGAGACCCTGGACGACGCCGCCGGCGAGGCCTTCGACAAGACCGCCAAGTTGATGGGGCTGCCGTATCCGGGTGGCCCGCAACTGGCCAGGCTGGCCGAGATCGGCACGCCGGGACGCTACAGGTTCGCCCGCCCGATGACCGACCGGCCGGGGTTGGACTTCAGTTTCTCCGGCCTGAAGACCCAGGTGTTGCTGGCCTGGCGCGACAGCGACCAGAGCGAGCAGACCCGCGCCGACATCGCGCGCGGTTTCGAGGACGCGGTGGTCGACACGCTGGCCATCAAGTGCGAGCGCGCGCTGGATGCGGCCGGTTGCGACGTACTGGTGGTGGCCGGCGGCGTGGGCGCCAACAAGCGCCTGCGCGCCAAGCTGCATGAGGCCGCGCAGCGGCGCGGTGGCCGGGTGTGTTTCCCGCGCCCGGCGCTGTGCACCGACAACGGCGCGATGATCGCCTTCGCCGGTGCGCTGCGCCTGAAGGCCGGCCAGCACAGCCCGCCGGAAGTGAAGGTCACCCCGCGTTGGGACATGGCGACGCTGCCGCCGCTGGTGGACGAATAGGGCAGGAACGGCGCACGGGGTCGCGGCTGCATCACCGGATTGATCGCGGTTGCGGGGGGCGCCACTCCGCGCGATTGCACGCGGGATCGCAGCGGGCGCCGTTCAGCCAAACGCCCCTGCTTAACGCCCCGGCACGTACCATTGCGTATTCCCCAATTCCTGTTCCCTGTGTTCAATGGACAAAGTATTCATCGAAGGGCTCGAGATCGACGCCCTGATCGGCATCTACGACTGGGAGCGGCGCATCCGCCAGACGTTGGTGTTCGACCTGGAAATGGGCTTTGACAACCGCAAGCCCGCGGCGAGCGACGACATCGTCGACACGCTGAACTACAAGGCGGTGAGCAAGCGCTTGATGGAATTCGTGCGTGGCTCGGACTTCGGCCTGGTGGAGACGCTGGCCGAGCGCTGCGCGCAGATCGTGCTGGACGAGTTCGAGGTGCAGTGGCTGCGCTTGAAGCTGAGCAAGCCCGGCGCGGTGCGCGGTGCGCGCGCGGTGGGCGTGATCATCGAGCGCTCGCGCGCTGCCGGGTAACCCCCTGTCCTGAAGCTGCCGGACGGCCTGCCCGGGCCGCCCATCGGGCGCGCGCGCCCCGTCGCGGCCAGGACCCTGCAACAAAGAGGAGCAAGAACCGATGGCGGTAATGGGAATCCGTTGGCTGGACCAACTGGAAAGCACGCTGGCGCCTTATCCGCTGGCGTACCCGGCGGTGGTGGTGGTGGCGCTGCTGCTGGTGGCCTGGCTGGCCAACTTCGTCACCAAGCGCATCCTGCTCAGCGGCCTGCGCAAGGTGATCGAGCGTTTCTCCGGCCCGGAGAAGAACGCCAAGCAGCCGCTGCGCGTGATCGCACGGCTGGCCAACATCGTGCCGTCGGTGGTGATCGCCGCCGGCCTGTCGATCGTGCCGGAACTGCCGCCGGAGCTGGTGGCCGGGCTGAAGGCGCTGTGCCATGCCTGGACCGTGCTGACCATCGCCCTGGCCGTGGCGCATGCGCTGGACGTGTTCAATGATTTCTACGAGCGTCGCCCGGACGCGCGCAACAAGCCGATCAAGGGCTACCTGCAGGTGGCCAAGATCGTGGTGTTCGTGCTCGCCGGCCTGTCGATCGTGGCGACCCTGGCCGGTGTCAAGCTGCTGCACGTGGTCACCGGCCTGGGCGCGGCGACCGCGGTGCTGATGCTGATCTTCCAGGACACCATCCTGTCGCTGGTGGCCAGCGTGCAGATCAGCGGCGATGGCCGCGTGCGCATCGGCGACTGGATCGAGATGCCCAGCCAGAACGCCGATGGCGACGTCACCGACATCGCCCTGCACACGGTGACGGTGCGCAACTTCGACAACACCATCACCACCATCCCGACCAAGAAGCTGGTGACCGAGTCGTTCCGCAACTGGCGCGGCATGCAGGAGTCGGGCGGGCGGCGGATCAAGCGCTCGATCTACCTGGACCAGCACAGCGTGCGCTTCCTCGATGCCACCGCGCTGGAGCGGCTGGGCCAGTTCGGCCTGCTGGACGACTACTTCGCGGCCAAGCAGGAAGAGCTGGGCCAGTGGAACGCGCAGGTGGCGCAGGCCCACCCCGAGCCGGTCAACGCGCGCCGCATGACCAACCTGGGAACCTTCCGCGTCTACGTGGAGCGTTACCTGCGCAGCCATCCGGACATCAAGCAGAACATGACCCTGCTGGTGCGGCAGATGGCGCCCACCCCGCAGGGCCTGCCGCTGGAGATCTACTGCTTCGCGCCGACGGCGTGGGCGCAGTACGAGCGCACCCAGTCCGACGTATTCGACCACCTGCTGGCGATCCTGCCGGAGTTCGGGCTGCGGGTGTTCCAGGAGTCCAGCGACGCGATGCTGATGGCGGTGCGCGAGCGCCAGGACGCAGGCGTGTAGGACGCCGGCGGGGATTGCCGGGAAGGCGCCTGCCGCGCGTGGCCCGGCGCTCCCCCTGGGACGGGACGCCGGTCGGGTGGGGCCGTACTGCGCCGGACGCTACCGGCCCGGCGCCCACCGTGCGGGGCTGTGATCGCGCGCGCTGTGATTCACGGCGGTGGCGCTAGAATCCGCACACTGCAAACGTTTACATGAAGAAGGATTGCCGGTGGCCCACGACCGCATCGAGTCCCTGATCGCCCGCATGACCCTGGAAGAGAAGGTCGGCCAGTTGAGCGTATTCGCCGACATGGTCCGGCCCTTCGTTCCGGACATCAATCCCGAGGCCAACGTCCGCAATGCCGAGCAGGTGCTGGAGCAGGTCCGTGCGGGGCGGGTGGGGTCGCTGTTCAACGGCGTCGGCGCCGAACAGGGCCGCCAGATCCAGAAGGTGGCGGTGGAGGAGAGCCGGCTCGGCATTCCGGTGATCCTGGCAGCCGACGTGATCCATGGCATGCGCACGGTGTTCCCGATCCCGTTGGGCGAGGCCGCCAGCTTCGAGCCGGACCTGGCCCAGCGCACCGCCCGCGCCACCGCGGTGGAGGCCACCGCGGCCGGCATCCACTGGACCTACGCGCCGGCGGTGGACATCGCCCGGGACCAGCGTTGGGGCCGCGGTGCCGAGGGCGCAGGCGAGGACGTGGTGCTGGGTTGTGCGTTCGCCGCCGCCCGCGTGCGTGGCTTCCAGGGCCAGGACCTGACCGCTGCCGATGCCTTGCTGGCCACGCCCAAGCATTTCGCTGCCTACGGCGCGGTCGCCGCGGGCATGGAGTACGCCCAGGTGGACATCTCGCCGCAGAGCCTGCGCGACATCCATCTGCCGCCGTTCAAGGCCGCGCTGGAAGCCGGCGCGTTGTCGCTGATGAGCGCCTTCAACGACATCAACGGCGTGCCGGCCAGCGCCAACCGTGCGCTGCTGACCGAGTTGCTGCGCCACGAATGGAAGTTCGATGGCGTGGTGGTGTCGGACTACACCGCCGACATGGAATTGATCGCGCACGGTTACGCCGCCGACGAGGTGGACGCCACCCGCAAGGCCTTCCTGGCCGGGTTGGACCTGAGCATGCAGAGCGGCTTCTACGACCGCCACCTGGCCGGGCTGGTCGAGGCGGGCGAGGTGCCGATGTCGGTGCTGGATGAATCGGTGCGCCGCATCCTGCGGTTGAAGGAGGCCATCGGCCTGTTCGATGACCCGTACCGTTCGCTGGATGCCGTGCGCGAGGCCGATCAATCGCATATCGCTGCGCACGATGCGCTGTCGCGCGATGCCGCGCGCCGCTCGATCGTGCTGCTGAAGAACGAGAACGCGGTGCTGCCGCTGAAGAAGCAGGGGCAGAAGATCGCGCTGATCGGCCCGTTCGTGCAGGACCGCGACAACATCGAAGGTTGCTGGACGTTGTTCGGCGACAAGTCGCGCTACGTGACGCTGGAGGACGGCGTGCGTGCGGCGCTGGGAGACGCGGCAAGCGTGGAGATCGTGCCCGGTTGTGCGTTGGAGGCGCCGCTGGACGGCGGCATCGCCGCAGCGGTGGCCGCTGCACGACGCGCCGAGGTGGTGGTGCTGGCGCTGGGCGAGCCGCAGCGTTACACCGGCGAGGCGCAGTCGCGCGTGGAGATCACCTTGCCGCCCGCGCAGCAGGCGCTGGCCGACGCGGTCGCCGCCACCGGCACGCCGTTGGTGGTGCTGTTGCGCAACGGGCGCGCGCTAGCGCTGCACGGTGCGGTGCGTGATGCGCAGGCCATCGCGGTGACCTGGTTCCTTGGCACGCAGACCGGCCATGCGGTGGCCGACGTGTTGTTCGGCGACTACAGCCCGTCGGCGCGGTTGCCGGTGAGCTTCCCGCTCGCTTCCGGGCAGCAGCCGTACTTCTACAACCACCCGCGCACCGGGCGCCCGGAGCTGCCGACGATGTCCGAGTTCAAGGCCCGCTGGCGCGAGATTCCGAATGCGCCGCTGTACGCGTTCGGCCATGGCATCGGCTACACCACGTTCGCTTATGACGCGGTGCGGCTGAGCACCGCGCAGATGGATTGGGACGGCACGCTGGAGGTCAGCGCGACGGTGACCAATACCGGCGAGGTTGCCGGCGAGGAAGTGGTGCAGCTGTACGTGCACGACCGCGTCGCCAGCCGGGTGCGGCCGATGCGTGAGCTGAAGGACTTCCGCAAGATCGCGTTGGCGCCGGGGCAGTCGCAGCAGGTGACGTTCCGCCTGGTCCGCGAGCAGTTGGCCTTCACCGGCGTGGACGGCGAATTCAGTGCCGAGCCGGGCCTGTTCGATGTGTGGGTGTGTGCGTCGTCGGCCAGCGGCGAGGCGGCCAGCTTCGAGCTGCTGGCACCGTGATCGTCCGGCAGGAGCACCCAAGGGCGCTCCTGCGACGTGGGTGACAGATGACACCTGCCGGCGGCGGGCCGGCATGCGATGCTCGCGCCATTCCCCGGAGAGACACAAATGGCCGCGCTGCCCGTCTACATGCCCTGGTTGATGACCGCCGGTTTCGGCCTGTTGTACTACCGGCGCATCCGCCGGCACTTCGGTTGGCAGCCGTGGCGTCCGCACCGCAACGTCGCGCGCATCGTGCTGCTGTCGGTGCTGGTGCTGCTGCTCGGCTGGGCGGCGCTGTTCCTGCCGCACGTGGCCTGGGGAATGCTCGGCGGCGCGGTGGCCGGCGTGGCGCTGGGGCTGTTCGCGCTGAAGCACACCCGGTTCAGCGCACGCGACGGCCATGCCGGGTACATCCCCAATCCGTGGATCGGTGGCGTGCTGTCGCTGGTGCTGGTCGGGCGGTTGGCGTGGCGCTGGTACAGCGGCGCGTTCAGCGCCGGGGCGATGCAGGGCGGCAGCAATGCCAGCCCGCTGACGATGAGCCTGGTCGCCGCGCTGCTCTGCTATGGGCTGGTGCAGGCAATCGGGCTGCGCCTGCGCCTGCGCTGAGCGCGGGTCACAGTGGTTTCACCACCTGCAGGTCGTAGCCGCTGGCCACGTCCGCGCAGGCCGAGACCGCTGCATGTGCCGCCGGTGCGGGGCTGGTGGCCAGGCTCAGCCGGACGTCGCCGGTGGGCACTTCCTGGAAGCGTTGCACGGCCGGTGGCAGGGTGTCGCTGAAATACAGCATCAGCTGCGCGGTATAGGCCTGCTTCGCCAGGCCGCTGGGCAGTGGCAACGCGGGGTACGCCAGCTGTGCTTCGTGCCAATGCTGCGGGGCGTAGGCGCGCTGCCAGCGGACCGTGAGCGGGGTGTCGGTGCCGAGCACGACCGGCGCCTGTGGCTCGCGCCGGTTGGGGCAGGTGGCCTGCGCGAGTTCCGTGTGGAGCAGGTCGACGTTCTGCCCGTTGAGCTCCAGCCGAACGATTGGCACCGTGCCCGAATCGGCCACCGAAACCAGGGTCAAACCCGCGGGCGCACGGCGGGCGGGGGTGCGTACCAGTAGCGGTGATCGCATCGGCGTGAGGACCACGTCCACATGGTCCGGGTAGTGGTAGTAGACGTGGCGGAGGTCACGCGCCGGCAGGTCGTATGGCAAGGCGGCCGATGGCCGCCGCAGCGGCACGACATCGGGCGAGGGCCGCCCATCGCCCAGGGCCCGGCCGATCTGCAGGCGGCTCGGCTTCAGCGCATGTCCCGCATAGGGGAACGCACGGCCGTCGGCGCGCCGTGCCGGCGGCCAGCGGGTGACCTGCGTGGTCTGCCCGACCGGCAGGGCCGGGACCGGCA
Source organism: Stenotrophomonas sp. STM01 (assembly GCF_014852135.1). Lineage (NCBI taxonomy): Bacteria > Pseudomonadati > Pseudomonadota > Gammaproteobacteria > Lysobacterales > Lysobacteraceae > Stenotrophomonas > Stenotrophomonas sp. STM01. The sequence goes on along the minus strand of NZ_JACVBA010000002.1, from coordinate 941,922 downwards.
TGACATGGCCGATGCCCGGCGTGCTGGTGAAGCCGGTGCTGACGCTGTCGTCCAGCCACAGTGTCTGGCCGGTCAGGTTCACGTGGACTTCGGAAACCGGAGGGGCTCCGAACAGGCCGTCATGTTGCCTGCGCAGGCTCTGTCCCGCGGGCACGATCAGCGCCGCCAGCACGGCCGGGCCCAGCATCGCCAGATGCGCCACCCAGGGTGTCCTGCCGCGGTCGCGGACCAGCGCGTAGAGCCATGCCAGCAGCAGCGCTGGCAACAACACGATGCCGAGCAGCGGCGCGTAGAGGACGACCAGCAGCGCGGCGGGGTGATCGAGCAGGATCAGCACCGAGGCGGTGGCGGTGAGGACCGCCACCACCGCGCCGATCACGATGGCGGGCAGGTAACGCAGCAACATCGCAACAGGTCCTTGTCGCCGGATGCAACGGCCGCGATCAGCCGGCCTTCGGGGTCAGCTTGAGCAGGCGGGCGTTGGTGCCGTCTTCCAGCAACCACAGTGCACCGTCCGGGCCCTGCTCCACTTCGCGGATGCGCTTGCCCATGTCGAAGCGTTCCGCTTCGCGGGCCGTGTCGCCGTCGAAGGCCACGCGCACCAGTGATTGCGAGGACAGCCCGCCGATGAAGCCGCTGCCCTTCCACTGCGGGAACAGCGCGCCGTTGTAGATGACGAAGCCGGCGGGCGAGATCACCTGGCGCCAGGTCACCACCGGCGCGATGAAGTCCGGGCGGGTGTCGTGGTCGGGGATCGGCCGGCCGTCGTAGTGGTCGCCGTTGGAGACGATGGGGTAGCCGTAGTTGCCGCCGCGCTGGATCAGGTTCAGCTCGTCGCCGCCCTTGGGGCCCATCTCGTGCTCCCACAGCTTGCCGTTGCCGTCGAAGGCGATGCCCAGCACGCTGCGATGGCCCAGCGACCACACCTGGTCGGCCGGCGCACCCTGCGCCACGAACGGGTTGTCGGCCGGAACGCTGCCATCGTCGTTGAGGCGGATGATCTTGCCCAGGTTGGTTTTCATGTCCTGGGCGGGGTCGAACTTCTGCCGCTCGCTGGAGCTTATCCACAGCTTGCCGTCCGGGCCGAACGCCAGGCGGTGGCCGTAATGGCCGCGGCCGCTGACCTTGGGGGTCTGCCGCCAGATCACCTGGGCGTCGCTGAGCTGGCCGCTGCCGTCGGCGGCCAGCACCAGCCGGGCGCGCGCCACCGCGGCACCCCGGGTGTCGTCCTGGCCGTCCTCGGCATAGCTGTAGTAGACCCAGCCATTGCTGGCGAACTGCGGATGGGCCAGCACGTCACCGAAGCCACCCTGGCCGCCATAGGCCACGGTCGGTACGCCGCTGATCTCGTTCCGCTTGCCACTGACCGGGTCGACGTGCAGCAGCTTGCCGGCCTTTTCGGTGACCAGCAGGCTGCCATCGGGCAGGAAGGTCATCGCCCACGGCTCGTTGAAGCGGGCGACCTCGGTGGCGGCGAAGGGCCATTGCGCGGGCTTGATGGCCGCTTCGGCGGCCGGATCGGCGGGGTCGGCGGCGCAGGCGGTGCTGAACAGCGCCGGGGTGATCGCCAGTGCGAGGCTGAGCAGGAGGGGACGGGGCATGGGGTTCTCCAATGAGGGGAAACGTCTGTCCAACCGCGCCATTACACCATGCCCGTCGGGATCTTCCGGGCCCGGGCCTCTGGGAAGGTGGCGATGGATCGCATAACGTAGCGGCTCACGTCCAAGACCGGGCGGTGTGTCCCTACAAGGAGTTTGGCTGATGAAACCTCAGGTGCAACGACCCTCGGCAGCCTTCATCGCCGCATCGTGGACGGCGTTGATGCTCGGCGCGGTCGCTTATCTGGTGGGCCTGTTCAACGCGGAGATGCTGCTCAACGAGAAGGGTTACTACCTGTCGTTGCTGCTGTTCGGCCTGTTCGCCGCGGTGTCCCTGCAGAAGAGCGTGCGCGACCGCGTGGAGGGGATCCCGGTGAGTGCGCTGTATTACAGCCTGTGCTGGTTCGCCCTGTTGTCGGCCTTGTTGCTGCTGGTGGTCGGGCTGTGGAACGCGACCCTGTTGCTGAGCGAGAAAGGGTTCTACGGCATGTCCTACGCGCTGTCGCTGTTTGGCGCGGTGGCCGTGCAGAAGAACACCCGCGACACGATGGCGGCCGACGCGCTGTACGGCGCACCGCCGCTGCCGCCGCAGGACTGAGCCCGCGCGGTACAGCGCAACGACGAAGGGCGGGTGCCATGCACCCGCCCTTCGTCATTTCACCCCCTCCGGCCAGGCTCAGCCCGGTTCGGTGGGTTCCGGTCCCGGTTCCGGGTGGGGCGCGGTATGGCGGGCCACGATGCCGGTGGCGGTGACCCCGCCGGTGGCATTGCCGATGGTGCAGAACACGTCGGGGATGGTGTCCACCGCCAGCAGCACGCCCAGCGGTTCCACCGGCAGCCCCATGCTCTGGGTGATCGGCAGGTTGTTGGTCATGAAGTTGGCCTGGCCGGGCAGGCCGGTCGAGCCCATGCTGATGACGGCCGCCAGCAGCACCGCCACCGCGTACTGCGAGGCGTGGATCTCGAAGCCATACAGCCAGGCAATGAAACTGGCCACGGCGATGTACTGCGCCGGGCTGGTGATGCGGAACAGCGACACCGCCATCGGCAGCACCAGCGCGGTCAGCGCCGGCGGGTAGCCCAGCCGGTTGCGCGCGCTGTCGATCATCGCCGGCAACGAGGCCAGCGAGGACTGCGTGCTGCCGGCGATCACCTGCACCGGCACCAGCGCGGCGGCGAAGCGGCGCAGCGGTTCGCCGGCGGCGAAGCGTGCGACCACGTACAGCAGCAGGGTGATCAGGATGTAGATCACGCACATCAGCACGATGTAGTAGCCGATCACGCCCAGCACGCTCATGCCGACCTCGGCGCAGACCACCAGCACCAGTGCGAACACGCCCACCGGCGCGGCCCACAGCACCCAGCGCACGATGCTGATCATGGTGTCGGAGACGGTGCGGATGAGGTCGAGCAGCCGCTCGCGGCGCCCGGCTTCCTGCCGGCTCAGGGCGAAGCCGAAGAACATGGCGAACACCACCAGCGGCAGCATCGAGGCCGATGCGGCCGCGGCCAGCGCGTTGCTCGGGATCAGCCCGCTGATCCACTGCGCCGCCGATGGCGGCGTGGCGGCGGTGGCCGGCGAGCGCAGCGCCTCGCGGAAGGTCCGGATGGTTTCGGCATCACGCGGCACCAGGTCGAGCAGGGCGGGGGTGACCAGGGCCGAGAACGCGGCCGAGCCGACCAGCAGGACCAGGAACACGATGATCGCGTTGCGCGCGGTACGGCCCGAGGCGGCGGCATTGCTGGCGGTGTTGACGCCGACGATGACCAGCGCGGTGACCAGCGGAACCACGGTCATCTGCAGCGCGTTGAGCCACAGCCGGCCGATCGGGCGGGCGACATCGGCCACCTTCAGCGCCAGCGCCGGATCGTACCGGGCCAGCGACAGGCCGACGATGGCGGCGATGGCCAGCGCGATCAGCACCTTGACCGGCGCGGAGACGGTGAAGCGGCGTGCAGGCGTGCTCAAGGCGCGGCCTCCGCCAGGGAGGGCAGTCCCCAGTCACGGCGCAGGCGTTCGTACTCGGCCTGGGGCAGCAGCACGAACACGGGCTGGGCGGCGGGGTTGAGCCAGGCCAGCAGGTCACTCATCTGCTGCGGCTCCATCGCGGTGCAGCCGGCGGTGGCTTCGCCGGGGGCACGCCACAGGTGGGCGAAGATGCAGCTGCCCTGGCCCGGCACGTTGCCGGGGTTGTGTTCGATGACGAAGCCTTCGCGGTAACGGCGGTCGCCGTCGTTGTGCAGGTCCAGGCGCATGGCCTCTGTCGAGCCCTTGACCGCGTCGGCACCGACCTGGGCGGCATCGACGATGCGGTTGTACAGCGGCGAGGCCGGTACATCCATACAGTAGCTGCTGGCCTGCATCGGCAGGTAGGGCAGGGCGCTGTGGATGTGTTCGGCATAGCCGAAGGCCGGGCCAATGGCGAAGAGGCCGGCGGGACTGCGGCCGTCGCCCTCGCGCTTGTGCGGGCCATCGGACTGGGGCGGATGCAGGCCGATGCCCCAGGCGCTGCCGTTGCGGCCCAGGGCCACGTCGAAGCCGCTGGCATGTGCCTGCCAACCGTGTTCGGTGCGCTCGAAGGCCTGCAGGTGGCCCGAAGGGGTGTCCCAGCTGGGCGTGGTGACCAGGATCAACTGGCGCGCGGCGTGCGCCGGCGCAGGCCGCGAATGGGCCGAGGCGAGCGGGGCCGCCAGTGCGAACAGGCACAACAGCGGTGACAGCACCTGCCGGGCGAGGGAGGGAAACAGGGATGGCATGGCGGCGGCTCCGGCTGTCAGTTGTCGATCAGGTGCTGGATGCGTTCCTGGTTCAATGCCAGTTGTCGTTGCCGGTCCGGGTTGGACTGGCACAACAGCACGAACACGAAGTCCAGCAGGTACTGCAGCGAGCAACGGTACAGCAGTTGCGCGATCTGCGGTTGCCGGTCATGCGCGCAGATGGCGAGCGCGGCATCGGCGTGTGCGCGCAGCGGATTGGCGGTGTGGCGGGTGATCGACACGACCTTGCCGCCGACCTCCTGGAACTGGCGCGAGAGCTGCCACAGCTGCGGCAGCTTGCCGAACTCGGAGAACACCAGCAGCACGTCGCCGGGGCGCGCGGCGGAGAGGTTGGCGGTCATCAGGATGGGGTCGGCGTGCTGGACGGTGAGGATGCCCAGCAGTGACAGCCGCATGGCGAATTCGCGGGCGTACAGGCCGTCGTCGCCGAGGCCGTAGATGAAGACCTTGGGCGCGTTGTCGACCAGCGCGATGACGGCCTCGACGTCGGCCTGCGGGTTGGCCGCCATGGTTTCCTCCTCGGCGGCGGACTTGGCGCGGCGCAGCGTGTCGGCGGCCAGCAGGTAGCCGCCGGGCTGTTCTTCCGGCGGCCAGTCGGTGGTCTCGCCGTTGCCGGCCAGCGCGACGGCCGAGCCGACCGAGTACTTCAGGTCGGGATAGCCCTTGAAGCCCAGCTTCTGGCTGAACTTGACGACGCTGGATTGGCTGATGCCCAGGGCATTGGCCAGCTGCTGGGAGGAGTAGTCGCGCAGCAGGTGGGCGTTGTCGAGGATGAAGTCGGCGATGCGACGTTCAATGGCCGACATCTGTTCGCGTTCGGCGCGGATTTTCAGCAGTGGGGCCATGGGCGGTGTGCCGGGAGTTCGTGGGTGACTTTACGGGATGGACGGTCGCTTTGGAGAGGATGGAGTACGTGCCTGGGCTCCCTCGTTCGCACGCAGTGTGGTGGTTGCTTTGGGGTGCGCCCCCTCCCTCGCACGCAGTGCGGGGGAGGGGTGGGGAGGGGACTCCAGAAGTAAGCATCGCCGGGAGGCGCTGCGCTCCAACCCCCGTGCCTTGTTCCCTCGGTGGGCTGCGGTGCTCGGCTCGCTTTACGGGACGGCAAGGGCAGAGCCAGAGCTACCCCTCCCCGGCCCTCCCCTGCGCGTTGCGCAAGGGAGGGGGCATAAGCAACAGCAACGGCAATTCGTGCGTCGGCGGCAACGGCTGCAGCAGCGGTTGCCGTCGCCGCGTGCATCACGGCTTGATCATCTCCAGGTCGCGCACCTGGAGGATGCCCAGGCCGGGGGCGTCGGTGATGGTGATCTCCGACTCGTTGAAGATCACCCCGCCTTCGACCGGATTGAACTGGCTCAGCGAGGGGCCGTCCAGGTCGACCTTGGTGATCGCGCCGGACTTGGCCACCGCCAGGTGCACCGCGGCGGCCACGCTGATGCTCGACTCCAGCATGCAGCCGATCATGCACGGCACGCCGTACAGCGAGGCGATGTCGGCGATCTTGATCGCGTTGGAGATGCCGCCAGTCTTCATCAGCTTGATGTTGATGATGTCCGCCGCGCCCTGCTGGATCAGGTCGAACACCTGGTGCGGGCTGAACACGCTTTCGTCGGCCATCACCGGGGTGTTCACCCGCTCGGTCACGTACTTCATGCCGGCGATGTCGGCGGCCTTGACCGGCTGTTCCAGCAGTTCCAGCACCACGCCGGCGTTCTCCAGCGCGCTCATCGCGTAGACCGCCTGCTTGGCGGTCCAGCCCTGGTTGGCGTCCAGGCGCAGCAGGGCGCGGCCCTCGACCGCGGCGTGGATCGCCTTGACCCGCTCGATGTCCAGGCCGATGTCCTTGCCCACCTTGATCTTCAGCGACTCGAAGCCGCGCTCGACCGCCGACAGCGAGTCGGCCACCATCTTGTCGATGTAGTCCACGCTGATGGTGATGTCGGTGGTGATCACCGGGTCGCCGCCACCCAGCATCTGGTACAGCGGGGCGCCGTGCAGCTGCGCCCACAGGTCGTACACGGCGATTTCCACCGCCGCCTTGGCGCTGGTGTTGCGCTCCAACGAGGACTGGATGAGGCCGCAGATGCGGTTGAGGTTGCTGATGTCCTCGCCGATCAGGCGCGGCTTGATGAAGGTGTTGATGGCCTCGATGATCGAGCCGTGCGTGTCACCGGTGATCACCGCCGTGGGCGGGGCCTCGCCATAGCCGGTGTGGCCGCTGTCGGTGCGGACCAGCACCACCACGTCCTCCATGGTTTCCACCGTGCGCAGCGCGGTTTTGAACGGGGTCTTCAGGGGCACGCGCAGCATGCCCAGTTCGATGTCGGTGATCTTCATTTGGTGGTGTGCGGGCCGATGCGCTGGATGTTGGTCATGCGGTCGATGTAGCGGGCGGTGTCGCTGGCCATCATCGGGTCCAGGGGCGTTACCGACACGCCGTTGAGGCTGGCGTGCACGCGCTTGCCGCTGGCGTCGAACCAGCTGCCGCCGGAGGTGTCGTGGATCACCCAGGTCATGCCGTTGGACTGGCCGATGGCCATCATCACGTGGCCCGGGATGTAGACCAGGTCGCCGACCTGCAGGTTGGCGACGGCCGCGTCACGCCGGGCCTTGCCGTCGGCCTCGCTGAAGGCGGTGCGGTCCAGCGCCGGGCTGATCGCCTGGGCGCTGGTGTTGCGCGGCAACAGCACGCCGAAGCTGCGGTAGATCTCCGAGACGAAGCCGCTGCAGTCGCGGGTATCGTAGGAATGGCCCCAGCCATAGCGTTCGCCGAGGAACTTGAAGGCCTGGGTGATGAGGTTGCGCGGGGTCAGTGGCAGGTAGTCCGCGGCGGTGTCCTGGGAGCGCGGCAACAGGGCCGGCACCAGTGCCAGGCTGCCGTCGGCGTTGCGGACCGGCAACTGGATGACATGGCTGCCATGGCCCTGCTGGCCGTTGACCGGGGTCATCGCCGGCCAGTCGGACAGCACCGGCACGCGCACGCCCATTTCTAGCTGCAGGTCGGACACGCGCGGCTCCTCCGGCGTGTGCACGGTGCGTGCGGTGGCGCCGGTGATGACCCGGTACGGGCCGGTGCTGCCGTAGCCGAACACCTGCGCGGCGTCGCCGATGCCGACGAAGCGCTTCTCCATCCAGGCGGCGTAGCGCTCGCTGCTGACGAACACCCACTTGCCATCGGCGCTCTCGTGCAGCACCGCCACGGCGTCGCCGGGGAACAGCGCCGACTCCTGGAAGCGATCGATGTCGGTGTCGCCCTGGCTGCTGAACACGCGCAGTTCGGTGGGGAAGGCCCGCAACGCGGCGCGGTGGACGACCAGGCCGTACTGGATCGGGCGGCTGGCCGGCACGCGCTCCAGCGCGAGGTTGTCGGTGATGGCCTTGAGCTGGGCCGCGCCCACCGGCTTGCCCTGCACGTCGTACAGTGGGCGGGTGGGGGCGCGGGAAATGCCGTTGATCTGCTCCAGCACCAGGGCGCGCGGCAGGTTGGCCGGCAACGCACGCAGGTCGTGGATGGAACTGTCCTGCTGGCGCATGCGCGCGTTCTGCGCGTCGATGCCGGCGCGGTCCAGGATCACCGCGTCGGGATCGGGCAACTGCGCGATCCAATGCTGCGGTGCGAGGAAGCTCTCCTCCAGGCCAAGGATGCCCGCGTAGGCCGGGGCAGGCGCCTGCGGCGGCGACAGTGCCCACGCCGGGCCGGCGCAGAGCGCCGCAGCGAGGAGCAGGGCCCGCGACAGCGGGGCGAGGCGTCGGCGCGGAAGGTGTGCCGGGATCACGTTCATTGGAACTCCCCTTGGAGATGCTTCGGAATATTTATTCCTTTCATCCATGAAAGCAAGAATAAATTATTGACCGGCTATCGGGTGCGTGTTAAACAGCCGTTACCACCCTGCACCTCTGGATGTGTTGCCGTGGCTTCAACTGTCGATTCTGCCTGCTTTGTCCGTGTCGCTCTCGCCCGCAAGGTAGCCGTCTCCCTGCTGGGGCTGGGCATCGCCTGCACGGCGCAGGCCGGCGAGGCCCCAACGCTGCCCTTGCCGGCGTTGGAAGCACGGATCGACCGCGGTGACTTCGCCGGTGCGCAGGCCGAGATCGATGCTGCCCTGGCCGCGCCGGGGACCGATGCGCAGGCGCGCCAGGCCTATGCCTTCCAGCAGGAGCGCATGCGCCGGATGCGGCTGGATTTCAGCCTGGACGAAGCGCAGGCCAAGGCCGCGGTGCGCCGCTCCATCCCCGACCTGCGCGAGGCCGAGTTCAAGGCCTGGGACGATGCCGGCCTGATCGAGCATCTGGACATCGACGGCCAGCGCCGCTGGTTCAACCGTGCCCCGAACAACCTGTTCCTGCTGAGCGAGGAAGCCTCGCAGCGTCGCCCGGCGGACAAGCGCATCTCGCGACCGGGGCCGTACGAGCGGCTGGGGCCGCACCACGCCGAAGTCATCGCCGCCTCCGACCGCAGCGGCCGCAACAGTGTCAGTCCGCGCCGCATCCGCGTGACCCAGTCGATCACGGTCAAGGCCGACGCCGTGCCCGCCGGCGAGACCGTGCGTGCCTGGATCCCGTACCCGCGCGCGATCCCGGGCCAGCAGGAAAACATCCGCTGGCTGGGCAGCGTGCCGGACGGTGCGCAGGTCGCGCCCGAAGACACCCTGCAGCGCACCGCCTACCTGGAGCGCACCGCGGTGGCGGGCACGCCGACCGAGTTCTCGGTCAACTATGAAGTCACCATCTCCGCGCGTCGCTTCGTGATCGACCCGGACAAGGTGCTGCCGACGCCATCCGACCCGGCGCTGGCGCCCTTCCTGGCGCAGCGCGCGCCGCACGTGGTGTTCACCCCGGCGCTGCGTGCGTTCTCGCGCAAGGTGGTGGGCAACGAGACCAACCCCTACCGCGTCGCCCGGAAGCTGTTCGACGCGGTGGACCAGATCCCGTGGGGTGGCGCGCGCGAATACTCCACCATCAGCAACATCTCCGACTACGCGCTGCACGCCGGCCATGCCGACTGCGGCCAGCAGACGCTGTTGCTGGTGGCGCTGCTGCGGCTGAACGGCATCCCGGCGCGCTGGCAATCGGGCATGGTCTATTCCGATGACGCGGTGGGCTACAACAACCTGCACGACTGGGGCGCGGTGTACCTGGCCCCGTACGGCTGGGTGCCGATGGACGTGACCACCGGCGCGCTGGACAGCAGCGTGCCGGCCGAGCGCGACTTCTACTTCGGCGGCATCGATGCCTACCGCATCGCCTTCAACGACGACTACTCACGGGCGCTGGTGCCGGCCAAGCAGCACTTCCGTTCGGAGACCGTGGACCTGCAACGTGGTGAAGTGGAGTGGAAGGGCGGGAACCTCTATTTCAACCAGTGGCAATACGACTTCCAGACGCAGGTGCTGCCGCTGGAAGGGCAATAGACAGCAGTTCGAGTCGTTACTTCACTATCTGCAGGAGAGAGCAGGGGATGAACAGCAAAATGTTGAAGCGGGCGGCGCTGACCGTCGCATTGGGCGCGTGTCTGGGGGCACTGGCGCCGAGCGTCATGGCGCAGAGCGCCACCGGCGCGATCGCAGGCCGCGCGAGCAGCGGTGACCAGATCACCATCGTCAACAAGGCCACCGGCCTGACCCGCACCGTCACCGTCGGTGCCGATGGTTCCTATCGACTGAGCCAGCTGCCGGTGGGTGATTACAGCCTGCAGGTCAAGCGGGACGGTGAGACCGACAAGGAGCCGCTGGCCGTCAGCGTGTCGCTGGGTGGCACCACCGCGGTCAACCTGGGGGGCGGTGACGGTGGTGCGGTGACCCTGGACTCGGTGCAGGTCACTGGTTCGAAGATCGTCAACCGCGTGGACGTGTACTCCACCGAGTCCTCCTTCAACATCAAGCGCGAAGAACTCTCGCGCATGCCGGTGGACCAGAGCGTGGCAGCCGTCGCGCTGCTGGCGCCGGGCGTGGTGGCATCGGGCGCGACCTTCGGCGGCCTGACCTTCGGGGGTTCGTCGGTGGCCGAGAACGTGGCCTACATCAACGGCCTGAACGTGACCGACCCGTACCGTCGCCAGGGCTTCTCGACCGTTCCGTTCAACTTCTACGAGGAGTTCCAGGTCAAGACCGGCGGCTACTCGGCTGAGTTCGGACGCAGCACCGGCGGCGTCATCAATGCCATCACCCGGTCCGGCGGCAACGAGTTCAAGGGCGGCGTCGAGGTCACGATGGAGCCGTCGGCGTGGGCTTCGTCAAAGAAGGATCACTTCCACCGCGATGGCACCATCGACGAGCGTGATCGCACCAGTCGTGATACCAGCCCGCTGACGAAGACCAATGTGTGGGCGTCCGGCCCGCTGGTGAAGGACAAGCTGTTCTTCTTCGCGATGTACGAAAACCGCGACAGCGACTCCAAGGACGTCGACGAGAACGAGGCCTGGAAGACCAAGAGCAACAACGATTTCTGGGGCGGAAAGCTCGATTGGCGCATCACCGACAACCACATGCTGGAACTGCTGGCGTTCTCCGACAAGTCGGACTTCGTCACCAACAGCTACGAAGACTACGTGTGGGACACCAACCAGTTCGGTGAAACCACGGGTGTCAGCAGCGGCAGCTCGGGCGGCGACAACTGGTCGCTCACCTATACCGGCCACCTCACCGACAACTTCGTCGCCAAGGCCATGTATGGCGTGAACAAGCGCAGTTCGGTGGCGGACAGCCCGCTGGACGGCGACTGCAGCATCATCACGCTCGCCGCCAGCTACACCACCAAGTATGGCCCGAAGTCCAACCAGGGCTGCCATCCGACCAACAGCAGCATCAGCAGCCGCGAAGACAAGCGCGAGGCGGCACGCCTGGACTTCGAGTGGACCCTGGGTGACCACCTGCTGCGCTTCGGCGTGGACCAGGAGGACATGGATTCGGACAGTTCGGTCGTCTACCCGGGCGATGGCAGGAGCTACCAGGCGCTGGTGCTCAAGCCGGGCGATTCGGTCAACGGCACCGTGCTGCCGGCAGGCGTCACCGACATCGTCGATGCGCGCCGCTATGTGACCGGTTCGCCGGTGACGACCAAGGCGCAGGCGTTCTACCTGGAGGACAACTGGAACGTCACGCCGAACCTGCTGTTGAACCTGGGCGTACGCTTCGACCAGTTCCACAACAAGCTGGCCTCGGGCGCGACGTTCGCCAAGACCAAGTTCAACGACATGATCTCGCCGCGGCTGGGCTTCAGCTGGGACGTGAAGGGCGATGGCACCACCAAGGTGTTCGGCAACGCGGGTCGCTACTACACGCCGCTGACCAACAAGATCGCCGACTACTTTGGCGGTGGCACGATCGACGAGCACACCTACTATGCGCTCGACGGCTGGACCGAGATGACCCATCCGCTCACCGGCAAGCCGTACCTGGTGCCCAAGCTCGGCCAGCAGATCGGCCCGGTCAACACCGACGGCAACGCACCGGCGCCGAGCGACGTCCGCACCGCGGTGGCGAAGGACCTGAAGCAGGTCTACCAGGACGAGTTCATCCTCGGCTTCCAGCAGGCGATCAACCAGGAATGGTCGTATGGCGTGAACGCCACCTACCGCAAGATGACCCGCGCGGTGGAAGACGCACGCATCAACCATGTCGAAGGCTGCGACTGGTACTCCGGTGACTGGCCGATCATCAACCCCGGCGAGAAGAACACGCTGTGGTGCCCGGACACCAACAGCTGGGTCACCTTCGATTCGTCGAAGGACGGCTACAAGGCCGGTGGCAGCGGCCTGGTCATGGGGTACAAGAAGCCCAAGCGCACCTACAAGGCGGTGGAGTTCCAGCTGGACCGCGCGTGGAACGACAAGTGGTCGTTCAATGCCAGCTACATCTGGTCCAAGAGCGAGGGCAACATCGAAGGCCCGGTGAACTCGGATACCGGCTACGCCGACACCAACCTGGTGCAGTACTACGACCATCCGGCCGTCAATGAACGCTATGGCGTGCTGTTCAATGACTTCCGCCACCAGTTCAAGCTGCGCGGCACCTACAAGCTCAACGAGCAGTGGTCCTTCGGCAGCACCCTGTCGGCCCGTTCGGGCGGCCCGATCACCGCGTTCGGTGTGGTCTGGCCGGATGACAGCCGCAATGCCGGTGGCCCGGGTGAGTTCAGTGGTGGTGGTTCGGGTTGGCTGTGTGAGTCGTCGCCGACCAACAACTGCAGCGACTGGAAGACCCGCCAGTTGACGTACTCCGAGCGCGGTGCCTTCGGCCGCATGCCGTGGGTCGTGGACCTGGGCGCCAGTGTGATGTGGACGCTGCCGGTGGAAGGCATCGACCTGAAGGCTCGCCTGTCGGTGTACAACCTGCTCAACCGGCAGACCACGGTCAACGTCCACTCGCGGTATGAGAGTGCGCCCGGCTCGAAGATGGCCTACTTCGGCGAAGGCACCGTCTGGCAGGCACCGCGTTACACCAACCTGGTCGTGACCTGGAACTTCTGATGGTGCGTTGAACGGACGGCCCGCCTCGGCGGGCCGTTCGCTTTTTGGGGAGGCAGTGATGGGCATCAAGCAACTTGCATGGTTCTGCGCGCTGGCCGTCACGGGCGTGGCGCAGGCGGCCGGGCCGTCGCGCAGCGAAGTGCTGGTCGACCAGGCCGTGCAGCACTACCGCCTGCCGGGCATAGCCGTGGGCGTGATCGAGGACGGCAAGGTCGTCCAGCGCATCAGCCGCGGTGAACTGGCCGTGGGCGAGGGCCGGGCGGTCGATCCGGAGACGCTGTTCAAGATCGCCTCCAACACCAAGGCGATGACCGCCGTGGTGCTGGCGCGGTTGGTGCAGGCCGGCAAGCTACGCTGGGACGACCCGGTCACGCGGTACCTGCCGCAGTTCCGCATGCATGACCCGTGGGTGACGCGCAACCTGCAGGTGCGCGACCTGCTGATCCACAACAGCGGGCTCGGGCTGGGGGCCGGCGACCTGATGCTGTGGCCGGAGCCGAACCACTTCGGGCGTGCCGACATCATCGCCGGGCTGGCGCATCTCAAGCCGACCGGCAGCTTCCGCGCCGACTACGCCTACGACAACCTGCTGTACGTGGTCGCCGGTGAGGTGGCCGCGGTGGCCGGCGGCGAACCCTACGCGCAGCTGGTGCGGCAGGAGATCTTCGAACCCTTGGGCATGCGGCGCTGCCTGGTGGGCGAATGGTCGCCGGCCACGGTGGACAACATCGCGCGCCCGCACTACCGCAACGACGGGCAAAACATCGCCGCCGCGGCCGACCCGGCACGCGTGGAGGATTTCCCGTCGATGGCCGCCGGCGGCATCCGCTGCAGCCTGGATGACATGCTGCGCTGGATGCAGGTGCTGCTGGATCCGGCGCAGGCGCCGGGGTGGCTGGACGAGACTCAGCGCCGCGCGTTGTGGACGGCGCACATGCCGATGCCGATCAGCCAGCGCCAGCGCGAGTGGGACAACAGCCATTTCTCCGCCTATGGCTATGGCTGGCGCCTGTCCGACATGGATGGGCAATGGAAGGTCGCGCATACCGGGACGCTGTCGGGCATGTATTCGTCGCTGGCGCTGCTGCCGGATCGCAGGACCGGCGTGGTGATGTTGATCAACGGCGAGGCGGAGGACGCGCGCACCGCTCTGACCCAGGCCCTGCTCAAGCAGTACACGGCGCCGTCCAACGCGCCGGACGTGCTGTATTACGCCGGGCAGATGGAGCAGGCCGCGCGGCAACGGCAGGCCGCCGGCCACGTGCGTCCGGCGCTGGCCGATCGCAAGGCCGCGCAACCGGCCGAAGTGGCGGATGCGCTGGGTGTCTGGCGCGATCCGTGGTTCGGCGAGGTGCGGCTGTGTGCCACGGGGGGCGGTGTCGCGTTCGCTTCGGTCAAGTCACCGACGCTGCAAGGCCCGGTGATGCGCAGCGGCACGCAGTGGTTCGTCGCGTTCCGAGACTTGGGCGAGGACGCCGATGCGTGGCTGGAATTCTCCGGTGATGCGGCGCACCCTGTCATGCGCATGCGCGCCATCGACCCGGAGATCGACTTCAGCTATGACTACCAGGACCTGGAATTCCACCGTGTCGGCGCGTGTCCGTAACACGGTGTTGATGGTGCTGCTGGGCGGCGCCGCCGGCGCCGCGACGGCGGTCGATGTCTCGCCCGCCACCACGCCGCAGCAGGCGGACATGGTCGATGTCGCCACCCTGGCACCGGGCTTCGTGCTGGACATGCGCTACGCCGGCCAGGACAACTTCACCGGCCGCGTCGTGCCCGGCTACGAGGCGCCGCGCTGCTATCTGCTGCAACCGGTGGCCGCGGCGCTGGCGCGGGTACAGCGCAGCCTGCAGGCGCAGGGCATGGCGCTGCAGTTGTACGACTGCTATCGGCCGGTACGCTCGGTGAAGGCCTTCGTGGCCTGGGTGCATGACCCGGCCGACCAGATCGCCAAGCCGCGCTATTACCCCAACCTCGACAAACGCACCCTGCTCGATGGCTACATCGCCGAGACCTCCGGCCACAGCCGCGGCGCCACCGTCGACCTGGGCCTGCTGGATTGCCGTGGCGGCGACTGCACGGCGCTGGACATGGGCACCGGCTTCGATCGCTTCGATCCGCTGGCGCATACCGCCAGCCCGGACATCAGCGCGGCGCAGGCGCGCAACCGCCGGTTGCTGCTCGACGCGATGCAGGCCGAGGGCTTTGCCAACTATCCGATGGAATGGTGGCATTTCACCTTCAAGCCGGAGCCCACCCCGGACACGGCGTACGACTTCCCGGTGCGTTGAGCCGGGGCATGGCAGGTAGACTGCCTGTCCCTGTCATCTCCCCGTTGCCCCATGAACCTGGTCCTGCACTACGGTCTGCTCGGCTCCTTCGAAGCGGCATTGATCGCGCTGGCCGTCGGCTTCGTGGTCTACGCGCTGTGGTGGCAGGTGTGCCGGCGGCATGGCCTGTCGCATGGGCATGCGGTGGGCTGGTCCAGCCTTGCCGCGGTGGCCATCTCCAGCGGCGTGGATGGCTGGAACCTGTTCTACCTGGGCATGGTGCGGCTGGAGTCACCGTTGTATGCCCGCCTGGCGCTGGCGGCGATCCACGATCCGGACCAGCTGGGGACGCGTGTGGTGCTGGAAGTGATCGGTGCATTGATCGGCGTGGGCCTGGGTTGGTGGGCATTCAGTTCCCGGCACCTGGCGCAGGACGCCACCGATGCACCCTGAGCGCCGTTTCCAGGCCGATAGGTGCCTTTGCTGGAACAGTTGAATCGGTGGCTTACATCCACTTCACGACCGGCTAACCGCGGCGGTAACGGCAGTGGGCCGGGGAGTGGTTAAGGCCACGTCTGCAGCGGATTTCCGGGGCAAGGACGATTCAGCTGGAGGCCGTCAGGGTTGGGGCCGTGCGGAACCTGCCGCGCTTTCCCAACAACGACGAGGAAAACCTGATGACCATTCGTAATCGCGCCCCGCTGTTCGCTCTGGCCGCACTGATGGGCTCCGCTCTGGCGATGCCGGCCATGGCCCAGGATGCACAGGACCAGGCCGCCGCCGCCCAAGCCGCGGCGCAGCAGGCGCAGGATGCCGCGGCCGATGCATCCGCCAACGCCGCGCAGGCCTCGGCCGCCGCCAATGGCGGCCAGACCTGGGGCAGCGTCGATACCGACGGTGACGGCAGCATCAGCAAGACCGAGGCGCAGGCCAACGCCGGCCTGTCGCAGGTGTTCGATGACGCCGACGCCGACAAGGACGGCAAGCTGACCCCGGACGAGTACCGCGCATACGCGGCCAAGCAGCAGAAGTAAGCCCCCAGGTGGAGCGCCCCTTTCCCGGCTGGGGAGAGGGGCGCTCCTGTTTCCAGGGTGGTGCGCGGCATGGCCGGACGGGGTAACGCGGTATCCTGTCGCGCATGAACCAGACCACTTCCCCCTCCGCCATCGGCCTGGTCGGCTTCGATGGCGATGACACGCTCTGGAAGAGCGAGGACTACTACCGCCTGGCCGAGCAGGAGTTCGAATCCATCCTCGGCCATTACATCGACCTGCACGATGCCGATACCGCCCGCCACCTGCTGGCCGTGGAGCGGCGCAACCTGGCCATCTTCGGCTATGGCGCCAAGGGCATGACCCTGTCGATGCTGGAAGCGGCGATCGAGCTCACCGACGAGAAGATCTCCGCCCACCACCTGCGCCAGGTGATCGAGATCGGCCGCCGCACCCTGCAGCACCCGGTGGACGTGATCGACGGCGTGCGCGACGCCGTTGCCGCCATCGCGGCCGAGTACCCGGTGGTGCTGATCACCAAGGGTGACCTGTTCCACCAGGAGCAGAAGATCGAGCGTTCGGGCCTGCGCGACCTGTTCCCGCGCATCGAGATCGTTTCGGAGAAGGACCAGTCGACCTACGCGCGCGTGCTGGCCGAGTTCAACCTGCCGGCCGAGCGCTTCGTGATGGTGGGCAACTCGCTGCGGTCGGACATCGAGCCGGTGCTGGAGCTCGGCGGCTGGGGCGTGTACACGCCGTATGCGGTCACCTGGGCGCACGAGGCCGAGCACGGTGTATCCGACGATGCACCGCGCCTGCACCAGGCCGATACCGCGCACCAGTGGGTCGAGGCGGTACGCGCCATCGCGGCGCAGGCTGGCTGAGCATGGGCAGCGTCCGCCATCCGCAGCGCCGGCCCGTGCTGACGTTGCTGGTGCTGGGCCTGCTCACGGGAGCCCCCGTGGCGGGCGCGCAGCAGCCCGCCGCGGCACCGGCCACGGCCCTCGCACCTGCGTACGCGGCGGCCACCGGCGATGCCTGGGTGGACCGGCAGCTGGCCGACATCAATGCCTATGCGGCGCGCTATCCGGATGCCTTCCTGGATGAACTGGTGCGCTATGCCGGGGCACGCCCGGGGTATGTCCAGGCACTGATGCAGGCGCATGGCTGGGCACCGGCCGATGTCTACCTGGCCTGCTTCTGGGGCCAGGTCAGCGCGACCGGTTGCCGGGAGTGGGTGCGTGCCCGCACCGCCCAGCCGGACGCAGACTGGAAGGCCGTGCTCGAGCGCGATGGCCGGGCGGTGGACAACCTGCAATGGCGGGCCCTGCGCCATGCCATCGTGGCCAGCTACGACCACTGGGACCGGCCGATCCGCCTGGATCCGTTGCTGCAGCGCCAGTTGGGCGATCGCGCGAAGCGGGATGCGGCCGCGCGCAAGGCGCAGTGAGCGAGCGGAACCCCCTGCGAGCCTGATGGCGGCGGGGCGGGGCATCGCGCCGGGCGGGCGTCGTTGACACCGCTGGCACGGAGGCTTTTGTTGCCGGGCGGATAGGCGCGGCACCGCATTCCGGGCGAAAATGGCGGTTCCTTCGATTTCGCGCCAGCGCGCCCAGTCATGACCGCCGACCGTTTCGTTTCCTCCGACCACATCCGCAGCCTGTTCTCGCAGGCCATGTCGCACATGTACCGCACCGAAGTGCCGTTGTACGGCACCCTGGTGGAACTGGTGGGCGAGATCAACGCCGAGGTTCTGGCGGCGCAGCCGGCAATGGCCGAGCAGATGCAGCGCAGCGGCGAGCGCGAGCGGCTGGACGTGGAGCGCCATGGCGCGATCCGCGTCGGTACCGCGCAGGAACTGGCGACGCTGCGTCGTTTGTTCGCGGTGATGGGCATGCAGCCGGTGGGCTACTACGACCTGTCCGTGGCCGGCGTGCCGGTGCATTCCACCGCGTTCCGCCCGGTGGACGGCGAGTCGCTCAACCGCAACCCGTTCCGCGTGTTCACCTCGCTGCTGCGGCTGGAGCTGATCGACGATGAAGCGCTGCGCACGCAGGCCGCGCAGATCCTGTCCCGCCGCAACATCTTCACCCCGGGCGTGCTGCAGTTGATCGAGCAGTGCGAGCGCGACGGTGGCCTGGTCGAAGACGACGCCTGGCGCTTCGTGGTCGAGGCGCTGGAGACCTTCCGCTGGCACAACGAAGCCACCGTCTCGCTGCAGACCTACCATGCGCTGCATGGCGCGCATCGCCTGGTGGCCGACGTGGTCAGCTTCCGTGGCCCGCACATCAACCACCTCACCCCGCGCACGCTGGACATCGATGCTGCGCAGGCAGCGATGCACGAACGTGGCCTGGCTGCCAAGGCGGTGATCGAAGGCCCGCCGCGCCGGGAGTGCCCGATCCTGCTGCGCCAGACCAGCTTCAAGGCGCTGGAGGAGATGGTGCATTTCCCGTCCGGTGCCGACAACGAGGCCGGTACCCACACCGCGCGCTTCGGCGAGATCGAGCAGCGCGGCCTGGCGCTGACCCCGAAGGGGCGTGCGCTGTATGACACCTTGCTGGCACAGGCGCGCGAGAGCGGCGGTGCCGGCAGCACTGGCGGCGACTACATGCAGCGCCTGCAGGCCGCCTTCGCCGGCTTCCCGGACGACCACGACGTGCTGCGCCGCGAAGGGCTGGGCTACTACCGCTACGCGCTGACCGAGGTGGGCCGTGCGTTGCCGGCGGCCGAGCGTGACCTGCCGGCCGAGGTGCTGATCGAACGCGGCCTGGCCAGTGCCGACCCGATCATCTACGAGGACTTCCTGCCGGTGAGTGCCGCGGGCATCTTCCAGTCCAATCTGGGCGGTGACGAGCAGCGTGCCTACGCCGCCCGCGCGAACCGCGATGCCTTCGAGCAGGCATTGGGCGCCAAGGTCAGCGACGAGTTCGGCATCTACCAGCAGCTTCAGGACGCATCGCTGGCCAGCCTGCGCGCCTGACCGGCGGCCGATGCTTGCCGATGGCGGGCGGGGCGCTATGCTCCGCCCAACCCCAGGCAAGGAGTTGGCCGATGAAAGTACGCAGTTGCGTGATGGTGTTGGTGGCCGCCGTGGTCGTGGCGGGCTGCTCGCAGAAGGTGAGGCACGTTGGACCCATGCCTTCACCGCTGCCCGCGCCACCGGCGCCAATGGCAAGGATGGCGGGCGCCCCGACCCTCAATGGCATCGTCATGACCGGCTCGCAGGTTGTGCCTGCGGCCAACACCGAGGTCTACGAGCGGCCGGACGACAACCCGGTCAAGCGCACCACCGAGCAACCGGTCTCGACCTTCTCGGTGGACGTGGACACCGGCAGCTACAGCAACGTGCGGCGCATGCTCGACGATGGCGTGCGGCCACCGGCCGATGCGGTGCGTGCCGAGGAGTTCATCAACTACTTCAACTACGGCTACGCGGTGCCGGCCGACAAGGCGGTGCCGTTCCGCGTGCATACCGAGCTGGCACGCGCGCCCTGGGACGCGCGCAGGCAGGTGCTGATGATCGGCATCAAGGGCTACGAACAGTCCCGGGCCGCGCTGCCGCCGATGAACCTGGTGTTCCTGGTCGACACCTCCGGCTCGATGTATTCGCAGGACAAGCTGCCGCTGCTCAAGCGCGCCTTCGCGCAACTGGTGCCGCAGCTGCGCAGCCAGGACCGGGTGGCCATCGTCGCTTACGCCGGTTCGGCGGGCCTGGTACTGGAGCCGACCGCGGGCGACCAGCATGGGAAGATCATCGCCGCGCTCGAACGCCTGCAGGCCGGCGGCAGCACCAACGGCGGTGCCGGCATCGAACTGGCCTATGCAATGGCGCGGCAGTCCTTCGTCGAAGGGGGTGCCAACCGGGTGATTCTGGCCACCGACGGTGATTTCAACGTGGGCGTGGCCAACCGCCAGGCGCTGGAGACGCTGGTCGGTGACCGTCGCAGGAGCGGCATCGCGCTGACCACGCTGGGCTTCGGCACCGGCAATTACAACGATGCGATGGCCGAACGCCTGGCCGATGTCGGCGACGGCAACCATGCCTACATCGACAGCCTGTCCGAAGCGCGGCGGGTGCTGGTGCGCGAGATGGGCAGCACGCTGTTCACCATCGCACGTGACGTGAAGATCCAGGTCGAGTTCAATCCGGCGCGGGTGTCGGAGTACCGCTTGATCGGCTACGAGAACCGCGTGCTGAACAACGAGGACTTCGCCAATGACAAGGTGGATGCCGGTGACATCGGCCCCGGCCATGAAGTGACCGCGTTGTATGAGATCGTGCCGGTGGGCAGTGGTGCCGAGCAGTTGCCGGCGTTGCGGTACGCAGACAAGGCGCCGACCGGCACTGCCCACGGGGACGAGGTGGCCGATGTACGCCTGCGCTACAAGCTGCCGGGCAGCGACAGCAGTGAATTGATCCGCCAGCCGGTGCTGGCCAGCACGTTGCGCGCGACGCCGAGCGAGTCGCTGCGTTTCGCCTCGGCGGTGGCGGGCTTTGCCGATGCACTGCGCGGTGGCGAGCGCATGCCGGGCTGGAGCTGGGAGCAGATCATCGCAACGGCGCGGGACGCGCGCGGTGATGACCCGGAAGGCGAGCGCGCGCAGTTCATCCAGCTGGTCAAGGCGGGGCAGGGGCTGGTGGAAACGCCTGCACGCCCCGCGCCGAAGGCGGATTAACGCGGCGGAGCCGTGCCAGCGGTGCAGCTGCCACCGTCACTGCTGTTGCGGTTGATCTTCCCCCTCCCTTGCGCGTAGCGCAGGGGAGGGTTGGGGAGGGGTTGCTTTGGTTTAGCGCCTGGGCGCCTGATGTTCCTGCGCCTTCGGCGGCACACATGGCAACCACAGCAACGGAACAGCCAGATCAACGGCACCCCTCCCCAACCCTCCCCTTGCCTGCGGCAAAGGGGGGGGCGGTTCTGCGTTGACCTGTACGACCAAGCGTTCCGCCGTTGATTGTCTCCCTCCCTTGCGCGTAGCGCAGGGGAGGGTTGGGGAGGGGGCGCTTTTGGTTTTGTGCTGGTGCACCTGCTGTTCCCGCTCTTCCAGCGGCATGCGCAACAAGCAGCGCAACGGAACAGCCAGATCAACGGCACCCCTCCCCAGCCCTCCCCTTGCCTGCGGCAAAGGGAGGGGGCAGAGCGCGTCCTGCAAAGGGAAGGGAAGAGCGTGTCGCGCTGCACTTCCGTTGCGTCATGCAGGCCGGAATGCACTCCCGGCCTGTCGGTCACTCACGCACGGGCCAGCCTGCGCAGGCGCTTGCGCTCCTTCGCACGCGCACGCCAGTTGCGCCAATGCTTCTGCAGGCACGAGAAGATCACGTACAGCGCCGGCGTGCTCAGCAGGGTCAGGCTCTGCGAGATCAGCAGGCCGCCGATCATCGCGATACCCAGCGGGCGGCGCAGTTCCGAACCCTCGCCGATGCCGATGGCCAGTGGCAGCGCGGCCAGGATGGCCACCATCGTGGTCATCATGATCGGGCGGAACCGCACGATGCTCGCCTCGCGCACTGCCTCGGCCGGCGACTTGCCGTGCTCGCGCTCGGCCACCAGCGCGAAGTCGATCATCATGATCGCGTTCTTCTTGACGATGCCGATCAGCAGCACCAGCGCGATCATCGAGATCACCGACAGGTCGGTGTTGGTCACCCACAGCGCCAGCAGCGCGCCCATGCCCGCCGCGGGCAGGGTCGACAGGATCGTCACTGGATGCACCAGGTTCTCGTACAGCATGCCCAGCACGATGTAGACCGTGGCGATCGCGGCGATGATCAGCATCAGCATCGCCGAGGGATCGGTGGCCTGGCCGAAGCCGCCCCGTTCGGTCTGGCGGATGTCCCCCGGCATGCGCAGGCCATCGATGGCGGCCTTGACGATGGCATCGCCCTCGCCACTGCTCACGCCCGGGGCCAGGTTGTAGCTCAGGTCCATCACCGTGTACTGGTTCTGGTGGGTCACCTGCGACGGCGCCAGGCCGGCTTCCTGGTGGGCCAGCGCAGTCAGCGGGATCATCTGCCCGCTCCTGGAGGCCACGTACAGGTCCTCGATCGCCGAGGGGCTGGCGGTCTGGCTAGGCAGCGCGTTGACCACCACGCCGTACTGGTTGAGGTCGGCGTAGATGGTGGAGATCTGGCGCTGGCCGAACGCGCCATACAGCGCACCGTCGATGGCACCGATGCTCACGCCCAGCCGCGAGGCCTTCTCGCGGTCGATGACGATCTTCTGCATCAGCCCGCCCTTGTCCACGTCCGAACCCACGTCGCGCAGCTTGGGGTTCTGCTTGAGCACTTCCACCAGCCTGGGCAGCCACTCGGCAAGCTGGTCGGCGTCGTTGCCCTGCAGGGTCACGCGGTTCTGCGCGCCCTGGCCACCGCCGCCGCCGTCGGAGGGCAGGTCCTGGATCGCACGCAGGCGCACGTCCAGGTCGGGGAACTGCGCGGCCTTGGCGCTGAGGCGGGCGACCACGTCCTTGGTTGGCTCGCGGCGGCCGTCCTGGCGGGTCTTCAGCTCGATGTTGAACTGCGCGCTGCTGCCCTGGCGGCTGGAGCCCAGCCGTGAGCCGACCATCTTCACCGCGGGGTCGGCCAGGAACATGTCGCTGAGGCGGCGCTGGCGCGTGCTCATTTCCTGGAAGGACACGGTGGCGCTGGAGCTGGCCCGGCCCCAGATCAGCCCGGTGTCCTGCTCGGGGAAGGAGCCCTTGCTGACCGCGCCGGCCAGCATCACCATCGCCACGATCAGCAGCAGCGGGGTCAGCGCCAGCAGCAGGCAGTGGCGCAGCGAGAAGTCCAGCGCCACGGTGTACAGGCGCAACATGCCTTCGTGCATGCGGTCGAGCATGCGATGGGTACGCGACTCGTGCACGTGGGCCTCATGCGGCTGCAGGAAGCGCGCGCACAGTGCCGGGGTCAGGGTCAGCGAGACGATCGCCGAAACGACGATCGCCGCCACCAGGGTCAGCGTGAACTCGCGGAAGAACGCGCCGAGCATGCCCTGGGCGAAGATGATCGGCAGGAACACCGCCACCAGCGATGCGGTGATCGAGACGATGGTGAAGCCGATCTCGCGTGCACCGGCCAGCGCGGCCTGCCTGCGCGGCATGCCCTCATCGAGGTGGCGCATGATGTTCTCGATCACCACGATCGCATCGTCCACCACGAAGCCGATGGCGATCACCAGCGCCAGCAGGGTCAGGTTGTTGAGGGTGAAGCCCAGCGTGCTCATCACAAGGGCCGCGCCGGCCAGCGACAACGGCACCGTCACCGCCGCGATCAGGGTCGGGGCCAGGCGGCGCAGGAACAGCGCCATGGTCAGGATCACCATCGCCAGGCTGATCATCAGCGTGATCTGCACTTCGGTCAGCGAGGCGCGGATGGTCGGGGTGCGGTCGAAGTACGGGGTCAGCGTGGTGCCGGCGTCCAGGTAGCCGGCCAGCGACGGGACCGAGGCCTTGACCCGGTCCACGGTGGCGACCAGGTTGTCGCCGCTGCGCAGGTACACGTACATCAGCACGCCGCGCTTGCCGTTGAACCAGGCGGCCTGGTAGGCGTCCTGCTGGCCGTCGTAGACGGTGGCGATGTCCTTCAGCCGCACCACCGCGCCGTCATGCATGGAGATGGCGACGTTGGCGAAGTCCGAGGCCTTGCGCACCTGGTCGTTGAGCACGATCGCGGTCTGGCTGCTGCCGTCGCTGAGGAAGCCCAGCGGCGAGGCCACGTTGGCCGCGCGCATGGCGTTGCGCAGGTCGTCCGGGCTCAGTCCCAGCGCGGTCATCGCGCGCAGGTTGAGGTCGATGCGCACCGCCGGCGTCGAGGCACCAGCGATGTCCACCTGTGATACGCCCGGCAACTGGCGCAGCCGCTGCGCCAGCAGCGAGTCGGCCAGGTTGTACAGCTCGGCGACCGATTGTGTTTCCGAGGTCAGCGCCAGCGCGATCACCGGGTCGTCGTTGGGGTTGGCCTTCTGGTAGGTGGGCGTGTTGATGCCGGCCGGCAGGTCGGCCATCGCCGCGTTGATCGCGGCCTGCACGTCCTGCGCGGCGGCGTCGATGTCGCGGCTGGTGTTGAACATCAGGAACACCATGCTGCGCCCGTCGCTGCTGCTCGAGCGCATGGTGTCGATGCCCGGCACCTGGCCGAGGTGGCGCTCCAGCGGCGCGGTCACCGTGGCGGCCATGGTGTTGGCGTCGGCACCGGTGTTGGAGGCCTGCACGAAGATCACCGGGATGGCCAGGTTCGGCAGGGCCGCCACGCCCAGCCGCAGGTAGCAGACCAGGCCGGCGAAGAACAGGCCGATGGCGAGCAGGCCGATGCCGATCGGGCGCTTGATGAAGGGCGCGGAGATGTTCATCCGTGCGCCTCAGCGGGCGGCGTGCAGGCGCGCGGCGGCACGCTGCTCGCGGCGCCTGGCCGCCCATTCGGACAGGCGCTCGAAGTACAGGTAGATCACCGGCGTGGTGTACAGCGTGACCAGCTGCGAGAGCAGCAGGCCGCCGACGATGGCCACGCCCAGCGGGCGGCGCAGCTCCGAACCGATGCCGGTGCCCAGCGCCAGCGGCAACGCGCCCAGCATCGCCGCCGCGGTGGTCATCATGATCGGGCGGAAGCGCAGCAGGCAGGCACGGCGGATCGCGTCGTACGCGTTGGCGCCGGCCCGCTGCGCGTCCAGCGCGAAGTCGATCATCATGATCGCGTTCTTCTTGACGATGCCGATCAGCAGCACGATGCCGACGATGCCATCCACCGACAGGCTCATCCCGCACAGGTACAGCGCCAGCAACGCGCCGACGCCGGCCGGCGGCAGCGTGGAGATGATGGTCAGCGGGTGGATGTAGCTCTCGTACAGCACGCCCAGCACGATGTAGATCACCGCGATGGCGGCCAGCAGCAACAGCACCACGTCGGTCTGGCTGCTGGAGAACTCGGCGGCGGTGCCGATGAACTGGGCCTGCATCTGCTGGGGCAGCTGCAGTTCGGCCACCGCCTTGTTGATGGCGTCCACGCCTTCGGACAGCGAGTAGCCCGGGGCCAGGTTGAAGGAGATGGTCGCCGACGGCAGCTGCTGCTGGTGGCTGACGATCAGCGGCGCGGTGCCGGGCACCGCGGTGGCGATGGCCGATAGCGGGATGCTGCCGCCGCCCCCCAACGCGATGCCGGTGTTGCTGTTGCCGATGCCGGTGGCGGTGGAGGAGTTGCTCGAGCTCACCTGGCCCAGCGTGGTGGCGTTGCTGCCGGTCAGCGTGCCGCTGCCGTTGCTGCCGATCGCCAGCTGGTTCATCAGCGCGTCGCTGTTGCGGAACTCCGGCGCGACTTCCAGCACCACGCGGTACTGGTTGAGCTGGGTGAAGATGGTGGAGATCTGGCGCTGGCCGTAGGCGTCGTACAGGGTGTCGTCGATGGTCTGCATCGGCACGCCGTAGCGGCTGGCCTTGTCGCGGTCCACCTGCACGTGCAGCGCCCGGCCATGGTTGGCCAGGTTGTTGTCCACGTCGGCCAGCTCCGGCAGGCGCCGCAGCGCATCGGTGACGCGCTCGGTCTGGGCGGCCAGCTCGGTGCTGTCCATGTCCGAGAGCGAGAACTGGTAGGCGGTGGCGGCCACGCGCGTGTCCAGGGTCACGTCCTGCACCGGCTTGAGGTACAGCGCGACGCCGGGGATATGCGCGGCGGCGGCCTGCAGGCGCGGCAGGATCACGTCCAGCCCGTCACGCTCGCCACGGTCCTTGAGCACGATGCTCAGCTGGCCCTGGTTGAGCGTGGGGTTCATGGTGCCGGCGCCGATGTAGGCGGCCACGCCGGTGACCGCCTCGTCGTGGCGCAGCGCCTCGGCCACGGCCTGGGTGCGCTGCTGCATCTGGTCGAAGGCCACGTTCTGGTCGGCCAGCACCACGCCGGTGACCATGCCGGTGTCCTGGTCGGGCAGCAGGCCCTTGGGGATGACCATGTACAGCAGCACGGTCAGCGCCACCGAGGCCAGCGCGATGCCCAGGGTCAGGCGCTGGTGGCGCAGCACCCAGTCCAGGCTGCGCTCGTAGGCGTGCACCAGCCGCGACCAGGCGGTGACCTTGCCTTCGGCCGCCGCCCGCTCGTGGGCATCGTCACCCTCGGGCAGGGCGTCGGGCTTGAGCAGGTAGGCGCACATCATCGGCGTGAGCGTGAGCGAGATCAGCATCGAGATCGCCACCGCGATCGACAGCACCCACGCGAACTCGTGGAACAGGCGCCCGGTGACGCCGGGCATCAGGATCAGCGGCAGGAACACCGCGATCAGCGACACCGTCAGCGACAGCACGGTGAAGCCGATCTCCTTCGAACCCACCTCGGCCGCTTCCTGGCCGTCCTTGCCCTGCTCGATGTAGCGCACGATGTTCTCGATCATCACGATCGCATCGTCGACCACGAAGCCGGTGGCCACGGTCAGCGCCATCAGCGACAGGTTGTCCAGCGACATGCCGGCGAAGGCCATCACCCCGAAGGTGCCCAGCAGCGACAACGGCACCGCCACCGACGGGATCACCGTGGCCCACAGGCGGCGCAGGAACACGAAGATCACCGCCACCACCAGGCAGATGGTGAGGATGAGCGTGAACTGCACGTCGTGCACCGAGGCGCGGATGGTCACGGTACGGTCGGAGAACACATCCAGCGTCACGTCGGCCGGCAGCATCGCCTGCAGGCTGGGCAGGATCTGGCGGATGCTCTCCACCGTCTTGACGATGTTGGCGCCGGGCTGCCGGCGCACTTCCAGCAGCACCGCCGGCTTGCCGTCGGCCCAGGCGGCGATCTGGTCGTTCTCCACGCCGTCGACCACCTTGGCCACGTCGCGCAGGCGCACTGGCGCACCGTTCTGGTAGCGGATGATGATGTCGTTGTACGCCGCCGCGTCGGCCAGCTGGTCGTTGGTGGACAGCGTGTAGCTCTGCGTCTTGCCGTTGAGCGAGCCCTTGGGCGCGTTGACGTTGGCCTGGGTCAGCGCGCTGCGCAGGTCCTCCAGGGTCATGCCCATGTTCGACAACTGCGCCGGGTTGGCCTGGATGCGCACGGCCGGGCGCACGTTGCCGGCGATGGAGACCAGTCCCACGCCGTCGGTCTGCGACAGGCGCTGGGCCAGCACCGAGTCGGCCAGGTCGTTGACCTCGCGCAGCGGGCGCGTGTCCGAGGCCAGCTTGAGGGTCAGGATCGGCGCATCGGCCGGGTTCACCCGGTTGTAGACCGGCTGGTAGGGCAGCGAGCTGGGCAGGGTGGCCTGGCGGATCGCGGCCTGCACGTCCTGCGCGGCGGTGTTGATGTCGCGCTCCATCGAGAACTGCAGCACGATGCTGGACAGCCCGGCCGAGGAGTCGGAGGTCATCATGTCCAGGCCGGAGATCTGGCCCAGCTGCCGCTCCAGCGGCGTGGTCACCAGCGAGGCCATGGTCTGCGCGCTGGCACCGGGGTACTGCGTGGTCACCACCAGGCTGGGCGCCTCGATCTCGGGCAACGCGGCCACCGGCAGGCGCTGGTAGCCGAGGATGCCCAGCAGCATCAGGCCGATCATCAGCAGTGAAGTGGCGATCGGTCGGCGGATGAAGATAGTTGAGAAGCCCACGGGCGATTCCTGGTGCGAAGGGGGAGGGACGGAGGGCGCGCGGCGCGTCAGCGCGGCGGGCCACCCCTGCCGCCACGGCCCTTCTGGCTGGCCGCCTTGAGCTGGTCCTCGGTCGGTTCCGGCGGTGCCTGGCCCGGCGCCAGCTGGGTCACCTTGCTGCCTTCCTTCAGGCGGAACTGGCCTTCGGTGACCACCTTGTCGCCGCCTTGCAGGCCCTTGCTGATCACCACGTGGCTGTCATCGACCTGGCCGCCCTGGACCACGTCGCGCAGCGTCACCGTGCCATCGGCCTTGATCAGGTAGACGAAGTCGCTGTTGCTGCTGCGCTGCACGGCTTCGGCCGGCACCACCACCGCATCGGGCAGCTCGTTGAGCTGCATGCGCACGTTGACGAACTGGCCCGGCCACAACGCGCCCTCGGCGTTGCCAAACTCGGCGCGCAGGCGGAAGGTGCCGCTGGTGCTGCTGATCTGGTTGTCCACCACCTGCAGCTTGCCGTCGGCGTTGACCACGCTGCCGCCCTCGCGGTCGAGCGTGGCGGTCTGCAGCGGGCCTGCCTGCTGGGCGCTGCGCACCGCGTCGAGCTGCTGCTCGGGCAGGTTGAACAGCACGTAGATCGGCTGCAGCTGGGTCACGGTGACGATCTGCGTGCCGGCGCTGACCACGTTGCCCGGGTCCACCGCGCGGATGCCGGCAACGCCGTTGATCGGCGAGGTGATGCGGGTGTAGTCCAGCTGCACCTTGGCCTGGTCCATCGACGCCTGCGAGGCGGCGACCGCGGCCTGGTACTGGGCCACCTGGTTGCGCAACGTGGTCAGGTCGGTCTGCGCGACGAACTGGCGGTATTCCGGTGAGTTGGAGCGCTCGAAGTTGGACTGCGCGGTGGCCAGCAGGGCCTGGTTCTGGCGCTTGCTGGCCGCAGCCTGGTCGTACTGGGCCTGGAAGGTGCGCGGGTCGATCTGCGCCAGCAGCTCACCCTTCTTCACGGCCTGGCCTTCGCGGAAGTTCACGCTCAGCAGCTCACCGCCCACCTGTGGGCTGACGGTGACGGTGTTGTAGGCGGTCACCGTGCCCTGGGCGGTCACGTACACCGGCACGTTCCTGCGCTCGGCGGCGACCACGGTGACCGGCACCGGGGCGTCGTTGCCCCCGCCCTGGCCCCCGCGCATGGCATCTGCCGCCGGCGCGCCCGCCTTCTGCTTGCCGCCCCCCATCACCCGGTAGCCGATCCCGGCCACGAGCAGCACTGCGATGCCCAGCAGCACAATCTTCCAGAAACGCGACATGCGAAAACTCCTGAGAAACCGATAAGGGGAAGAAACGATCAAGCTGCCAAGGATAGCGCCGGCCCGTGTCGGTCTGTTTCATGACCGATGGCCTACGCGCTCAGACCGCGACAGGGTGTGAACGTTCCAGAGCGCCCCCGGTTGACCGCCGTAGTGCCACGCCGGCCGTCGTTGTCCCGGCAGTGCCGAGCCACGCTCGGCCGAAGCCTTCCGGTCACGCCCCGGCGGCGCACGGCCCCGGTTCTGGCTTACAGTCCCCCAACGCTCCCTTTCCAAGGAATTGCCGATGGCCCGCACGACCGTGTTGCTGACCGCGCTGCTGTGCGCCCTCTCCCCGCTGGCGCAGGCCCAGCAGGCACAACGCCCGGAAGTGGCGGAGGCGGCCAGGCGGCTGCAGCAGCAGGTGGTGGACTGGCGTCGCGATTTCCACGAACACCCCGAGCTCTCCAACCGCGAGGAGCGCACCGCCGCCAAGGTCGCCGAGCGCCTGCGCGCGATGGGCCTGCAGCCGAAGACCGGTGTTGCCGTGCACGGCGTGGTGGCGATCATCAAGGGCGGCCTGCCGGGCCCGAAGATCGCCCTGCGTGCCGACATGGACGCGCTGCCGGTCACCGAGCAGACCGGCTTGCCGTTCGCTTCCAGGGCCAAGGCCGAGTACCGCGGCGAGCAGGTCGGGGTGATGCACGCCTGCGGCCACGATGCCCATACCGCCACCCTGCTGGGCGTGGCCGATGCGCTGGTGGCCATGCGCGACCGCTTGCCAGGTGAAGTGATGCTGATCTTCCAGCCGGCCGAGGAAGGCGCGCCGCCGCCGGAGCAGGGCGGCGCCGACCTGATGCTCAAGCAGGGCCTGTTCAAGGACTTCAAGCCCGAGGCCGTGTTCGGGCTGCACGTGTTCTCCAGCGTCCAGGCCGGGCAGATCGCGGTGCGCGGCGGCCCGCTGATGGCGGCCTCGGACCGCTTCTCGATCACCGTCAACGGCCGCCAGACCCACGGCTCGGCACCGTGGAACGGGATCGACCCGATCGTCGCCGCCTCCGACCTGATCGGCACCGCGCAGACCATCGTCAGCCGCCGCGCCAACCTGTCCAGGCAGCCGGCGGTGCTGACCGTCGGCGCGATCAAGGGCGGCATCCGCTACAACATCATCCCCGACTCGGTGGAGATGGTCGGCACCATCCGCACCTTCGATGCGGACATGCGCCGGCAGATCTTCGCCGACCTGCGCAACGTCGCCGAGCACACCGCCGCCGCGCACGGCGCCACCGCCGTGACCGACATCTACG
Source organism: Stenotrophomonas sp. STM01 (assembly GCF_014852135.1). Taxonomy (NCBI): domain Bacteria; kingdom Pseudomonadati; phylum Pseudomonadota; class Gammaproteobacteria; order Lysobacterales; family Lysobacteraceae; genus Stenotrophomonas; species Stenotrophomonas sp. STM01. Next base: position 911,663 of record NZ_JACVBA010000002.1, on the reverse strand, counting down.
AGAACGACGGCAACCCGGCCACGGTCAACGACCCGGCCCTGACCGCGCGCATGCTGCCCAGCCTGCAGGCCGTGGTGGGCACGGACAACGTCTACGAGCCGCCGCTGCAGATGGGCTCGGAGGACTTCTCGCTGTATGCCCAGCAGGTGCCGGCGATGTTCTTCTTCGTCGGCTCGACGTCCCCGGGCATCGACCCGGCGACCGCGCCCAGCAACCATTCGCCGAAGTTCCTGCTCGATGAAAAGGCGCTGGACGTCGGCCTGCGCGCGCTGCTTCAGGTGTCGCTGGACTACCTGCACGGTGGCAAGGCTGGCTGACTCCCGGTAGTGTCGTGCCCCCCTCGACACGGAAGAAGGACACTCCCATGAGCGCCAGCCTGGCCATGCTGCTGCAATCGCAGCTTGATCCCACGCTCACCGCCGACGCCCTGCTGGCGCAGATGCGCAGCGATTGGCCCGATCTGGACCCGTCGCTGCTGCGGCTGGGCGAGATGCCCGCCGAGGACGGCCAGGACAAGGCGGTCGGCGGCGACGAGTCGCCGATGCAATGCCTGGAGTACGGCGATGCGCTGATCGCGCTGATGCCGATCCCGGTGCAGATCGGCGACGACATCGACCAGATCTGCGCGCACAGCCGGCTGTGGCCCAACGCCACGCCGGCGCCGGTGGATTACGCCGCGCACACCATCGTCACCGTGATGGCGTTCGGCCAGGACGGCCAGGACACCAACCTGGTCGCCCAGGCCGCGCTGCTCAGCCGCGTGCTGGCCTCGGCCATCGCCCTGTCCGACAGCATCCAGGCGGTGTATTTCGGCAGTGCCAACCACGTGGTGCTGCCGGGCCTGTTCCGTGAACTGACCCAGGCCACCCTGCCTGCGCCGATGCCGATCGCCTGGGTGGCGATCAACGTCGGCGCCCGCCCGGACGGGGTGATGACCGGTCACACCCGCGGCATGGACATGCTGGGGCTGATGGACATCGAGATTCCCGAGACCCAGGACAGTGCCGAGGAGGTATTCGGCCGGCTCACCGGCATCGTCGATTACCTGGTCGAGAACGGCATGGTCATCAGCGATGGTGACACCCTGGGGGCCAGTGCCGAGGAACGCATCCGCGTCGTCTACGGCCCCTCGGCGCTGGACCCGGAACGGCAGGTGATGCGCCTGCAGAGCGAGGAAGTGCCGCAGGCCAAGCCGGGCACGTCGTGGTGGAAGCGGCTGCTGAACTGAACCTGCGCCTGGGGTGGGGCGTGCAGTGAAAGCGGGTGTCGGTAAATCCGCCGCTCAAACTGCTGCCCCTACAATGGCGCCGATGAATACCCCCCAAGATTCCAGCCTCGGCCGCGAGGTCGACTACCCCCGCCAGTACGACGCCAGCCTGCTGTTCCCGATCCCCCGTGCCGGGGCCCGCGCGGAAATCGGCCTGGGTGGCGGCGACCTGCCTTTCCACGGCGAAGACCGCTGGCATGCCTATGAACTGGGCTGGCTGGACGCCCGCGGCAAGCCGTGCGTGGAGACGTTGACCCTGTGGGTGCCGGCAACCTCGCCGAACCTGATCGAGTCCAAGTCGCTCAAGCTGTACCTGAACTCGCTCAACAACGCGCGCTTCAACCGGCCCGAGGCGGTGCGCGAGCGCATCGCCACCGACCTGTCGGCCTGCGCCGGCGCCGACGTGCGGGTCGAGTTCGGCCTGCCGGCCTTCGCCGGGGCGGACGGTGAGTCGGTGGACCACGTCGACGTGGACATCGACTGCTACGGGCCGCCGGACGCCGGCTTCTTGCTGGCCGACGCCGGCACGTTGGTCGAGGAGACCCTGACCTCGGCCCTGCTCAAGTCCAACTGCCCGGTCACCGGCCAGCCGGACTGGGCCAGCGTCAGCATCCGCTACCACGGGCCGCGCATCGACCGCGAAGGCCTGCTGCGCTACCTGGTCAGCTACCGCGACCATGCCGAGTTCCACGAGCAGTGCGTGGAGCGCATCTTTCTGGACCTGCAGCGCCGCTGCGGCCCAGCCTCGCTGGAGGTGGAGGCCCGCTACACCCGCCGTGGCGGCCTGGACATCAATCCGCGCCGGGCCAGCCCGGACCGGACCGCCGCCACCGCGCCGATCCGCGACCTGCGTCAATGAACATTCAGCCCCGTACGCTGGTTTTTACACGGCCGAGATAAAACCTTAACAGGCGACGTGTAATCGTGGTCGCCAGTCAAGAAGCGGAGTGGCTTGGATGGGTACCGACAAGAAGGCGGATTTCTCTGACGTTTCTGCCTCCGTCACCAGTACGGAGCAGATCGTGCAGAAAGCGGATTTTTCAGACGTGACCGCATCGGTGACCAGCACCGAGCAGATCGTGAGCGAGCAGCAGTACACGGTGCAGAAGGGTGACAACCTTTCCAAGATCGCCAAACACCTGCTCGGCGACGCCAACGCGTGGAAGCAGATCTTCGAGGCCAACCGGGATGCGCTGGACGACCCGGACAAGATCTTCCCCGGCCAGGTCCTCAGGATTCCGCCGCGCCAGGCCTGATGCAGCCCCGTTTCCGCTGTCCAAAACCAAACACATACCGGAGCAATCCATGAAGAAGACTTCGCTCAGCAGTGCCCTGATGATCGCTGTGATCGGCGCCGTCGCGCTGGTCGGTTGCAAGAAGAAGGAAGAGGAAGCCGCACCGCCGCCGCCGGCCGCCAGCACCCCGGCTCCGGCCCCGGCTCCGATGGCTGAACCGGCTGCGCCGGCGTTGTCCGTCACCTCGGTGACGGTGGGCAACACCGTTGCCGCCGACCAGTCTGTGGCGCCGGTGGCCATGCTCGGCACCAAGGACAAGATCGTCGTCTCGGTGAAGACCAGTGGCACCGCCAACAATGTCACCGTCGGCGCCAAGCTGACCTACCAGGACGGCCAGGTGGCCGGTGAGCAGAGCGCGACGCTCAATGCCACCGACACCGGCACCACCAATGTCGAGTTCACCAAGCCCAGCGGCTGGCCGGCAGGCAAGTACACCGCCGACGTGACCGTTGATGGCAAGTCGGCTGGCTCGCAGCAGTTCGAAGTGAAGTGAGGTAGGGCGTCCACCGGCGCACTCTCTCCCGCCGGTGGTACGCATGGGCGCAGCCGATTGGCTGCGCCTTTTTTATGCGCCGCTTCCGGCCGCACGCCACCGCGCCTGCGCGTCCGCCGGGCCTGTCCCGGGACAACTGCATCGGTTGCAGCTGAGACCAGCAGCGTGCACCGGGCCGTGATGCAAGGCACGCCAAGGCCTGCGCACGGTTGCATTGGAAACGCCGCGATCATCCCTACGTTTGCGTATGGCGCGCTTTTGCCGGACCCGGGTGAAAACGCGACAATGCAAAGGTTTCCCCACGGCGGCCCGGCCCGGGGCCGGGCATTGCCCGCGCCCGCTGCACCGGCCACCCCCGTTCACCACGCAACGCATCCGTCAGCAAGAGAGTTCCTGCCCCCATGTCGAATACGCCGAAGATCATCTACACGCTCACCGACGAAGCTCCGTTCCTGGCGACCCAGTCGCTGCTGCCGATCGTCGATGCCTATACCGCCACCGCCGGTATCTCGGTCGAGACCCGTGACATCTCCCTGTCCGGTCGCATCCTGTCGCAGTTCCCGGACTACCTGAAGGACGGCCAGCAGATCAGCGACGACCTGGCCGAGCTGGGCGAGCTGGCGACCCAGCCGGACGCCAACATCATCAAGCTGCCCAACATCTCCGCCTCGGTGCCGCAGCTCAAGGCCGCCATCAAGGAGCTGCAGGACCAGGGCTACGTGCTGCCGAACTACCCGGACGCACCCACCGACGACGTCTCGCGCGACATCAAGGCGCGCTATGACAAGGTCAAGGGCAGCGCGGTGAACCCGGTGCTGCGCGAAGGCAACTCCGACCGCCGTGCGCCGCTGTCGGTCAAGAACTACGCCCGCAAGCACCCGCACCGCATGGGCGCGTGGAGCGGCGATTCCAAGTCGCACGTCGCGCACATGGACGGCGGTGATTTCTACGGCAGCGAGAAGTCGGCCACGCTGGCCAATGCCGGCAGCCTGAAGATCGCGCTGGTCCAGAACGATGGCAAGACCGTCGTGCTGAAGGAAAAGACCGCGGTCAAGGCCGGCGAGATCGTCGACGCCTCGGTGATGAGCCGCAAGGCACTGGCCAGCTTCATCGACGCCCAGGTGGCCGATGCCAAGGCCCAGGGCGTGCTGTTCTCGCTGCACCTGAAGGCGACGATGATGAAGGTCTCCGACCCGATCATGTTCGGCGTGGTGGTGGAGGAGTTCTACAAGGACGTGCTGGCCAAGCACGCCGCCGCGCTGAAGGAAGTCGGTTTCGACGCCAACAACGGCATCGGCGACCTGTACGCGCGCCTGCCGCAGCTGCCCGAAGCCACCCAGGAAGCCATCAAGGCCGACATCGCCGCCGAGTACGCCAAGCGCCCGGCCGTGGCGATGGTCAACTCCGACAAGGGCATCACCAACCTGCACGTGCCGTCGGACGTGATCGTCGACGCCTCGATGCCGGCGATGATCCGTGACTCGGGCAAGATGTGGAACGCCGAAGGCAAGCTGCAGGACACCAAGGCCGTCATCCCGGACCGCTGCTACGCCGGCGTGTACCAGGCGGTGATTGAAGACTGCAAGGCACACGGTGCGTTCGACCCGGCCACGATGGGCTCGGTGCCGAACGTCGGCCTGATGGCGCAGAAGGCCGAGGAATACGGCTCGCACGACAAGACCTTCCAGATCCCGGCCGATGGCGTGGTCACCGTCACCGACGACGCCGGCAACGTGGTGTTCGAGCACACCGTGGAAGCCGGTGACATCTGGCGCATGTGCCAGACCAAGGACGCGCCGATCCAGGACTGGGTGAAGCTGGCCGTGTCCCGCGCCCGCCTGAGCAGCACCCCGGCGGTGTTCTGGCTGGATGCTGCCCGCGCCCACGACGCGCAGGTGATCGCCAAGGTCGAGCGCTACCTCAAGGACCACGACACCAACGGCCTGGACATCCGCATCCTGTCGCCGGTGGAAGCCACCGCGTTCTCGCTGGAGCGCATCCGCAAGGGCCAGGACACCATCTCGGTGACCGGCAACGTGCTGCGCGACTACCTCACCGACCTGTTCCCGATCCTGGAGCTGGGCACCAGCGCCAAGATGCTGTCGATCGTGCCGCTGATGGCCGGCGGTGGCCTGTTCGAGACCGGCGCCGGTGGTTCGGCCCCGAAGCACGTGCAGCAGTTCGTGGAAGAGGATTACCTGCGCTGGGATTCGCTGGGCGAGTTCCTGGCCCTGGCCGCGTCGCTGGAGCACCTGGCCCAGCGCTACGACAACAAGGCCGCCGCCGTGCTGGCCAAGGCGCTGGACGAGGCCAACGGCACGTTCCTGGACAACGACCGCTCGCCGGGCCGCAAGCTCGGCACCATCGATAACCGCGGCAGCCATTTCTACCTGGCCATGTACTGGGCGCAGGCCTTGGCCGAGCAGAACGACGACGCTGCGCTGAAGGCCAGGTTCGCACCGCTGGCCGAGGCGCTGGCCAGCAACGAGCAGACCATCGTCGACGAACTGGTCGCGGTGCAGGGCAAGGCCGTGGATATCGGCGGCTACTACCGCCCGGACCTGGCCAAGGCCGGCCCGGTGATGCGCCCGAGCGCCACCTTCAATGCGGCGCTGGCCAAGCTGAAGGGTTGAGTGATGTGAAGCGCGACGACGCCTTTCAGTAGCGGCCGTTACACAAGCCGCTGCGGGCGTCAGCACGTAAGAGAAGCCTGCATCCGTTGTCGGATGCAGGCTTCTTTCATTTTGGTTACCGCCTACGCATGCCTACGACGAACGTATAGGCGTGAAAGACTTCCTGACAAATCGAACTGTGGGAGCAGTCACCCTTTCACAGCCGGCATCTGGCATAGCCTCATTGGACTGCCATGGAAATGCATGACGCACGGCGTCGAAAGGGGACAGGCATGACCAGAGTGCTGGTGGTGGGCTCTGACAACCGTGAGGAGCAGGTATTGCTCGGCCGGTTGCGCAAGGCTGCGGGGTTGCCGCCGGAGGCGCTGCAACGCTGCGTGGACCTGGATCAATGCGACCTGTTGCTGGTGCGCGACACACCGGCACTGCGCAGCGCGGCGCTGCACATGGCCAGCAAGCGGCCATCGATGCGGCTGTGGATGCACGACGACGACGGTGCCGTACACGATGGACGCGCGGCCACGCCGGTGTTCCTGGACGACCAACAGATCCAGTCCGCGCTTGCCCCCCGGGTCGATGTCACCACCGATGGCCTGTACCTGGCCAGCGGCGCCAAGCAGGTCACCCGCCTGTTGCGGCAGCGCCTGCAGGAGCGCAAAGGCCGGGCGCTGCTGACGCTGCAGGGCCAGCCGCAACTGCTGATCGATTTCGAGCATGACCAGGCCGTCCCGCTCTACCTGCACCCCGGCGCGGGACCGACGCTGGCCCAGCAACTGGGCGAACTGCTTGAACTGCTCGCCTTGCAGGAGCTCTCGCCGGCGCGCTACGAGGCATTGGCCGAAAACCTGTCGCGGCAGCCGCTGCGGCCGTTGCTGTGGCAGATGGCGCAGCACGGCGACTACTGGAGCGATTTCGAACGCCGCCTCCAGCAGAACGCGCAGATGCACCTGCTGCGCTGGCCGGATTTCCGCGTACTGGCCCACCAGCACGATGGGTTCCGGCTGTGCTCGTTGCTGTTGAAGAAGCCGTGCAGCCTGACCGAGTGCACTCAGCTGCTGGACCTGGACATCAATGCCACGCGGGCGTTCATGCGCTCGGCCTACCTGTGTGGCTACGCCGAGGTGAAGGTGCCGGTCGATGCGCCGCCACCGGTGCCGGTGGCGCAGAAGCACGGTGCCAGTGCCTTGCTGGCCAGGATGTGGCGCAGCGTCCGCGGCCGCACGGGAATGCATGCATGATCGAGCACAAGATCGTTGTCCTCGGGGCCATGGGCGCCGGCAAGTCCACCCTGGTGCGTGCGGTGGCCGGTGGCACCGTGATCGATACCGACGTGCTCAACACCGACGTCAGTTCGTCCAAGCTGGCCACCACCGTGGCCATGGACTATGCCGACGTGAGCCTGCCCAACGGCGACCGCCTGCGCCTGTACGGTACGCCGGGGCAGGAGCGTTTCTCCTTCATCTGGCCGGTGCTGCTGCAGGGCGCGCGCGGCGTGGTGATCCTCGCCGATGCCTCCAGCCCGGGGGTGGCGACCGAACTGGATACCTACCTGCGCACGCTGCGCACCCATGCCGACCGGGTTCCGGCAGTGGTGGGCGTGTCCAAGTTCGACCTGGTGCCCGACGTGGACCTGGATGCGTGCCAGCTGCGCGTGCAGGAGGTGGCGGGGCGCCCGCTGCCCCTGGTGCCGTTCGATGCGCGTTCGGAAGACGAAGTGATGATGTTGATGGACGTGTTGATGGGCGAAGTGGAAGCGGCGGCACTGGTCGAAGCACATGGGTGAACCAAGGGGGGTAGCGGTGCTGGAGGACTGGGAAGTCACGGCGGTGGATGCCCGGCTCAGGGAGTTCACCGAATCGGTGGATGGCGTGCGCGCGGCGGTGGTGGCCAGCGTGGACGGTTTCGCCCTGGCCCAATCGGCCACGCAGCAGTCCAGTGGCGAGCGGTTGGCGGCGATGACCAGCGCGATGCTGGCGCTGGCCAGCGCGGTGGGTCGCGAGCTGTCACTGGGCACGATGGAAGTGCTGATGCTGGAAGCCAGCGAAGGCAAGGTGCTGATGCAGTCGATCCCGCTGGCGCGTGGTTCGCTGTTGCTGATGGCCGCCTGCGGCCAGCGCAGCGTGATCGGCCACGTGCTGTGGAGCGCCCGCGAATGCGGTCGCAAGATCCAGGCGGAGTTGTCCAGCGGCTGAGCGCTGGAGCCCGCGGTCGTGGCGAGCCGGTACGCCTGACGACGCACGGACCGCCCCCTCCCTTTGCCGCAGGCAAGGGGAGGGCGGGGGAGGGGTGCCTTTCGCGCGATGTGGACTTCCAGGCTTCGCGTCCAAGAACGCTCCTACGGTTGCGGCGTGCCATCAGTCCCGACGATGCGCGGATTACCCCCTCCCTTTGCCGCAGGCAAGGAGAGGGCGGGGGAGGGGTTGCCTTTCGCGCGATGTGGACTTCCCTGCTTCACGCCCAAGGACGCCTCCGCCGGGCGGGCGCCCTGTCACGGGAGGCGTGCGGTGTCGTATGGTCATGTCCATCCCCCCTCCGGCGACAGCCATGCGATCCCATCTTCTCCCTGCAGTCCGTGCATTGCCGGAGCGACCGTGATGAATGCAACGGTCATCGATGCCGCCCTGGCGGACAAGCTTGCCCACGGCATCGCCACGGGGTTCGAGGACTACCACCAGGGCTTCGCCGACATTACCCGTCGGGCACGCGCGCGCTTCCAGACACGCGACTGGAGCGCAGCCAGGACGGATGCGGTGGAACGCATCGAGCTGTACGACGCGTGCGTGGCACGCTGCCGGGCGCAACTGCAGGCGTTGCTGGCCGGCATCCCGCCCACGCAGGCGCTGTGGCGGGAAGTGAAGCAGTGCTTCGACGCACGGGTTTCATCGCGCATCGATGGCGAGCTGTACAAGACGTTCTACAACACCCTGACCCGGCGCCTGTTCGGTACCCATGGCGTGGATGACGACATCGAGTTCATGGCGCTGGACATCGAGCCGTCCGATGCCATCACCCACCCGGTTGCGCGTCATGTCTACGCCGTTTCCGAAGCGCGTCCGGCCGATGCGTTCTCGCGCCTGCTCGCCGACTATGCCTTCGACGTGCCTTACCAGCATCGCCTGCGCTGCGCCGCGGCCATCGCGGTGCGCCTGCAGGACGACCTGGCCCATTGGGGCACGTACCCGGTGCGAGCCATCGAACTGCTGGAGACCGTGTTCTACCGCGAGCGCCGTGCATACCTGGTCGGGCGCGTGTTCGGTGAGCACCGCTTCTCGCCCTGCGTGATCGCGCTGGTCAACGGGGAGGAAGGCATCCGCGTGGAAGCGGTGCTGAGCCGACGCCGCGACGTGGCGCATCTGTTCGGTGTCTCGCGCAGCTATTTCCAGGCCGACCTGCCCACCGTCGCCGACGCGGTGGTGTTCCTGCGCAGCATCCTGCCGGGCAAGCCGGTCGATGAGATCTACACCGTGCTGGGCCGCGCCAAGCAGGGCAAGACCGAGCGCTATCGCACCTTCTTCAGCCATTTCCAGCAGCATGCCAACGAGCGGCTGGTGCATGCCGAAGGCACCCCCGGCATGGTGATGGCGGTGTTCACGCTGCCGAGCTATCCGCTGGTCTTCAAGCTGATCCGCGACCGCTTCGCCTGGCCCAAGACCATGAGCCGGCAGGACGTGGAGGAGAAGTACGCGCTGGTCTTCAACCTGGACCGCATCGGCCGCCTGCTCGACGCCCAGCCCTATCGCCACCTGCGCTTCCCGGTCAGCCGCTTCGCGCCGGAGCTGCTCGATGAGCTGGTCAACCAATGCAGCCACAGCGTGCAGGTCGAAGGCGGGGACGTGGTGATCGCGCTGTGCTACGTGCAGCGCCGTTTCCGGCCCCTCAACCTCTACCTGCGCGAGCAGGGCAGTGAAGCCGCCCGCGCCGCGGCGTTGGACTACGCGCAGGCCATCCGTGACATGGCCTGCAACAACATCTTTCCCGGCGACATGTTGCTGAAGAACTTCGGTGTCTCCCGGCACGGGCGCGCGGTGTTCTACGACTACGACGAGTTGTGCCTGGTCACCGACTGCAACTTCCGGGCCTGGCCAACACCGCGCAGCGAGGAGGAGGCCATGGCCAGCGAGCCGTGGTTCCACGTCGCGCCCAACGACGTGTTCCCGGAACGTTTCGCGTTGTTCATGGGCCTGCCCCGCGCATTGCTGGACGTGGTGCAGGAGCGCTACGGCGAGCTGTTCGAGCCATCGTGGTGGCAGGGGCTGCAGCAGGGCTTCGGCAGGGGCGAGTTCCCGGACACACCGCCGTATCCGCGCGCGCTGCGCGTGGCCTGAGGGGGCATTGCGGCCGGGCGATGCCTGCGCTGTAATCCGCCGACCAAGGGGATCCAACGGGGTGGGCTATGCGTGGCAGGTTCAGTGCGTGGGTGATGGTGGCCGGGGTGTTGTTCGGCATGTCCGGCACCGGTATGGCAGCCGGAGGCAGCAGCATCACGGAGGTGCGCGAGCGCATCGAGCGCAGCATGCTCGTCAAGGGGGAGCTGCTGCTCAGCGAGGAGGGCACGGTCGCCTCGTTGCAACTGGACAGGGAAGAGATGCTGCCGACGGCCATTGCCGGCTACGTACGCGCCACGGTACTGCCATGGCGGTTCGAGCCGGTTCGCGAGCTGGGTCAGCCCGTGCGCGCGAAGGTGCCGGTCAGCCTGCGGGTAGTGGCCAAGCAACGGGACGACGGCAACTTCGAGGTGGCACTGCGCGGAGTGAACTTCATCGGCGGTGGCAAGGATGATCCGCGCGGTCTTTCATGTATCAGCACGACGCCGCCGCGTTATCCGCGTGAAGCCATTGACCTTGGTGTTGGCGGCACCGTTTACCTGCGTTTGCGGATTGGCAGGGATGGCAAGGTGATGCAGGCATTCGCCGAGCAGGTCAACCTGAAGTTCGTCAGCCGCGAACGGGATCAGCTGAAGTTCCGCCAGTTGTTCTCCGAGAGTGCGATCGAGCAGGCGTTGAAGTGGAGCTATCGCATACCTACGGAAGGAGACCTTGCGGGTCGTCCATATTGGGATGTCTGGGTGCCGGCGGACTACTCCTTCACCGATAGAGCACAGCCGGCGGTAAGGGGGTACGGCCATTGGCAGATCTACGTGGCCGGACCCATCGAGCGTGCGCCATGGGCGGAATCGGCCGCGCAGACCTGGTTCTCGCTGGATGCCCTGGAGGACGGTGGCGTCTACATGGCCGACGGCAACAGCGGCCCGCGCCTGCTGACCCCGCTGCAAGGCGGTTGAGCAACCGACAGGTATCCCGGCGTGGCGTGATTGATGCGGTCATCGGGTTTGCGTTGTAATCGGGGCACTTCAATCTCAAGGATGTGAGCATGAACGTTCGAATCGGCGCGTTGGGCCTGGCCGGGGTGTTGTTGCTGGGCCTTCCCGCGATGGTGGTTGCCGAGCCGTCGCCGGGCAGCGTGGCGCAGGTCCGCCAGCAGGTGGAAAGCAGCATGCTGGTCAGTGGCGATGTGCATATCGAGACCGATGGATCGGTGTCCGGGTTGCTGCTCCGCCAGGAGGAGACGTTGCCCGAGGGCGTGGTCAAGCTGGTGCGCGACAGTGCGCTGCAGTGGCGTTTCGAACCCATCGTCGTGGACGGGAAGCTGGTCCGCGCGGTGGCACCGATGAGCCTGCGGGTGGTCGCGCGCAAGCTGGAGGGCGGCAGCTACGAGGTCAGCCTGCGTGGGGTGAGCTTCCAGAAGTACGACTCCACCGATCCGCAGAACGTCGCAAGCATCCAGATGGATCCGCCGCGGTATCCCGAGTTGGCCTTCCGCGCAGGCGCAACCGGCAGCGTCTACCTGCTGGTGAAGGTTGGCCGCGACGGAAAGGTCGAGGATGCCTTCGCCGAGCAGGTGAACCTGACCTTCCTCAGCCGTGAATCCGACCAGCGGCGTTTCCGCGAGGTGCTGGCCCGCAATGCGATAGCGGCGGCGAAGGGCTGGACGTTCCGGGTCCCCACCGAAGGTGACGTCGCCTCGCGGCCCTATTGGAACGTGCGCGTGCCGATCAATTACGCGATGGACCGCGGCCGGGACAAGGGGGCCGAAACCTATGGTCGCTGGGTCAGCTATGTGGCCGGCCCGCGTGAGCGTGCGCCCTGGCGCACGGAAGACCGCAACGTGGAGACCTCACCCGACAGCCTGGCCGAAGGCGGCGTCTACATGGCCGACCGCAACACCGGCCCGCGCCTGCTGACCCCGCTGCAGGGCGGCTGATCGCTGGCAGGAGCGGCCTCGGCCGCGAAGCCCGACGAGAATCATCGGCTTGGCGGCCAGATTTGTTCCTGCGTGGTTGAGGTGCCAGGAGTCGCCGGTTTTGCTGCCGGGGCCGCTCTTTCCGGGAAAACAGAAAGCCCCGCTTGCGCGGGGCTTTCTGTGGCGGCCAATCCCGAGGGATCAGCGCTTCATCGAACCGAAGAAATCGTCGTTGGACTTGGTGTTCTTCATCTTGTCCAGCAGGAACTCCATCGCGGCGATCTGCTACCCGGCCCGTGCCGTAACGGGAGCACCCAGTCGGTGACGGTGAATGATGCCCCATTGCGGGTGATCAGTATCGTGCAGTTTGATATCGGTGAAACCCATTTCGCCAAGCAATCTCATCAGATCGTTGAATGCGTAGATTCTCAATTCAAGGGTTGAACCATCACCGCCGTGAAAGCACAGATCGGAAAACCGTTGCTCGCGGCCGTCCCTGGTGACATTGACGAGCACTCTATCCGTGCCCTTGCCCTCGATCCGATAGTCATGGAGTTCGGGGAAGTGCTCGACTGTGCCCCCTTCGAACGTGTATGGCACCGTGAGCGCGAGAAGGCCGCCGGGCTTGAGCAACATGCGCAGGTTGCCGAGTGCGCGTTCGCAGGGGCCGTCCACGTGTTCCATGACATCGGAGCTGACCACAAAGTCGTATTGCCCGATGTAGTGTGGATCAGGAGAGCGGATGTCGAGCCTCGGTTGGGTATGGAAGAATGTATTGAGGTAGTCGAACTTGCGCCGTAGGCCGGCTGCATACACATTCGCATCGCTCATGCCTATTCCCTTGATGCTCTTTCGCTTTGGGAGGCGCTCAAGTACTTGAATCTGATGAGTGTTGTCCAGCTCGGTCTGGAAGGCCGCCATGATGGCGCGAAACCGCATTGACGAACCGCAGGCCGGGCAGCTCGGTGCCTCCCTGTCCGAGAGAGCCTCACGCGATGCCTTGAGGCGAAATCCGCAGATGTTGCACGCGGGCTTCTCAATCGATGGTTTCGCTTGTGGAAAAGCATAGGGACGGACGCTGCTCAATGTGCGTCGAGCGAGGCGGCGGCAGGCAGCGTACACGGCGATTCCAAAGGTGCTTGTCTCACTTAATCTATCGCAAGTCATTTGTGTGGAACAGAGGGCATGTTCCGTCGACGACTGAAGAATGGAGGAGGTCTCGGTGGTTGTTGCAATCGCCGTTAGCGCAGCATGTGAGCAATGGTTCGGCCAGATTGTGGGTTGCTATTGGTGGCCATGCTGCCAAAGCACACTCGGCAGGCAGCGATGCAGGGACAGGAAGACCTATGCCCAGCGTCATTTGGGAGGTGGTTCGATAAGCTTTCTCCAGATATTTCAGGGGATGCCAGTGTGTCACTCGGCAATAAGCAGAAAGGCCCCGGATATCCGGGGCCTTTCTGCTTCCGAGGGCATTCTCGGGTGTTACCGCTTCATCGAACCGAAGAACTCGTCGTTGGACTTGGTGTTCTTCATCTTGTCCAGCAGGAATTCCATCGCGGCGATTTCGTCCATCGGGTGCAGCAGCTTGCGCAGGATCCAGATCTTCTGCAGCAGCTCCGGCTCGATCAGCAGGTCTTCGCGGCGGGTGCCGGAACGGTTGATGTCGATCGCCGGGTAGACGCGCTTCTCGGTGATGCGACGGTTCAGGTGCACTTCGCTGTTGCCGGTGCCCTTGAACTCCTCGTAGATCACCTCGTCCATCTTCGAGCCGGTTTCAACCAGCGCGGTGGCGATGATGGTCAGGCTGCCGCCTTCCTCCACGTTGCGCGCGGCACCGAAGAAACGCTTCGGGCGGTGCAGGGCGTTGGCGTCGACGCCGCCCGTGAGCACCTTGCCGGAGCTGGGCACCACGTTGTTGTAGGCGCGGGCCAGGCGGGTGATCGAGTCCAGCAGGATCACCACGTCCTTCTTGTGCTCGACCAGGCGCTTGGCGCGCTCGATCACCATTTCGGCAACCTGCACGTGGCGCGCGGCCGGCTCGTCGAAGGTCGAGGAGACCACTTCGCCGCGCACGGTGCGCTGCATTTCGGTCACTTCTTCCGGACGCTCGTCCACCAGCAGCACGATCAGGTGCACTTCCGGATGGTTGGTGGTGATGGCCGTGGCGATCTGCTGCATCATCATCGTCTTGCCGGCCTTGGGCGGCGAAACGATCAGGGCGCGCTGGCCCTTGCCCTGCGGTGCCATCAGATCGAGGATGCGGCCGGTGATGTCTTCGGAGGAGCCATTGCCGCGCTCCAGGGTGAAGCGCTTGCGCGGGAACAGCGGGGTCAGGTTCTCGAACAGCACCTTGTTCTTCGATGCTTCGATCGGCTCACCGTTGATGGTGTCCACGATCGACAGCGCGAAGTAGCGCTCGCCGTCCTTCGGGAAGCGGATGCGGCCGGACAGGTGGTCGCCGGTGCGCAGGTTGAAGCGGCGGATCTGGCTGGGCGAGATGTAGGTGTCGTCCGGGCCGGCCAGGTAGCTGGCCTCGGCCGCGCGAAGGAAGCCGAAGCCGTCCGGCAGGATTTCCAGCACGCCGTCGGCGGCGACGCCGTCGCCGTGGCGGGTCAGCACCTTCAGCAGCGCGAAGATCACGTCCTGCTTGCGGGCACGGGCCACGCCTTCGGAGATCTGCAGCTGCTCGGCGATTTCCAGCAGCTTCTGCGCCGGCATCCGCTTCAGGTCGCTCAGCGAGTAGACCGGGAAGCCTTCCGGCACGCTCGGCATCGGGCGCGGTGCGTAGTTCTCGTTGCCGCCCTCGTTGGGCATGCCGTTGTCGTCGCGGAAGCGGTTGTTGCGGTCGCGGTCGCGGCGGTTGCGGAAACGGTCGCGGCGGTTGCCCTGGCCCTGCTGCTGGCCCTGGCCACCCTGCTGCCCGTTCGGGTTGTTGTGGCGCTGCGGGTTGTTGCCGTCACCGCGCGGCTCGCCGCCTTCCTGGCCGCCGGAGGCGTTGCCGGAAGTGGCCGGGCTGTCGTTGCCACCGGCAGCGGGCGCCGGGGCGGAAGATTCCTGGGCAACCGGAGCCGGCGTCGGTGCGGCGGGCGGCAGCGGCAGTGCGGGCTGGGCCGGAGCGGGGGCGGCGCTGGTATCGCTGCCTTCGGTGGCCTTGGCGACACGCGGCTTGCGCACGCGCTTCTCGACGGGCGCGTCGGGGCTCCCGGTTTCGGAAGGAGTGTTCTCGGACAAGTGCTTGATTCCTCTCGCTAAGACGTGCGAGCGCCCTGTGGGCGGCGAACTGGTTGGGAGTGATCCGGTCGAGAACCCGGCCGGAGGGTGCGGCATGCGAACGCTGCCGGATAGGACGACACTAACACCGCCGCGCGCGGGGGTGCAAGTTGCCCGGAAACCCTGTTGGGCCGCCGTATTGGCAAGGCCCGCATGGCCCGGCGGCGGAGCGCCACCGGGCCGGGTGGATCGATCAGGCCAGGGCCTTGTCGATCATCTGGCTCAGCTGGCCCTTGCCGACGGCGCCGATCTGGGTGGCCTGGATCTGGCCATCCTTGAACAGCAGCAGCATCGGGATCGAGCGCACGTGGTACTTCACCGCGGTGGCGCGGTTGTCGTCCACGTTCAGCTTGACGATCTTCAGCTTGCCGTCATAGGCGTCGGCCAGCTCGTCCAGCACGGGGGCGATCATCTTGCACGGGCCACACCATTCCGCCCAGAAATCCACCAGGACCGGTTCGCCGGACTGCAGGACGGCGCTGTCGAAGTCGGCGTCGCCGACGTGTAAAACCTTATCGCTCACTTGTGAGTCTCCTGGGTCAATGCGACTGTCGATGCCGGGTTGACCGTCGCATTGCGGTAAACTGGGTTATTGCGCGGACAAAAAGGGTACAGCCCAAGCCGCGCGACCCGGCGCAGGGGCCGCAGTGTGCGACGGTGCCCGTATTGATGCAAGCCGCCCGGCCACACTGGCCGCCTGGCACTACAAAGACAGAATAATGAGCGACAAACCGCTGACCGATGTGACGTTTTCCTCCTTCGAACTGCAGCCAGCATTGCTGGCAGGGCTTGAAGGAGCAGGGTTCACCCGCTGTACCCCGATCCAGGCGCTGACCTTGCCGGTCGCGTTGCCAGGCGGCGACGTGGCAGGGCAGGCACAGACCGGCACCGGCAAGACGCTGGCCTTCCTGGTGGCGGTGGTCAACCGGCTGCTGACCCGGCCGGCGCTGGCCGACCGCAAGCCGGAAGACCCGCGTGCGCTGATCCTGGCGCCGACCCGCGAGCTGGCCATCCAGATCCACAAGGACGCGATGAAGTTCGCCGCCGACACTGGCCTGCGCTTCGCGCTGGTCTACGGTGGCGTGGACTACGACAAGCAGCGTGAGCTGCTGCAGCAGGGCGTGGACGTGATCATCGCCACCCCGGGCCGCCTGATCGACTACGTCAAGCAGCACAAGGTGGTGTCGCTGCATGCCTGCGAGATCTGCGTGCTGGACGAAGCCGACCGCATGTTCGACCTGGGCTTCATCAAGGACATCCGCTTCCTGTTGCGGCGCATGCCCGAGCGCACCACGCGCCAGACCCTGCTGTTCAGCGCCACCCTCAGCCACCGCGTGCTGGAGCTGGCCTACGAGCACATGAACGAGCCGCAGAAGCTGGTGGTGGAGACCGAGAACGTCACCGCCGACCGCGTGCGCCAGCGCATCTACTTCCCGGCCGACGAGGAGAAGCTGCCGCTGCTGCTGGGCCTGCTCTCGCGCAGCGAAGGCGCCCGCACCATGGTGTTCGTCAACACCAAGGTGTTCGTCGAGCGCGTCGCGCGCGCGCTGGAGCGAGCCGGCTACCGCGTCGGCGTGCTGTCCGGCGACGTACCGCAGAAGAAGCGCGAGAGCCTGCTCAACCGCTTCCAGAAGGGCCAGCTGGAAATCCTGGTCGCCACCGACGTGGCCGCCCGCGGCCTGCACATCGACGGCATCAAGTACGTCTACAACTACGACTTGCCGTTCGATGCAGAGGACTACGTGCACCGCATCGGCCGCACCGCGCGCTTGGGCGAGGAAGGCGATGCGATCAGCTTCGCCTGCGAGCGCTATGCGATGAGCCTGCCGGACATCGAGGCCTACATCGAGCAGAAGATCCCGGTCGAGTCCGTCACCAGCGAGCTGCTGACCCCCCTGCCGCGCCCGGAGCGCGCGCCGGTGGAAGGCGCCGAGGGTGAGGAGAACGAAAGCGTGGGGGCCATCTTCCGCGAAGCCCGCGAGCAGAAGGCCGCCGACGAGGCCCGTCGTGGTGGTGGCCGTGGCGGCAAGCCCGGTGAGCGCCGTGGCGGTGGCGAGCGTGGTGCCGATGGCCGTCCGCGTCGTGAGCGCAAGCCGCGCGTGGAAGGCGAGCAGGCTGCCGCACCGAAGCCGCCGCGCCCGGACACCGCCGGCAGCGCACCGAATGCGTCGGGCACCCCGGCGGTGGAAGGCGAGCGCGCCCCGCGCAAGCGTCGTCGTCGTCGCCACGGGCGTCCGGTCGAAGGTGCTGAGGGCGTGGCCGCACCGGCCGTGGCCAATGCACCGGTGCAGGTACAGGCCAAGTCGATGCGTGGTGGCAGTGACAACGACTCGTTCCTGACCCGCCTGGGCCGCAAGATCCGCCGGATGCTTTCCGGCAGCTGATCGGCCCGGCCCGGGGACGCCGAGCCCTGCTCGGCGCCGGGCCGTGCGGGGATCCTGTGCCGGGCATGGCTCGGCACTACCGGGTGCGCTCCTGCATAATCGGCGGATGAGCGTCCTGCGTTTTGACAATGTCAGCAAACAGTACGCCGGTGGCCATCAGGCGCTGGCGGATGTCAGCTTCGAGGTGGCGGCCGGCGAGATGCTGTTCGTCACCGGGCACTCCGGTGCCGGCAAGAGCACCCTGCTCAAGCTGATCCACCTGAGCGAACGGCCCACGCGCGGCGCGGTGCTGTTCGGTGAGCGCAACCTGCTGAAGGTGCGTGGCGGCAAGGTCGCCCTGCACCGGCGCGAGGTGGGCGCGGTCTACCAGGACCACCGCCTGCTGGTGGACCGCAGCATCGGCGAGAACGTCGCCCTGCCACTGATCCTGCGCGGCGACCGCCGTGCCGATACCGCCAAGCGGGTGCGCTCGGTGCTCGAACGCATGGGCCTGGCGCACCGCGAGAAGGCCCTGCCCACCGAACTGTCGGCCGGCGAGCAGCAGCGCGTGGGCATCGCCCGCGCCATCGTGGGTGAACCGCGGCTGCTGGTGGCCGATGAACCCACCGGCAACCTCGACCCGACCCTGGCCGCGGAGATCATGTCGCTGTTCGCCGAGCTGCCCGGGCGGGGCACCAGCGTGCTGGTGGTCAGCCACGACCTGGCGCTGATCAAGCAGATGCGCAAGCGCGTGCTTATCCTGGACCACGGCAAGCTGGTCGATGACATCTCGCCGCACGAACTGGCGGAGTGAGCGCAAGACGATGAGCAAACCCGCAAACACCGAAGCCGCCGCGCCGTCGCGCGTGCTCACCTGGTTCCGCCACCACCTGCACAGCGTGGTGTTCAGCCTTGGCCGCGCGCTGCGCAAGCCGTGGGCCACCGCCCTGACCGTGGCGGTGATGGCGCTGGCGCTGGCATTGCCGCTGGGCCTGTCCATCGTGCTGGACAACCTCAAGCATTTCGCCGGCAGCGTGCAGCAGTCGCGTGACATCAACCTGTTCCTGAAGCCCGAGCTGGACGCGGCCGCCGCGCAGACGGTGGTGGCCGCGCTGCGCGCCCGTGCCGACGTGGCCGAGGTGGCCGTGCGCACCCCGGAAGAAGGCCTGGCCGAGCTGCGGCAGAGTGCCGGGCTGGGCGAGGCGATCGATGCGCTGGGCGACAACCCGCTGCCGACGCTGTTGATCGTCACCCCGGCCACGGGCGATGACGCCGCGTTGGCCAAGTCACTGGAAGCCCTGCCGGAAACCGACCTGGTGCAGCACGATGCGCTGTGGCGGCAACGGCTGGACGGCTGGCTGGCGTTCGGCGCACGGCTGGTGCAGGTGTTGTCGGTGCTGTTGGGCGTGGGCGCGGCGCTGGTGGTGGGCAACACCGTCCGGCTCGACATCCAGGCCCGGCGCGAGGAAATCGGTGTCCTGCAGCTGCTCGGTGCCAGTGACGGCTTCATCCGCCGTCCGTTCGTCTACCTGGGGGCGTGGTATGGCCTGGGGGCCGGCGCGGTGGCGCTGGGGTTGATCGGCATCTGCGGTCTGGCGCTGCGCCCGCCGCTGGCGACGCTGTCGCAGAGCTATGGCAGTCCCTTCGTGCTGCACGGGCTGGACCTGTTCCACTCGCTGATGGTGCTGGTGGCGACCACGATCCTGGGCTGGCTCGGGGCATGGCTGGTGACCGGCCACTTCCTCAGGCAGACTCGCCCGACTGAAACCTGAGGCAGGCATGGCGAAGCACGAACTCAAGCATCTGATCAGCGACGCCCCCCGGGTGATGGTGGTCGATGGCTCAAAACTGGTGCGGCGCCTGATCAGCGATGTGCTCACGCGCGAGCTGCCCGACGTGGAGGTGGTGGGGTGCGCCAGCATCGCCGAGGCCCGCGCCGCGCTGGCGGCTGGCCCGGTGCATCTGGTCACCACCTCGCTGGCCCTGCCCGATGGCGACGGCCTGACCCTGGCGCGCAGCGTGCGCGACGCCGCCGGGCAGGCCTACGTGCCGGTGATCGTGGTGTCCGGTGACGCCCAGCAGCACCTGGAGCAGCGCCGTTTCACCGAATACGTCACCGACTATTTCGACAAGTCGCTGGGCCACGAGGCGTTGGCGGCCTTCATCCGTGGCTACGTGCAACCCGAGCCAGTGCCGGATGCGACCGTGCTGTACGTGGAGGACAGCCGCGTGGTGGCCGAGGCGACCAAGCGCATGCTGGAGCGGCACGACCTGCACGTGGTGCACGTGCTCACCGCCGAGGACGCGTTCTCGCTGCTGACTGCCGAATCGCTGGGCCGCACCCAGCGCGAGATCGACCTGGTGCTGACCGACGTGACCCTGAAGGGCGAGTTGAGCGGGCGTGACGTGGTCGAGCGGATCCGCATCGATTTCGGCTACGGCAAGCGCCGCCTGCCGGTGCTGGTGATGACCGGCGACGGCAACCCGCACAACCAGTCGGCGCTGCTGCAGTCCGGGGCCAACGACCTGGTGCAGAAACCCATCGAAGAACGCCTGCTGGTGACCAAGGTGCTGTTCCAGCTCCGGCTGGCGCGCATGGCCCAGCCGGCGGTGACGCTGTGAACCCGGAGCAGGCGGCGCAGATCCAGCTCGAGCCGAGCTGGAAGGCACAGGTCGGCGACTGGCTGCTGCGTCCGGAGATGCGCGAGCTGTCGGCCTTCCTGCGCCAGCGCAAGGCGGCCGGCGCGCACGTGTTCCCGCCGGGTCCGCAGATCTTCGCCGCCTTCGATGCCACCCCGTTCGAGCAGGCCAAGGTGGTCATCCTTGGCCAGGACCCGTACCACGGCCATGGCCAGGCGCATGGGCTGAGCTTCTCGGTGCCGCCGGGCGTGCCGGTGCCGCCGTCACTGCTGAACATCTACAAGGAGATCGAGGCCGACCTGGGCATCCCGCGCCCGGACCATGGCTGCCTGGTCCCGTGGGCGAAGCAGGGCGTGCTGCTGCTCAACGCCGTGCTGACGGTGGAGGAGGGCAAGGCCGGGGCCCACCAGGGGCGCGGCTGGGAAGGCTTCACCGATCATGTGGTGGATGTGCTCAACCGCGAGCGCGAGGGCCTGGTGTTCCTGCTGTGGGGCAGTTACGCCCAGCAGAAGGGCAAGGTGATCGATACCCGCCGCCACCGCGTGCTCAAGGCCCCGCATCCCTCCCCGCTGTCGGCCCACCGCGGCTTCCTGGGCTGCCGCCATTTCTCCCAGGCCAACGACTACCTGCAGCGCCGCGGGCAGGCCCCGATCGATTGGGGGCTGCCACCGCGGGCGGTGCTCGACGCCGCGCTCGCTGGCGGCTGAATCAGCGTGCTCCCTGTCGTTTGACTGAGATGCCTGCTCTGGTAGGGTGTGGGGGATGGGGAAAGCAGCTGTTTGTGGCACCTATTCAGGCTGAAGGCCGGGTGTCGTGCCAAAAACAGAATGCTGGAACTTTTTCTGTACCGGTCAGTCCAATAGTTCTGACTGCTAAGATTGGGACACTATGAGCCTGCATACCTCCACTGCCCTTGTGGCAAACAATCTCCCGATTCCCAGTGCGCTCGGCTCGCTGGATGCCTACATCGGTGCCGTGCACCAGATCCCGGTGCTGTCGGTCGATGAGGAACAGGAACTGGCGCGTCGTTTCCGCGACGAGCAGGACCTGGATGCCGCGCGCGAGCTGGTGCATTCGCACCTGCGCTTCGTCGTGCACGTGGCCCGTGGCTACAACGGCTACGGCCTGCAGCTGGGCGACCTGATCCAGGAAGGCAACATCGGCCTGATGAAGGCGGTCAAGCGCTTCGACCCGGAAATGGGCGTGCGCCTGGTGTCCTTCGCCGTGCATTGGATCCGTGCCGAGATGCACGAGTTCATCCTGAAGAACTGGCGCATCGTCAAGGTCGCCACGACCAAGGCGCAGCGCAAGCTGTTCTTCAACCTGCGCAAGTCCAAGACCCGCCTGGGCTGGATGAACGCGGCCGAAGTCAGCGCCGTTGCCAAGGACCTGAACGTCTCCGAGCGTGAAGTGATGGAGATGGAGTCGCGCCTGTCCGGTCGTGACGTCGGTTTCGATGCGCCGTCCGACGAGGACGACGACCATGCACCGCCGTCGCCGGCCGCCTACCTGGTCGCACGCGATGAAGACCCGTCGCAGGCCTACGAGCGCGAGGACAGCGAGGACAACCAGCTGAGCCTGCTGCGCGAAGGCCTGGCCAAGCTGGACCAGCGTTCGCGTGACATCATCGCCCGCCGCTGGCTGGATGCTGACAGCAAGGTGACGCTGCAGGAGCTGGCCGACGAGTACGGCGTGTCGGCCGAGCGCATCCGCCAGATCGAGGCGAACGCGCTGAAGAAGATGAAGGCACTGTTCGCCGCCTGATCAGGCGTTGAGGTGCACCGAAAAGCCCGGGGAAACCCGGGCTTTTTCGTGGGCGGTGGTGCGGGCGGGCTCTTCCGGTGAAGCTCCCGGCCGAGCGTGTCCCGGCGCGACGGTGTAGATTCCGCGCTTGCATCCTGGAGGGAGACGACGATGAAGGGTACTTGCCTGTGTGGCGCGATCGAAGTGATTGCCGGTGACGCGCACGTGCAGATCGGCCTGTGTCATTGCAGCATGTGCCGGCGCTGGTCCGGCGGGCCGTTCTTCGCGGTGCATTGCGATGACAAGGTGCGGTTCAACGGCGCCGAACCACGGCGCTACCGTTCCTCGGAATGGGCCGAGCGCGGCTTCTGCGGCGACTGCGGCACCCACCTGTTCTACCGGCTGGTGCCGGACGGGGAGTACTTCGTGTCGGCAGGGTTGTTCCAGCAGGAACCGCTGGAGCTGGTCAGCCAGATCTTCATCGACGAGAAGCCGCCGTTCTACGCATTGGCCAATGACACGCCGACGCTGACCGGCAAGCAGGTGTTCGAGCAGTTCGCTGCCGGGCAATGAACTGGGCCCTGCCGGGTGGTGCCCGGCACGGGGGTGTCGATGATGCCCGGCGGGGCACGGCTCCGCTCTACCGGGGGTCGGGCTTCCGGTCGTCGTAGGGGTTGCCCAGGATGATGCGCGCGCTGCGCTGGTAGCTCCAGTACGCCACGCCCCAGTTCAGCAGCACCACCAGGCGGTTGCGGAAGCCGATCAGGAAGAACACGTGCGCGGCCAGCCAGAACCACCAGGCCAGCACCCCGGATAGCTGCAGCTTGCCCATGTGCACGATGGCGGCCATGCGTCCGATCGTGGCCAGGTTGCCCTGGTCATTGTAGCGGAACGGGGCAGGGGGCGAGGCACCGTCCAGGCGTGCACGGATCACCTGGGCGACGTAGGCCCCCATCTGCTTGGCGGCCGGCGCCACGCCGGGCACCGGGCGGCCGTTGTCCTGCTGCAGCGCGGACAGGTCACCGGCGACGAAGATCTCCGGATGGCCGGGGACGGTCAGGTCCGGCTGTACCTGCACGCGGCCGGCGCGGTCCAGTGGCACGTCCAGCGTGCGCGCCAGTGGCGAGGCGGCCATGCCGGCGGCCCACACCACGGTGCGCGCGGGCACGTGCACGTCACCGAGCTGGAAACCGAAGGCGTTGATGTCATTGACCGGGGTGCCGGTCAGCACCTCCACGCCGAGCCGTTCCAACTGCTCGCGCGCCTTCTGCGACAGGCGTTCCGGGAAACTGGACAGCACCCGCGGCCCGGCCTCGACCAGGCGCACCCGTGCCGACGCGGGGTCGATGTGGCGGAACTCGTTCCGCAAGGTGTGCCGGGCGATCTCGGCCAGGGTGCCGGCCAGTTCCACGCCCGTGGGGCCAGCGCCGACCACCGCGAAGCTGAGCCAGGCGGCTTTCTTCTCCGGGTCGTTCTCGGCCTCGGCACGCTCGAAGGCCAGCAGCAGCTTGCGCCGCAGCAGCAGGGCATCGTCCAGCGTCTTCAGGCCCGGCGCGTCGCCGGCCCACTCGTCGTGGCCGAAATAGGCGTGGGTGGCACCGCTGGCGACCATCAGCAGGTCATAACCGACACGGGTGCCGTCGCCCAGCACGACTTCGCGCTGTTGCTTGTCGATGGCGGTGACCTCGCCCAGGCGCACGTCGACATTGCGTTGCCGGCGCAGGATGTGGCGCAGCGGTGCGGCGATATCCGGCGAGGACAGCCCGGCGGTGGCGACCTGGTAGAGCAGTGGCTGGAACAGGTGATGGTTGCGGCGGTCGATCAGGGTGATGCGCAGACGGGCCTTGGCCAGGGCACGGGTGGCCCAGAGACCGGCAAAGCCGCCGCCGACGATGACCAGGTGGGGGACTGGGTCGTGTGGCATGTACGTTCTCCAGAAAGACCGGCATCGGGCCGGCCATTGGTGGGGGCAACGGGCGCTGTCGATGATGTCATGTGATGTGCGGACAACATAGATGGCCGATACTGCGGCTCAGCCTTTCGTCATGGAGCTGTGTCATGTCCGAGCCGGAGAAGCGGATTGCCTTGTTGATCGATGCCGACAACGCGCCTGCATCGAAGATCGATGAAATCCTGGTCGAGGTGGCGGCCTTTGGCGTGGCCAACGTGCGCCGTGCCTATGGCGACTGGAAGAACCCGCGCCTGAAGGGCTGGGAACACGTGCTGCATGAGTTCGCGATCCGGCCGATCCAGCAGTTCGCCTATTCCAAGGGCAAGAACGCCTCGGACATGGCGATGGTGGTCGATGCGATGGACCTGCTGTACGCACGCAACCTGGACGGGTTTGCGATCGTGTCCAGCGATGCGGATTTTACTCCGCTGGTGATGCGGCTGCTGACCGACGGCGTGAAGGTGTACGGCTTCGGCGAGCAGAAAACGCCGGTGGCCTTCGTCAACGCCTGCTCCAAGTTCATCTACCTGGAAGCCCTGGGCAATGATCGCTCCGAGCCGCATGAGCCGAGCGCGGAGCCCGTGGCGGCCGCGCCGGTGCCGGCCGCGGCCAATGCCAGCGAGGGCGCGCCGAATGCAGCGCCCCCGGAAGCGGCCCCGATCACGCCGCGTTCCAGCGGCGAGTTGCGCGGTGACACGCGCCTGATCAACCTGCTGCGCGGCGCGGTGGAAGCTGCCGCCGACGAACAGGGCTGGGCGATGCTCAGTGCGGTGGGCAACCAGATTGCCAACCGCGCTTCGTTCGATTCGCGCAACTACGGGTATCGCAAGTTGAGCGACCTGATGAAGGCGACCGGGTTGTTCGAGGTCAAGAAGGACGGCAAGTCGTCGGCCGTGCGTGCAGCGCCGCGCAAGGCGAGCAAGGTAAGCAAGGCAAGTACGAAGCGGGCCGAGGCGAAGCCGTGACAATCAGTTCAATGATGCAAAGCGAACACAACGGAGCAAGCGGATGTTGAAGATCTGGGGTCGGCGCAATTCAAGCAATGTGCGCAAGGTGCTGTGGTGTGCCGAGGAGATCGGCCTGCCGTACGAATCGATCGAGGTCGGCGGCGCGTTTGGTGGCACCCAGTCACCGGACTACCTGGCGATGAACCCCAACGGGCTGGTCCCGGTGATCGAGGACAACGGCCTGCCGGTGTGGGAGTCCAACGCCATCGTGCGCTACCTGAGCGCACGTTACGCGCTGGGCACGTTGTATCCGGAAGATGCCGCCGCGCGCGCGCAGAGCGAGAAGTGGATGGACTGGACCATCTCCAGCTTCGCGGTGGCGTTCCGCGACCTGTTCTGGGGTGTGGTGCGGACTGCGCCGGCCGATCGCGATGAAGTACGCATCGCGGCCGCGTTGCAGCGCTGTGGCGAGTTGTTGAAGCTGGCCGACGCCGAGCTTGCGCGGCAGCCATGGCTGTCCGGCGAGCAGTTCGCGATGGGCGACATCCCGCTGGGCGCGTTTGCCTATGCCTGGTTCGAGATGCCCATCCAGCGGCCGGATCTACCGCATCTGGAGGCGTGGTATGCGCGGTTGAAGACGCGCCCGGCGTATCAGGCGGCGGTTATGACGGCGTTGACCTGAGCGCGCGGCCTTGGGCTTTTCCTGGAGCCCCTCTCCCGTTTCTTGCGGGAGAGGGGCTGGGGTGAGGTGAGCTTTCAGCGCTGCTTTCCGAGAAGACGCGGTGCTGCTATGGGTTTCGGTTGAAGAGCAACCGCAACAGCGCCCCCATCCGCCCTTCGGGCACCTTCCCCCGCCAGCGGGAGAAGGGAAATTCCAAGTCCAAAGCCAAGGCCAAAGCCAAGTCCAAAGCCAAGTCCAAAGCCAAAGCCAAAGCCAAAGCGGTTTGCTGGCGTTGGCTGCGCTTCCCGCTTTCCCTTCCTGAAAAAGAAACGGCAGCCGCCTGGTACCAGCGCGACTGCCGTGGAGGAGCGCCCCCGCGCGTTCAGCGCGGAGGTGTGAGGCTTAGAACTTCCAGTTCACGCCGAAGTAGACGACACGGCCCGCGTAACCGTTGGAGTAGAAGCGGGCCTTGGTGTCGTTGCCCAGGTGGGTGCGCGTCTCTTCCTTGGTCAGGTTCAATACCGAGGCACTCAGGCTCAGCGCCGGGGTGATGTTGTACGCGGCGTTCAGATCGATCTGCTGGTAGGGCTCCTGGTAGAGGTTCAGGCCACTGATCAGGCCCTGCACCACTTCGCCGCGACGGTTCCACGAGGCGCGCAGCAGCAGCTTTTCCACTTCATAGAACACGGTGAAGTTGGCCTGGTTCTCGGCGCTGCCAACCAGCGGCGACTTGCCGATCTGGGTGCCGTCTTCCAGGGTGATCGCCGCTTCGTTGGTGTCGTTCCAGGTGTAGTTCGCCTGGAAGCCCAGGCCGAAATCCAGCGTATGCTGGGCGTAGAACTCCAGACCCTGCGACACCGCGTCACGACCACCGGCCGTGGTGGAGTAGTTCTGCACGACGACGGTCTGGCCGCCGACGTTCTGCGTGACGTCCTGCACCACCGGTACCGAGAAGTTGCTGACGTCCTTGCGGAACAGGCCCAGGCCCAGCACTGAGCCGGGGTGGAAGTACCATTCCACGCCGATGTCGTACTGGGTGGCCTTGTAGGCTTCCAGATTCTTGTTGCTGCCAGAACCGTACCAGCCCTGCTCACTGGCACCACCGGTGAGGCGGCGGTCGTTGACGTATTCGGGGCTGAAGTATTCCAGGCTGCCCGGTGCGGCGATGTTGCTGTAGCTCGGGCGCGCGATCACCTTGGAGGCTGCTGCACGCAGCAACAGGTTCTCGGTCAGTTCATAGGCCAGGTTGAAGCTGGGCAGCACGTCGGTGTAGTTGCGGTCCAGGCCGCTGACCGCGAACGACTCGGCGCGCGCTTCGCTGTCGGAGAGGCGCCAGTAGCCCTCGGTGCCGCAGTAGGTACGTGCCGGTGCGGCGCCGGGCACCGTGTCGCCGGCCTGGCAGGCCAGCGGGTTGCCATTGGCATCGTCGTAGAAGTAATCGTTGTACGAGGTGACCTTGTCGGTGGAGTCGGCATGCTGGCGGGTGCTGACCACGCGCACGCCGACGTTGCCGCGCAGGCGCTCGGTGCGGAAGTTGGCCTGCAGGTAGGTGGAGTAGATTTTTTCGTCCACGTTGTAGACGAAGTTGTCCTCGTTGCGGGTCTGCATCCCCCCGTAGGTCTTGTTCAGGTACGAGATGTAGGCCGGGTAGTTGATGGCCGGGAACGCGCTTGCATTGATGCCGCCTGCCAGGTTGCCCATGCCGTAGATGAAGTCGGGCGAGAACTGCAGAGCGAGGTCGTTGCAGCCGCCGTTCCAGTAGCGGTTCTCGTAGTCGCTGGCATCGGTGCCAGGGCAGGCCCAGTAGCTGTTGCCGGTGCTGCGGTGGATGCCGCCGTCACGGTATTTGACGCCGAACTGCAGCGATTCCAGGAAGCCGCTGTCGTTGTGCCAGGTGGTGTCGATCTGGGCGTACTTCTGCTCGTTGGTGTTGCGCGTCCACGACGAGCCGGTGGAGCCCAGGTCAACCTGCAGGATGCCGTTCTTCAGGTTCTGCATCAGTTCCGGAGAGAACGCCATCGACGGCGTGCCGGCCAAGCTCCAGGCGCTGGCCAGGTTGCCGAGGTTCCAGCTGCCGTCCGCATTCTGGCTGCGCGGCTTGAGTGGCACCGAGAACTGCAGCGACGGGCCGCCCTTGGCCCAGGTGCGCCCGCCCTTGAAGGCGACGTCGACCGACTCGCCGCGCCATTCGGCGGAGAAATCGGCGGTCTGCGACAGTGCCTTTTCGAGGTTGTAGCTGCCGGTGATCTGCGGGGTCGGCACGGTGCAGTCGTCAGAACCCCAGCCACCAGGCGCCATGCCGCCTGCCGCGGCCTCGTCCTCGCTGCAGTAATAGGTCTTGCCCGGATGCCGGCTGTAGTCGGCGCCGGTGACGATGGTGCCGCTCGGGTCCATGGTCAGCCCATCGAGCAGGCGTCCGCCGGCCCAGTTGCCGTCGCCCCAGTAGCGGGCGATGTTCCATTCCGGCACCTTGATGGTGTGGGTCTGGGAGTCCTGCGACAGGTCGAAGCGGAAGTAGTTCGCGGTCAGGGTGAGGTTGTCCAGCGGCTTGAACTGGAGCGTTATCTGGCCGCCCTTGCGCTCGCGCTTCTCGTCCTTGACGTCGAGGTTCACCGAGGTGGGCATCATGAAGCCGGTGTAGTACTTGCCGCTCTGGTCGTAGAAGCCAGTGCCGCCCCACCAGTTGGAGTTGAAGTCGGAGGGGTTGCCGTTGACGTCAACCGCAGTGCCGCCTTCGTCACGGCCATACCAGGACCAGCCTTCGGTGCTGGCGCCCAGGGTGCGAGTGGTGCGCTTCTGGTTGGTATAACCGACGAACACGCCGAAGCGGTCGTCCTTGTCATGCCAGGCGTAGGAGGCGGAGAGCTGGCCGTCGGCCTTCTCGGTGGTGTCTGCCCAGGTGCCTTCAACCGAGACGAAGCCGGTGTTGGCTTCCATGTCCAGCGGGCGGCGCGTGTGCAGGATCACCGTGCCGCCGATGCCGCCTTCGTCGATGCGGGCTTCCGGCGACTTGAACAGCTCGGCGCTGCCCAGCATGTTCGACGGCAGCAGCGTGTAATTGAACGAACGGGTGGGGTCGCCGTTGGATTCGGCGGTGGCCACGTAGTTGCCGTTCAACTCGGTAAGTGTCAGCTCCGAGGACAGGCCGCGCACGCTGACGTTCTTACCTTCGCCGCCGCTGCGGGTGATGATCACGCCGGGCACGCGCTGCAGCGCGTCGGCGACGTTCTTGTCGGGGAACTTGCCCACGTCCTCGGCGGTGATCACCTCGACCACGGCGTTGGCATCACGCTTCTGTTCCAGGCTCTTCTCGATGGCGTAGCGGTAGCCGGTGACGGTCACGCTGTCCAGCGTGGTGGCGTCGGGCTGCGTGGCAGCCTGTTGTGCGAACGCCGCGCCCGGTGCGATCGCGACGGCGAACAATGCAGCGGCAATGGCGGCGGACAATGCGTCGCGGCCCTGCATGCGGGTGATCTGTTTCATTCCACTCTCTCCCTCTCCTGGATTGAACTGGTAGCTGATACGGAAACTTGAATCGATCTAATTTTTGAAGCCGATTTCTTTTTGACGTTGCAGGTGTTTCCCGTGGCGTTGCCTCGGTCCTTTGCGCCTTTCACGATCAGGCAATCGCGACCGAGTTATTTGGATCGATCTAAACGATTGGCGGCAAATTTTTACCACAGCAGCCGGGTGCGACGCATGCTGCTGCGCAATATGAGCCAGGCCCGGCCGTCCGGGCCGATGTCGCGGCAGGGGGCTCAGGTCAGGGGTGTCCGGTCCGGGAGGGGGCGGGCACCGGGTGACGCGTGGGGCGATCCGCAGGCGCAATGGTGCGCCGCAGAATGCAAGTCCAGAAAATCTCGTGTTCTACTTAAATCGATCTAAATTTGCAGGAGGGCGGACCTGCAGCGATTGAAATGCTGGTTTTACTGCCTTCATGGCGGGCTGATCGGCAGCTGATCGATGCTGTTGTCCACCTGATCGCCGCCGCTGGGCTTTTCCATCGGCAGCCGCCTGCCCGCTTGTTGAGGCCGACTCTCTCCCCCGTCCTGCCGACGGACGGGCCGGCCTCACAGGCCCGGCTTCGGCCGGGCCAACCTGACGACGCCGTACCGACATCGACCCAAAGGATCCATCGCATGAGCCGATTGCCGTCTGTTTCCTCCCGCCTGATCCGGCCCCGGCCGCTGGCGCGCCTGGCCTGCGTGCTGGCCCTGTCCGTGGTCCCGCTGCTGCAGGCCGCGCCGGTGGCGCTGGAGCGCGAGGTCAACACCTTCATCGGCAGCAAGGACGACGGCAATACGTTCCCGGGGGCGTCGGCCCCGTTCGGCCTGATCCAGGTCAGCCCGATCGGCAGCCACTACTCGGGCTGGCGCTACGACGACGAGAAGATCCGCGGCTTTGGCCACTCCTTCATCTCCGGCGCCGGCTGCTGGGAACAGGGCGGGCAGGTCTCGGTCCTGCCGGTGACCGGCAGCATCGGTCCGGGCGGCGACTTCGACACCCGCGATGCCAAGCGCTTCGACCACAAGAGCTACGCCTCGGCCTATGCGCACGACGGCGAAGTGGGCCAGGCCGGCTACTACAAGGTGCGCCTGACCGACTACGGCGGCATCGACGTGGAGACCACCGCGCGCACCCGTGCCGCGGCCGAGCGGTATACGTTCACCGCCGGCAGCGGGCTGGGCCATGTGCTGGTCAACGTTGGCCAGGCCAACGAGCGGCACTCGGTCATCGGCAGCGTCGTCGACGTGGTCGGCGACCGCGCGGTGGAGGGCAAACTGGTGACCAAGAGCTTCTGCGGCGGACACCAGTACACGACGTGGTTCCGCATCGAGTTCGACCGCCCGTTCAAGGCGCATGGCACCTGGGGCGAGAACGGCGGCCTGCCCGATGCGCGGCACAGCATGGAAGGCGAACTCAAGCCCAACGGCGCCTGGTTGAGCTTCGACCTGGCCGACGGTCGCAGCGTGACCGCCACCAGCGCGATCTCGCACGTGGACGCCGAGGGCGCGCGCAACAACCTGCGCGCCGACGGCAAGCAGGGCGACCGCCTGCTCGGCTTCGATCGCATGCGCGCGCTGTCCCAGCAGAGCTGGCGTGAGCAGTTGGACAGCGTGCGCGTCCAGGGCGCCAGTGCCGATGACCGCGTGGTGCTGTACACCGCGCTGTACCACGCGCTGTTGCAGCCGATGACCGGCAGTGACGCCGATGGGCGCTATCGCGGCTACGACGATGCGATCCACCGTGCCGATGGCTGGACCTACTACGAGTACTTCTCGCTGTGGGACACCTACCGCTCGCAGAACCAGTGGCTGGCGCTGACCCGCCCGGACGTGGCACGTGACATCGCGCGCAGCGTGCTGGCCATCGATGCGCAGGGCGGTTGGCTGCCGCGCTGGGGCTACGCCAACTTCGAGACCAACGTGATGACCGGTGACCCGGTGACGCCGTTCCTGGTCGACCTGTGGCGTTTCGGTGCATTGACCGGCCGCGAGGCCGAGGCCTGGACCGCGCTGCGCCGCAATGCGTTCTCAATGCCGCCGATCAACTCGCGCCATGCCGGCCGCTCGGGCAATGCCACCTATCTTGCCGACGGGTACGTCGCCTATGACCGCGCATTCCCGTCCAGGGGCATGGACGTGGACCCGCACCACGGCGGCTCGGCCACGCTGGAGTACGCCTTGGCCGATTGCGCGCTGGCACAGATGGCCGATGGCTTGGGCCATGCCGACGATGCGCAGGTGCTGCGCGCCCGTGGCGGCAACTGGCACAAGGTGTGGGACGCCGACGTGCGTGACGCCGAGGCCGGCTTCAGTGGCTTCCCGCGTCCGCGCGCCGAAGGCGGCCAGTGGTACACGCCGGCCGATGGCCACTACAGCCCGCGCTCGCAGCATGGCTTCCACGAAGGCACCGCCTGGCAGTACCAGTGGCTGGCGCAGCAGGACATCCCGGGCCTGGTGACGGCGATGCATGGCCGCGAGGAGGCCGGTCGCCGGCTGGATGCGTTCTTCGCCTATGGCGAACTGCTCAAGTCGCCGCAGACCGCCGCGCGCAAGGAATGGGTGGTCGGGCCGTACAGCTACTACAACCAGTACCGCTACAACCCCAACAACGAGCCGGACCTGCATGCACCGTGGATGTACACGCTGATCGGCCAGCCGTGGAAGACGGCCACCGTGGTGCGCGCGGCGCAGCAGTTGTTCACCAACGCGCCCAACGGCGTGACCGGCAACGACGACCTGGGCACGATGTCGGCCTGGTATCTGTTCAGTGCCCTGGGGCTGTATCCGGCGGTACCGGGTACGGGACAGTTCCTGCTGCATACGCCGCGGTTTTCCAGCGCTGAAATCAATCTCGGCAACGGAAAGCGGCTGCAGCTGAGGGCACAGCGTGCCGATGGGAATCGCTTGCAGTACATTCACGCCGTCCAGTTCGAGGGCAAGCCGCTCAACACGGTGTGGCTCGACTGGGAGCGGCTGAGCAAGGGTGGGACGGTGGAGTTCCAGCTGGGCGAAGACGTTCCGACGCAGGGCTGGGGTACGGCCATTGCGGATCTGCCGGTGTCCTATTGCGCCACGCCGGGCAGTGAAATGAAGTGAGCTGCTGCGACGCCGTTGCCAGTGGGTCCGGGCAGGGCGCGTCGACGCGCTGCCCCGATCCTTTAGGATTTCCGCGAATCGAGCCGTCAGCCTGAGCCATGAACGATAAGAAACCCGCCGCCAGCCAGCGCGCCGGCAAGGAAGCAAAACGTGCGGTGACCGTGACCGACATCGCCCAGGCGGTGGGCGTGTCACGTGCGACGGTGTCGCTGGTGCTGCGTGGCAGCCCACTGGTCAACGTGGACACGCGCGCCAAGGTGGAGGCGGAGCTGCGCCGCCAGCGCTACGTATACAACCGCACCGCGGCCAACCTGCGCCGCCGCACCTCCTCCTCGATCGCGCTGGTGATCAACGACCTGTCCAACCCGTTCTTCGCCGAATTCGCTTCCGGCGTGGACGAAGCCCTGGGCGAGAAAGGGTATGTCACGCTGCTGGGCAGTACCTCCGAATCGCCGGCACGGCAGCAGGCGGTGCTGTCCACGCTGATGGAACACACCCCGACCGGCTTCATCCTGTCGCCGGCCGAAGGCAGCGACACCCAGGCGCTGCGCCAGGTGCTCGGCGTCAACGCCAACGTGCTGCTGTTCAACCGCGAGCTGGAAGGCGCCGACTGGGACTTCCTGACCATGGACAACCAGAACGGTGCCTACCTGGCCACCCGTCACCTGATCGAGCAGGGCCATCGCGACATCGCCTTCTTCGGTGGGCATGCCGCGTCGAGCTCGTGCCACCAGCGCCGCATCGGTTACCAACGCGCGCTGTCCGAAGCAGGCCTGGATCTGCGCCAGGACTGGCTGATCGAATCGGCACCGAACCGCCTGGAGGCCGCCGCACGCACCGGCGAGCTGTTCGAGGGTGGCCAGCGTCCCAGCGCCGCGGTCTGCTACAACGACACCGTCGCCCTCGGCCTGATGCTGGGCCTGACCTCGCGTGGCATCCGTCCCGGCGCCGACTTCGCGGTGACCGGTTTCGACGACATCTCCGAAGCGTCGGTGGCGGTCCCGCCGCTGACCACGCTGACCGCCGACCCGCGCGAGCGTGGCCGGCAGGCGGCGTCGCTGTTGCTGCAGCGCCTGGACAACCCTGACGCGGCTCCGATGCGCGTGGTCGCGCCGGTGCAGCTGCGTGTCCGTGAGAGCAGCGCGGCGTTGCCACGCTGACCGCCCCCTTCCACCGCATCCACCGCAAGGCGCCTTCCCATGCCGACACTTCCTCCATCCCCGCTGAGATCCACAGCTGCAGCACCGGTGGTCAACACCAAGGTGGCGCTGGCGGTGGTCACCACGATCTTCTTCATGTGGGGCTTCCTGACCTGCCTCAATGACATCCTGATCCCGCACCTGAAGAGCGTGTTCCAGCTCAACTTCGCGCAGGCGATGCTGGTGCAGTTCACCTTCTTCGGCGCGTACTTCCTGATGTCGTTGCCAGCCGGTCGGCTGGTCGCGCACGTGGGCTACAAACAGGGCATCGTGATCGGGCTGGTG
Organism: Stenotrophomonas sp. STM01; assembly: GCF_014852135.1. Lineage (NCBI taxonomy): Bacteria > Pseudomonadati > Pseudomonadota > Gammaproteobacteria > Lysobacterales > Lysobacteraceae > Stenotrophomonas > Stenotrophomonas sp. STM01. The sequence goes on along the minus strand of NZ_JACVBA010000002.1, from coordinate 878,074 downwards.
ATCGCCGGCATCGGCGCCATCGGCTTCTGGCCGGCGGCGGAACTGCGCGTGTATGGCGCGTTCCTGACCGCGTTGTTCGTGCTGGCCACCGGCATTACCGTGCTGCAGGTGGCGGCCAACCCGTACGTGGCGCTGCTGGGCCCGGAGCGCACCAGTTCCAGCCGGCTGACGTTGGCGCAGGCGATGAACTCGCTGGGCACCACGCTGGCGCCGTACTTCGGTGGCGTGCTGATCCTGTCCAACACGGTCAAGACCACCGACCAGATCGCGGTGCTGCCGGACGCCGAGCGCGCGGCGTACTTCGCCCACGAGGCCAGTGCGGTGCAGGGGCCCTATCTGGGCTTGGGCATCTTCCTGTTCCTGCTGGCGGTGTTCGTGTTCCTGTTCCGCCTGCCCAGGCTCACCGAGACCACCGAGAAGGCCGACGCGGGCTCGCACACCTGGGCCGACGTGCTGCGCCATCGCCACCTGGTGCTGGGCGTGCTCGGCATCTTCTTCTACGTGGGTGCGGAAGTGGCGGTTGGCAGCCTGATGGTCAACTACTTCTCGCTGCCGGAGATCGGTGGCATCACCGAAGCGCAGGCCTCGAAGTACCTGATGGCGTACTGGTTCCTGGCGATGGTGGGACGCTTCGCCGGCTCGGCGTTGATGGTCAACCTGTCACCGCGCAAGCTGCTGGCGATCTTCGCGACGGTGAACATCGTGCTGCTGGTAACCACCATGAGCAGCACCGGCATGCCTGCCGTGTACAGCCTGATCGCCGTCGGCCTGTTCAACTCGATCATGTTCCCGACCATCTTCGCGCTCAGCATCGAGGGCCTGGGGCCGCTGACCAGCAAGGGTTCGAGCCTGCTGATCATGGCCATCGTCGGTGGTGCGATCGTGCCGTACCTGCAGGGCCAGCTGGCTGACCGCATCGGTCTGCACCATTCGTTCGTGCTGCCGCTGCTGTGCTACGGCTACATCATCTTCTATGGCCTGTTCGGTGCCCGCCGCGGCGCGGCCACCGCTGGGGCCGCGTGAGCCAGCCATGAGTAATCCACGCATGCCATCCCCGTGCGCCAACCGCTCCGGCCCCCGGCAGGACGGGGCAGGGCCAGGTTTTCCCTACACCTCCGTTGCCGGCGCGTGGTCCGGTGACGAAGGTTTCGTGCCGCAGTGCGGCCATCCGCTATCCCATGGCAGGACGGGCATGTCGCCCGCCGCCGTCATCGCCCAAGGAGACTGAGGCCAGATGGGCAAGATTGTTTGTTTCGGCGAAATTTTGATCGATCTACTCGCGCAGCCGCCGGCCACGCCGGATACCCCGCGCGCGTTCCTGCAGTACGCCGGTGGCGCGCCGGCCAACGTCGCGGTGGCCGCCGCGCGGCTGGGTGCCAGCAGCCATTTCGCCGGCATGCTGGGCCGCGACATGTTTGGTGACTTCCTCGCCGAGAGCCTGGCGCAGGCCGGCGTGGCGACCGACTGCGTGGTGCGTACCGATGCGGCCAAGACCGCGCTGGCGTTCGTGGCGCTGGATGCCGCCGGCGAGCGCAGCTTCAGCTTCTATCGCCCGCCGGCGGCGGACCTGCTGTTCCGTGACGCGCATTTCGTGCCGGCCTGCTTCGACGGGACGGCCTGCTTCCACGTCTGCTCCAACAGCCTGACCGAGCCGGCCATTGCCGCGGCCACCTACGCCGGCATGGACCGCGCGCGCGCGGCCGGTGCCATGGTCAGCCTGGACCTCAACCTGCGCCCGGCGCTGTGGCCGGCCGATGCCGATCCCACGCCGTGGCTGTGGCAGGCGCTGGAGCGTGCCGACCTGGTCAAGCTTTCGCGCGAGGAACTGGACTACCTGGCCGCGCCGCTGGGCGAGGATGGCGAAGCCCGGGTGATCGCGCGCCTGCTGGCCGCGCGTGCCGGTTGGGTGATCATCACCGACGGCGCCGCGCCGCTGCGATGGCATACCCGGCACGGCCATGGCCAGGTGCCCAGCTTCAAGGTGGCGACCGTGGATACCACTGCGGCCGGCGATGCCTTCGTCGGCGGAGTGCTGGTGGCGATGAGCGAGCGCGAGGGGTCCGGCCAGGGCTTTGCCGCGTTCTGCGCCAACCCGCAGGCCATCACCGATACCCTGCGCTTCGGTGCCGCCGTCGGCGCGCTGGCGGTCACCCGCAAGGGCGCGTTCGCCGCGATGCCCGACCGTGCCGAAGTGCACCACCTGCTGCAGCAACAGGAGCAAACCGCATGACCACCGCATCGCCCGCGTTCCGCTCGCCGGAGTTCCTGCGCGCCCACATCGCCAGCACGATGGCGTTCTACCACCCGCACTGCATCGACCCGAACGGCGGCTTCTTCCACTACTACCTGGACGACGGCACGGTGTATGACGCCAGCCACCGCCACCTGGTCAGCAGCACGCGCTTCGTCTTCAACTATGCGATGGCCTACCGCGAGTTCGGCAACGCCGAATACCTGGCCGCGGTGAAGCACGGCGTGGACTACCTGCGCAACGTGCACCGCAACCCGGCCACCGGCGGCTACGCCTGGACCCTGCGCGATGGCAAGGTCGAGGACGACATGAACCACTGCTACGGCCTGGCCTTCGTGCTGCTGGCCTACAGCTGTGCGCTGAAAGCCGGCATCGCGCAGGGCCGGGAATGGATGGACGAGACCTGGAAGCTGCTGGAGCGGCACTTCTGGGAAGCGCCGCACGGCCTGTACCGCGACGAGGCCGATGCGCAGTGGAACTTCACCGGCTACCGCGGCCAGAACGCCAACATGCACATGTGCGAGGCGATGCTGGCCGCGTTCGAAGCCAGCGGCGAGCAGCGCTACCTGGACCGTGCGCTGCAGCTGGCCGACAACATGACCCGCCGCCAGGCTGCCAAGGCCGGTGGCCTGGTGTGGGAGCACTACGACACCGCGTGGAACATCGACTGGGATTACAACCTGGACAATCCCAAGCACCTGTTCCGCCCGTGGGGCTTCCAGCCCGGCCACCAGACCGAGTGGGCCAAGCTGCTGATGATCCTGGACCGCCACGTGCAGGCCGATTGGCTGGTACCGACCGCACGCCACCTGTTCGACGTGGCGGTGGCCAATTCCTGGGACGCCACGCGCGGTGGCCTGTATTACGGCTTCGCGCCGGAAGCCCGACGCCAGCCGGACATGCACGGTGCGCCGATCGGCACCGACAGCTTCGTCTGCGACGACGATAAGTACTTCTGGGTGCAGGCCGAGTCGCTGGCCGCGGCCGCGTTGCTGGCCCAGCGCACCGGCGACGATGCCTACTGGCAGTGGTACGAGCGGCTGTGGGCGTATTCGTGGGAACACATGGTCGACCACACCTACGGTGCCTGGTTCCGCATCCTCGATGCCGACAACCGCAAGTACAGCAACGAGAAGAGCCCGGCCGGCAAGACCGATTACCACACCATGGGTGCCTGCCACGAAGTGTTGAACGTGGTGCGTGGCGCGCACTGAGCAGCACTGAACAGCGGACGCCTGCGTGACTGCGGGCGTCCCGGCATCACCGGCAATCGCCGCGGCACCCCGGCGCCGTGGACGCAATGAACGACACGCCGGAAGGCGTGGCCCTCCCGCAACCGGCAGCACGAAGGAGCTCGCATGCAGTACGTGCGCACGAAATTTGGATCGATACAAAATCGTTTCATCCGGTTCGGTTGGCTGGCCCTGCTGGCGGTGTCGTGCACCGTGGCGGGCGTTGCGTCGGCGGCTCCCCTGCAGGCGCAGTGGAGCTTCCGGCTGCTGCCGGGCGATGCGCAGCTGCAGGCCCATCCGGGGCTGGATGCGTGGCGGCCGGCACAGGTGCCGGGCAGCGTGCATACCGACCTGCAGGCCGCCGGCGTGATCGGCGACCCCTACGTCGGCGCGGCCGAGGCCGGCCTGCAGTGGATCGGCCTGGGCGACTGGGAATACCGCGCCCGCTTCGACGTGGAGGCGACCACGCTCAAGCGCCGCCATGCCGAACTGCGCTTCGACGGCTTGGATACGTTTGCCGAGGTCAGCCTCAACGGTGCGCCACTGCTGCGCGCCGACAATGCCCACCGCACCTGGCGCGCGCGCGTCGATGGGCGGCTGAAGGCCACCGGCAACGAGCTGCGCATCGTGTTCCGCTCGCCGATCCGCACGCTGCTGCCGCAGGTGCAGGCGATGCCGCACAAGATTGCCGGCAACTATCCCTCGCCCTACGGCGACGAGCCGAAGGACGCGATGGTCGGCAACTTCGTGCGCAAGCCGGCCTACCACTTCGGCTGGGACTGGGGCCCGCGCTATGTCACCGCCGGTGTCTGGCGCGCGGTGCAGCTGTCCAGCTGGGACGACAACCGCATCACCGACCTGGCCGTGCGCACCGACACGCTGGACGAGGCACATGCCGCGCTGACGGTGCTGCTACAGGTCGAGCAAGGCGACGCCGCCAGCAACGCCAGCGTGGCCGTGGACGTGCTGGACCCGGACGGAAAGCGCGTGCAGCGCATCGAGCGGCAGCTGATGCTGCGCCCCGGCAGCAATGACCTGCAGCTGCCGGTCACTATCGAGCAGCCGCGTCGCTGGTGGCCGGTGGGACAGGGCGCGCAGGACCGCTACACGGTGCAGGCGCGTGTCGAAGGTGGCCGTAGCGATGAACAACAGGCACGCCTGCGCACCGGGTTGCGCACGGTGGAGCTGCGCCGTGAGAACGATGCGCAGGGCGGGCAGGGCTTCAGCTTCGTCATCAACGGTGTGCCGGTATTCGCCAAGGGCGCCAACGTGATCCCGTTCGATGCGTTCCCGGCGCGGGTCACGCGCGAACGCCTGCGCCGCGACCTGCAGGCCGCGCGCGATGCCAACATGAACATGCTGCGCAACTGGGGCGGTGGTTACTACGAGGATGATGCGTTCTTCGACATCGCCGACGAGCTCGGCCTGCTGGTCTGGCAGGACTTCATGTTCGGCGGCGGCATGCAGCCCGGCTACGACCCGGCGTTCCGCGCCAGCGTGGTGGCCGAGGCGCGCGACAACGTGCGCCGGCTGCGCCACCACCCCAGCATCGTGCTGTGGTGTGGCAACAACGAGGAAGAAACCGCGTGGAAGGACTGGGGCCACGGCAAGGACCTGACCGCCGCCGACCCGGTGTTCGCGGCCAAGGTCTGGCAGGGCTACGTGGACCTGTTCGGCACCGACCTGCGCGCCGTGGTGGCCGAGGAAGGCCTGGGCGTGCCGTACTGGTCCAGCTCGCCGAGCAACGACCTCGATGCCAAGGCCAATGATTCCACGCGCGGCGACAAGCACTACTGGCAGGTATGGGGCAACCCGGCATTGCCGGTGACCGCCTACCTGCGCGAGACGCCGCGCTTCATGTCCGAGTACGGGCTGCAGGCGTGGCCGCAACAATCCACCATCGATGCCTTCGCGACCGGCCAGGAACAGCAGATCGACGGCCCGGTGATCCAGGCACACCAGAAGTTCATGGCCGGCAAGGGCAACGAGCGGCTGCTGCACTACATCCAGATGGAGTACGGCACGCCGCGTTCGTTCGCCGACTTCGTCTACCTGAGCCGGGTGATGCAGGCCGAGGGCATCGCGCTGGCGGCGTTGCACCACCGCGCCTCGCGGCCGTACACGATGGGATCGCTGTACTGGCAGCTCAACGATGTCTGGCCCGGTGCGTCGTGGTCGAGCGTGGACTACTACGGGCACTGGAAGGCGCTGCACTTCCATGCGCGGCGCTTCTTCGCCGATGTCGCGGTGGCGGCGCTGCGTGACGAGGGCGTGACCCGGGTCAGCCTGCTCAATGACGGCCGCAGCGCGCTGCAGGCACAGCTACGGATCCGCGTGCTCGATGTCGACGGCAGGCAGCTCCACCAGCAGCAACAGGCGGTGACGCTGGCCGCGCAGGCGGCCACCGAGGTCGCGCGCCTGAGCGATGCTGCGCTGCTGCAGGGGGCCGATCCGCGGCGCAGCCTGGCCATGTTCGAGCTGTTGCAGGACGATACGGTCATCGCCGAGCGGGTCGTCTACTTCGCCGCCGCCAAGGACCAGCCACTGGCGGCCGGGCAGGTGGCCAGCGCGCTCGTCGCACAGGGCGACCATTACCTGCTGCGCCTGCGCAGCCCCTCACTGGCGCGTGCGCTGTGGATTGATTTCGGCAACGTCGATGCGCGCGTTGAGGACAACGCCTTCGACCTGCTGCCCGCTTCCCCCCGTGACGTGGTCGTGCGCAGCCGCGCCGACCTGTCGACCCTGCGTGCCGCGCTGCGTCTGCAGACGCTGGGCGACACGCTGCACTCCACCCTTGCACCACCGCAAGACGTTCCCACTCCGAGGACCCGATGATGAACCGAGCCCTGCGCACCGCCCCGCTGGTCGCCGCCCTGATGCTGGCGCTGAGCGCCTGCAACCCGTCGCCCGCCCCGAGCGACAGCACGCCCGCCGCACCGGCCGCCGCCGCTGCCACGCCCGCCCTGGCCACCGTGCCGGCCGTCGACGAGGCCGAAGCGGCACGCATGGCCGAACAGGTCCGCGAAGCCACCCGCCACGCCTGGCAGGGTTACATGCAGTACGCCAAGGGCCACGATGACCTGAAACCGCTCAGCGCCAAGCCGCGCGACTGGTACCCGCAGCCGCTGCTGATGTCGCCGGTCGATGCCCTGGATACCCTGCTGCTGCTGGGCATGGACAAGGAAGCCAACGAAGCGCGCGAGCTGATCGTCAGCCAGCTGTCCTTCGACCAGGACATCGACGTGCAGAACTTCGAGGTCACCATCCGCCTGCTGGGTGGCCTGCTGTCGGCCTACCAGATGACCAACGACGAGCGCCTGCTCAAGCTCGCCGATGACCTGGGCACGCGCCTGTCGCCGGTGTTCGACAGCCCCACCGGCCTGCCGTACACCCACGTCAACCTGCGCACCGGCAAGACCAGCGGCACCATCAGCAACCCGGCCGAGACCGGCACGCTGCTGCTGGAGTTCGGCACCCTGGCCAAGCTCACCGGCAAGCAGGCCTACTACGACAAGGCCAAGCGCGCGCTGGTGGAAACCCACAACCGCCGCTCCAAGATCGGCCTGGTCGGCCTGAACATCAACGTCGAGACCGGCGAGTGGACCAACACCGATGCCTCCATCGCCGGCGGCATCGACTCGTACTACGAGTACCTGCTCAAGTGCTGGAAGCTGTTCGGCGACGAGGACTGCAAGCGCATGTGGGACGAGAGCATCGGCCCGCTGAACCAGTACCTGGCCGACGAGGTGCGTGAAGGCGAGCTGTGGTACGGCCACGCCGACATGAACACCGGCGCGCGCACCTCCACCACCTACGGCGCGCTGGATGCGTTCATGCCGGGCCTGCTCGCGCTGGGCGGCGACCTGGACCGCGCCAAGCGCCTGCAGGAGTCCAACCTGAAGATGTGGCGCCTGCACGGCATCGAGCCGGAGTCGCTGGACTACGCGGCGATGGAAGTGCGCTCGCCGGGCTACGCGCTGCGTCCGGAGATCGTCGAGTCGGCCTACTACCTGCACCACTACACCGGTGACACCCGCTACCGCGGCATGGGCAAGGAGTTCTTCGACGACTTCGTCAAGCACACCCGCACCGAGCACGGCTTTGCCGCGCTGAAGGATGTGCGCAGCAAGGAGAAGGACGACTCGATGGAGAGCTTCCTGTTCGCCGAGACCTTCAAGTACTACTACCTGCTGTTCGCGCCGGCCAAGACCCTGGACTTCGACGGCGTGGTGTTCAACACCGAAGCGCATCCGCTGCGGAAGACCTGGTAAAGCGAAAGCGACCCTCACCCCACCCCCGCTCCCGCAGGCGGGGGTGGGGTTCAGATCGGCATCGGCTCTTTGCTCAAAGCCCCTCTCCCGCCTGCGGGGGAGGGGGTGGAGGGCGTGCTCATTCATCCGGGCAGGCACGAGACTTGCCGTAAGAGCGCGCTAAACTCCACCGCAACGGGGAGCGAGGCGGGCGCTGATGGAGTTGTCTTCCATCCTGATTGTCGATGATGACGCGGCGTCGCTGGCGCGGCTGGCACGGCTCGTGGCCGAACTGCTGGACCCGCAGCCGGTGCGGCTCCGGACCGCCGCCAACCTTGCCGATGCCCGCGACCTGCTGCAGCGCGAATCCTTCGCGCTGGCGCTGGTGGACATGCAGCTGCCTGACGGCACCGGCACCGAACTGATCGCGTGGATGCAGCAGCAGGCCACGCAGGCGCAGGCGGTGATCGTGTCCGCGTTCGCCGAGGAAGAGGCGATCTTCGCCGCGCTGCGTGCCGGTGCGGTGGGCTACCTGCTCAAGGACCGCGATGACATCGAGCTGCGCGTGGCGTTGCGCAGCCTGCAGCGTGGCGGTGCACCGATCGACCCGATGATCGCCCGGCGCATCCTTGCCTTCGTGCCCGCGGCGACACCCACGGCACCTGCTCCGGCGGCCAGCGTGCCGCTGTCCGAACGCGAGCTGGGCATCCTCGGCCTGGTCGCGCAGGGCTACGGCAACCGCGAGATCGCCGAGCTGCTCAGCCTGTCGCGCCTGACCATCGAGGCGCATACCCGCAACATCTACCGCAAGCTGGCCGTCGGTTCGCGCACCGCGGCGGTGTTCGAGGCGCGCGTGCTCGGGCTGCTGCCATGATCCGCGGGCTGCTGGGCCTGCTGTTGCTGCTGGTGATGGGGGGCGCGCTGGCCGCTCCGCCGGCGGTGGCGCGCATCGTGCAGGCCGAAGCGGTGCGCAGCGGCTGGGAGGCGCAGGCGCCACCGTTGCAGGGGTGGGAGCCGGTGACCCTGGCCGACCAATGGCAGACGCGCTGGCCCGACCACGACGGCGTGGTCTGGTACCGGCTGCGCTGGCGGCAGGGCGATGCCGGCGAACCCACCGGCTTGCTGCTGGACTACACCTGCATGGCGGCGGCGGTCTACCTCAACGGCAGCCTGATCGACCGCGATCCGTCGCTGGTCGAACCGTTGTCGCGCAGCTGGCATGTGCCGCGCTACTACCTGCTGCAGTCGCCATTGCTGCGGCAGGGCGAGAACGAATTGCTGGTGCGGGTGTCGGGGCTGGCGGCGTACCAGCCATCGTTCGGCGTGGTCGACGTGGGCGATGCCGCGGTGCTGCAGGCACGCTACCGGCAGGAAGTACGCGTGCGGCATGACCTGCAGCTGCTCGATACCGCCATCGGCTTCGTGCTGGCCGGCGTGATCGGCCTGTTCTGGCTGCTGCGGCGCAAGGAGGCGATGTACGGCTGGTATGCGCTGAGCGCGGTGTTCGGGCGCATGTACGACACCAACTTCGTGGCCACCAGCCCCTGGCCGTTTTCCACCACCGATGGCTGGCAGGCCTTCATCGCTGGCTGCTACGTGGTGGCTGCGGCGGCGCACACCGTGTTCCTGCTGCGCTTCAGCGAGCGGCGCTGGCCACGCTTCGAGCGCGTGCTGATGGGCCTGGCGGCGGTGGCGATGGCGGCGGCGCTGCTGTGGCCGCAGTGGATGGGGCCGCATCGCAACCTCTACCTGGTGCCACTCATCGCCTTCCTGTACGTGGTGTCGTTCACCTTCATGGGCTATGCGCTGCGCAGTGGCCGCCGTGACGCGCAGGTGCTGGCCTTGTGCATCGTCCTGCCGATCTTGGTGTCGCTGCACGACCTGGGCGTGTACATGGGCTGGTACGGCGGGGTCAGTTACCTGGGGTCCTTCACCTCGCCGTTGATGCTGCTGGGCATGGGCTTCGTGCTGGCCTACCGTTTCGCCAACACGATGAAACGCGTGGAAGGGTTCAACGCCGAGCTGCGCCATGAAGTGCAGCAGGCCACGTCCCAGCTGTCGGAAACCCTGAACGCGCAGCATGCGCTGGAGCTGGCGCATAGCCGCGCCGGTGAGCGCCTGCAGTTGGTGCGCGACCTGCACGATGGCTTCGGCGGCACCCTGGTCGGGGCGATCGCGCGGCTGGAGCAGGCCCCGCAGGAGATGCCGCGTTCCAAGGTGATCGAACTGCTGCGCGAGATGCGCGACGACCTGCGCCTGGTGATCGACAGCACCGCACGCGAGCACGCCGACCTGGCCGAGATGCTGGTGCCCTTGCGGCACCGCGCCAGCACCCTGCTGGAAGCCGGCGGCATCGATACCTACTGGCACCTGCAGGACCTGCACGGGGTGGAACTGGGCGCCTCACGCAGCCTGGACCTGCTGCGGCTGATGCAGGAAGCCCTGACCAACGCGTTCAAGCATGCCCGTGCGACACGGGTGGACATCACCCTGCGACGGGACGGTGACCGGCTGCAGCTGCAGATCGACGACGACGGCATCGGCCTGCCGGCGACCGTCCCAGGCAGCGCAGCGGGCGGCGCCGGCATGGCCAGCATGCAGCTGCGGGCCAGGCGCATGGGCGGTGACCTGCAGGTGGGTCCGGCTGATGACCGGAACGGAACCCGCGTACAGCTGGAGCTCGACCTCGCCCGTTGATCCGCGTCCCAAGGACACCTGCGTACCTGATTTCGTGGATGCTGATCCTGCAACGATGGCGATAGGGTTTGCCCCTTGTTGAATCGGGGGACACCATCATGCGCGGCCGTGTCATTTCAAAGGCTGATCGAGTAGCCGCGGCCCTGGCGGTCGCCGGCCTGCTCATCTTGTTCCCATCGCTGCCTGCGGATGCAGCCGAAGTGGTCGGTGGAACCACGCCAACGGCCCCCTGCACTCAGGATGCAAGTACCGGTGCCCTGGCCTGCCTGGACGGCAGTCGGGTGGGCGGTGACGGTGCGTCTGGGCCATCCAAGCCCGGTTACTCCAGTTCGGCCGGCGGCTTGGGAAATGCCACGGGCAATACAGCGATCGGCAAGGGCAGCTCGGTCGGCATGGGCGGGCAGGGTGCCAACGGGACGGCCGGTGGGAGCGGTGGGGTGGGTGGCAGCGGTGGAGGCTACAACCTCGCCTTTGGTGCCGGCAGCAGCGCCGGCAATGGCGGTAAGGCCGGCGACGGCAGTGCCGGCGGCACCGGCGGAGATGGTGGTGCCGGCGGAAACTACAACATCGCTCTGGGCGATGGCAGCGAGGCGGGCAACGGCGCCGATGGCAAGGAAGGCTGTTGTGGCTTCAAGGGCACGTCTGGCACCGCAGGTACGGACAACAACGTGGCCATCGGCAGGAATGCCAAGGCAACGGGCGGCGGTTCAGTTGCACTGGGGGCGGGCAGCACCGATGCCGGCCTGGCCAATGTCGTGTCGGTCGGTTCGGCCAGCCAGCAACGGCGCATCGTCAACGTTGCCGCCGGCGTGGCCGCCACCGATGCCGCCAACGTGGGCCAGCTCACCGCGCTGGGCACGTCGTTGAATGCGAACCTGGGTGGGGTCGCGGCCTGGCTGGGCGGTGGGGCCGCTTACAGCGGCGGCGTGTTCACCGCGCCGACCTTCGCCGTCCAGGGCAACAGCTACGGCAATGTCGGTGCCGCGCTGTCGGCCATCGATACCCAGCTCACCGCGATCAAGGGCCGCGCGGACCTGGCGGTGTACTACGACGACGCCAGCAAGGCCTCGCTGACGCTTGGCGGCGGCGCCGGCTCCGGCTCGGGTTCGGGGGGAACATCGGGGGGGACCCAGGTGGCGGGCGTGGCCGATGGCACCGCTGCCGACCATGCAGTCAACAAGGGGCAGATGGATGCGGGGGATGCGGCCGCCATCGACGCGGCCGGGAATTACACCGATGCCCGTGAAGCCGCGATCCGCACGGACATGGCCACGGCCGACGCCAACGTGCTGTCCTCGGCCAGGGCGCATGCCGACAGCGGTGATGCCACCACGCTGCAGTCGGCCCGCAGCTACGCCGATGGCACCGCCAGCCAGGCCGTCGCTGCCGCGAACAGCTATACCGACAGCCGTTTCGAGGCCGTGGACCTGCAGTTCGACGGGTTGCGGCGGGAGATGGATGACCGCTTCACCCGCCAGGACCGTCGCATCGACCGGATGGGCGCGATGAGCAGCGCGATGCTCAACATGGCGGTGAATGCGGCGGGTTCGCAGAGCAATGGCGGGCGCGTTTCGGTCGGCGCGGGTTTCCAGGGCAGCGAGAAGGCCCTGTCGATCGGCTACGGCCGCAAGCTCGGCGCGCGTGGCTCGTTCTCGCTGGGGGGCGCATTCAGTGGCAGCGAGAAATCAGGCGGTATCGGCTTCGGCGTGGATCTGTAGGTCGTTCGATCCGCGCCAGCGATGCGGGGGCGTCATGAACACTTTCAGGTGCATGGTCCAGGCGCGTCGTGCCGAGGGCGTGCCGGGCCGGCAGAACAACGCGTGGCGCGCGTGCAGTCCGATCCGCTGGCCCGCCGCGGGGCCGGTTGCAGGTGCATGGCTGGTCCACGACCCGGACCTGCGGCGCTGCATCGAGTGCGATGCGAACCGGGATGCCTGGCGCACGGTGATCGCGCAGCAGCAGGCGTTCGCCTCGGTGATCACCCGCATGGAGGCCGCCGCGGCGTCCTCCATTGGCGGTTGAACGCTGCCACGTCAGTACAGGTCCATCGGGTCGACATCCAGCGACCAGCGCACGCGTCGCGCCTGCGGCAACGCATACACCTGTGGCATCAGCCCATCCAGCAGGCCATGCAGGGGCCGCCGCTGCGTGGCTGACAGCAGCAACTGGGTGCGCTGGAATCCCGCCCGTCGCGGCATCGGTGCCGGCATCGGGCCATAACGCTCGACGACGCTCTCGGTGGGGACCAACTGCTTCACCGCGGCCAGGAAGGCATTGGCCTGTTCCACCTGCTTGGCCTCGGCGCGCAGCAATGCCAGGTGCGCGAACGGTGGAAAGCCCGCGGCCTCGCGTTGCACCAGCTCGGCTTCGGCGAAGGCGTGGTAGCCGCCGTTGACCAGCGTGTGCAGCAGCGCATTGTCCGGGTGGTGGGTCTGCAGCCAGACCTCGCCGGGGCGGTCGGCGCGGCCGGCGCGGCCGGCGACCTGGATCAGCTGCTGGGCCAGCTTCTCGCTGGCGCGGAAGTCGGCCGAGAACAGGCCTTCATCGATGCCCACCACCACCACCAGGGTCAGCTTGGGCAGGTCGTGGCCCTTGGCCAGGATCTGCGTGCCGACCAGGATGCCGGGCTGCTCGCCCAGCGTGGCCAGGGTCTGCTCCAGCGCGTCGCGTCGCGCGGTGGTACCACGGTCGATGCGCAGCACGGGATACTCGGGGAACAGCTGCAGCAGGCGTTCTTCCAGCCGCTCGGTGCCGATGCCCTGCGGCTGCAGGGCCAGGCTGCCGCAGTCCGGGCAGGCCAGCGGCACCGGTTGGCGCGCGCCGCAGTGGTGGCACTGCAGCCGTCGGCCCGCGCCGTGCACGGTCATCGGCGTGCTGTGCAGGGGCGTGCTGCAGCGCTTGCAGGGCGCGGTCCAGCCACAGTCGTGGCAGAGCAGCACCGGTGCGTAGCCGCGGCGGTTCTTGAACACCAGCACCTGGTTGCCGGCCTGCAGGTGCTGGCCGATGCCGGCCAGCACTTCGGGCGAGAGGCCATCCTGCAGTGGCCGCTTGCGCACGTCGTAGATGCGCACGCCCGGTGGCTTGGCGTCGCCGGCGCGCTGCTTCAGGCGCAGGTGCGTGTAGCGCCCGCTGCGCGCGTTGTGCAGCGATTCCAGCGACGGCGTGGCGCTGCCCAGCACCACCGGCACGTCCAGCGCCTTGCCGCGCACCAGCGCGAAATCACGGGCGTGGTAACGGATGCCGTCCTGCTGCTTGTAGCTGCCATCGTGCTCCTCGTCGATGACGATCAGGCCCGGCTGCGGCAGCGGGATGAACACCGCCGAGCGCGTGCCGACGATCACCCGCGCCTCGCCGCGCGAGGCCGCGGCCCAGACGCGGGCGCGCTCGTTGTCGTTCAGGCCCGAATGCAGCGCATGCACCGGGATGCCCAGTCGCTTGTGGAAGCGCGCCAGCATCTGCGGGGTCAGGCCGATTTCCGGCACCAGCACCAGTGCTTGCCGGCCCTGTTCCAGGCAGCGGCTGATCGCCTGCAGGTAGACCTCGGTCTTGCCGCTGCCGGTGACGCCGTCGAGCAGGAACGGCTGGAAGCCGGGCGCCGCGGCGATGGCATCGATGGCCAGTTGCTGCTGCGGGTTCGGGACCGGCCCGGGATGCAGGTGCGGTACCGGCACCTGCGCTGGCACCTCGATGCGATGGGCGAAGTCACGCTTGGCCAGCGCGCGGGCGGCGCTGCGCCAGTCCTCGAGCAGGTCGTCGAGGCGGTCCTCGTTGACCGCGCCGTCCTGCAGCACCTGGGCCAGGCGCTGCGGGCGGGTGCCGGCGCGCAGGCGGGACAGCCCAGTGCGCCCGGCCTCGGTCAGCTGCCACGCCCAGCCATGGGTATCGGGCAGCGGTTCGCCGCGGCGCAGGGGCGCCGGCAGCGCGGTAGCGATCACTTCACCCAGCGGCGCGTGGGTGTAGCGGGCCAGCCACAGCAGCGAGGCCGCCAGCTCGCCGGCCAGCAGCGGGGTAGGGTCGAGCCATTCCAGTGCGGCCCGCAGCGGTGCCGGGTCGTCCACCTGGCCGATGCCCTCGACCACCCCCACCAGTTCGCGCGGCCCGAACGGTACGCGCAGCCGCCGGCCGATGTCGCCCTCCACGGGAGCGGGGCTGCCATCGGGCGGAAGGTAGTCGAACAGATGCGGCAACGGCACCGGCAGGGCGATGCGCAGGGTGGGGCAGGCAGGCATGGCGGGAAGTGTAGCCGCAGCAGGCCATCGCGCCGCGGCCGTTCACTTGCGTCGGTTTGTTGTGCGCGGATCCATAAATGGCATGTAAACGCTCGCCCCGATTGAGGATTTCGGCTTATCCACATTTGCTGTGGATAACTCTGTGGGTGAGCGTTGTGCTCCACGCGCTTTGGGCGATGGTTCAAGCCTCAGGGTCAACTTGGACAAAAAATCGCCACATTGCTTATTCAATGAAAATCAATGGGTTAGCCGTGAAACAAAAACGAAATGCAAGCGCGGCGAGTGCTGGACACGGCGACTGTTACCGCGTCTTGACGCTGTGCACAAGTTGCGGCAGGCCATGCGCAACGCCCGTGAAGCGTATGTGCAGCGGATCGGCAGTGCGGGGCGCTCTGGGTATCATTCCGGACATGACGGAGTTCACGTGATGGCTGCACCAGCCCCTCTTTCCCCGGCCGCAGCCAATGCCCTTTCCGCGTTCCTGCGGGGGGTGGAGCGGCGTGCGCTGGTCGTTTCCGAACTACAGACCGGTGACTCCGGCCTGGCCGAACGCGCGGTGGCGGTTGCCATGCGCGCCTTCGTCGGCCCGGCCGCCGCGCTGCAGATGGCCGAATGGCCGGCCCGCTTCTGGGGCCTGCTGTGCAGCACCCCGCAGCTGCTCAACCCGCCGGCCAGTGGTTACTGGGAAGGCCCGCTGGGCCACCTGCAGACCCTGGCCCCGGCCGAACGGTTGGCCTTGCTGCTGCGGATCGGCGCCGGGCTGGACGAGGAAATGGCCTCGGCCGTGCTCGGCGTGGACGCTTCGGCCTATCGCCAGGCGCTGGCGGCGGCCTGTCCGCTCGACGCCGGCGGCAACCCGGATGCGGCCGGCTGGCGTGCCCTGGCCGAACAGGTGCAGGTACAGATCCGCGACCTGTCGCAGCCGCGCGTGCGCCAACTGGAACAACTGCGCGAGTCGGTGATCAGCGGCGTGCTGCCGGCCCGGCCGACGGTTGCCAAGGCCGCACCGGCCAAGGCCGAAGACCGCCGTCCGTCATCGCGCCGCCGCGCGCGCGCGCCGTGGAGCCTGGTGACCTGGCTGCTGCTGTGCCTGCCGCTGCTGTTGCTGGTCGCCGTGGCGCTGTGGTGGTGGCGTTTCCATTTCGGCGGTGCGGTCGACCCGCCCTCCGGGCTGGCCAGCGAGGACCCGGTGCAGGTGGAAGCGTTGCCTGACAGCAGCACCCCGGCCGGTCCTGGCCAGGACCCACATGCCGCCGGTGACGCCGCGATGCTGGCCGATCCCGACCTGGCGGTGGCCAGCGAGGCCGATTTCCTGGCCTGGTACGCCGCCGGCGGACCATTGCCGGTGGACGAATCTCAGCCGCAGCCGAGCCGGCCGGAGCCGGCCGGCGCGGCATTGGAGACGGTCGATGCGGAAAACTGATCGCCTGCGTGCCCGCACCTTGCTGCTGCTGGCCTTGGCCGGTGCCGCGAGCGCGACGACACCCAACGGCCTGCCCGGGGTGCCACAGCCAGCACCGGCCAGCGCGCCCTCGGCGCTGCCGGCATGGACGTCGATGACCTCCCAGCAGAAGCGCGACCTGCGCGCCCGCTACACCGCCTGGCAGGCCTTGCCGGACGCCGAGAAACTGCGCGTGCGCCGCGCCGGCGCCGCCTTGGTGGCCATGCCGGCCGCGGAGCGGCAGGCACTGCAGGCGCGTTTTGCCGGCATGGACCAGATGCACCGCGAAGGCTGGCTGCTCGGCCCGCGCCTGGGCGCGGCCTATGCGCGCCTGCAGCCGTTGCTGGGTTACCTGCCGGCAGCGCAGCGCGAACCGATGCTCAACCTGCTGGAGCAGCTCGATGCCGACAGCCTGGAGCAGCTGAGCCTGATCTCGCAGCGCACCCCGCCGCAGGACCGGGCCGCGCTGCGCGAGGCGCTGCTGGCGGTGGCGCCGGCCCAGCGCGCGGCGTGGCTGCGCGAGAAGGTTGGCCATTGAGCAGTCGGCGGGACAGAGCATTCATGCCCCGGGCAGGGTCATGACGCCATCACCACGCTAGAATACGCACACTCCGCGACCCGGCATCCGCGCACTCCCTGCGCCGGCCGCAGTCCGCGTCTTCTGCTTTATGTCCAGTTCTCCCGCTACGCCGCGCTTCTCGCATGAAGTGCGGACGACCGGTCTGCTCGCCTTGCCGCTGGTGCTTGGCCACGTTTCCACCGGTCTGATCTCCTTCGTCGACAACACCATCGCCGGCCACCACGGCACCGACACGTTCGCCGCGGTCAGCATCGGCACGGCGTTGTTGTGGCTGCCGATGCTGGTGCCGATCGGCACCCTGATCTCGTTGACCGCGTCGGTCTCGCAGCTGCACGGCGCTGGCCGCGAACGCGAGATCGGGCCGCTGTTCCGCCAGGCGTTGTGGCTGGGCGTGGGCCTGAGCGCGCTGATGTTCCTGTTCCTGAGCGTGGTGCCGGCGTTCCTGCCGGCCTTCGGCATCGCCCCGGAGATCGTACCGGGCGCGACCGATTTCCTGCATGCCATCCGCTGGGGCGTGCCGGCGCTGACGCTGTACTTCTGTATGCGCTACCTGAGCGAAGGCATGCACTGGACCCTGCCGACGATGCTGATCGGCTTCGGTGGCCTGCTGGTGCTGGGGCCGCTGGGTTATGCGCTGTGCAACGGCCGGTTCGGCTTCCCGGAAATGGGCGCCGCGGGCCTGGGTATCGCCTCGTCGGTGACCATGTGGGTGCAGGCGCTGGCCTTTGCCACCTACCTGGCCGTGACCCGGCGGTTCGCGCACCTGGGGCTGTTCACGCACTTCGAGCTGCCGCGCCTGGCCGCCATCTGGGACCTGCTGCGCACTGGCCTGCCGATCGGCATCACCGTGCTGATGGAAGGCGGCTTGTTCATCATCACCGCGCTGCTGATCGGCCGCATCGGTGCGGTGGAAGCCAGTGCCCACCAGATCGCGATCAACGTCGCCCAGCTGTGCTTCATGATCCCGATGGGTGTGGCCGAGGCCACCACCGTGCGCGTGGGCCACGCGGTCGGCAGCAACGACCCGCTGGGCGTGCGCCGCGCCACCTGGGCCGGCTACGCGATCGTGATGGTGACCCAGCTGGTCTCCATCACCGCGTTGCTGCTCGGCCACAACGCGGTGGTGCGCCTGTACACCGACGACCTGGCGGTGGCGGCACTGGCATCGACGCTGCTGCTGTATGCGGCGACCTTCCAGATCCCCGACGGCATCCAGGTGCTGTCGGCCGGCGCGCTGCGCGGGCTCAAGGACACCCGCGTGCCGATGTTCATTGCCATGTTGGCCTACTGGGGCATCGGCATGCCGCTGGGCGCGGGCTTCGGCCTGGGCCTGGGCTGGGGACCGCAGGGCATGTGGGTGGGCCTGATCATGGGCCTGACGGTGGCCGCGATACTGCTCGGCTGGCGCCTGCGGGTGAGCAGCCGGCGCTTGATTCTCCAGGCTTCACCCTGACTTAAAGGCCATGCCGGCCTTGCCGGTAGTGGTTATCCTGCCTTGCAACCAGCCCCTTCCGGAGCGTCCATGTCCTCCCCTCCCCCCCTGCCGCGTCGCAATCCCATCGCCAGCTTCTTCGTGGGTCTGTGGGATGTAATGAATTTCACCCGCCGGTTGATCCTCAACCTGCTGTTCTTCGGCCTGCTGTTCCTGGCGCTGATGATGTTCATGGTGATCCTGGGCAAGGGCGCCTCCTCGGCGAAGGTGCTGCAGGACCGCACCACGCTGGTGATCGCGCCGGAAGGCCGGCTGGTCGAGCAGTACAGCACCGACCCGGTCAGCCGCGCGCTGGCCAAGGCGCTGGGTGAAAGCAACGCCGAAGAACTGCAGCTGCGCGACCTGATCCGCGCCATCGAAGCGGCCAGGGACGACAAGAAGATCGAGCGCGTGGTGCTGAACCTGGACAAGCTCCAGCCCAGCGGCTTCGCCTCCATGCGCGAGGTCACCCACGCGCTGCAGGACCTGCGCGCGGCCAACAAGCAGGTCGTGGCCTTCAGCGAGAACATGAGCCAGTCGCAGTACCTGCTGGCCGCACAGGCCGACGAGGTTTACCTCGACCCGATGGGCAGCCTGCTGCTGGAAGGCCTCGGCCGCTACCGCCAGTACTTCCGCACCGGCCTGCAGGAAAAGCTGGGCGTGGACGTGCACCTGTTCAAGGTGGGCGAGTACAAGTCCGCCGCCGAGCCGTACGTGCTGGACGCGGCCTCGCCGCAGGCCAAGGAAGCGGACCTGTTCTGGATGAGCGACGTGTGGCAGCGCTACCTGGCCGACATCGCCAAGGCGCGCAAGCTCGACCCGGCGCAGCTGGCGGCCGGCATCGACACGCTGCCCGAAGGCATCGCCGCCGTCGAAGGCGACCTGGCCCGCTTCGCCCTGCAGCAGAAGCTGGTCGATGGCCTGAAGACGCGCGAGGAAGTCGATGCGCTGCTGGCCGAGCGTGGCGCCGCCGACAGCGATGCCGAAGGCGGCTTCCGCCAGATCGGCCTGAGCGACTACCTGACCCAAGTCGACGCCCGTCGTTCGCCGGTGGATTCGCGTCCGCAGGTGGCGGTGGTGGTGGCCGAGGGCGAGATCGCCGGCGGCGACCTGCCGGCCGGCCGCATCGGCGGCGTGTCGACCTCGGCGCTGCTGCGCGAGGCGCGCGACGACGATGACGTGAAGGCGGTGGTGCTGCGCGTGGATTCGCCGGGTGGCGAGGTGTTCGCCTCCGAGCAGATCCGCCGCGAAGTGGAAGCGCTCAAGGCCGCCGGCAAGCCGGTGGTGGTGTCGATGGGCGACATGGCGGCCTCCGGTGGTTACTGGATCAGCATGAACGCCGACCGCATCTACGCCGACGAATCGACCATCACCGGCTCGATCGGCATCTTCGGCATGATCCCCAACTTCGCGCGCAGCCTGGACAAGATCGGCGTGCACACCGACGGCGTGGGCACCACCCGTTTCGCCGGTGCGTTCGACGTGACCCGTCCGATGGACCCGGCCGTGGGGCAGGTGATCCAGTCGGTGATCAACAAGGGCTACGCCGATTTCACCGGCAAGGTCGCCCAGGCGCGCAACAAGCCGGTCGAGGCCGTGGACGAAGTGGCGCGTGGCCGCGTGTGGAGCGGTGCGCAGGCCAAGGAGCGCGGCCTGGTTGATGCCTTCGGTGGCCTGAAGGCCGCCGTCGCCGATGCTGCCAACCGCGCCAAGCTCGGTGAAGGCGACGCGTACCGCGTGCGTTACATCGAGAAGGGCGCCACGCCGTTCGCGCAGTTCATGACCGGTTTCGCCGGCAGCCGCGCCGGTGCTTGGATGCTGGCCGACTCCGGCATCGCGCGGATGATGCTGGCCCGGCAGATGCCGGAACTGGACACCCAGCTGCGTTTCGTCGAGGACGCGGTCAAGGATCGCAACGGTGCCCCGGTGAAGTCGCTGGCCTATTGCTTCTGCGGCTTGTAAGCCCCAGCGCCGCGATGGATCGAACAACGCCGCCCGAGGGGCGGCGTTGTTCGTTTGAGGGGTCGGGTTCGCGGCGGCTTGCAGGGCGGCCCCGCGTTGCCCCCGTCCTTTCGCGCAGCGACGGGGAGGGGCGCTTCTTTGCGCGCCCCGCACGCCTTACTGCGACGAGGCATCCCCGGTGGCGGCATCCAATGCCGCATCCTGCGCCTTGGTCGCCTGCTCGGTCGCGGCCTGCGCCGCCTTGGCCTCTTCCAACGGCTTGGCCATGGCATCGCGCATCGCCGTGGCCTGGGGATCCGGGCGGCGCTCGGTCTCCGGTGGCTGCGGCTTGCCGCAACCGGCCAGCGTCAGCAGGGACAGCAGCATCAGGCAGGAAAGAAATTTCATCGGCATGCTCCGCGGGGCTGTGGCCGCTATCCTAGCCGCATCCCCCCGCAGCGTCCTTCCGTGGCGCCGCAAGCAAGCAAGAGGAAGCGCAATGAACCCGCAGCGTTGGCGACTGGATGGACAGACCGCACTGGTGACCGGTGCCAGTGCCGGCATCGGCCTGGCGATCGCCCGTGAGCTGCTGGGTTTCGGTGCCGACGTGCTGATCGTCGGCCGTGATGCCGATGCGCTGGAAACCGCGCGTGATGAACTGGCCGATGCCTTCCCCGAACGCGGGATCCACGGGTTGTCGGCCGACGTGTCCGACGAGGAGGACCGCCATGCCATCCTCGACTGGGTCGAAGACCATTGCGACGGCCTGAACCTGCTGGTCAACAACGCCGGCGGCAACATCAGCCGGCCGGCCAACGACTACACCGAGGACGAATGGCGCGGCATCTTCGAGAACAACCTGTTCTCTGCCTTCGAGCTCTCGCGCACTGCCTACCCGTTGCTGACCCGGCATGCGTCCTCGGCCATCGTCAACGTCGGCAGCGTGTCGGGCATCACCCACGTGCGCAGCGGCGTGGTCTACGGCATGACCAAGGCGGCGATGCAGCAGATGACCCGCAACCTGGCCTGCGAGTGGGCCGAGGACGGCATCCGGGTGAACTCGGTGGCGCCGTGGTACATCCGCACGCGCCGTACTTCCGGCCCGCTGTCCGACCCGGACTACTACGACGAGGTGATCGCGCGCACTCCGATGCGGCGCATCGGTGAGCCGGAGGAAGTCGCCGCGGCGGTGGGCTTCCTGTGCCTGCCGGCCTCGAGCTACATCACCGGCGAGTGCATCGCCGTGGATGGCGGCTTCCTGCGTTACGGGTTCTGAGCGGCGCAATCACTGGCATCGAACCGCGCCTGCAGGCGTTCGTATTCGCGGCGGCGTGCCTCGGCCTGCGCCAGGCCGGTGAAGTTCGAGGCGGTCCTGGCCTCGTGCACACGCTGGCGCCACATCGCGCAATGCCGCGCGGGATCGACCGGCGTGCAACTGTCGCGCAGGACTTCGCAGGCTTCACCGGCGCCGGTGCGCGGGTTGCCGTCCAGGCCGGTGACCTGCATCGCCACGCAGCGCGCCGGGGGTTCCGGCGTTTCGCTCAGGTACGCCTCGCCGCCACGTGGCTTGCATTCAAACAGCGGCGGCAACGGCTCGGCCGGCACCGGAGCCGGCGCTGGAGCGGCAGGCTCTTCGGGGGCGGCGTACAAGCGCTCGACGGGGGCCGGGCCGGCCTGCACGGCCTGGGAGGCCGCAGGCATCGGTGCCGCGGCGGGCACAGGCATCGGTGGCGGCGTGCCCACCGCCTGCATCACCCGCGTGCTCTGCTGCGTGCCCTTGGGACAGGGCATGTTCTGCACCGTGAGTGCACCGCTGGCATCGGTGCAGCGGTAGAACACCACGTCTCCGGCGGCCGCCGGCAGCGCCAGGCACAGCAGCATGGCTAGGCCCCAGCGCATCACCAGCCTCCGCAGTCCTGGTTGAGGCGTGCCTCGATGCCGCGCTGCTCGCGCACCAGCCGCTGGCGCTCGCTCTGCAGCGCGCTGTTGTAGCGGCGGACCAGGTCCCAGCGGCTGTCACGCAGGCGCGCGCAGACTTCCTGTTGCGGCAGTGCATGGCAGCTGTCGCGCACCAGCACCGAGCCGCCGGGGATGATCACGCCCGGGCGAGCCGGGATGCCTCCCGGATGCGGGTGACCACCGGGCGGGCGCGGACCGTGCCCGTGCGGCAGGTAGCCGTAGGTCCAGGTCGGCACCCAGCGCGGGTTTCCCTCCGCGCTGTCGCTGGTATAGCGCTCGCCTTCGGCGGTGACGCATTCGTACATCGGTTGTGGCGGCTGCACGGTCACCACCCGCACTTCGCGCTCGACCACCGGGGCGGGTGGGGGAGCCGGGCTGGCCGGGCGTGGTGGGGGATCCTTGGGCCGGACCATGTCCAGCACCTGCTGCCGGTGCGCCTGCGTGCACGGTGCATCCTGCAGCGAGACCGCGCCATTGGCGCCCACGCAGCGGTAGATGCGCACGCCATCGCTCGGTGGCGGGTCCACCGCCCATGCCGGCGAGGGCAGCAGGAGCAGGGGAACCAGCAGGAGCAGGCAGGCGCGCATGCCGACATGGTGCCACGCACATGCCCCCGGCAGGAGCGCCCTTGGGAGCGAAGCCGGTGCCGTGTCCATCGCGGGATTGCCGGCCGCCCGGTGATGCGTGAAGAAGGAGGTCGCCGTTGTCGGCTTCGCGCCCGAGGGCGCTCCTGCGTGCCTCAATCGCGCAGGACGTCGCCGGTGGCGGCCACGCGGATGCGGGTCGGTTGGGCCAGGCCGCCGGTGGCGCCGTCAAGCAGGCCGTCCAGGTGCTGGAGCAGGGCCGGGTCCAGCTGCTCGCGGCTGCGTGCCGGCGGTTCGCCGGCCAGGTTGGCGCTGGTCGATACCAGCGGCCCGCCCCAGGCAGTGCACAGCGCCTGCACCAGCGGGTGGGCGCTGACCCGCACCGCGATGCCGGTGTGGGCGCCGGTGATCCAGCGCGGCGCGCGTGGGCCGGCCGGGACGATCCAGGTATTGGCACCGGGCCAGCTGTCCAGTACCGCCTGGCGGCGTTCAGCGGCCAAGGCATCCATCTGCACCCAGCCTTCCAGCTGCGCCGGGTCGGCGGCGACCAGGATCATGCCCTTCTCGACCGGACGCTGTTTGAGTGACAGCAGCTTCAACACCGCCTGCGCGTTGCCGGGGTCGCAGCCCAGCCCCCACACCGCCTCGGTCGGGTAGGTGATCACGCCACCGGCCTGCAGGACCGGGACGACGTTGTGCAGATCAAGTTCAATCATGGCGATGGCATCCAACCCGGCGCGGGCTGCGTGGGCTTCAAATGCAGCAAGCCGCCCGAAGGCGGCCTGACACGGGAGCGGACGATTATCCTCCTGCCGGCGCGGCAGGGGGTAGTTGCCCTCAGAACGGCGGCGCGTCGTCGGCGGCAGCCTTCTTCACGGTCTTCTTGGCGACGGCTTTCTTGACCGCCTTCTTGGTGGCCGTCTTCTTGGTCGCAGCCTTCTTTGCCGGTGCCTTGCCGGCAGCGGCCTTCTTCGGCGCGGCTTCTTTCTTGACGGTGGCCTTCTTTGCCGCCGCCTTCTTGGTGGCGGCCTTCTTGGCACCAAAGCCCTTGCGCACCGGCTTGCCGGTCTCGGCCATCAGCTGCTGCACTTCGGCCAGGGTCAACGAGGCCGGCTCGCGGTCCTTCGGGATCTTGCCGTTGAGCTTGCCGTCGCTGATGTACGGTCCGAAGCGACCGTTCAGTACCTGGATGTCCGAGCCCTCGAACTCCTTGATGATGCGGTTGCGCGCGATCTCTTCCTTCTCCTCGATCAGGAAGACGGCACGGGCCAGGTCGATCTTGTACGGGTCGTCTTCCTTCTTCAGCGAGGCATAGGTGCTGCCGCGCTTGGCGAACGGGCCGAAGCGGCCGATGCCCACGCTCACTTCCTCGCCGTTGGCGTCGGCGCCGAGCTTGCGCGGCATGTCGAACAGCTTCAACGCCTCTTCCAGCGAGATCGAATAGATGCTCTGGCCCGGCTGCAGCGAGGCGAACTTGGGCTTTTCCTCGTCATCGACGGTGCCGATCTGCACCATCGGGCCGAAGCGGCCGATACGCGCGCTGACATCCTTGCCGCTGACCGGGTCCACGCCGAGCACGCGGGCGCTGCCGGCGTCGGTGCGGTCCAGTGACTCGCTCTTGTCGCTGACCAGCTCCTTGAACGGGCCCCAGAAGCGTTCCATCAACGGCACCCACTCTTCCTCGCCGCGCGACACCGCGTCCAGCTCGTCCTCGAGCTTGGCGGTGAAGTCGTAATCGACGTAGCGGGTGAAGTGGCTGGACAGGAACTTGCTGACCGCGCGGCCGACGTCGGTCGGCTTGAAGCTGCGGCCTTCCATCTCGGTGTACTTGCGGAACAGCAGGGTCTGGATGATCGAGGCGTAGGTCGACGGACGGCCGATGCCGTATTCCTCGAGCGCCTTGACCAGCGCCGCTTCGGTGTAGCGCGGCGGCGGCTGGGTGAAGTGCTGTTCGGCCAGGATGCGGTCCAGCGGCACGCGGTCGCCGGGCTTCATCGCCGGCAGCTTGCGGCCTTCGTCCTCGTCCTCGGCGTTCTTGCTGTCCTTGCCTTCCTCGTACACGGCCAGGAAGCCGGGTACCACCACGGTGGTGCCACTGGCGCGGAACACATGCTCGCTACCGGCGGCCAGGTCGACGCTGACGGTGTTGAGCGTGGCCGGGATCATCTGGCAGGCGACGGCGCGCTTCCAGATCAGTTCGTAGAGCTTGCGTTCGTCGTCGGTCAGGTACTTGCCGACCTGCGCCGGGGTGCGCAGCGCCGAGGTCGGGCGCACCGCTTCGTGCGCTTCCTGGGCGTTCTTGCTCTTGGTGGTGTAGACGTTGGGCTTGTCCGGCAGCGAACTGGTGCCGTAGTCGCGGGCGATCACGTCGCGGATCTCGGCCAGCGCGTCCTGTGACAGGTTCACCGAGTCGGTACGCATGTACGAGATCAGGCCGACCGTGCCCTCGTCGCCGATGGCCACGCCTTCGTACAGCTTCTGCGCCACCTGCATGGTCTTGCGGGTGGTGAAGCCGAGCTTGCGCGAGGCTTCCTGCTGCAGGGTGGAGGTGGTGAACGGCGCGGCCGGGCGGCGCTTGCGCTCCTTGCTGGCCACGTCGGTGACGTGCAGCGCCCCCTGGGCGGCCTGCTGGATGCGCAGGCGCGCGGCTTCGGCGGTGTCGCCGTCGGTGACGGTGAACTGCTCGAACTTCTGTCCGTCCAGCTTGATCAGGCGGGCGTTGAAGTGCTGCGAGGGATGCGCGCACTCGGCCTCGATGCTCCAGTACTCGCGGGCGATGAAGGCTTCGATCTCCTCCTCGCGCTCGACGATCATGCGCAGCGCCGGGCTCTGCACGCGGCCGGCGGACAGCCCGCGCTGCACCTTGCGCCACAGCACCGGCGACAGGTTGAAGCCGACCAGGTAGTCCAGCGCGCGGCGTGCCTGCTGCGCATCGACCAGGTCCGCGGCGATGGCGCGCGGCTGGGTCATGGCTTCCTTGATGGCGCGCGGAGTGATCTCGGTGAACACCACGCGCTGCATCGGCTTGCCGTCGGACAGGCCACGTTCCTTGAGGATCTCGGCAATATGCCAGCTGATCGCCTCACCTTCGCGGTCCGGGTCGGTTGCCAGGAAGATGTCGTCGGCGCCCTTGGCGGCCTTGGCGATCGCCTCGACGTGCTTCTCGTTCTTCTCGATCAGGTCGTAGCGCATGGCGAACCCGTTGTCCGGGTCGACCGCGCCCTCCTTGGGGACCAGGTCACGCACATGCCCATACGAGGCCAGGACGGTGAAGTCCTTGCCGAGGTATTTGTTGATCGTCTTGGCCTTGGCCGGCGATTCGACGATGAGCAGGTGCTTGGGCATGTCAGTACTTTCTTGGGGGGAGAACGCCCCGGTTGGGGGCGCTAGGGTGGCGTAAACCGGCACGATAGTGAAGCCGGTGTGGCCGATCTGCATAAATCGACGCCCGGGTTGGCGCCCGGGCGTTCAGCTTTGTCTTTATAGTGGAATCACGCCGGGGCCGCTCTTGTCAAGCGGCCCCGGGGTCGGTCAGCTGAAGTTGGAGGCGGCGATGCCGATCACCGCGATGATAGCCACCACGCCCACCAGCAACAGCAGGCCGAAGATCGACAGGATCACGATGGTCACCGTGCCCAGGCCACGCTGCTGCCATTCCGGATGGTCGGTGAAGGCCCATTTGTCGACCACCAGGGTGTCGCAGATCATGTCATGCAGGCCCTGCTTGCGCTCGGTGAAGGCGGCCATCACGTAGCCGATGCACAGGGTCAGGGCACTGAGGATGGTGGCGAAGTAGCGGCCGATGGCGCGGGCCAGGGTCATCCGGTCGCCATTGAGGCGCACCACCTTGATGCCCACCGCCATCTTGCCCAGCGTGGCCATGCCGGCCGAGGCGTGGAAGCCGGCGTAGTAGGCGGCCGAGATCGCCATCGAAATGAGGTTGGTCAGCAACTGCACCATGATCATGCCGACGCCGGCGGCGTTGCTGTCGCCCAGGCCGGCCATGCCGATGCCCAGCACCATGCCGATCACCATCGCGATCACGCCGCCGACCATGCCCACGATCACGCTGTCGATGCAGTACGCGGCCACGCGCTTCCAGAAGCCGGCATAGACCACTTCGCCGCCCTGCACCGGTGCCGTGCCGCCGCTGACGGTGCTGCTGGGCGCCGAATAGGGCGAGTAGCCATCGGTGCTGGCCGTGGCGGCGGCGGGCAACGGCGCGGTGCCGTTCTCGATGGCGCTGTAGTCCGCGCGCAGGTCGATGCCGGGGCTGGCCTGGGCCAGCAGCTGCAGCTCGTCGGCCAGGGCCGACAGCGGTTGCCACTGCGCCATGCCCTCGCGCCAGGCCAGGGTCTCAAGGTTCAGCTCGCCCTGGTTGAACTTGCTGCGGATCACATCGGCGTCGATCGGCCCGTGCCGTTCGCGCTGGGCATCAGCGTAGTACCACTCACTCATCTCATTCCCCAAAGTTTCAGGCCGCGCCGCTCAGCTGCGGCAATCGGTCGGCAGGTAGTTGTCCGCCACGTCCGAACGACATTTCCAGGTGGCGGTCTGCGTATCGTAGTCGAGCCAGATCGCTTTGCTGTCAAGTTGCGGCGTGCCGGGGGCCTGCAGGCGGGCTTCCAGCCCGCAATGGCCGCCGTCGAAGCGGCCGATGCGAACCTCGGCGATCGTGCCGTCCTCGTAGCTTTCCGGGCTGCCAAAGCCGGCATCGCCGTTGACCGGGCAGCGTTCGTGCTCGCTGGCGAAGGCTGACACTTCCCCCTTCAGGGCGACCAGTTGCGCCTGCACCATGGAGGTCTTGCTGCGCAAGGTGTACTCGCGGTACTGGGGATAGGCGATGGCGGCGAGGATGGCAAGGACGGCCAGCAGGATCACGCCGACCACGGCAACGATGATGCCGACGATGGCGCAGCCGGACAGGCCCTGCCGGACCGCGGCCGGTGGCGGGTTGGGAACCGCGACGTGGACGTGCTGTACCGCCGGCGGGGGTGGTACGGGAAGGTCGGGCAGGGCCGGCGGTACCGGCACAGCCGGTCCGGACACGTCCGGCAGCCCCAGTTCGGCGGCGAATGCCTGCAGGGGTTGCCAGTGCTCGGCACCTTCGCGCCAGACCAGGGTATCGGCGGCGATGCGCCCGGAGCGGAACAGCTCGACGATGTTTTCCGCTGGCAGTGGTCCGCGCCGTTCGCGGTTGCCCTCGGCGTAGAACCACTGGCTCACGCGGGTCTCCTCATGCGTCCCTGCATGCCGTTGGGCTCAGTGCAGGGGTTCGGGTTCGTCGACGAACATCTGGGTTTCCATCCAGGCATAGGCCGCTTCGGCGCCCGGCTGGTTGAACAGCACCATCAGCACGACCCACTTGAGGTCGTCCAGGTCCAGCTCGTCCTGGTCCAGCGCCATCGCGCGGTCCAGTACCAGCTCGCGCTGGTCGGCGTCCAGGATGCCGTGCTGCTCGAGGAACAGCAGGAAACCGCGGCCTTCCACGTCCAGCTTGTCCAGTTCCGGGCCGTGGAAAACGCGCACCGGCCCCTTCACCCGGGCCTGGGCCACGGCCGGGCGCTGTTCTGCCAAGGCATCGAGCCAGTCGAAGGCCTTGTTGATCTCGGTGGGGCTGAAACCGGCCTGGATCAGGCCGTTCTGCAGCGAATCGCGGTCTCGGATGAGATCGGCATCCTCGCTGAAATAGTGTTCAAACAGATACAGCAGGACGTCCAGGATGCTCTCTTTCATTGCCCTCGGCCTGCGCCAGTCGGCGCTGTGGAGGTGAAGGAACCCTCAGGTGCGGGTGTAGCGACCGTGTTCGGACGACACTCTCCCTTCCAGTTCCATGACCAGCAGCATGGAGGACAGGCTGGCGGCCGTCAATCCAGTGCGTTCGATCAGTAAATCCATACCGGTTGGGTCGAACCCCAGGGCGTTCCACAAGCGCTGGTAGTCGGGATCCGGCAGGGCGGGTGCCGGACGTGGCGTCTCCGGCGCAGCTGAGGTGGGGGTCGACAGCCGGTTTTGCAAGGCTTGGGCCAGTTCGCCGGCCATATTGGCCACGCCTTCAAGAATGTCGTCGGCGTGTGTCACCAATGTGGCACCGTCACGGATCAGGCGGTGGCAGCCGCGCGCCATTGGGTTGTGGATGGAACCGGGCACGGCGAAGGTCTCGCGCCCGGCCTCGGCGGCCAGGCGGGCGGTGATCAGCGCGCCGGAACGCTCGGCCGCTTCGATCACCACCGTGCCCAGGGCCAGGGCCGCCAGCAGCCGGTTGCGGGCGGGGAACTGGCCGCTGCGCGGGGCGGTGCCGGGCGGGTACTCGCTGAGCACGGCCCCTTGGCGAGCCACCTGCGCCTGCAGTTCCCGGTGGTGGCGCGGGTAGGCCAGGTCCGGGCCGGTGCCGATCACGGCATAGGTTGGCCCCGGCAGGGCCAGTGCGGCGCGGTGTGCGGCCGCATCGATGCCGGCGGCCAGCCCGCTGGCGATGGTCAGGCCATGGCCGAGCAGGGCGGTGGCGAAGTCGCGGGCATTGTCCCGGCCGCCAGCGCTGGGGATGCGGCTGCCGACCACGGCGATGGCTGGTTGCCAGAGCACGCTCGGATCGCCGTCGACGAAGACCGCCAGCGGCGGATGGGGGCTGTCACGCAGCAGCGGCGGGTAGTCGGGGCAGGTCCAGCCGATCAGGTGGTGGCCGGGGGACGCCAACCATGCCCGCGCGCGGTCGTGCCGGGCGGGATCGGGGTGGCGGAGGGCATGGCATTGCTCGGGCGTGCAGCCGGCCTCGCGCCAGGTCGATGCATCGGCGGACAACACCGCGGCGGCATCGCCGCAGCGGGCGAGCAGCGTGCGCAAGGGGGCACTCGGGCCGCCGGCCAGCAGCAGCGCGAGCAGTGCATCGATGTCGACCGGCGTGGCCGGCGCGGGACGGGGAGAGGTCATCTCCCCAGCCTGCCGCCAAAACAGCGACGGCGCCCTCGGGCGCCGTCGTTGCATCACATCAGGATTGGGCGCAGCGCTTACTGCGCGTCCGGATGCTTGAGCTCGTAACCGACGCGGGCCGGCTTGGTGCCTTCCATGATCAGCGCGTAGCTGACCTTGTCGAAGGTGCGGAACACCATGGCGTGGGCGGCGTACTCGTCCGGCAGCGACACGCGGCTGCCACCGGCGTTGAAGGCGTCATCCTTGCGCGAGGTCGGCATGCCGGTCACGCGGTCGTTGACATGCCTGCCACTGCGCCAGATCGAGAACACGGTGCCGTTGTCGATGCCGTCACGGGCGCCGCCGGAAATGGCGATGACGTCGCGCGGGCCGCCCGAGGTGAAGGTGTCGGTGACGGCCAGCACGCGCAGTTGGCCGGGCGCCAGCGTGCTGGCCGGTGCGTGCGGGATGAACTGCAGGTCGTACGGATTGGCCTGCACCGGGACCAGGCGGTCACCGGCGCGGACTTCGCGACCGCTGTCTTCCAGGCGCAGGATCGAGGCCTGGGTGGCATCGGCGCCGACCTGGGTCAACGTGCCTACGTTGACCTTGGCCAGCTCATAGCCCAGGAATTCATCCCGGTCACTGGTGGCGGCGTAATCCTTCCAGAGGTTGCCCATGCCGGCCGTGGTGTCGCCCCGCAGGTTGAGGTCGCTGCTGTGCTTGGGCTGACCGTACTGCACGGTCGGGCGGACCACCATGTAGCGCTGGCCGGACTGGGCGCCCTGCAGGCCCAGCACGTAGGCCTGCTGGCCGGTGGTGGCGCGCAGGCGGCTGTCTTCCAGGCCGACCACGTACGGCAGCTCCTTGAAGCTGTCGACGACGTTCAGGTTCTTCAGGAACGGTTCCACGTCCGCCAGCGGCACGGCGTTGATCGGCGCTTCCTGACGCGGCCCCGGCTGTGCGGTGACGCGGTCTAGGTAGGCCAGGCTCAACACGTCGCCCGGGTAGATCAGGTGGGGATTCTTGACCTGGGGATTGGCCTGCCAGATTTCCGGCCAAAGCCACGGCTTCTTCAGGAAACGCGCGGAGATGTCCCACAGCGTGTCGCCCTTCTTCACCACATAGGTGTCGGGATGGGAACCATTCAGTTCCACGCCCACGGCATAGGTTGTAACGGTCAGCAACGCGACGGCGGCGACCGTACGGATGTGTTTCAGCATGATTGAGATGCCTGATTCCCCAACAGGTTGGCGCACTATATTGCAGAAACGGGAGCAGCGGGCAAGCGCAAGCGGTAGAATTGGGACATCTTGCCGGATTGCGCGGCATTCCTTTTTCGGTGACCCCCCATGGCCCTCCTGCCCATTCTCGAATTTCCTGATCCGCGGCTGCGGACCAAGGCGGCTCTGATCGAGGCCGCCGAGGTGACCACGCCGGTCTTCCAGCAGCTGCTCGACGACATGTTCCAGACCATGTACGAAGCCCCTGGCATCGGGCTGGCCGCCAGCCAGGTGGACGTGCACAAGCGCTTCATGGTCATCGACGTGAGCGAGGAGCGGAACGCGCCGATGGTGTTCATCAACCCGCAGATCGTCAGCGCCAGCGACGGTGGCCGGGTCTACCAGGAAGGCTGCCTGTCGGTGCCGGGCATCTACGCCGACGTGACCCGCGCCGACGAGATCGTCGTGCGCTTCCTCGACCGCGAGGGCAAGCCGCAGGAGCTGGCCGCCGATGGCCTGCTGGCCACCTGCATCCAGCACGAGATGGACCACCTGGACGGCAAGCTGTTCATCGACTACCTCTCGCCGCTCAAGCGCGAGATGGTGCGCAAGAAGCTGGCCAAGCAGCGCAAGCACGTTGCCTGAGTTGAACGGCGGTCCGGCATGCCCGGGTCGCCCCCAGCGGGTGCCGTGACCGGCCCCCGCATCGCACGGCGCCGCCCTTCGGCGCCGTCGTCCTTTCCGGGAGTTGCCACGCCATGAGAATCGTTTTTGCCGGTACGCCGGAGTTCGCCGTCGCCTCGCTGGGAGCCGCCGCGCGCCACCATGAAGTGGTCGCGGTCTACACCCAGCCTGATCGCCCGGCCGGGCGTGGCCGCGGGTTGATGCCGTCGCCGGTCAAGCTCGACGCCATTGCCCGCGGCATCCCGGTGTTCCAGCCGGAAACGCTGAAGACCCCCGAGGCCCAGGCGCAGCTGCGCGCGCTGCAGCCGGACCTGATGATCGTGGTGGCCTACGGACTGATCCTGCCCAAGGCCGTGCTGGCCATCCCGACCCATGGCTGCTGGAACGTGCACGCTTCACTGCTGCCGCGCTGGCGCGGTGCCGCGCCGATCCAGCGCGCGATCGAGGCCGGGGATGCCGAAACCGGGGTCTGCCTGATGCAGATGGAGGCCGGCCTGGATACCGGCCCGGTGCTGCTGCACCAGGCCACCGCGATCAGCGACAGCGATACCGGCGGCCAGTTGCATGACCGCCTGGCGCAGTTGGGTGCGCAGGTACTGTCCGATGGGCTGGGCCTGCTGCGCGCCGGCATCAAGCCGATCCCGCGCCCGCAGCCGGACGCCGGCGTCACCTACGCGCACAAGCTGGACAAGGCGCAGGCGCGGCTGGACTGGAGCCAGGACGCCGCCGCGCTGGCGCGTCGCGTGCGGGCGTTCAATCCGTGGCCGATCGCCGAGGCGAGCTTGGCCGGGGAGCGCGTGCGCATCCATGGAGCGGTGGCGCTCGAGGACAACCGTGGCAAGGCCCCGGGCACGGTGATCGCGGCCAGCCGCGAAGGCATCGACATCGCCTGTGGCCAGGGTGCATTGCGCCTGCGCGTGGTCCAGCGTGAGGGCGGCAAGGCGATCACCGCCGCCGACTACCTCAACGCCCGCCGCGACCTGCCGGTCGAGGGGTGAGGCGATGACGGCTGTGTCTTCTGCGCCGGCCAGCAAGGGCGCCGCGCGCCAGCCCGGCGTGCAGACCCGCGTGCAGGCGGCCCGGGTGTTGGCTGCGGTGCTGGTCCGGGGTCGTTCGCTCAAGGCCGAGTTGTCCACGGCGTTGCCGAAGCTGGACGACAGCCGCGACCGTGCCCTGCTGGAGGCGATCTGCTTTGCCGCATTGCGCCGCCGTTTCGCTTACGAGCGTGCACTCGGGCAATGGCTGCAGAAGCCGCTGGGCCCGCGTGAAGCGGACCTGCGTGGGGTGCTGATGGCCGGCTTCGCTCAGCTCGATGCGCTGCAGCTGCCCGCCCACGCTGCGTTGTCGGCGACGGTGGATGCCGCGCGCGCGCTGGGCCGCGAGCGCCAGGCCGGGTTGGTCAACGCGGTGTTGCGCCGCGCGCAGCGCGAGGGCTTCGGCACCGCGCGCGCCGAGGATGCGTGGCCGCAATGGCTGTTGCAGCAGGTCCGCGCGGATTGGCCGGCACATGTCGAGCAGATCCTCACCCATAGCCTGCAGCCGGCACCGTTGTGGCTGCGGGTGAACCGCCAGCAGCACAGCCGCGACGCCTATCTGGCGTTGCTGCAGGACGCCGGCATCGACGCACTGGCCGAGCCGGCCGCCGCCGATGCGATCCGTCTGCCGGTGGCCGTGCCGGTGGCGAGCCTGCCGGGCTTCGCGCAGGGCGCGGTGTCGGTACAGGACCTGTCCGCGCAGCAGGTGGCCGATGGCCTGTCGCCTGCCGTGGGGGCACGCGTGGTGGATGCCTGCGCCGCACCGGGCGGCAAGTCTGCGCACCTGCTCGAACGCGATCCGTCGCTGCAACTGCTGGCGCTGGACGTGGATGCACGGCGCCTGCAGCGCATCCGCGAAACCTTCAACCGCACCGGCGTGGGCGCGGCGGCACAGGTCCAGGCGGTGGATGCGGCCGATGTCCCGGCCTGGTGGGATGGCACGCCGTTCGATGCGGTGCTGCTGGATGCCCCGTGCTCGGCCACCGGCATCATCCGTCGCCAACCCGACGTGCTGCTGCATCGTCGCGCCGAGGACATCACCGCGCTGGTTGCGTTGCAGGCACGCCTGCTCGATGCGCTGTGGAAGGTGCTGCGCCCCGGTGGCGTGCTGCTGTACGCCACCTGTTCGATCCTGCGCCGCGAGAACAGCCAGCAGGTCGCCGCGTTCCTGGCGCGCACGCCGGACGCACGCCTGGAAGCACTGCCCGACACGTTCGGCCATGACGATGGCGGTGGCCGCCAGCGCCTGCCGGGGGAGCAGGGGGGCGATGGCTTCTTCCAGGCCCGGATCGTGAAGCTGGCCGTCATCTAGGCTGGCTATCATCCGGCGCCATGAGGGACGATCTGGCGCGCAGGGAATTCTGGTTGCTGGCGATCACCGCCGTGCTGGTGCTCGCCGCCGGCCTCGGCCTGCGGGATCCGTGGCCCTCGGACGAGCCGCGTTTCGCGCTGGTCGCCCGGCAGATGGTGGAGAGCGGCCAGTGGCTGTTCCCCCATCGCGGCATCGAGTTGTATGGCGACAAGCCGCCGATGCTGATGTGGTTGCAGGGCGGCTTCTACCTGCTGCTGCGCGATTGGCGCGTGGCCTTCCTGCTGCCTTCGTTGCTGGCGGCGCTGGGCACGCTGGCCTGCGTCCATGACCTGGGCCGGCGCCTGTGGACCCGGCGGGTCGGCCTGTATGCGGCCTGGTTGCTGCTGTTCACGCTGCAGTTCACCTTCCAGGCACGCAAGGCGCAGATCGATGCGCTGCTGCTGTTGTTCATCACCCTGGCCAACTACGGCCTGCTGCGGCACCTGCTGCGCGGGCCGGACTGGCGTTGGTGGACGATCGGCTGGTTCGCCGCCGGACTGGGCGTTATCACCAAGGGCGTGGGCATGCTGGCGCTGGCGATGCTGGTGCCGGCGGTGCTCTGCGTGGCGATGGGCTGGCGTCGGCCGATGCTGCATGTGGCCAACCCGCGCTTCTGGCTGGGACCGCTGGCCTTCGTCCTGGCCCTGTCGTTGTGGTTGGGGCCGCTGCTGGCCGCGGTGGTGGGCAGTGCTGACCCCGGGCGGCATGCCTACCTGCACGAAATCCTGTTCCGCCAGACCGCCGGTCGCTACACCGCGTCCTGGGACCACCACAATCCACCGTGGTACCACCTCGGGGTGATGCTGACGCTGTGGATGCCGGCCATGCTCGCCTTGCCCTGGGCGCTGCCGGCCTGGTGGCGCCGGCTGCGGCGACATGACCCGCGTTACCTGTTGCTGCTGGGCTGGTGGTTGCTGGTGGTGGTGTTCTTCTCCATTCCCAGCGGCAAGCGTGACGTTTACATCCTGCCGGCGTTGCCGGTGTTCTGCCTGGCATTGGCGCCGTTGTTGCCCGGCTTGTTGCGCAAGGCCGGCGTGCGTGCGCTGGTGCTGCTGTTCACCGCGACGTTGACGCTGGTGCTGCTGGTGGCCGGTGCCGGCGTGTTGCTGGGCGAGGGCAGCGAGCGCGTGCAGGGTTTGCTGGAGCGCCGTGAGTTGTCGGTGGCGGCGGCGCGGACGATCGGTGCCGCGGTGCTGGTGATGGGATTCTGGGGAGCCGTGGCGCTGTGGCGGTGGGGCCGACGCTGGCCGGCGCAGGTGCTGGCTTCGCTGCTCGCGCTGGTGTGGGTGCTGCAGGGATTGGTGGTCAACCCGCTGATCACCGACTCCAGCTCCGGACGTGGGCTGATGCGTGAGGTCGGGCGACGCCTCGGGCCCGATGTCGAGCTGGGGCTGGTTGCCTGGAAGGAACAGAACCTGCTGATGGCCGACCGGCCGGTGGCCAACTTCGGTTTCCTGCGGCCGTGGCCGGAGCAGCTGCGGGCCGGCGTGGCCTGGCAGCAGTCCGCGCCGTCGCACCGCTGGCTGCTGGTGCAGGACGAGGCCGCACTGGCCTGCATCGACCGCGGCCGCAGCCAGCACGTCGGCAGCCTGAGTGGCCGGGGGTGGTGGCTGGTGCCGGCCACGGCGGTGCGTGGGCCGTGCCGGAGCGAGGCCGAGCGCGCGGCGCCTCAGCCGGCGGAGAGCAGTTCCCGGTAGATCGCTTCGGTGGCAGTGACGAAGCGTTCCAGCCCGAACTCGGCGGCGGCATGTGCCCGTGCCGCGGCACCCATGCGCAGCAGGTGCGAGCGGTCTTCCAGCATCGTGCGCAGGGTGGCGGCCATGGCCGCGTGACCATGGACGGGGACCACCCAGCCGTCTTCGCCGGGATGGATGTTCTCCGCCAGGCCGGCATAGTCGGTGACCATCACCGGCTTGCCCATGGCCATCATCTCGCGGCAGGCGAAGGAGATGGTTTCCACGTCATGGGAAAGCACGAAGCCGGCATCGAAGGTGGCGATCACCGGCCGCACGTCGGCGAGCAGGCCGGGGAAATGGAACTGCGCCTGCAGCCCGGCGGCGTCGATGACCGCTTGCTGGGCGGCGGAAGGGGGATGCCCGGCCAGGACCACATGGATGCGTTCGCGTTCTGCCGCCGACAGCAACTGCAGCGCGGCGACCAAGTCGGTCCAGCCCTTGTAGCCGGCGGTGCCGGCGTTGCTGCCGACCAGCAGCGCATCGTCGGCGATTCCCAGCGCGCGTCGCTGCGCGGCGGCTGCATCCTGTGGCCAGGGCTGGAAGTGGACGGTGTCCACGCCGTTGTAGACGGTCTGCGGATGGCACACGCGGTACGGCGTGGATTCCAGCTGCCGGCGCACGTATTCGCATACCGCGATGACCTTGTCGGTATGCCAGCGTGCGCGCCAGACGTGCTGCGGTCCGCGCATGGGCTTGGTGTTGTGCTTGGTCAGCACCACGCGCGGGCGCGGGCTGATGCCGCGCAGGGCGGCCAGGGTGATGCGGTGGTCGGCCGAGCCGTTGACGTGGACGACGTCGAAGCGGTTCCGGCGCAGGTAACCGCGCAGCTGCCGCACCGCGTGCAGCCGCTGGCGGATGCGGCGCAGGCCATTGGGGAACGGCTGCGCCAGCACGTGCACGCCGGGCAGGGCACTGGCCTGGGCCAGCAGCGTGCTGCCGCCCGGTGCGGCCACATGCACCTCGTGCCGGGCGGCAAGCGCGCCGGCCAATTCGCGGGTATAGGTGGTGTGGCCACCGCCGCTGCCGCTGTGGAAGTTGGTGAAGAGCAATTTCATGGGGGGTGGGGGTGGAAGGGCGGTCAGCCGATCCGGGGGTCCGGCGGTGCAGCGGAGTGGGTGTCGATGCCCTGCGTGCAGCGGGTGAGCTTCTGCGTACGCGTGGCATGGAACAGGCGGTTGTTCGGCAACGTCATGTCATCCACGTCCGGGGGCGCCCGTGAGTTATGCCACAAATGGACGGCCAGCGCCGCCCACTTCAGGCCACGTCGGCGCAGCCCGGTGTTCTCCAGGCGGGCCGCCAGCTCGCGGTCCTCGGCGCCATAGCCTTCCATGCGTTCGTCAAAACCGTTGACCTGCAGCAGGTCTGCGCGCCAGAAACTCATGTTGCAGCTCATGACCCGGCCGCCGTTGCGGGCACGCGCTTTCCAGCGCGCCAGCAACGGCTGGCGGAAGGCGTACAGGCGACGGGTGCCATCGAACTCGTGGAAGTCGGCGTCCATCCACGGCGCGAACGTCGGCCGGCCCCCCGCCAGCAATCGTTCGGTTTCAGCAGCACTGGCCTTCAGGCGTCCGCCCTGCAGGAAGAAGCCGGGTTCGGCGAAGGCCGCGTGGTCGGCGATGAAATCACGGTGCAGCAGCATGTCGCCGTCGAGCAGGACCACGTAGTCGCCCTGGCTGGCGGCGATGCCCAGGTTGCGGCAGCGTGCCGCACGAAAGCCCTGGTCCTGCTGCCAGATGTGCCGCAGTGGCACCGGCAGCCGTTCCTGCCAACGCCGCACGACGTCGGCCGTGGCCGCGCCGGAACCGTCATCGGCGATGAGCACCTCGTCCGGCATCCGGCGCTGGCCGGCGACGCTTTCCAGCACGCGGTCCAGCGCTTCGGGCCAGTTGTAGGTGAGGATCACCAGCGAGATTTTCATGCAGGCCCGGACGGTTTGGACCCGGAAGATGGTAACGACAGGCTCAGTGCCAGGGGTAGCCAGAGAATCAGCCAACCGGGTCGCGGGCTGTCGATCAGGTGGGGCAGGTCGAATTGCACCATGACCGTGGCGAACAGCCACAGGCCCAGCACGACCCGGCCGGTGGCAACGTCACGCCGTTGCCAGGCACGCCAGCCCAGGCCCAGCCAGACCGCCGACCACAGCAGCACGCCGGGGATGCCCAGTTCGACGGCCAACTGGGTGAACAGGTTGTGGGTGTGGACCTGGTACTGCCCGTTGCCACCGATCACCGGCAGCGTGAAGTCGGCGCCCAGGCCGAGGCCGAGCCACGGATGCTGCTGGAACAGTTCCATGGCATGGGCGAACAGCTGTGGCCGCAGTGACAGGCCGCGTTCGGCCAGTTCCGGGTAGGCCGGGATGGCGATGCCCAACCCCACGGCGATCAGCAGCAGCAGCCGCTGCAGCGCACGGTCCCGGTGCCGGACGACCAGCAGCACGAACAGGCTGAAGGCCAGCGCGAGCATCGCGCTGCGCGAGAAGGTGAGCATCAGCGCAGTCGCCATGACGCCCATGGCCAGCCATTTCAGCAGGCGGCGATTGCGCGTCTCCCAGCGCCATGGCCACAGCCACAGGATGCCGGCGGCCATCGCGGCGCCGAACAGGTTGGCGTTGGCCATCACCCCGAACCCAACCAGGCGGTTGTCGACCGTGGGCTTGATCGCGAAGTGCACCATCGCCGCGACCGCGGACACCGCCAGGATGCCGGCGCCGAAGGCCAGCAGGGCGCGCTGGCGTACCACGTCGCGGCCGACCGCCAGGGTGCAGCCGAACAGGAACAGGCACACCGTCAGCAGGCGCAGGAACTCATCGTGCGGACGCTTCGCATTGCTCCACGACAGGCTCAGCAGGGCCCAGGCGAACAGCAACAGCAGCACGGGCATCAACGGGCGCCGCGCGAAATCCAGGAAGCGGCCCGGGCGGGCGATGGCGATGATCAAGGCCGGCAGGTACAGCGTCAGGGCGGCCAGGTACTGGAACGGCTTGCCCGGATTGAACGACGGCCCGGCCGGCAGGAAGCTCATGCCGGCGATCACCACCAGCAGCCCCACGAACAGCAGGTTGCGCCAGCGCGGTGCAGTTGGCTCCCCGGGGGAGGGCAGGTCGACGGTGGAGAGTGGCGGTTTCAGGTCGGGCGTCATGTGCAAACGGTGGTGGGCGGGGCGTGCGCCGCAATCCCCGGTCCGCAAGGGATTCGATGCCGCAGGGCCGTCACCTCGGGGCGCTGGGGCGGGCGGAGGGGACGCAAAGGGTAAGGGAAGCCAAGCGGGTCTTTGATGAACGCCCCGAACGAGCGTTCAGCCTCATTCCCGCAGTCCGGTTCAGCCCTTGCCGCGCTTGCGGCTGCGGACGATGCTCAGGATCCGCTCCAGGCGTTTCCACCAGGGCAACCGGGCCCGCCAGCACAGGTC
This sequence comes from Stenotrophomonas sp. STM01, assembly GCF_014852135.1. Classification (NCBI taxonomy): domain Bacteria; kingdom Pseudomonadati; phylum Pseudomonadota; class Gammaproteobacteria; order Lysobacterales; family Lysobacteraceae; genus Stenotrophomonas; species Stenotrophomonas sp. STM01. The sequence continues at coordinate 839,094 of NZ_JACVBA010000002.1, read as the reverse complement.
GATGTAGCGCCGTGCCTCGGCCCAGTCGGGGTCTGGCTTGGTGCGGTACTCCAGCTTGGCCAGCTCCAGGCAGGAGTCGTCCAGGCCGGCGGCGCGGGCGTAGTGGTGGATCAGGCCGCGCGACTGCAGCAGGCCGTGGAAGACGGTGTTGCGGTCCTGCTTGGCCCACCAGCCGTTGTCACCATGGATGCGATAGCCGACTTGCCCGGTGGGCAGGAAGTACTTGCGGGCGCCGAACAGGCTGGCGCCGAACACCAGGCAGTTGTCGGCCGACAGGCGCCAGCTGGCACTGACCTGCGCCGGCAGGTCCATGCACTGCCGCGCATAGCGGGTGCGCAGCGACAACGCCGAGGTCGGCGCGCCGTACCAGTAGGTGAGCGCGTAGGTGCTGATCGCGGTGTAGCCCAGGTCCAGCGCGCGCCCGGCGAAGCCGATGCGGCCGTTCTCGTTGCCGAACAGCGCGATGTCGGAGAACACGAAGCCGACGTCCTTGCGCTGGTCGTAGACCGCGCCGATCTGCTCCAGGTAGGTGGGCTCCCAGCGGTCGTCGGCGTCGAGGAAGCAGATCACGTCCGCGTCGGCGGCGGCCACGCCGCGCTGGAACGCCGCCAGCTGCCCGCCGTTCTGGCCGAACAGCAGGGTGATCGCCGGATGCGCGCCGTAGCGCTCCTGCAGCAGCGCCTGCGAGCCATCGCTGGAACCATCGTCCACGACCAGGATCTGTGCGGCCGGACGGGTCTGGGCGAGCACGCCTTCGATGGCCTCGACCACGAAGCGCGCATAGTTGTAGTTGGTGATGACGACCGCCAAGCGGGTCATGCCCGGTCCTCGGCCAGCAGGGTGCGGAAGTAGGCGATGGTTTCCTTCAGGCCGTCTTCCAGCGCGACCTTGGGCTCCCAGCCCAGCTTCTCGCGGGCCAGCGTGATGTCCGGCTGGCGCTGGCGCGGATCGTCCGAAGGCAGCGGCTGGAACACCAGCTGCGAGCGTCCGCCGACCAGCTGCAGCACCTTCTCGGCCAGTTCGAGCATGGTGAACTCGCCGGGGTTGCCGATGTTGATCGGGCCGGTGAAGCCGGCCTCGGTGTCCATCATCCGGGTCATGGCCTCGAGCAGGTCATCGACGTAGCAGAAGCTGCGCGTCTGCTGGCCATCGCCGTAGATGGTGATGTCCTGCCCGCGCAGCGCCTGCACGATGAAGTTGCTGACCACGCGCCCGTCATTGGGGTGCATGCGCGGGCCGTAGGTGTTGAAGATGCGCACCACCTTGATGTCCAGCGCGTGCTGGCGGTGGTAGTCGAAGAACAGCGTCTCGGCGCAGCGCTTGCCCTCGTCGTAGCAGCTGCGGATGCCGATCGGGTTGACCCGGCCCCAGTAGCCTTCCTGCTGCGGGTGCACTTCCGGGTCGCCGTAGACCTCGCTGGTGGAGGCCTGCAGGATGCGCGCGTTCACGCGCTTGGCCAGGCCGAGCATGTTGATCGCCCCGTGCACGCTGGTCTTGGTGGTCTGCACCGGGTCGTGCTGGTAATGCACCGGCGAGGCCGGGCAGGCCAGGTTGAAGATGCGGTCCACCTCCACGTACAGCGGGAAGGTGACGTCATGGCGCATCAGCTCGAAGGACGGGTGGCCGATCAGGTGCGCGATGTTGCGCTTGCTGCCGGTGAAGTAGTTGTCCACGCACAGGACGTCGTGGCCGTCCCGGATCAGTCGGTCGCACAGGTGCGAGCCCAGGAAGCCGGCGCCGCCGGTGACCAGAATTCTTTGCATGGAACGATCCCAGAGAGGAAAAAGACAGGCCCCGCCACGGGAGCAGGGCCGGCGCATCATTTTGTCACGGTTGCATCCGGCCGAGCCGCCGTACGCGGCAGGAAACGCGGCCGTTCATCCCTGGAAAACGTTTCCGGCGCGCGTGACCGGAAGCGGTTCAACGGCTGGCGGGGGGCGTCTGCACCGGTTGGCCGTTCTGCAGCAGCCACAGCATGATGGTCTTCTGGCGGACGTAGTTGGCGCTGACGAAGGCCTCGATCAGCCCCGGCCAGCCGTCCAGGAAACCCCGCTTGAACACGAAGCTGCGGAAGAAGCGCCAGGCGGGGGAAATGATCAGCTTGCCCAGGCTGGCACGCTTGCCGCGGCTGAATTCGTGTTCGGCCATCATCCGGGCGTATTTCTGCTTCTTGTCCAGCAACTGCAGGAAGCTGCGGTAGGGGTGGTGCAGCAGGTCGCCCTTGAGCAGGGCGACGGGGCCGTCGACCGAGACCGCCTCGTGGATCTCGCGGTCGCCGCGCCAGCCGCCGTGGCGGCGGTCGAACAGGCGCAGCACGCGGTCCGGGTAAGCGGTGCCGTGGCGCAGGAAACGGCCGAAGTACTCCGAGCAGCGCGCGAAGCGGTAACCGGGGCCACGCGGGAACCCTGCATCGCGTTCGGCCTCGATGGCCGCGCGCAGGGCCGGGTCGACGCGTTCGTCGGCATCCAGGCACAGCACCCAGTCATGCCGGGCCTGGTTGACGCAGAAGTCCTTCTGGCTGCGGAAGCCGTCGAAGGCGCGCTGCAGCACCCGTGCCCCGGCCGCTTCGGCCACCGTCACGGTGGCATCAGTGGAGAACGAATCCACCACCACGATCTCGTCGCAGAACGCCAGCGAGGCCAGGCAATCGCCGATCCGGTCCGCCTCGTTGAAGGCGATGATGCAGGCCGACACGCGGGGGCGGCTGCTCGGGGAACTGGACGAGGGCTGGGGCATGCAGGGGTACGCGGTGGGAGCCGGGGCCAAAGCCTAGCAGCGACGCTGCCGGCTGGCGATGCGATAATCCGCGCCAGATCCCGGAGATTCAGGAGTTTCCACGTGCCACGCCACTATCTGCTGTACGGCTCGGAGCGCTACGCGCTGGCCATCCTCCGGCCGGTCCAGGCGGCGATCCGGGCACGCGGGGATGAGGCAGCGTGGTTCTTCGATGGTCCCGGGGCCGAGGACCTGGCCGAGGACGAAACCCTGCTGACGGTGGCGCAGGTACGCGCCTGGAACCCGTACGCGGTGATCACCTCGTCCAATGCCGTGCCGCACTTCTTCCCCGGCGTGAAGGTCGAGACCTTCCACGGGTTCGACGCCGGCAAGCCGCGCCACATCTACATCCGTGGCTTCTTCGACCTGTACTGCACCACCGGCCCGCGCGACACCGCCGCGTTCTCGGCGCTGGCCAAGGAGCAGGGGCACTTCTCGGTGGTGGAGACCGGCTTCCCGAAGATCGACCCGTTCATGAGCCAGCTGCGCGACGCGCCCGACCCGGTGCGCGCGCCGCCGGTGATCCTGTACCACTCCACGTTCTCGCCCTCATGGAGTGCGGCGGGCATCCTGCACGATGAGATCAAGCGTCTCTCGCAGAGCGGTGAGTGGCGCTGGATCGTCACCTTCCACCCGAAGATGGACCCGGAAGTGGTGGCCAAGTACCGCGCGCTGGAAGGCCCGTACCTGCGCTTCGCCGACGACGACAACATCCTGGACCTGTTCCCGCAGGTGGACATGATGTGCTCGGACACCTCCTCGGCGCTCAACGAGTTCCTGCTGACCTACAAGCCGGTGGTCACGTTCAAGAACCGCCGCCCAGGCCCGCAGCTGATCGACATCGACGACCCGGCGCAGTTCGAAGGGGCGATCCGCACCGCGCTGTCGCGCCCGCCGGCGCTGATGGCCGCGGTGCGCGACTTCGCCGACCAGTTGCACCCGTACCGGGATGGCAAGTCCAGTGACCGCATCCTGGATGCGATCGATGCGTTCGTCGCCAAGGGCGCGCGCAACCGCAAGCCCAAGCCGATGAACCTGTGGCGCAAGTTGAAGCTGCGCAAGCGTATTGGCTATTGGGGTCCGGCGCGGACCTGACGGCCCGCCATGCCCTTCTCTCGGCCGGGAGAGGGGCGTCGTTGACTCTCACCAGCGCAGCCGGCGCCGCGCCATCTCCTGGCCAAGCTGCGCCATCAGCTCCTGCGCGCGCTGTTCTTCCAGGAAACGCAGCTGCAGCGGCGGCGCGCCGAACGCGCCGGCGGTGTCCAGGGTCAGCGTCGCGGTGCCGAAACGGCGGTCCAGCGGCGAGCGGTCCAGCCGCAGCGCCTGCAGCTTGTCCAGCTCGGCCACCCGCCACCAGCGGTTCCACCAGCCGCCGCGCACGGTCACGCGCTGGGCATCGATGCTGTAGCCCATGCGCGTGACCTGGCGACGGGCCTTGAACGCCGACCATGGCAGCCACAGCAACGGCAACAATCCCCACGGGCCGGTTTCGTGGGTCAACACGGCGGCCAGCGCGCCGCTTGCCAGCAGCGCCGGCAGGCACAGGCGCCACCAGCCGCGGGTGGAGACGGCCTGCCATTGCAGAGGCGGCCATTGCAGTTGCGGGAGCAGGTGCTGCAGCAGGCCATCGCAGGTGGCCGGCGTGGCCAGCGGCGCCAGTTCCTTCAGGGCACGGCCGTCCTTGTCCTCGTTGCCGCCACCGCTGGCGATGTCCACGCGCAGCTGGCGGCGCCCGAACAGGCGATGCAGCGCGCCTTCGCGCAGCGTCCAGGCCTGGATGCGCCGGCGCGCCACGCTGCTGCGCACGCGGGTGAGCAGGCCGCGTTCGACGGTGAGGCGGCGGTCGGCTTCGGTCAGGCGGAAGCCGTGGTACTGCATGAAGGCCAGGCCGATCGACAGCAGCCACATCAACAGCAGCAGGGTCAGCAGCCCGGCCACGGCGCTGATCGCCATCGCGGTGCTGCTGAAATGCAGCTGGCTGGCATAGCCCAGGGCCTGGCGCCCCTGCTGCTCGATGAAGTCAGCCGCCATCTCGCGCGGGAACATCTGGTACAGGGCGCCCACCGCCGCGGCGACCACGACCAGCGCCTTGTTCGACACCAGCCCCAGCCGCACCAGTTCCATGGGTGGCAGGGCCAGCAACAGGTCGGCTTCCGGCAGCGGGGCATCGGTGGCGACCGGTGCGTGGCCGCGTTGGCGGATCAGGCGTTCCAGTTCCAGTGCCTGGTCGAGCTTGAGCACGCGCATCTCGGCTTCGGGCTTGTCGCCGGCGGCCGATTCCAGCCGCAGTTCTGCCACGCCGAACAGGCGGTGCAGCAGGTTCTGGTGTACGGCGACGTTGTGGATGCGGGCGAACGGGATCTCGCGGCGGGTGCGTTCGAACACGCCGCTGCGGATGACCAGCGTGTCGGCGCCGATGCGGTAGCGGTAGGTCAGGTACTGCAGCACCGAGCTGGCCACCAGCGCGGCGATCACCACCAGCGGGATCAGCTGGAACCACCACGCTTCATCGCCACGCCGGCCACCGAAGATCAGTACCGCGACCAGCGGCAGCAGCATCTGCTGGATCTGGCGCAGCAGCACGAACAACCACGACCAGGGGTGCAGCCGGCGTTCGGCGTTGTCGGCGGAAGGCAGGTTCACAGGGCGTCGTCGTGGTCGAGCTGGCGCGCCAGGCGGTCACGCAGGCGTTCGGCATCGGCCAGTGCGAGCCCGGCGATGGCGACGGTGTTCATGCGCGTGCCGGCGGTGTGCACGGTCAGCGTCGCCAACCCCGCCATGCGCTGCAGGGGGCCGCGGCCCAGGTCCAGGTGCTGCACGCGCGAGATGGGCACATGGCTTTCGCTCTGCCACAGGTGGCCGCGGCGTACGCCCAGTGCCTGCTCATCCAGCCGCCAGAACGTCAGCCGGTGCCGCCGCCAGCCGAACCAGGCGCCCCACGCCAGCCCGACCAGCAGGCCGGCGCAACCGGCGAGCAGCCAGTGCGCGTAATGGAAGGCCAGCGGCACGATGCCGGCGGCCAGCGTCAGTGGGATGGCCATGCCGATGGCGCTGCCGATAGCGGCGAACACCGCGCCACGCCGTGGCAACGGCTGCCACTGTGTTTCGGGGGCGGGAAGGGGGGCTTCGGGGAGCGCAGGCGGTTCGGTCATGCGCTGACTGTAGCGGGTTGGATGGAGGCTGAGGCAAGTGTCCCGGCCCGGGCAGGAGCGACCCCTCCCCAGCCCTCCCCTCCGCCCTCGGCGCAAGGGAGGGGGCAAAGGCCAAGGCAACAGCCAAGGCAACAACGCAAACTGCATGATCGGCCCCCTCCCATGCGCAGCAGGGGAGGGCTGGGGAGGGCTGGGGAGGGGTTGGCTTTGTGCGAACTTCCCCGCAGCCTCAGTCGCGCATCACTGCGCGGCCATGATCAGCGCATCGACATCCAGATGGTGGCCGGCACGGGCGGCCTTGGTGCGCAGGTACTGCTCGTTCTCGGCGGTGATCTCGCCGGTCACCGGCACGCAACCGCTGACTTCGATGCCGGCGTTGCGCAGGTGCTGCACCTTGGTGGGGTTGTTGGTCAGCAGTTGGATGCGCTGCACGCCCAATGCGCGCAGCATCGCCACCGCGCTGCCATAGCGGCGCTCGTCGGCACCGAAGCCGAGCTGGGCGTCTGCGTCGATGGTGTCCAGCCCTTCGTGCTGGTAGCCATAGGCGCGCATCTTGGCGGCGATGCCGGTGCCACGGCCTTCCTGGTCCAGGTACAGCAGGATGCCGCCGCCCAGCTCCTTGAGCGTGCGCAGGCCGCGCCGCAGCTGGTCGCCGCAGTCGCACTTGAGCGAACCGAACAGGTCACCGGTCAGGCACGAGGAATGCACGCGCACCGGCACCGCGCCCTGCAGGTCCGGCGTGCCGACGATCACCGCGACCTGGTCGCGCTGCGCCACGCCGCCACGGAACACCGCGAACTCGCTCATGCCCACGTCGCGCAACGGCACCGGCGAGCGGGTGACCAGTTCGTAGTCCTGGCCGGCCTGGCGGGCGCCCTCACGCAGGGCTTCCACGCTCAGGTGCAGGCAGGGGTCGAACGCGCTTGGCCCCGGCGCCAGTTCCACCGAGATCATGGCCGGCAGCAGCAGGCCGAGCCGGGCCACTTCCACCGCCGCCGCGTCCAGGTCATTGCCCAGTGGTTGCGCGCCTTCGGCCGTGGGGGCATCGCGCAGGTAGGCCAGTGCCGGCAGCTCGGCGAAATCGCGGCCGGCCAGCGGCAGGCGGATGCCATCGCTGGCGGTGATGCCCAACGTCTGCGCGCGCGGGGCGGTCAGGAACAGGTAGTGCTGCTGGTCGCTGGCCTGGCCGAAGGCGGCCAGGCTGCGCGGGGAGCTGCTGTCCAGGGCGAGGGTGGCCAGCCGACGTTGCCCGTCGACGATCACCACCGGCCGACCGGCACGCAGCTCGGCGGCGGCGCGCTCGCAGTGGATGGCGGCGGTTTCGCCGAACGGGCCGGCGCTGGGGGAGGGGGACTGGACGCTCATCGGGACCTTATGGGGACCGCCGCTCGCTGATTCAATCGACGGGACAGGTGACGCAGTGTTGCAGGGCCGGTGTCAGTGCGGGTGCCTGGCGGTGGCGTAGGGGTCAGTTTCGCCGCTGCCCGGTGGCCGCAGCGTGTAGCGCTTGTAGGTCCACTGGTACTGCGAAGGATCGCGCCGGGCGATGCGCTCGATGCCCGCGCTCAGGGTGGCCACCGCGGTGGGCAGGTCCGCATCGGCGATGGCCGGCTCGGCCGGCTCCACGTGCAGGGCAAACTCCAGGTCCGGGCCGATGCGCTCGCACCAGGCGTACAGCAGGGTGGCGCCGGTGCGCTCGGCCAGGCGGTTGACCAGGGTCATGGTCAGCGCCTGCACGCCGAAGAACGGCACGAACTCGCCATCGCCATTCTTGGGCTGCTGGTCGGGCAGGATGCCGGTGGCACCGCCGTCCTTGAGCACCTTGAACAGCTGCCGCACCGCCGGCCCCTCGGCACGCACCTGGCGCACGTTGTCACCGCCGCGGCACAGCTGCAGGAACTCATCGCCGACCGGGTTTTCCGGCGGGGCGTAGACGATGGCGATCGGGCCACGTTCGGCCAGCCACTGGTTCAGCAGCTCCCAGTTGCCGTAGTGCGGGGCGATCACGATCACGCCCTTGCCCGAGGCCAGCGCGGCGTCGTACAGGGCCTGGCCGTTGCGCTGCTTCAGGTGCCGGGCCAGGTTGTCGGCCGGGTCGTGGGTCCACAGGTACAGCGTTTCCAGCGCCTGGCGGGCGGTGGTGCGCAGGATCTGGCGGTGCAGCCGGCGACGCTGGTCGGCCCCCAGTTCGGGATAGGCCAGCTCCAGGTTGCGGCGGGTGACCCGGCTTTCACGGGCGTCGATCCCGCCCCACAGCCAGGCCACGGTGTCGGCCAGCGTCCGCTGCCAGGACCAGGGCAGGTGGGTCAGGACGGTGGCGAGGCGGTGGTAGAGCTTGGCGGTGGCTTGCGGTTTCATCCGTGCAAGTCTAGCGGCTGAAGCCCGGTGCTATGGTGGGCGATTGCCCCATTGGACCGACCATGCTCTCCCTGATCCAGCGCGTTACCCAGGCCTCGGTCACCGTCGATGACGCCGTGGTGGGGCAGATCGGACCCGGTCTGCTGGCCCTGGTGGGGGTGGAGCCGGGGGACGACGAGGCGGCGCTCTCGCGGATGGCTGATCGTCTGCTCGGTTACCGGGTGTTCGCCGACGATGCCGGCAAGATGAACCGCTCCTTGCGGGACATTGGTGGTGGCCTGTTGCTGGTCAGCCAGTTCACCCTGGCCGCGGACACCCGTTCAGGCATGCGCCCGAGCTTCACCAGCGCCGCGCCGCCGGCCGAGGCTGAACGGCTTTTCAATCGATTGGTGGCGATCTGCCGTGAAAAGCACGCCGCAGGGGTGGAAACCGGGCGCTTCGGTGCCCATATGGTTGTCAGCCTGGTGAATGACGGTCCCGTCACTTTCCTGCTCAGACCTTGACGCCCCGGAACCACCGCCGGCAAGCGTTACGCTGCGCTGGTATAATGCTAGGTTCCCTATATTCCAACCCGCCGGTGGCGCGAGCACTACATGGCCAACGAACGTCCTGCCCAGCAAAACGACATCAAGCTTCTGATCAGCAAGGGCCTGGAACAGGGCTACCTGACCTACGCCGAAGTCAATGATCACCTGCCCGACGACATGGTCGACCCGGAGCAGATTGAAGACATCATCGGCCTGATCACCGGCATGGGCATTGATGTCCATGAGGTTGCGCCCGATGCCGACACGCTGATGCTCAGCGATGGCAACACCGGCAACCGCGAAGTCGATGATACCGCCGCCGAAGAAGCCGCGGCCGCGCTGACCGCGCTGGACACCGAAGGTGGTCGCACCACCGACCCGGTGCGCATGTACATGCGCGAGATGGGTACGGTCGAGCTGCTGACCCGCGAAGGCGAAATCGCCATCGCCAAGCGCATCGAGGAAGGCCTGGGCCAGGTGCAGGCTGCACTGGGCACCTTCCCGCTGGCCGTGGAATCGGTGCTGGCCGACTACGAAGCGCACAAGGAAGGCAAGAAGCGCCTGGCCGAGGTGATCGTCGGCTTCAACGACCTGGTCGAGGAAGAACCGGCCCCGGCCGCCGCCGCCGACGGCGACAGCAGCGACGACGCCGATTCGGAAGCCGACGAGGACGATGACGACGTCAGCAGCGACGAGGATACCGGCCCGACCGGCCCGGATCCGGTCGAAGTCGCCCGTCGCATGGACCTGCTGGCCGCGGACCTGGCCAAGTTCAAGAAGGCGCATGCCAAGGGCGATACCAAGGCCCAGACCAAGCTGCGCGACGAGCTGGCCGCTACCTTCATCACCTTGAAGCTGCCGCTGCCGCTGACCGACGTGCTGACCAAGCTGCTGCGCGACACCATGGGCCAGGTCAAGGCCCAGGAGCGCCGCGTGCTGCACCTGGCCACGATCACCGCGCGCATGCCGCGCAAGGACTTCATCCGTTCCTGGGAAGGCAACCAGACCAATCTGGAATGGGTCGAGGACGCGATCAAGCGCAAGCAGAAGTGGTCTTCGGCGCTGCGTGACGTCAAGGATCAGATCGTGGCCGAGCAGCAGGCCACCATCGACCTGGAAAAGAGCGCCCAGCTGTCGCTGGACGAGCTCAAGGAAATCAGCCGCGTGATGGCCTATGGCGAAGCCAAGGCGCGCAAGGCCAAGAAGGAGATGGTCGAGGCCAACCTGCGCCTGGTGATCTCCATCGCCAAGAAGTACACCAACCGTGGCCTGCAGTTCCTGGACCTGATCCAGGAAGGCAACATCGGCCTGATGAAGGCCGTGGACAAGTTCGAGTACCGCCGCGGTTACAAGTTCTCGACCTACGCCACCTGGTGGATCCGCCAGGCGATCACCCGCTCGATCGCCGACCAGGCGCGCACCATCCGTATCCCGGTGCACATGATCGAGACGATCAACAAGCTCAACCGCATTTCCCGCCAGATGCTCCAGCAGTACGGCCGCGAGGCCACGCCGGAGGAGCTGGCCAAGGAAATGGACATGCCGGAAGACAAGATCCGCAAGGTGATGAAGATCGCCAAGGAGCCGATCTCGATGGAAACCCCGATCGGCGACGACGAGGATTCGCATCTGGGCGACTTCATCGAGGACACCAACGTGGAGTCCCCGATCGAGAACACCACCAACATCAACCTGTCCGAAACCGTGCGTGACGTGCTGGCCGGCCTCACCCCGAGGGAAGCCAAGGTGCTGCGCATGCGCTTCGGCATCGACATGAACACCGACCACACGCTGGAAGAAGTGGGCAAGCAGTTCGACGTCACCCGCGAGCGCATCCGCCAGATCGAAGCCAAGGCGCTGCGCAAGCTGCGTCACCCGAGCCGCTCCGAGCAGCTGCGCAGCTTCCTCGACATCGATTGATCGATAGTGACGGCAGCAACGGAAAACCCCGCCCAGGCGGGGTTTTTTGTTGCCCGCGACGGCCGCCATCGGGAGGGATGCCGTCCAGGCCTGCCCTTCATGGGAAGCGCAATCGCGGGCGGGCAGACAGTCCCGGCAACCGCCGCATGAAGCGCACAGCGGTCACACGCCGTACCCGATGACCAATGGGCACACTTAAGCGTCCCGGCACTTCCGATGCCCGCTGGAAATCCGCCATGTACACCCGCCTCGCCAGCAATGATGCGCCTTTGCGGGTGTCACGCCAGGCAAGGACAGGTTGCCCGGCAACATTCCAGCCCCTGCTGCGGCAACGCACCGTTTCGCCGTATCGAGAATGCGCGGTGTGCCCGCAATGCGCAGGTGGCAGGTGCCTTCCCGGCGTCGTTGCATTCGGAGAGAAATCGCCTGAATCACCGGAAAAACCGGGGCGGAATGCGTAGGGACGCAGCGCTGCGCGCCGTTCCGGAACATCCGCGGTTGCAACACACAGTGCTGCTTCATCCCGTCGAAGCCGGCACATGAGTGCTTGGAATATTCAAACAATCAGGCAGCGGGGGAGGCACGGGGTCGGCGGGTTTAGCGTCGGTGGCAAGCGACGCCATCGGGCGTCGTGCCACCTGTCCCCCGAGGTCCTCATGAACGTCCATGCTCCCGCTCCGCTTCGTCTCACCGCAGGCATCGTGGCGTTGCTTGCCCCGGCATTCGCATCGGCGACCAATGGCTATTTCACCCATGGCAACAGCGTCAAATCCAACGGCATTGCCGGTATTGGCATCGCCCTTCCGCAGGATGGCCTGGCGGCGGCTGCCAATCCCGCCGGCACCGCGTTGGTCGGCAACCGACTGGATGTGGGCGCGACCTGGTTCGTGCCCCGGCGCAGTGCGGACATCGTGGGCAATGCCATCGCGCCGGATACGCACTACGACGGCAACGGGCGCAGGAATTTCGTGTTGCCCGAGGTGGGCTACACGCACGCAGTGGGCGAGCGCTCTGCATGGGGCATCGCCCTGTATGGCAACGGCGGCATGAACACCGATTACGGCCAGAACCCCTATGCGCGCTTTGGAGGTACCGGCAGGGCCGGTGTGAACCTGGAGCAGCTCTTCCTGACGCCCTCGCTTGCGTTGAAGCTCAACCCGCACCACGCCATCGGCATCGGCGTGAACCTGCTGTACCAGCGCTTCGAGGCCAAGGGCATCGGCTTTTTCGACGGCTTCTCGCAGACACCCGGCAAGGTCAGCAACCGCGGTACCGACACGTCGACCGGTGCCGGCGTGCGCGTGGGGTGGAACGGACAGTTCGGTGACAGCGTCACCGTCGGCGCGACGTGGTCCTCGAAGATCAGCGCCAGTGCCTTCGACCGCTACAAGGGCCTGTTCGCCGACCATGGCAGCTTCGACGTCCCGGAGAACTACGGCATCGGCATTGCCGTGCGCGCCAGTGGCCGCGCCACCCTCGCCGCCGAAGTGCAGCGCATCAATTACAGCGACGTGCGCGCCGTGGGGCAGCCGCTGGCACCGCTATTGCAGGGCGAGCCGCTGGGCGCACCGAACGGGCCGGGATTCGGCTGGAAGGACGTCACCGTCTACAAGTTGGGCGTGCAGTACGTGCTCACCCCGCAGCTCACCGTGCGTGGCGGCTTCAGCCATGCCGGGCAGCCGGTGCCCGAGGCGCAGACCTTCTTCAACATCCTCGCGCCGGCGGTGGTCGAGAACCACGTGACGCTGGGGGCGACCTGGACCACGCGCGACGGCAACGAGTTCAGTGCCTACCTTGCACGCGCGCTGTCGCGGCAGGTGCACGGCCGTGGCGCGATACCGGCCAGCTTCGGCGGCGGCGAAGCCGACCTGAAGCTGGCCGAAAACCTGCTGGGCGTTGCCTACGCCTGGAAGTTCTGAGGGCCTGGAGGAAATGACGATGGTGCAGTTCACACCGGTATCGGCCGTGGTGGGAGGCAGCCTGATCGGTATCGTCGCAGTGTTGCTGCTATGGCTGAATGGTCGCATCGCGGGGGTCAGTGGGATCCTCGGCCATGCCCTGAGTGGCCCCGAGCGTAGTTGGCGGTTGCTGTTCCTGCTGGGCCTGGTACTGGGTGGTGGCGTCTATCTGCTGCTCGGGGGCAACGTGCCGCAGGCGCGCGAGGGCATGCCAGCCGGGTTGCTGCTGTTGGCCGGGCTGCTGGTGGGCTACGGCACCACGCTGGGCAATGGCTGCACCAGTGGCCACGGCGTGAGTGGCCTTGCACGGCTGTCGCCGCGTTCGCTGGTGGCGACGCTGACCTTCCTGTGGTTCGCCATCGTCAGTACCTGGGTGCTGCGTTACGGCGTGGGAGTGGCGGCATGAGCAGGGCATCCTGGGCCGGGGCATCTGCATTGGCGTGGGGCACGCTCTTTGGCCTGGGCCTGGCCATCGCGGGCATGACCGATCCACGCAAGGTGCTGGCCTTCCTGGACGTGGTCTGCGGCTGGGACCCCAGCCTGCTGCTGGTGCTGGGCACGGCGGTTCTGGTCGCCCTTCCCGGCTATCGTTGGGCAAGGCGCCAAAAGGCGCCGCTGCTGGCCGACCGCTTTCATCTGCCGGCCGCCAGTGCCATCGACACACCGTTGGTACTGGGCGCGGCGCTGTTCGGCATCGGCTGGGGCATTGCCGGCTACTGCCCGGGGCCGGCCATCGTCGGGCTGGCCTTCGGCAATCCCGAACTGCGGCTGTTCCTGCCCGCCATATTGCTGGGCATCGCGCTGGCGCGCTGGCAGAAGGCGTTGCAGCAGCGACGGCTGCTGGCGCAAGAGCAGGGCTGAGTGGATTGCAGGCAGGCATGCCGAACCTGCATGTAGGGCCGCATCCTGCGGGAATGCCACCGTGCTGCAGCTACCGGGACATCGCCGCGCCTGTCGCGTAGGCGCATGTCAGTCGAGTATGCAAAAATGTGCAGCCATGCATCACGAGGCAATGCCTCGCTCGCAGCGGTCCTTTCCCGGCGCAACGGCCGTGGGGAGCGGCGCAAGGCGATACTTCCCGTCATCGCGGGACAGGGTGATGCCTGCCACGGGCCTATAGCTCAACGGTTAGAGCAGAGGACTCATAATCCTTTGGTTCCAGGTTCGAATCCTGGTGGGCCCACCATGGCGACTTCAACGTCGCCTGCCGCGAGCTGCGCTGATTGCATGGACTGGGCTTTGGTACGTCGATGCTTCCGCTGTGCAGTCCAGTACGGAGTGCTGAGGCTGCATCCTCCCCGATCTCGTCAGAGTACTGAAACCGACGAAGCAGGGCCGGCTGCGTTGCCGGGAGATCCGGGGCACGCCTGGTGCTGGCAGTGCGGTGGTATTGCCGTGAATCGAAGTCCCGGACCTGGGGCCCCGGTTTCCGGCCATTCACATGACGCGCAGGTCTTGCTGGCCGCGGGAACAGGAAAGTTGGAGCTGTGTCGAAGGGCGCGATCCATCCTGCCGCTTGAGTCAGTGGTGTCCCACGGAAGCCCGGGTGCGGGGCGATGCTCGCCGACGTCAATCGTGCTGTGACATCGCATAACCGATGTTGCGCAGCGTTTTAACAGGCAGGTGTTCACCTGCCAGATCGAACACCTTCTTGCGCAGCCGGTGCATGACGACTTCAAGGCGGTGGGGATCAAAGCCTTTCATGTCGGCAGTGAGGGATTCGATCAGGACTTCGCGTCGCACGGGTTTCCCCTGCGATGACCAGAGGTGCCGGACGATGATTCGTTCGGCGGAGTTGAGCCAGATCCTGACCCCCTTGGGGGAAAGCATGTGCCATGAGATGTGGTCGAGATGCCACTCCATCTCCGGATTCCGAGCACCGGCGTGCTCTTCGTCAACAACGTTGATGTGCGAGTCGAGCCGGCCGTGTCGAATGATGGAACTGTGCAGCGTCGCGATCAGGCTTGTGGCATCGATGCTCTTGGGCAGATAGGCATCGGCGCCATTCTCCAGTCCCAGAAGCAGCTCATCCAGAGAGTAGTGATCGGCCATCATGATGATCGGGTACTTCGCCACGCCCTTGAGGTGCTTGAGTGCACTGAAGCCACTTTCATCCGGGAGACTGACATCCATGAGTACCAGGGAAGGCTCGTTCACGAGCAACTCGCGATACATCTCGCGAATGTTGGTCGCGCGCAGGACCTTGAAGCCAGCGTCGTTGAGGCGGGGAGCCAGGACTTCTTCGCGGAACGCAATGTCGTCTTCGACGATCAGAACTTCCTTGACCTGTGTGCGGTTGGACATGTGATCGACTCAGTCAGTGGGTTCGCGCGAAATGAACCAGAGGCCGCGAGCACGGAGGCAAGTCTTGGCGCCTTTCGAGCTTACAACATGAAATTCTTCCCAATATCTCATTAAGTGTCAGCGTTTGATTGCAAGCTGCCGTGGAATCCACGCACTGCCCATGAAAGGCGACGAGATGAAGGCTCATGCGGCATTTCTGTCGCGACGCGCACTGCGACGACCTGTTTCATCGCCGAAAGTACATAAGGATGATGCCGTCATGGGGTTTGAATCAT
Source organism: Stenotrophomonas sp. STM01 (assembly GCF_014852135.1). Classification (NCBI taxonomy): domain Bacteria; kingdom Pseudomonadati; phylum Pseudomonadota; class Gammaproteobacteria; order Lysobacterales; family Lysobacteraceae; genus Stenotrophomonas; species Stenotrophomonas sp. STM01. Next base: position 823,825 of record NZ_JACVBA010000002.1, on the reverse strand, counting down.
TGTCTGAGGCTCGGTGCCTGGAAGGTAGGCACGCACTCGTACACGCGTTGTCTTTCTGACTGGTTCGTTGCGCCTGACACCGTATGCGGGGATGGCCTGCACGATCTGTAAGACCTGCAGGGCATGACTGGGATGGATGCGTATCCGATCACCAGGTGTCGTGCTGTGCCAGCACCCAAGCAAGGGTGAGAGAAGGCTGCGCTAGGGATGCCATCGGCGCGGGTACATGCGTGGTGCAACAGAGGCACTCATGTCGGGGAAGAAGCAGAAGGGGGCGCTTGCGCGCCCCCTTCCTTTTGCAGCGGTGGATCAGAAGTCGTACGTCACGCCAAGGCGCACACTACGCGGGGCCTGCCAGGACAGAACCTGGCGATAGGTGCCCGGGCTGTAGTCCGGATCCAGGCGGGTAGCCTTCTGTTCGTTGAACACGTTCAGCACGTCGACGGAGAAGGCCAGCTTGCCGTCGGCGAAGGAGGGACGGTACTCGGCGTTGAGGTTGAGGTTCTTGATCCAGGGCGTTTCGCCGGCGTCGCCCATCTTGGCCGGCTTGCCACCACACCAGTGGTAGTAGTTGCCCGCGTAGGCCGGATAGGTTTCATCCGGACCATAGGCACCCTGGCAGGAGTTGGGCGTGCCGCTCATGATCTGCAGCGTGCTGCTGACGCTCCATTCCGGGTTGATCTGCCACATGCCCATTGCCTTGAGCTGGTGGGTCCGATCGTTCGGAAGGCGACCACTGCCGTACTCCATCAGGTACGGGTAATCCCAGTCCTGCGTGGCCGAGATGTCGCCCTGGCCGATGTCGGACTTCACCTGGCCTTCCGTGTTGCCGCGGCTGTGGGCAAAGGTGTAGGTCACGCGCCCCCACAGCTTGCCGTCGAACGGGTGCTCGATGTAGGCATCCAACGCCATGTAGGTACGCTTCACGGCCGGATAGCCGAGGTCTGCGTTGGTGAGGGTCAGCTCGCTGTAGCCGCCCTTGCCATCGGGCAGGTTGAACACCGCGGTATCGCCGGGGTTGAAGAAGTAGCAGCCGCGCAGGCCAGTGGTATCGATGCCTTGGGCAGCAGCCACTTCCTCGAACTTCTCGATGTAGCAGGTGTCGTCGATGGCATTGTTCAGCTTGCGGTACGTCAGCTTGGCACCGTAGTTCCAGCTCTCGTTGAAGACCTTGTCGAAGCCAACGATGAACTCATCCTGGGACTGCGCCTTGAGGTTCTTCGCGGTGACCGTCTTCGGATCCGGGGATTGGCCGTACTCGCGGTTGGCCGAGTAGGGCACGCCGGGGCCGTTGATGGTGTCGATCGGGGTCAGGCCGGTCGGGTTGCCGTTCGCATCGATGCCCGTGTAGGTGTAGTACTCGTTGGTATAGATCGAGCCCGCAGCACCACGTGCGGCCAGCGAGGTCGGCAGTGCGAGGTAGTAGCGTCCAGCATTGCCGTACACCTTGAACGTGCCATCGCCATTGACGTCCCAGGCGAAGCCCAGTCGCGGCGCCCACTGCGGCTTGGTCTGCTTGATGTAGGCCTGGCCTTCCGGGTTGTAGTTGATGAACTGGTCGTTGCGCAGACCCAGCTTCACCAGCCAGCGGTCGTTGACCTGCCAGTTGTCCTCGATGTACTGGGCACGTTGCGTGACCTTGACCGAGGCAAGGGTTTCCTGGATGTACTTGGAAACGAAGTAGCCGCCTTCACCGCCCGGATACTTGCCGGGCGCGTCGACTTCACCTTCGCTGATGTCGGTCATCGGATTGGCCTTGCGGCCATACAGCCAATAGAACCCGGCATCCGGTGCCATGATGGTGCTGTCATTGCGGTCTTCGGTCCGCTGGTTGTCAATACCGGCAGTGATGGCGTGATCGCCAAGATGGTAGGTGACGTCCAGGCGATAGTTCGCGCCGAAGGTCTGATGCTTGGGGTCTGAGAGCTGCGCCAGCTTGTTGGCATTGGTGATCGGAACGCCGCCGTTCAAGGCCGGATTCTGGTTCGCGCTGCCACCGACCGGGATCAGGTTGGAGTACTTGTTGTCCGGATTGGACTTCAGGTCCGTCGTCTGCTCGCCATACTGGGCACTGACGGTCAGGTTGTCAGTCAGGTAGCCGGTGTACTTGCCGATCCACATCAATGCCTTGGTGTCGGTTGCAGTCGCGTTGCCGAGGTAGTCACCGCGGCGGAAGGTGCCGTAGTCGTACTGGTAGTTGTTGGCGGAGAACTTGTGCTCCGTTGAAGCTGCGGTGAGCTCCATCACGTGGTCGTTGGTGATGTTCCAGTCGACCTTGGCGTACCACTTCGGGTCCTTGAACGTGCGCTCGGAGATCTGGGAGGACGAGGACTTCGTGCCTACCAGCGAATCCTCGGAGCGGGCGCCTTCCACCGACGCGAAGACATACAGTTTGTCCTGGATGATCGGGCCACCGACATAGGCACTCTGCACCGTGGACCAGCCCACGTTGTCCTCGCGGTACTGGTACAGGTCCTTGCTGCCCACGTCGCCCGGAAGTGCGTCGGAGTAGTACGTATTGCGCGGCGCGCCCTTGCCCCACTCGGGGGTCCACTGCAGCTGGCCGCCGAATTTCCATTCATTCGTACCGCGCTTACCGATCTGGCTGATCACGCCGCCCGTGGTGCGGCCGTAGGCAGCGCCGTAGCCGCCGGTCAGCACTTCCTGCTGCTCGATCGAGCCGTAGGGCAGTTCGATGCCACCGAAGCCCTTCAGCGGGTCGGTAACGTTCATGCCGTTGATGTAGTAAGCGTTCTCCGAGATGGAGGCACCGCCGAACGATGACAGGCGCTGGCCGTTCGAGGCGTTCACGAAGTCGCTGGAACCCTGGATGACGCCCGGAGCCAACTGCGCGATGGCGTCGGCGCTGCGCGCGATGGGCAGCTTGGCCAACTGCTCGGCAGTGATGACCATGCGTGAGTCGACCTGGGTCACGTCGATGGGCTGCATGCGCGAACCCACCACTTCGATGGCGGCCAGCGTCGTGGCGTCGAACGAAGCGTCCGTGGTGGAGGACACTGCAACGGTGATGTTGCGGGTGCCGACGGTTGCGCCGTCCTTGACCTGTTTCACGGTGTAGCTGCCCACCGGCAGGCTGCCAACGTTGTAGCGACCGTTGGCATCGACCACCACGGTGCGCGAGAGGCCCGTGGTGCTTTCGATAACGATCGTGCTTCCAGCATCCGCCGAACCGCTGATGGCGCCGGAGGTGGACTGCGCGTTTGCACCGAAGCTCATCACCGCGCCCATCAGGGCAACGGCAAGAGCGGAACGGGTCAGTACTTTAACTGTCTTCATTAGGGTTCTCTCTCCTACTCAAGAATGCGCTTCGCCCGGAATGACCGAGAAACGGCTGAATCGTTACAGATGTACCTAAGTTGAACGAAGCTACCGGACTGTAATGGAAGATTCAGTTTTGGTCATCGAAATGCGGCATGAAATAAACTACAAATATGAATAGGCAAAAATGAAATATTGAGGAGAGTTTTTGAAATTATGTGAGGCACGGGCACGTCGCCGGATACGATCATTTCCGTTGATCGTCTGCCGGAAATTTAGGGTGAAGGGCGCAGTTGACTGCAGGATGTGCGCGGACTTTCGCATTCAGGCTCTTGCCCGGCAGTCGGCCCCGAGGTGGGAAACGCAGAGAGAGAAAGCCTGACGCACTGGCGCAGATCGTTGGATTCCGGGCAGGTGTGTGAAGCTCAAGCCAGCAAAGCCAGCTTGATCACGGGCACGAAGAGCAACGAAGCTGCTGCCGGGGGAAGGCAGTGCCTCGTTCGGGGCTGTTGGAAGAAGAATGCTTGCGGTTCAGGCGCGGCCATTCGCACGGGTTGCAGCAAAGGGAAGATATGCAGCGGGAAACGAACGGCTGGTCGGTGATGGTGCTGGAGGATGAGGAGGAGCTGCGCGGGAAGATCCTCCTTCCAGGACTGGAGCGGGAAGGGTTCGAGGTCGAGGGCGTGGGCAGTGCGCTGGCCTTGTACCGGGCACTGAGCCTGCGCTCCTACGATGTGTTCGTCGTGGATGTCGGCCTTCCCGATGAGAGTGGCTTCGCGGTGGTGCAGCACCTGCGCCGGCTGGGCAATGCCGCCATCATCATGCTGACCGGGCGAGGTGGTGCCGATGACCACGTCCACGGGTTGGAGCAGGGCGCTGACGCCTATCTTTCCAAGCCGGTCGGCGTGGACGTGCTTGCCGCGACGATACGCAGTGTCATGCGGCGCGGCACCTCCGCCGTGGCAATGCCGGCGCCGGATGCAGCGGGATGGCGCTTGACCGCACAGGGCTGGCGCGTCGCCACGCCCGCCGGCGACGATGTGGCCCTGTCCCGGGCCGAGCGGCTGTTCCTGGCGTTGCTGGCGGAGGCGGGGGGCAGGGTGGTGTCGCGGGAAGCGGTCATCGGGCACCTGAGCCAGGATGAAGACGATTTCGACCTGCACCGGCTGGAGATGCTGATCCATCGCCTGCGCCGCAAGGTGCTCGCCGGCACCGGCTGCGAGCTCCCGCTGACCACGGTGCGTGGCATCGGTTACCTGTTGCTGCTGTAACCCCGGGGCAGCCGATATGATGGCCCCGGGGGAGCAGGGGCTGGCCGCTTGGGCAGCCGACAGATCGGTATTCCGGGGAGAGCAGGCAGGTGGAAGACAAGATCGTGGCGGTGCCTGGGAGCGTATTGGCCCGGGGCCTGCAGCGGTGGCGGTCGATGCTGCATTGGGTGCGGGACGTGCCGGTCGCCGATCCGGTGGACCGGCGCAATGCGCCGATGCTCCAGTTGGTTTCCTTCCTGTTGGCGGTGCTCCCGACGGCCGCCTGGTGCTACCGGGCGTTGCTGGTGGATATCCCGTGGCGGCCGGGCGAAGTCACCGGCATGGTGTTCGGCCTGTCGGTCAGCGCCATCTCCGCGCTGAGCCTGGTGCTGGTGCGCAAGGGGAAGTTCAGGGCAGCCTCCCATGCGTTGCTGGCGGTGTTCGCCGCGACCGTGATTCCCGCCTACCTGGTTGCCGGCTTCGGCGGGCAGCGGTTCGAGCAGCCGGTGCTGGCCATCTGGATGGCGATCGCGGCACTGGCCGTGGGGCGCATGGCGTTGTGGTTGATGTTCCTCTGCATCGCCGCGGCCTTCGGGCTGGGAATCGCCGTGGACATCGACACGCAGGGCCAGACGGTCGAGCTTCTCGGCGATGCCGCCTTCAGCACCGCCATCTTCCTGATGATTGCCGTGGTGCTGGACCGCAGCTCGGTCGCGCTGCGCGAGAGCCTGCGCGAGGCACGGGCACGCGGTGATGCGCTGGACGTGGCCAACCGGCGCTTGACCGAGGAAATGGCCGAGCGTGAGCGCACGTTCGCGCAGTTGGTCCAGGCGCAGAAGATGGAAGCCGTGGGCCGGCTCGCCAGCGGCGTCGCGCATGACTTCGGCAACGTCCTGGCGGTGGCGGGCGGGTACGTGCGCAGCGGGCTGCGTGCCGGCGATGCGGCGCACATGCGGGAATCACTGGTGGGCGTTGATTCGGCGGTGAACCGGGCCAACCTGCTCACGCGGCGGTTGCTGTCGCTTGCCCGCGCCGAAGACGGCGTGGAGGAGTGGTTTGACCCGGGCGAGGCGTTGAAGGCGCTGGTGCCGATGATCCGGCAGTTGATGGGCGCGGATGTGAAGGTTGATGTCGTCCTTGGCGCGGACCTGCCGGCGCTGTTCTTCGACCGGATGCAGTTCGACCTGATGGTGCTGAACGTGGCCGCGAACGCGGACCATGCCATGCCCGGTGGCGGTCGCTTCTTGCTGCGGGCACGCCGGGATGGCGACCGGCTGGTGCTGGACCTTGCCGACACCGGGGCGGGCATGGCGGGTGACGTGCTGGCACATGCCTTCGAGCCGTTCTTCACCACCAAGCCGCGTGGACAGGGAAGCGGACTGGGTCTGTCGGTCGTGCGCGACCTGGTCCAGCGGGCCGGGGGCAGCGTGAACGCGGAAAGCCAGGCGGGTGTGGGAACGACGATTTCCCTGTGCTTCGCCGACGCGCTGGCGGAGCTGGCCGAGGCGGAAGCGGAAAGCGGGCGCTGACGCGGCCGCCGGCCTAGGAAATGTAGGCGATGAGTCGCTTGCCCACGGCCGCGACCATGCTCGAGAGCAGGTCCACGTCCACCGGCTGTTCCAGGTCCAGTGCGCGCGCGAGAGAAGGGGGCGGCATGCGCAGCGACCTGGCCAGCGCCTCGTGGCTCATCCGGTTCTTCACCAGCTCGTTGTGTACCAGCACCTTGAGTGATTCGCTGGCCGAGAGATGGATGTTGACGCCATTGCTGGGCTTGCTCCGCGGCAAGGGGACGGGAGCGCCGGCCTGGAACTTCCTGCGTATCTCCGTCCTCAGCGCCACGCCGAGGCTCCGTTCCAGATGGCTCGCATTGGCCGAGCAGATCTCGGGCCAGTCCGTCAGGTGCATCACGGGATGGGTCGAGCTTCCCTCGGATCTCACGGAATATACGAACATATGCGTATGTCTGAGACGGCAACCGGCGTGGTTGCGCAAGCCTCGCAAGGCAGGATGATTGTGATCTGGTGCCTAAATCTATTGATCGGAATTGCGCTTTGCACGCACGCACTTTCACCTACCCGGTGAGTAATGGTGAGTGGGCGGGGATTTCGGGATGTACTGACCGGACGATGCATGAAGCGGCTTATGTGCGCGCTGCATGCCGCACGCGTCGGTACCGTCGTCGCGGTGCGGTGCGGTGCGGCGCGACGGCGGGACGTCAGTCCGCCGTGTCCGGATCGATCTCCAGCACCGCACCGAGCCGTTCGGCCAGCGCCTGGAGGGCATCGATGACCCGTTCGGTGGCGCTGTCACTGGCGACCTCGACCCGGATCAGGTGATTGCCCGGGCCCTGGTTGTCGCTCAGGCCGGCGGAGCTGCTGTCCTGGTCGGTGACGTCGGGAAGCAGGTCGGCGGCGTCTTCGGCCCATGCCACGTCGTCCATGCCCTTGAGCATGTCCAGCATGGCCTGGGCAACGTCTTCATCGGCAGTGAGTCGTAGCTGCAGTGCACGCATGCGGGAACTCCCATCTATTCGCCGTCCGCGGTGAAGCCGACCTTGCGATGCGAACCATCGCAGAACGGCTTGTTGGCGGAATGGCCGCAGCGACACAGCCAGGTTTCGGTGACGCGGTCGAGGGTGCGGCCGGTGCCGCTGACCACTTCCAGGTTGCCGACGACATGCAGCGGACCGTCGCGGGTCGGGGTGACCTGCAGCAGACCATCGCGCTGGGCCAGGGCTTCGGACTTCCGTTCCACCGGCTCGCCGGTGGCGGTGAAGCCGCAGTCGACGTGGCGGTGGTCGCAGAAGGGCTTGTTCTCCGACGCACCGCAGCGGCATAGCGTGGCGCGCATGCCCTCATCCTGGCCGGCGATGCGCAACGGTGCATTGAAGGCCAACGGGCCGTTCTCGCGCACGTGCACCAGGTTGACCACGGGCGCCGGTTCGGCATGGCTGCCGTCATTGAATTCGTAGCGGATGGCACCGGAAGGGCAGTTGCGGGCGATCAGTTCCACTTCCTCGGCGCTGACCGCGTCGGGGTGGATCCATTCCCCCGCCACGTTGGGCACGAAGACATCGGGGTGGCTGAGCACGCAGTTGCGGGAGTGGATGCACCGGCTGCCGTCGAAATGGAGGGTGACGGTGGTGCCGCGAACGGTTTCGGTTGCCATGGGCTGCCTCCGCTTCGGAGCGCCCAGTGTCGCGCGCCGGATGTGAAACACCCGTGGGTAGGCGCGTCCCCGCTCGCGGAACGGACGCGGTTTGCATGCGCGACGATGCGCGCCACTGCATGTGCGCATTCAGGCAGCCCGGCGTCGCGGCCGGGACTGTTCCCGCGGGTCAGCGGCGGATCGCGAACACGCCGTCCAGCGCCAGTTCGGCCTTGAAGCCGGCTTTCTGCAGGCGCGTGGCCACTTCGCGCGGAACGTCACGGCCGCTGGTGAGCTTGTTCGGTGCGCCGGTGTAGTGGAACAGCCGCCCGCCGGTGCGCAGCACGCGCGCGAGCTGGTCGTAGAACACCTGCGAGTACAGCTCGCCGGCGATGCCGAAGCGTGGTGGGTCGTGCAGGATGGCATCGAACGAGGCGTCGCCAAGCGTGGCGATCTGCTGCGAGACATCGCCGTGCACCAGTTGCAGGCGCCCACCGGCCAGGGGACTGTCCGGGTCGGGCGACCATGGGTTCAGGGTGCGCAGCCACAGCACTTCCGGGCTCTTCTCGAACGAGTGGATGGCGGCCACGCCGTCGTCCAGGCAGCAGGCGGCGAAGTAACCCATGCCGCCACAGGTATCGAGCACGCGCTTGCCGCGCGGTTCGACCAGCGCCACCTTGCGGCGCGCATCGTCCATCGGCGAGAGCTGGGCGCTGACCAGCATCTTGATGCCGTCGATCTCGAAGGTGGGCACGCCCCAATCGGTGGGCACCAGCTTGTACAGGCCAGTGCCGAAGCGCGAGGCGGCACTGAACTCGTCGCCATCCCAGTAATAGATGGTGCGGTCCTTGAGCTTGCCCGGCCACGGGAAGGTCTGTCCTCGCCATTGCCAGCCATCCGAAGCGAGGCTCACCGGGTCCTGGCTGCGGCCCAGGTCGAACGAGGCGGTCGCTTCGCTGGCACCCTTCTTCAGTGCGGTCTGCAACTGGTCGAGCAGCGGGCGGGTGAGCAGGGGGTCGGTGTAGTGGGGCATTGGGGTGAGGCGTGGTGCGGGGGAGGGAATGCTACCGCAGGGGGCAATTGGGGGTTCGGGTTGGCGTGAATGACCTCCAGAAGCACCCCTCGCCAGCCCTCCCCTTCGCTGCGCGAAAGGGAGGGAGCAGAAGCAGGTTGCCCCGCACTCTGACCAACCAGGCAGAACCGCCCCCTCCCTTTCGCGCAGCGAAGGGGAGGGCTGGGGAGGGGTGATTTCGGATGTGCACGGTCTGCCGGGAACTCACCGCGACCCACGATGGTTGATGGCAGCAGGCATAATTCGCGGCCTGTTCCCCCCGGATCCCGCCGCCTCTGCCATGCAGGGCGGCCTGCCCGCATGTCCTTCCTGAATACCGAACTGGCGCAATGGCGCGCCCATCCCCTGCGTGAAATGCTGGCCGGTGCCGTGGCCACCTTCGCGCTGATCCCCGAGGTCATCGCCTTCTCGTTCGTGGCGGGCGTGGACCCGCAGGTCGGCCTGTTCGCCTCGTTCGTGCAGAGCATCGTGATCGCGGTGTTCGGCGGGCGGCCGGCGATGATCACTGCCGCAGCCGGCTCGGTGGCGCTGGTGGCCGCACCGCTGGTGAGCGCGCATGGCCTGCCTTACCTGCTCGCCGCCGGCCTGCTGGCCGGTGTGATGCAGGTGCTGTTCGGGGTGTTGCGGCTGGGCGTGCTGATGCGCTTTGTCAGCAGTTCGGTGCGTACCGGCTTCGTCAATGCACTGGCGATCCTGATCTTCTCCGCGCAGCTGCCGCAGTTGCAGGGCGCCACCACCGCGACCTGGGCGATGCTGGCGCTGGGCCTGCTGGTGATCTACGGGCTGCCGCGACTACCGTTGCCCGGTGTGCGCGCGATTCCCTCGCCGCTGATCTGCATCGTGGTGCTCAGTGGGCTGTCGGCGTGGTTGAAGCTGGACCTGCCGACGGTGGCGGACCTTGGCCGGTTGCCCGAATCGCTGCCGCACTGGATGGGACTGCCGCAGTTGCCGCTGGACCTGCAGACGCTGCGGATCATCGCCATGCCGGCGCTGGCGATCGCCATGGTCGGACTGTTGGAATCAATGATGACCGCGCGTGTGGTCGATGAGCTGACCGATACGCCCAGTTCCAAGAACCGCGAATGCACTGGCCTGGGTATCGCCAACATTGCCACCAGCCTGTTCGGCGGCATCGCCGGTTGCGGCATGATCGGGCAGACCGTGGGCAACGTGAAGTACGGCGGGCGTGGCCGGCTGTCCACGCTGTTTGCCGGCGTGTTCCTGCTGGTGCTGATGGTGCTGCTCAAACCATGGGTGGCGCAGGTGCCGGTGATCGCGTTGGTGGCGATCATGGTGATGGTCAGCGTGTCGACGTTCGATTGGGGCAGCCTCGGCGCGCTGGTGCGGCATCCGCGGCTGTCCGGCGTGGTGATGCTGGCGACCGTGGCAGTGACGCTGGGCACGCACAACCTGGCCGCCGGCGTCGGCGTGGGCGTGCTGCTCAGTGGCGTGTTCTTCGCGCTGAAGGTGGCGCGACTGCTGCACGTGGAAGTGGGCGACGACGCCGATGGTGGCCTGCGCTACACGGTGCGTGGGCAGGTGTTCTTCGCCTCGGCCGACGCGTTCATCGATGCGTTCGATCCGCGTGCCGCGCAGGGGCGCACGGTGGTGATCGACCTGTCGCGCGCGCAGTTGTGGGACATCACCGCCGTGGCGGCATTGGAGAAAGTGGTGAGCCGCTATCGCCACCACGGCGTGAAGCCACGCGTGCACGGCCTGGACCGCCAGGGACGGATGTTGTTGCGACGGGTGCTGCGCGAAGGAGCGGTGGCGCTGGAGGATGCACCGGCAGGGCGCTGACCGGCGAGCATCGCAGGAGCGGCCAAGGCCGCTCCTGCGGGCGTGGGCTTACATCACGTCCCACGCATAGCCGCCGCGCTCCAGCACCGAGGCGGCCAGGGATTCGATGATCTCGTCCTCGTTGCGTTCCAGACCACGGATGTTGCGGGCCATGCGACGGCGCGCCTGGCGGGCGAACAGGCGGGCGATCCGGACCGCATCATCCGCCGCCGGGTGCTTTGCCTGGATCAGGCTTTCCACGCGTGACAGCACGCACAGGCCGACGAACAGGTCGATGGCGACATCGGCCACGCGCTTCTGCGCATGCTGCTGGTCGGCGATCTGCTTGCCGTGCTTGCGCAGCAGGCGGTCGGAGGCCTTGGACAGCTCCACCGCGTACTTTTCGCACAGGCGCGCCAACGGGCGCAGCGCATCGTCCAGCGGTGCGCGGATGCGCCCGGTGCCGTAGCCGGTGGCCTCGCGCACGCGCCGCCCGGCGTAATCGCCGAGCACGCCGAAGCCCTTGATCGGGTCATTGAAGATGCCGCCCACCGCGCTTTGCAGCTCGGCCAGCGTCGCGCCCACGCCCTTCAGGCCATTGAGCGCCACGTACAGGCGCAGGATCTCGTTGGTGCCTTCGAAGATGGACAGGATGCGCGTGTCGCGGGTCATCTGTTCGTACGGCAGCTCGCGCATGAAGCCGTTGCCGGCGGCGATCTGCAGTGCCTCGTAGCAGCAGCGCTGCACGGCCTCGCTGGCGAATACCTTGCTCATCGCCGCTTCCACCGAGTAGTCGGTGCGGCCGCTGTCGATCAGGTGCGCCACCATCCACACCGTGCTTTCGGCGGCGAAGCAGTCGGCGGTCATCTGCGCGATCTTCTCGCGCACCAGCCCGAACTCGGCGATGGGCTGGCCGAACTGCCTGCGTTCGCTGGCCTGCGCACAGGCCATGCGGATCAGCGCCCGCATGCCGCCCACCGCGCCACCGCCCAGGCCGGTGCGGCCGCTGTTGAGGATGTTCATCGCCACCTTGAAGCCCTTGCCGACCGGGCCCAGCACGTTGGCGGCCGGTACGCGCACCTCGTTGAAGGCGACGGTGGTGGTGGATGAGGCACGGATGCCCATCTTGTCCTCGTGCGGGCCATGGCTGACGCCCTCCCACCCAGCCTCGACGATGAACGCGGTGACCTTGCCTTCGGGCGTGTCGGTACGCGCGAACACCGTGTAGAAATCGGCGATGCCGCCGTTGGTGATCCAGATCTTCTCGCCGTTGAGCGTCCAGGTGCCGTCGTCGTTGCGGGTAGCCTTGGTGCGGATGGCGGCGGCGTCGGAGCCTGCGCCGGATTCGGTCAGGCAGAACGCGGCGATCATCTCGCCGCTGGCCAGCTTCGGCAGGTAGCGCTGCTTCTGTTCATCGTTGCCGAACAGCAGCAGGCCCTTCATGCCGATCGAGCTGTGCGCACCGACGGTGAGCGACACCGAGCTGTCATGGCTGCTGGTCTGGCCCAGCACGCGTGCATAGGCGCCATTGGACAGCTCCATGCCGCCGTATTCCTCGGGAATGATCAGCCCGAACAGGCCCATGTCGCGCAGGGCCTGGATGAACGCTGGCGGTTGTTCGGCATCACGGTCGTACTGCCGCAGTTCGGCGGTCTTCTCCCCCAGGAACTGGTCGATGGCATCGGTCATCGCGCCGAGCATCTCGCGGTCACGTTCGCGGATCTGCGGATAGGGGAACAGCGTGTCCTCGGCGATATGGCCGAAGAACAGCTGCTTGGCGATGCTTTCATCCAGGTTCGGCGATGCTGCGGTAGTCACGGAACAACTCCTTGGAAGGACAGGCAACGAACGATGGCTGGCTGAATGAACGCTCAGCCCATTGCCATAGGTTCACACATTCGCCCGGCACAATCATGGAACTCGCCGTGCCACGCCCGGTCTGTGCTTGCCACGGCCCCGCGATGGCGGGCCGGTCGTCGTCCCGCGGATTCACCCCCTTGATGGAGATGCATGCGTTATCAGGCCTCGCCCGAGCCATTGTGGAACCGCGTTGCGGCGGTCGCGGTTGCGTTGGCTTTCCTCTCCACGCTGGCGCGGCTGTTGCTGCAGATGCCCGAAGCCACGCCGGTACGGCGCGAGACGCGGATTCAGCTGCGCTGGCTGGCCGCGGAAGGGACCTTGCCCGCGCCGCTGATCGTGGCCCCCGTGCCTGCACGGAGCGCCGCGCCCGTCGTGGCTGCCCGCACTGGGCCGGCCGAGCGGCCGGTCGCGGTGACCGCGCCGGCCACGCCCACCCCTGCGCCCGTCGCAACCGCGACCATCCCGGCCGGCACCTGGTCGCAGCGGCTGTATGGAAAGGACGGCACGCTGGCCGTGCCGGAGGCGTCGACGGCCCGGCAGAAGAGTGCGACCGAGCAGGTGTTCGAGCACCGCGACGCGCTGGCCAGCGGCGTGGGCGAGCGGCCGCTGGAAGGGGCGGTGACGAAGATGTTCGAGGACAGCAAGAAGCCCGGTGAGTCCCCGTATGCGATGGCCGCGCGCGTGGTGCATGGGCGCGACGTGCAGCCGGCGCAGGCCCGTCGCCCACCGCCGGTGGCCTTCAACCCCAATCTGCATGAGCAGAAGGCCGACCTGGGCAGCGAAGCCACCGGCGACGTCTACAAGGCAGCGCCGATCCGGTTCGAGAAGGCGCCCGACCTGAAGGGCGAAGCGAGTCGTCGCATCCGCGTCGCGGTGGGTGATCTGGAACGGCGCTACCCGCGCTGCAGTGCCGAGCAGCGCACGCGCTGGATGGCGCCGGTGCTGGCGCACCTGGATGCGCTGCAGCGGGTGGAGTACCGCTTCAACAACGGTGCCGATCCGGTGGAGGCCGAACACAGCCTGCCGAGCGCCGCTGACAGCGCCTATGACATGGCAAGGCGTGCGCTCTGGGACGCCGAGCGGAGGATGAAGACCTGCAGCTGAGTCGTCCCTGTCCCCTGCAGCGGCTGCGGAAGGGCAAGGGTAGGCAAGGCGCGGACATGCCGAACACATGTCCACGGCCGCGCGCCGTCCCTGCTGCGCTGCACACGGGTCATCGCCCGGACAACCCCGCGCCATTATCGGACAGGTTTCATAACCAATTGTTTTTCCGCGATTTTCGGGGCGGTCGTGTGCCTAGAATCGGGGTTCTTCCAACCCAGGGACCACGATGAAGTCGATCACCGTTCTCGCCTGTGCATTGGCACTGGCTTCCACGTTTGGCTGTCAGGCAAAGACGGAACCATCGCCTGCGGCGACGCAGGTCGGCGTCACGCCCGGGCATAGCCATGCATTGCCACGGCATGCGTTGGTCGGCTACCTGCACAACTTCGACAATGGCCAGGGCGTGTTGCCGGTCTCGCAGGTCGACGACAGCTGGGACGTGATCGTGCTGGCCTTCGCCGACGACATGGGCGAAGGCAAGGTGGCGTTCAACCCCGACCCGGCGCTGGACCGCGCGCAACTCATCGCCGACATCGCCGCCAAGCGTGCCCGTGGACGCATCGTGGTGCTGTCCTTCGGGGGGGAGCTGGGCACGGTGACCTTGAACACGCAGCGCGATGAGGACAACTTCGTGCGCACCACCGCCGAGGCCATCAACACCTTCGGGCTGGATGGCATCGACATCGACCTGGAGAAGATCGCCGGCGTCACGCATGACGCGCCGGTGGTGCCGCACCTGATCTCGGCGGTGAAGCGCCTGCACGGCATGTACCCCAACCTGTACGTGTCGATGGCGCCGGAACACCCGTACGTGCAGGGGGGCTTCGTCTCGATGGACGGTATCTGGGGCGCCTACCTGCCCTTGATCGACGGCCTGCGCGCCGAGCTGGACCTGCTGCACGTGCAGCTCTACAACAACGGCGGCCTGCCCACGCCCTATCGCGCCGAAAAGTACCCCGGTGGCAGCGTGGACATGATGGTGGGCTCGGCGAAGATGCTGATCGAAGGCTTCCCGCTGGCCGGTGGCAAGGGCCGTTTCGAAGGCCTGCGCGCGGACCAGGTGGCATTGGCGCTGCCATCGGGGCTGCGTGCGGCAGGCAATGGCTACGCGACGCCGGCCGATATCAACCGTGCCTTCGATTGCCTGACCACCGCTTCCAACTGCGATGAAGTCACCCCGGCGCAGCCGCATCCGGCGTTCCGTGGCGTGATGACTTGGTCGATCAACTGGGACGTCACCGACAACCGTGCGTTCTCCGCACCGGTAGGCGCACACCTGCGCGCGGCCAGCACGCGCTGACATCCCCGGTAGGTGCCGGCCGAAACCCCGGCCGGCGCAGGCGGTTGGGAGGCCGCTGGCTTCGCGGTCGAGGCCGCGCCCAGGCGTGGTGCAGATCGTGGCGAACTGCGCCCTCCCTTTCGCGCAGCGAAGGGGAGGGAGGGGGGGGCCGGCGTGTGCTGGCTTTTTGGCCGGGGCCGTTCCTACCCGGATGCGGGCCACTGGAAGTGCACGAGGGTGACGGTCTCGTCCTGCTCGAAGCCGGGATACAGCTGCTGCATCACGGCCAGCAGCCCTGGGGGCGTGCGGCAGGCCGGGTCGTGCTCATCGGCCAGGTCGGCCGCGTCCAGGGTATCGAAGCGGCGCAGTTCGGTCCGCAGTTCCAGCGGGGCGGACAGCTGCCCCGGCGCATACTCGATGCAGGCCCGGGGTACGCCATGCCAGCGCTGGCCACGCCGTACGCTGGTGTTGCGACCGGTATGGAACAGCGGGGTGGCGAAGCCCAGCAGGGGGACGGCGTCGGGCATGGTGGCAGGCCGGAAGGCGGCCATTCATTCTGCCGCACTTTTCATCACCTGCCGTTCAAACGCGCGGGCCCAGCATCATCTCCCCTTCCCATGATGTGGTTCCGGCATGTCACGCGCGGCTGCGGTTGCGATGGTGTTGCTGTTGTGCGGGCTGTGTGCGCCGTTGCAGGCGCGCACCGTCTACCGCTGCGTGCAGAAGGGCACGGTCAGCCTGGCCACCGCGCCGGAACCGGGATCGCGCTGCACGGCGATGACGGTGGACGACAACGCCGTGCAGGCGCCGAACCTGTGGGGCAACTTCGGGGTGTTCAGTGGCACGTTGTACGAGCGCGAGCAGGACGGCCGGAAGGTGTACTCCACCCGCAACCTGCTCGGTTCGACGCCCTACCTGCGTTTCACCGTGGCCACTCCGCCGGGCGAACCGGCGCACGCCGGCCTGGGACGCGTGGGCACGCCGCAGCTGGACCGGCATGCACGGCAGTTCCGTGCCGCCGCCAAGGCCACCGGCGTGGATG
This sequence comes from Stenotrophomonas sp. STM01, assembly GCF_014852135.1. Classification (NCBI taxonomy): domain Bacteria; kingdom Pseudomonadati; phylum Pseudomonadota; class Gammaproteobacteria; order Lysobacterales; family Lysobacteraceae; genus Stenotrophomonas; species Stenotrophomonas sp. STM01. The sequence continues at coordinate 808,013 of NZ_JACVBA010000002.1, read as the reverse complement.
ATGCGTGGCTGCGCGCGGTGGCACACGCCGAGAGTGCGTTCGACGAGAAGGCCATTTCACCCAAGGGCGCGCAGGGCGTGATGCAGCTGATGCCGGAGACCGCGTCGGAGTATGGGGTGACCGATCCGTTGTCGCCGGCGCAGTCCATCAACGGTGGCGCGCGTTACATGCAGTCGTTGCTGCGTCGCTACAACGGTGACCGTACCCTGGCGGCGGCGGCATACAACGCCGGCATCGGCGTGGTCACGCGTTATGGCGGCGTGCCGCCGTACGCGGAAACGCGACAGTACGTGGACAAGGTGCTGACGCTGTACAGCGCCTACCGGCAGGCGATGGGCAATGGCCCGGAGCGTCCCGCGCAGTAGTGGCCGGGCGTGATGGGCTCAATCGGGTTGTGGCAGCTGCAGGTGCTGCCAGCCCACGTGGTGCATCAGTTCACGCACCACCACCAGCGCGGCGATGAAGCGCGGTTGCGCAGGCAAACCGGCACGGTGTGCGGGCAAGCCAGCGGCCACGTCGGCCAGCAGGTTGAAGGCGCGTTCCACCGCGTCGATGTGCCAACGCGTGCGGGCTTCATCACCAAGTAGGGTTGGCAACGCAGCCAGGCCGTCATCGGCCACCCATAGGACCTCCACGGGGTGCGCGCGCAGTGCGGCGACATGTGGCATCAGTGCATCCTCGGTGGTGGCGATGGCCCGTTCGATCGCTGCCTCGCCCGGGGGAAAGCGCGCCAGCCCGTCGGCCAGCAAGCGGTCCAGCGACAGCGCCAGGGCGATGGCCTCGCCATGCGCCGGTTGCAGCGTGATGGGCGTGGCGTGCAGGTACAGGCGAGTGGTCATGGTGGGCTCCGGGGTCCGGGACCGATGGCAGGTTCCGCCCCGGTCGATCAGCGTCTATCGTGCCGGCTCGGCAATCATTTGGGTGTACATGGATCGCAAGCATTGGATTACGGCCGTCGTCGTCGTTACCGGAGCTGCCCTGGCGGCAAGTTTCCTGTGGGTACCGACGCCGAAAGGCCCGGTGGGCCCGGCGCCCACGCCGCTGGGCTGGCAGGCCCGCATCGACCTGCTGGGCGGTGACGGCGTTGCCGGCAATGCGGCAGGCAGTGCCGCGCAGGTGCGCTTCAGCGACCCGTGGGGCGTGGCCATCGGTGGCACGGTGCTGTTCGTGGCCGATGCCGGCGACAACAACCGGATCCTCTACCGCGACCTGCTGGGCGGGGCCTTCACGCTGCTGGCCGGTGGCCGCGAAGGCTTTGCCGACGGACAGGGTGCGGCGGCGGCATTCAACACACCGTCCGGCATCGCGCTGGACCGCCACGGCAACCTCTACGTGGCCGATACCGGCAACCATGCCATCCGCAGGATCACCCCGCAGGGGCAGGTGAGCACTGTGGCGGGCGACGGTACGCCGGGCTTCGCCGACGGTGTGGGCGCGCAGGCACGCTTCAACGGGCCGATGGGCGTGACCGTGGGAGCGGATGACCGCATCTACGTGGCCGATACCTGGAACGATCGCATCCGCGTGATCACGCCCGATGGACAGGTTGCGACCCTGGCCGGCGGCGAACGCCCGGGGTGGGAGGACGGCGCCGGTGCGGTGGCGCGGTTCGACACGCCCACCGACCTGAAGCTCGACGCGCACGGCAACCTGTGGGTCGCCGACCTGCAGAACAATGCGCTGCGCGTGATCAGCCCCGAGGGCACGGTCAGCACGCGCGTTGGCATGCGCGACGGGGAGCGTGTGTTGTGGGGACCAATGGCGCTGGCGGTGACGCACGACGACGTGGTCTATGTCAGCGAGCGGTTGAGCGGTCGCGTGGTGCAGGTCTCGCCGCACGGCCACATCGTGGCGGTGGCGGGCAATGACGCACAGCGCTTCGCGCGACCGGCCGGCTTGGCGTTGGCCCCGGACGGCAGCCTGTTGATGGCCGATGCCGATGCCTACCGTGTCCATCACCTGGCATCGGCAGCCGGCGGCCTGCAGGCGTCGCCGCCCGTGCTGGGGCCTTCGCCGGACAACCCGTTGCCGGCCAACCAGCGCCGGTGGCCGCTGGCACCGCAGCTCGGCTGGCATGAGGTGACCGGGACCTTGGGCGAGGTGCGTGGCAACTTCAGCGGCGAGAGCCGCCATCACCTGCATAGCGGTTTCGACGTGCGTGGCGATGTCGGCCAGACCGTGCTGGCGATTGCGCCCGGGAAGGTCAGCAGTCCCGCGTCGACCTGGTCACTGGGCGGCCAGGCCGAAGGGTTCTCGCTGGACAAGCTGGACTACATCCACATGAAGGTGGGGCGTGATGCCGGCAACCGCCCGCTGGACGCCGCGCGTTTCCAGCTGCTCGATGATGAGAGCGGCCGCCTCGATCGCGTGCGCGTGCGCCGCGGCACCCGCTTCCAGCCGGGCGACGCCCTGGGGAGCATCAACAACCAGGCGCACGTGCACTTGGCGGTGGGACCGTCCGGCTACGAGCGCAACGCGGTGCGTCTGGGGTTTGCCAACTACGCCGATCACGTCGCGCCGAAGATCGACGACATCGCGCTGCTCGATGCCAATGACCAGCGCCTGAAGGAGACGGTGAACGGACGCCTGCGTGTGGCCCGCGATGGCGGTGGCCTGCAACTGGTGGTGGAGGCGTGGGACCAGGTCGACGACAACCTGCCGCGCCGCCGTCTTGGCCTGTACACGTTGGGTTACCAGATCCTGGACAGCAACGGTCGCGCATTGCCCGGCTATGCGCAGCCACGGATGAACATCCTCTTCAACCGCATGCCGCCGCAACGCGAGGCGGTAAAGGTGGCCTATGCCGCCGACAGCGGCATCACCGTGCATGGCAGCAGCAGCACGCGTTTCCGCTACGTGCTGACCAACACCGTGCGTGATGGCCTGTTGGCCACCGGCTTGCTGCAACCAGCGGAATTGCTGCCGGGGAACTACACGATCCGCATCACTGCGAAGGATTACAGCGGGAACGCGGCGATGGCGGGAACCGAGCTTCCGATAAGGGTCCAGTAACGGCGATCCTCCGGCAGGTACATCGTGTCGTGCGGCAACAAAAAAGCCCCGGCAGATGCCGGGGCTTTTGTTCACCTGCAATCGACGGGCGATTGCCTTGCTGTTGCCTTCCTTCGATCAGAAATCGTAGGAAGCGGACAGACGGACCGAACGCGGCGCGGTGTAGTACGTGCCGATTCCATAGGTGTTGGAAACGGTGTACGGGGAATCCGCGTTGAACTTCGAATCCGACTGCACCGCCTTCAGTTCGTTGAACACGTTGAACACGTCCAGGCTGAAGGCCAGCTTGTGGTCGGCGAAGGCAGGACGGTACATCACGCCCAGGTCCACACGCTTGGTCCACGGCTGACGGCCCGCATCACCCGGACGCGACGGCTCGCCGGCGCAGTAGTGATACGCGGTGCGGTAGCTCATCGGGTCGCCTTCATTGGCGCCGTAGTAGCCCAGGCAGCTCTTCGGCATGCCCGACATGATGCGCACGGTTGCCGAGGCGGTCCACTCGTCGTTGAACTGATAGGCGCCGTAGCCCTTCAGCTGATGGCGACGGTCGTTGGCCAGGTAGCCGCCGGCGTATTCCATCAGGTACGAGCCGTCCCAGTCCTGCGTCTTGGAGACGTCGTCCTGGCCGATATCCGACTTCACCTGACCTTCGGTGTTGCCGAAGTTACGCGACCAGGTGTAGTCCACGCGACCGTACCACTTGTTCGACAGCGGGTGCTCCAGGAACAGGTCGATGGCGACGTAGTCACGCTTGGCCTTGTTGCCACCGAAGCCCCAGTCGCTGCCGCTCATCTGGAACGAGGTGTAGCCCGAACCGTCCAGGTGCTTGGCCAGGAAGGTGTTGGTCTTGCCCGGGTTGAAGATCGTGCAGTGCGGCACGTCCAGGTTCGAGGTGTCGATGTTCATCGACTCCAGCTTCTCGAACATGCGGTCCGGATCGCAGATGTCGTCGATGGCCGACTGCAGGCGACGGTAGGTGACCTTGGCGCCAGTGTTCCACGACTGGCCGATGGTCTTCTCGAAGCCCAGGATCAGCTCATCCTGGTACTGCGACTTCAGGTCGGTCGGAGCCACGGATGCCGGGTCCGGGGTCTGGCCATACTCGCCGTTGGACGACACGGCGCCCGGGCCGAGTGCGGTCAGGCCGGTCGGGTTGCCGTTGGCATCGATACCGGTGTAGTTGAAGTACTCGTAGGTGAAGGTCGAGGCCGAGGCACCGCGGATGGCGACGCTGTTCGGCAGGGCCAGGTAGTAGCGGCCCAGGTTGGCGAACACCTTCAGCGACGAATCACCGAACACGTCCCAGGTGGCGCCCAGACGCGGGGCCCACTGGTCACCGCTTTCCACGTAGGCAACCGCGGCGCTGTTGTAGTTGGTGAACTTGTCGTTGCGCACGCCGAGCGTCAGCAGCCAGTTCGGGGTGACCTGCCAGCGGTCTTCCAGGTAGTAGGCCTTCTGCTTGACGGCCATGCTGGTGGTGGTGGTGAGGATGTACTTGGAGACGTAGTAGCCGTCACCACCCGGTGCGCCGACTCCCAGACCCGGAGAGATGGGCGAGGACGGGGACTTCGACTTGGAGTAAACCCAAGCGTAGCCAGGCCCCGTGACGCGCTCACCTTCGTTATGCGCGTTGTAATACATGTTGTCGATACCGGCGGTCAGCTCATGGTCGCCGAGGCGGTATTCCAGGTCCACGCGCAGGCCACGGGTCTTGCTGCCCGCATCATCGGCCTTGGTGTACAGGCTGGCCTGATCGTTGCGGATCAGCTTGCCGCCGGTGACCGCGGTGTTCTGGTTGGCCACGCCACTGAGATACGGATTGGTGGAGTTGCCCGGGTTGCCCTGCAGGTTGGTTTCCTTGCTACGGCCCCACACGGCGCTCAGGGTCAGGTCGTCAGTCAGGTAGCCGGTGTACTTGAAGATGTCGAACTCGTTCTTCAGCTTCGTGGTGTCGGCGAAGGTACCTGCGCGCCCGCCTTCCTGCAGCGTGGCGTAGTCGAACTTGTTGTAATAGCCCGCCTGGCGGTCCGTGTTCTGGACGCGGGTGTACTCCAACGTGTTGTTGTCGTTGATGTTCCAGTCGATCTTGCCGTAGAACTTCGGTGCCGAGTAGCTGTAGTGGTTGCGGATGACCTGCGATGCCACGCGATTGGCCGTGGATACGCCTTCGGTCTTGTCCGACTCTGCGGCAAGGTTGATGAACAGGCGATCTTCGATCAGCGGACCACTGACATAACCGCTATAGGTGGTACGGGTGGCGGTGTCTTCATCGCGCGACCGATAGATGGTGCCTGCACGGTCGGCGAAGGCGTAACCGTAGCCATCCGGCAGATCCATGTCCGGGAAATTGATGTCACGCGGCGAAGCGGCGAGGCTGTCCGGAGCCCAGGTCACCTGCGCGCCGAAATGCCATTCGTTGGTGCCGCGCTTGCCGAGCTGGTTGATCACGCCGCCGGTCGAACGGCCGTAGCGCGCGCTGTAACCACCGGTGTAAGTTTCCTGCTGGTCGATTGCGCCGTAGGGCAGGCTGACGCCACCCATGTTGCTCAGCGGGTTGGAGGCATTGAAGCCGTTGAGGTAGTAGGCGTTCTCGGTGACGCTGGAGCCACCGAACGACAGCACCGAGCGCGAACCGTTGGAGAACTGGCCGCTACCGGCGACCACACCCGGTGCCAGCAGTGCGATGGCTTCGGCACTGCGACCCAGCGGCAGCACGTCCAGCTGTTCGGAGGTGATGACCGACTTGGAGACGGTGTTGCTCACGTCGATCTTCGGCATGTTGGCTGCGGTGACGGTCACGGCGTCCAGGTTGGTGGCATCGCCACCGCCGAAGGACACTTCGGTACCGGCGCCGACGCGCAGCTGCACGTTCTCGCGCTTGTCGACCACCTGGCCATCACGCTGCAGGGTGATCGAGTAGTTGCCCACCGGCAGCGAGCCGAGGTTGTAGCGACCATTGGCATCGACCGTCACCGAGCGCTTCAGGCCGGAATCGTTCTGCACCGTGATGGTTGCACCGGCGGCCTGCGGGGCGTTGCCGTACAACGAACCCGTGGTGCTCTGGGCGGCAGCGGCACCGATGACCGAAGTCAGAATCACCGCGAGCGCGGTGCGCTTCAGGCGGATTGCTTGCTTAGCACTGCTCATCTAAATCCCTTGCATTGGAAAGTTGTTTCATTCGCTAGCTGTTTCTGGTGAAACCACCGTGACAACTGAACGAAATCTTAATTTCTTTTTGACAGGTTTTGCAATATCAGCTGAAACTAAATTTAAGTGATTGAAAACATTGAAATTGCGAATTCTACTGGACGCTGAATGGGGTGTTATTGCCCACCCTCAGGCACGTCAGAGCCCGCCCGATGAGGACGCTTACGGGGCGCTCAACGGCGGGATCCGGCCTTGGGCGGGGTCTTCGTGTCATGTGTGACATGCCGTCTGCCCCGCTCGCGGCGGCAGATGCCAGTCGATGTCGGGAGATGCTTCGGATGACACGCAGTGCTTTCCAGATGGAGCAGCCGTCGTGCCCCCATCCCGTCCCCGCGGCCGTGTCGGCCAGTGGGGTTTGCCGTCGCCGGCGAGGTTGACGGCCTGTGCTGGCCGCCCGGTGTGATCGCAGTTGGCACGCAGCGGGCCTGCGAGCGTTCACGTCTGATGCCGATCAAGGATGCGGGGGCGTGCGTGGAAGCGCACGCCGTTCGATGGCAAGGCACGCAGGTCGAGGTCGCGGCGGCAGTGCCAGGCAGGATGCCGTTGCCGACCTCCTCAAATGCCGTCGGCCCGGCACACCACCGATATCGCCTTGGTGATGTGCCGGGCCGGGTGGAGCGGTGGATCCTTACCAGTCGTACTGCAGCTGCAGGCGCACGTAGCGCGGGCTGGTGTAGTACTTGCCGACCCGGTAGCTGTAGTAGTCGGTGACCGTGCCGGCGGAGTTGTACGCGTATCTGGTTTCGTACACCTGCAGCGGCTTGATCGAGTTGAAGGCGTTGAGCACGGACAGCTGGAAGCTCAGGCCTTCAGCCCACTTCGGGGTGTAGACCACGTTGGGGCTGAAGTTCAACGTCCACGGCGTACGGCCGGCGCTGCCGAGCTTGGCGATGTCGTCCTCGCCCACGTTGCAGGTGTGGAACACGCCGGCGTAGCCATACTCGGTGCCGAAGGTGCCGGTGCCGCCGCCCAGGCAGCTGATCGGCGCGCCGGACTGCACCTGCAGGTTGGCGCCGACCTGCCACTCGTCGTTGAAGCTGTAGCCGCCATAGAGCTTGAAGGTATGGCGATGGTCGTTGAACAGGTAGCCGTCGGCACCGTACATGATCTCGGCGAAGTCGAAGTCCGAGGTGGTGCCGGTGTCGTCCTGGCCGTTGGTGCTCTTCACCAGGCCCTCGTAGTTGCCGCTGAGCTTGGCCCAGGTGTAGTTGAAGCTGGCATACCACTTGTCGGTGTGCTTTTCGGCGGCCAGGGTCAATGCCTTGTAGTAGCGCTTGGCCTTCGGGCCCAGCTTGTCGCCGTCGACGGTGAGGGTTTCGGTGGCGCCGTCGCCATCCACGTCCAGGGTCAGGGTCAGGTCGCGGCCCGGGTTGTACAGGTAGCAGCCCGGCAGGCCCTCGCGCAGGCCCCACTCGTCCCCCCAGCTGGAGACGTCGTAGCCGGCGTCCTGCGCGGCGTTGTACAGCTGGCGGGTATCGCAGGTGTCGTCGATGACGTTGTTGACGCGGCGGTAGGTGGCCTTGGCACTCAAGGTCCACGCGTCCAGCCATGGGGTGTCCGAACGCAGCTCGTACTGGTAGCCGAGGATGGCCTCGTCCTGCGTGTACGGCTTCAGGCCCTTGGACGCGACGGCCTTCGGGTCCGGGGTGCTGCCATCTTCGCCGTTGACCACGAAGTCGTACGCACCATCGGCGAAGGAGCCGGTGACGTTGGGCACGCCGGTGACCGGGTCGTAGCCGTCGTAGGTGTAGTAGGTGTAGGTGTAGTACGAGGCCGAAGCGGCACGCAGCGCCACGTTGGCGGCGATCGGCAGCGAGTACCGGCCCAGCGAGGCGTACAGCTTGCTGCTGCCGTCGCCGAACACGTCCCACGAGAAGCCCAGGCGCGGCTGCCAGATGTTGTCTTGCTTGACGAAGGTCGCGCCCGAGCCGTTCTTGTTCTCGAACGAGTCGTTGCGGATACCCGCATACAGCATGAGGTCGTCGGTGACCTGCCAATGGTCATCCACGTACCAGGACTTCTGGTCGATGCCGATGCCGCCGCCGGTGCGGTAGTTGATCAGGTAGGCGTAGGAGGAGGCCATGCGCCAGTAGGCACCGGCCGAGTACGAGGTGCCGGCGGTCGAATCCCAGCTCTCGTCGCTGTAGCCGGTGCTGATCTTGTGCTGGCCGAGCTGCCATTCCAGGTCCAGGCGGGTGTTCTTGCGCTCGTTCTTGCCGCCCATCATGTCGACCGAACTGCTTACCGCGCAGCCGATCTGCGCGCCGGTGCGGTCGATTACGTAGGGGCATGCGCCGGCATCGCTGTCGATGTTGCCGTCGTAGTAGCTCATCGTGCCATCGGGGCTGATGGTGAACTGCGAGCTGCGGTTGCGCATCTGGCCGTATTGCAGCGAGGCGGTCAGCGTGTCGGTCAGATAACTGGTCCACTTGAATACATCGGTCTGGCCACCGCTCTTGCCGACCAGCTGGCCGAGGTAGCTGGTCTTGGAGGGCTCGCCGCTGCCGGTGTCATTGCTGTAGGCGGCGTTGTAGTAGTCGTAGGTGTAGCGCCGGCTGTTGTCGAAGCCGGTGTACTCCAGGTGGTTGCTGTCGTTCGGGTACCAATCCAGCTTCACCAGCCAGTACGGCGTCTTGGACTCATAGTCATAGGCGGTGGTGGATAGGGAGGTCGGGACGACCGGCGTGTCCGGTGCGCTGGTGTTGCGCAGCTGGCTGCCGACCCGACCGCCATAGGTGGTGTTCCTGGAGCTGCCGAACTCGGCCAGCGCGAACACGAACAGCTTGTCCTCGATCAGCGGGCCGCCGACCCAGGCGCTGTAGGTATTGGAGCTGCTGCTGTTCTTGTCATACGAACGGAACAGGCTGCCATCGGTACGGAAGGTATCCGGCACGTTCTCGCGCAGGCCCGAGGGCACGCCGGCCCAGCTGAAGCCGCCCTTCCATTCGTTGGTGCCACGCTTGACGTTCACCGCGGTGACGCCGCCGGTGGAGAAGCCATACGGCGCGCCATAGCCGCCGGTCTGGATGTCCAGCTGGTCGATGGCCTGGAACGGCACTTCCGAGAACGACAGGCTGTCGTAGAGGTTGGTGACGTTGAAGCCGTTGACGTAGTAGCTGTTCTCGGCCGCCGAAGCGCCGCCGAACGAGGCCGGGCCGAAGTAGCCGGAGCTGGCCACGGTGCCGGGCGTCAGCAACGAGACGCTGGTGATGTCGCGGCTGACCGGCAGGGTGTTGAGCTGTTCGGCGGTGAAGGTGGTTCGGGTTTCCACGCTGGTCAGGTCGATCTGGTTCGGGCCCTGGCCAAGCACGGTGATGCGGTCCAGCGCCGAGGTCGCACCATCACCGCCCGCAGCGAAGGTGGCGGTCGTGGCCTGGCCGGCGATCACGCGGACCTTGGTGGTGCCCACCGGCGAACCGCCGTCCAGCGTGGTGACCTCGTACTCGCCGGTCGGCAGTGCGGAAATGCGGAACTTGCCGTCAGCGCCGATCAACGCCTCACGGGTGGTACCGCTGGCCAGGTTCCTGACCTGAACCTTCTGCGCGGCGGTGCCGCTGCCGATGATGTCGCCGGAAGTGCTCTGCGCGAACGCCGTGCCCATGCACGCGCCCAACAGCAGGGAAAGGACGGTGCGTCGCAGTGTCGGCCCGTTCTTGTTGTGCCTGTAGTGGTTCATTGAATCCCCTTGAATCGATGTAGTGGGCGGGCGGCCTTAACCCCAGATTCACAAACCGCCCTGGTGCAGACGGTTCCACAAAAAAGCAACGATTCATGGCGTGCGTTGGCAAACAACGGCAACAAATGCTGGATAAGGCACGCGGCCCGGATGGCCCGTCGGGCATGAAGCGATGGCCGATGGTTATCTCCGGTGCACACGTCGGGCAGCTGGAGGGACCGGCCGCACCCTGGCCAGGGGAGCGGAGCGACGCAGACAAAGTGAGCCCGCCCCGCCGCTCCATGGTGGAAGTCAGACAAAAAGAAGCCCCAGCGCGAGGCTGGGGCTCAGGTGCGTCGCAAGCGCGGGATCGCGCGATGCCGATGCCTAGAAGTCGTAGGACGCGGTCAGGCGAACCGAGCGTGGCGTGGTGAAGTAGGTCTCCATGTCGTAGCTGTTGGAGATCGTGTAGGGATCAGACTCGTAGACCGCGTCGGATTGGATCGGCTTCAACTCGTTGAGCACGTTGAACACATCCAGGCCGAAGGCAAGCTTGTGGTCGGCGAACGCCGGCCGGTAGATCACCCCCAGATCGATCTGCCTGGTCCAGGGCTGGCGGCCGGCATCGCCCGGCTTGGACGGAACGCCATCGCAGTAGTGGTACGACGAGCCGTAGCCGATCGGGTCATCATGATCGGCGCCGTAATAGCCCAGGCAGTTCTTTGGCGCACCGGACATGACCCGCAGCGTCGCCGATGCGGTCCATTCGTCGTTGAACTGATAGGCACCGTAGCCCTTGAGCTGATGGCGACGATCATTGGCCAGGTAGCCACCGGAGTACTCCATCAGCAGGGCCGAGTCCCAATCCTGGGTCTTGGAGATATCGTCCTGGCCGATATCGGATTTCACCTGGCCCTCGGTGTTGCCGAAGCTGCGTGACCAGGTGTAGTCCAGGCGTCCGTACCACTTGTTGCGCAGCGGGTGCTCGATGAACAGATCCACCGCGACATAGTCACGCCTGGCCTGATTGTTGCCGAAGCCCCAGTCGCTGGCGCTCATCTGGAATGCCGTATAGCCGGTGCCGTCGGTGTGGGTGGCCAGGAATGTATTGGTTTCGCCCGGGTTGAAGATCACGCAGCCGGGAACCTCCAGCCCGGAGGTATCCACGCCGGTCGACTGCAGTTTCGCCAGCATGCGGTCGGGATCGCAGACATCGTCGATGGCCGCCTGCAGGCGGCGATAGGTGAACTTCGCGCCGCTGTTCCAGGATTGGCCGATGGTCTTCTCGAAGCCCAGGATCAATTCATCCTGGTATTGCGACTTCAGGTCGGTGGGGGCGACGTTGGCCGGGTCCGGCGTCTGTCCGTACTCATTGTTGGTCGACACCGGGCCGGGACCGAGCGGGGTCAGCCCGGTCGGATTGCCGTTGGCGTCGATGCCGGTGTACGTGAAGTACTCGCGGGTGAAGGTCGAGGCCGACGCGCCGCGGACCGCGACGCTGTTCGGCAAGGCCAGGTAGTAGCGGCCGAGGTTGGCGAACACCTTGAACGAGGCATCCCCGAACACGTCCCAGCTGGCGCCCAGCCGTGGTGCCCATTGGTCACCGCTCTCGACATAGGGCTGGGCGGCGCTGTTGAAGTTGGTGAACTTGTCGTTGCGGATGCCCAGGGTCAGCAGCCAGCGTGGCGTGACCTGCCAACGGTCTTCCAGGTAATAGGCCTTCTGCTCCACCGCCATGCTGGTGGTCGTGGAGAAGATGTACTTGTACACGTAGTAGCCGTCCCCTCCCGGTGGGGTGATGTTGAAGCCCGGGCTGGGCGACTGGCCTGGCGCGATGCGTGAGTAGTACCACGCGTAGCCCGGGCCGGTGATGGTCTGCCCCTCGTTGTGGCCGTTGTAGTACATGTTGTCGATGCCGGCGGTCAGCTGGTGGTCGCCGATGCGGTAGTCCAGGTCCACGCGCAGGCCACGGGTCTTGCTGCCGGCGTCGCGCGCCTTGGTATCGCGCGCCGCCTGGCCATTGCGGATCGGTGTTCCACCGGTGATCGCCGGATCCTGCAGGGTTACCCCGCTCAGGTAGGGGTCGTCGGATTCAAGCGGGTTGTACTGCAGGTTCTTCTGTTCACTGCGGCCCCAAACCGCGCTCAGGGTCAGGTCGTCGGTGAGGTAGCCGGTGTACTTGAAGATGTCGTACTCGTCTTCGAGCTTGGTGATGTCCGGGTACGTTCCCGTGCGCTCGCCGCCCTGCAGGCCTTCGTAGTCGAATGCGGTGTAGTAGCCGCTGCTGCGGTCATTGTTCTGGAACCGGGTGTACTCCAGCGTGTGGTTGTCGGTGATGTTCCAGTCGATCTTTCCATAGAACTTGGGTGTGCTGATGGTGTAGTTGTTGCGCGCCTGGGTGGTCGAGGCAATGCTGTTGGTGCTTGCGCCTTCACGCTTGTTCGATTCGGCCGCCAGATGGACGAACAAGCGGTCTTCGATCAATGGTCCGCTGACGTATCCGCTGTAGGTCGTGGAGCTGGAGGTGTCGTCATCGCGTGATCGGTAGAGCGTGCCGGGGCGGCTCGGGTCCACGTATTCGGAGCCGCGAGGCAGCGTATCGTTGGGATACCAGACATCGCGCGGCGAGGCCGCCAGTGACTTGGGCGACCAGGTGGTCTGGAAGCCGAAGTGCCATTCGTTGGTGCCGCGCTTGCCCAATTGGTTGAGCACGCCGCCGGTGGAGCGGCCATAGCGCGAGCTGTAACCGCCGGTGTAGGTTTCCTGCTGGTCGATCGAGCCGTAGGGCAGGCTGGCGCCGCCCAGTGCGTTGTACGGATTGGAGACATTGAAGCCGTTGAGGTAATAGGCGTTCTCGCTGACGCTTGAACCGCCGAAGGACAGCACCGAGCGCGAGCCGTTGCCGAAGGCGCTGCTGCCGGCAATCACGCCGGGTGCCAGCAGGGCGATGGCTTCGGCGGTGCGTCCCAGTGGCAGCACGTCCAGTTGCTCGGAAGTAATGACGGACTTGGCCACGGAGGTGGAGACGTCAATCCTGGGCACGTTGGCGGCGGTGACCCTCACCGCGTCCAGCGTGGTGGCGCCGTCGTCGCGGAAAGAGACTTCAGTGCCGGTGCCGACCCGCAACAGGACATCCTGGCGTTGTTCGATCACGCGGCCGTTGCGCTCCAGCTTCACCGTGTACTTGCCTACCGGCAGCGTGCCGAGGGTGTAGCGGCCGTTGGCGTCCACGCTGACGGTGCGCTGCAGGCCGGAAGCGTTCTGGACCGTGACGGTTGTTCCATCAGCCGCAGGTGCCTGTCCGAACAGCGCGCCGGTGGTGCTCTGGGCGAAGGCGCCACTGATGCTCGCACCCAGTACCAACGCCAACGTGGCGCGCTTCAGTGCGTGGTTGTTGTGTTTGAAGCTCGTCATGTATATCCCCGAGAAGTTGCGCTCTGTCGTGGTGCCCTGTCGTGCGGGGCGGTGACATTGCGGTTCGCAGAGAGTGCAATGCGGCGAGGCGCGGCGTGCCACCCAACGGACCGCTTCGGATCATTGCGGGGAAGGTGCGCGTGCGTATCCCAGGAAATACAAGTGGTTGGTGTCGTTTGTCCGCACCTCCGCGTTCTTCCGGAAAACGCCTGGAATCGCGATGTTCGTGCGTTTGAAGGGGACAGTTGGACGTAGGTACGTGCAGACGGCGCCGCGGGTATCAGGCAGCGGGGAGGCGGGCACAAAGGAAAGGGCCCGACGTCGGTCGAGCCCTTCGTGCACATCCATGTTGTCGTCCGTGCGTTCGCATCCAGGCCTGGGATCAGGCGCCGAGGCGTACCCGCTCGGCGTCGAGGTCATCCACCGGCCGTACCTCGATGCTGCCGTAGGCCGACCAGGGGAATTGCCGGGCGATGCGCATTGCGTCCTCGGCGTCCACTGCCTCGATCAGATTGAAGCCGGCCAGCAGTTCGCGGGTTTCGGCGAACGGTCCATCGGTCACGCGCGCCTGCGTGGCGCGCGTGCGCAACGTGCGCGCCCGTTCGACCGGTTGCAGGCGCTGGGACATCAGCAACGTGCCCTGCGCCTGCAGGGTGTCGGCATGGCGCAGGCAGCCGCGCATCAAGGCGTCGTATTCCTTGGCCGGCAGCGCCTGGGCCAGGTCGGGGTCGATGTAGATCAGCAGCAGGTATTTCATCGGGCGGGGACGGTGGGGCCGGGCGCCCATCATCGCGCATCGTTGTTGCTGCGATGCCGCATGAATTTGTTCAGAAAATTCCATGCGCGCAATGTCGATCCCTGTCGCGCGGGTTCGTCGTAGTGGATGTGAGCCGGCATGGGGCCGGCGACGGAGACGGTGATGAAAGTGATGGTGATCGTGAAGGCCAATGCCGACACCGAGGCCGGGGTGATGCCCACCGAGGCTGAGCTGACGGCGATGGGCGCCTACAACGAGGAGCTGGTCAAGGCCGGCATCATGCTGGCCGGCGAAGGCCTGCACCCCAGTGCGCGCGGCGCACGGGTGCGCTTCGAAGGCACGCGCCGCAGCGTCATCGATGGGCCGTTCGCCGAGACCCGCGAGCTGATCGCCGGCTTCTGGCTGTGGCAGGTGCGCTCGATGGATGAAGCCGTGGAATGGCTCAAGCGCGCCCCGTTCAGCAGCGCCGATGGCAGCGCGGTGGAGGTGGAGATCCGGCCGCTGTTCGAGGCCGAGGATTTCGGCGAAGCCTTCACCCCGGAATTGCGCGCGCAGGAGCAGCGTCTGCGTGACCGCATCGAGCACAACTGACCCCGCAACGACAGGAGCACGACCATGAGATTGATTCCCTTCCTCGGTTTCAACGGCAATACCCACGAAGCGATGGCGTTCTACGCCAGGGCGCTTGGGGGCAAGGTGGTGTCGGAGATGAAGTACGGCGACATGCCACCCGGCCCCGATTCGGACATGGAGGGCTGCGGGGGCTTCACCCCGGATGCCGACCAGGTGGCGCACTGCCAGGTCGAGGCCGGCGGCGCGGTGCTGATGGCCGCCGATGGACCTGCGGCGGACGGGCAGGCCGCCACCACCATCAACGTCGACGTGGACAGCATCGAAGAGGCCGAGCGCGTGTTCGCCGCACTGGCCGATGGCGGTCAGGTGCAGATGCCGCTGGGCGAGACCTTCTGGGCGCACCGCTGGGGCATGCTGGTCGACCGCTACGGCAAGCCGTGGATGGTCAACTGCATGAAGCCGATGGACGGGGGGCAGTGAGCATGGCCACGCCACAGATGATCTTCGTCAACCTGCCGGTGCGCGACCTGGAGGCCTCCAAGGCCTTCTTCGGCGCCCTGGGCTACCACTTCAACCCGCAGTTCACCGACGAGAACGCCGCGTGCATGATCGTCAGCGACAGCATCTTCGTGATGCTGCTGGTGGAGCCATTCTTCAAGACGTTCACGCCGCTTCCGGTCGGTGACGCACGCGCGCAGACGACGGTGATCACCTGCCTGTCGGCGGACAGCCGCCTGGCCGTGGATGCGCTGGTGGACAAGGCGCTGAAGGCCGGCGCCGGCGAGCCGATGCCGGCGCGCGACTACGGCTTCATGTACCAGCGTGGCTTCCAGGACCTGGATGGCCATCTGTGGGAGATCGCCTTCATGGACGGTGAACCCAACTGAGCCCAGTGGAGGATTCGCGATGAGTTATGTCGATGGTTATGTACTGCCGGTGCCGCAGGACAAGCTGGGCGAGTACCAGCGCATCGCCCGCAAGGCGGCCAAGGTATGGAAGGAGCACGGCGCGCTGGGCTACCTCGAAGCGGTGGCCGATGACGTCAAGCCGGGCAAGCACACCTCGTTCCCGCAGGCGGTCAAGCTCAAGCCCGGCGAGGTGGTGGTGTTCGCCTACGTGCTGTTCCGCTCGCGCGCGCACCGTGACCGCGTCAATGCCAAGGCCATGGCCGATCCGCGCCTGGCCGGCATGAACGCGCAGAACGTGCCGTTCGATGGCAAGCGCATGTTCTGGGGTGGCTTCAAGCCGTTCGTGAATGTGTGAGGCCCGGCGCTTGCCGGCCGCGGCGGCGGGTGCTTTGATCGCGGCCTGATGGAACACGCCGAACTCCAGCGCAGGCTCGACACGGTGTGGCGGATGGAATCGCCACGCCTGGTCGCGCGCCTTGCCCGGATGCTGGGCGACCTGGACAGCGCCGAGGAGCTGGCCCAGGACGCGCTGGTGGCCGCGCTCGAGCACTGGCCCCGGCACGGCATGCCCGACAATCCCGCCGCGTGGTTGATGACCACCGCCCAGCGCCGCGCCATCGACCGCCTGCGACAACGGCGCCTGCACGTGCAGGCCGAACTGACGGACGAGTTGCAGGAGCCGACCATGGGGGCGGATGCGCGGGAGTACCTGGATGATTTCGGTGACGACCTGCTGCGGCTGGTGTTCGTGGCCTGCCACCCGGTACTGCCGGCCGAGGCCCGGGTCGCGCTGACCCTGCGCCTGCTGTGCGGGTTGAGCACGGCCGAGATCGCGCGCGCCTACCTGCAGCCGGAGGCCACCATCGCCCAGCGCATCGTGCGCGCCAAGCGCCTGCTGGCCGAGCGCCAGGTGCCGTTCGAGGTGCCGCGTCGCCAGGACCTGCAGCCCCGCCTGCAGTCGGTGCTGGAGGTGGTCTACCTGGTCTTCAACGAGGGCTATGCCGCCAGCAGCGGCGAGGACTGGATGCGCCCGGCGCTGTGCGAGGAGGCCTTGCGGCTTGTCCGCATACTCAACGGCCTGCTGCCATCCACGGTGGCGGTGCTGGGCTTGCTCGCATTGATGGAGCTGCAGGCCTCGCGCCTGCGTGCCCGCACCGGCGCCGACGGCGCACCGGTGCTGTTGCCGGCGCAGGACCGCAGCCGCTGGGATTGGCTGCAGATCGCGCGCGGCCTGCAGGCGCTGGACGCGGCCGAGGCGCTGGGCGGCGCCGAGGATGCCTACGTGTTGCAGGCTGGCATCGCCGCCTGCCACGCCCGCGCGCGGCGCGCCGAACAGACCGACTGGCAGCGCATTGCCGAGCTGTACACGCGGCTTGGCCAGGTGACGCCATCGCCGGTGATCGAACTCAACCGCGCCGTCGCCATTGCGCAGGCACGCGGTGCCGAGGCCGCCTGGCCGCTGGTGGAAGCCCTGTCCGGCGATGCCCGGCTGAAGGGCTATGCCCCGTTGGCGGCCGTGCGCGGGGACTTGCTGGACAAGCTGGGCCGCGCCGCGGAGGCGCGTGTCGCGTTCGAACTGGCCGCCGAATTGAGCGGCAACGCGCGGGAAAGCGCCGTGCTGCGCGCGCGCGCAGCCTCCCTGTAGCTGGAAAGGGTCGCCGGAAAGGGGCGTCGGGCTGGCGCGACGCCTGCCCGGCCGTTTGCCATGCCCACGCGGCGGTGAGCGCTGCTTTCACCCGTAATTGATTGATTTCATGGGCGGTCGGTCGGCAGCTGGCTCACACTTGATTCCATTCAGTTATCAGTCAAACACATGAACGGAAATTTAATTTGATGAATTTCCGTTAAACCTATTGTTAACGAATCATTCAGGGCTCTATAGTCCGCCGGTCCGTCCATTCAGGTCGGATGAAATCCTTGAAATCACTTCAATTGCTTTAGTCATTTTGTCTCGGAGAGAGGAGTAACAAATGGCTTCACATTACGTTTCAAAGGGATTCAAACGCAGTGCACTGACGGTCGCCCTGGGGTTGTGCTTCGCCGGCGGCGTTCATGCGCAGAACACGACGGGCAACATCGCCGGCACGGTGCCGGCAGGTTCCAGCGTGACCATCGTCAACAACAGCGGCCTTACCCGCACGATCACCGCGGACGCGAACGGGCGCTACAACGCCAGCAACCTGCCGGTGGGCAACTACACCGTGACCGCGGGCGGCAACAAGCGTGACGTCGTGGTGACCGTGGGCAACACCGTCACGGTGTCCTTCGGCGGCGCGGACGCATCGACGCTGAGCACCGTGAACGTCACCGCCACCGCGGCCAACACCATCGACGTGCGCACCGTGTCCACGAGCACCGTGATCACCGCGCAGGAACTGCAGCGCCTGCCGCTGACCCGTTCCGCCGAGGCGATTGCCATGCTGGCACCGGGCGCGGTGGCGGGCAACAGCGTGTGGTTTGGCAGCGCGGTATCGCTTGGCGGCGCCAGCGTGGCCGAGAACGCCTACTACATCAACGGCTTCTTCACCGGCAATCCGATGACGAACGTGGGTGGTTACACGCTGCCTTACGGCTCGATCGAGCAGCAGGAAACCTACACCGGCGGCTATAGCGCCAGGTACGGTCGTTCCGATGGCGGCGTGATCAACCAGATCGGCAAGAGCGGCAGCAACGAGTTCCATTTCGGCGCCCAGGTCACCTGGACCCCGAAGGGACTGCGTGAAGGCAACCCGAACCGTTACTACCCCAGCACCAGCCTGCCGCCGGGCTACGCCTACGAGGACGACACGATCCTGGGCGATCTCTACAGCCGTGGTGACCGCAACAAGAGCTGGAGCCAGACCTACAGCGCATACGTGAGCGGCCCGCTGATCAGGGACCGCCTGTTCGGTTTCGTCTCGTTGGAGCAGGAGAAGACCGAGGCCGATACGTTCCCGACCGCGGTGGGTACCCCGCAGGTCCTGAACGACACCACCAAGAACCCGAAGCTGTACGCCAAGTTGAACTGGAACATCACCGACAACCACCTGTTGGAGATGACGTACATGGCGCAGCGCTACCGCTACAGCGGCAGCTACTCCGACTATGACTTCGAGCAGGACACCATCGGTGACCGCAACGGCGCCGTGCCGAACGAGGTCAGCGAGAACGACGAGTTCTCGATCCTCAAGTACACCGGCTACCTCACCGACAACCTGACGGTGAACGCGATGTACGGTCACTCGCGCCTTCGCTACAGCAGCATCCCGACGCTGACCGGCTTCTCGCGCGTGTCCAGCGCGAACCTGCAGAACAAGGCCTACTGGCCGGCCGGTACGCCGAACAGCGGCATCACCAATTCGCAGGTCGCCAGCAACGGTACGCCGGGTGCGAGTGACTATGGCGATGGCCTGCGCCTGGAGCTGGAGTACGTGCTGGGCCAGCACACGCTGACCGCCGGTATCGACAACCAGAAGTTCGAGGCTAAGAACGAAGGCGTCGACCAGCTGGTGGACCGCTGGATCTACCACAGCACCAACGCGCCGAACAATCCGATCAACAAGACGCTTGACGTCGGTGCGCCGGGCTCCCAGTACTACGTCCGCAAGTACATCTACAGCAACTCCACCAGCATGTCGCTGGAGCAGAAGGGCTGGTACCTGGAGGACAAGTGGCAGGTGACCGACAACCTGTTGCTGTCGCTGGGTATCCGCAACGACCAGTTCACCAACAAGAACAACACCGGCGCGGCGTACGTCGATACCGGTGACCAGTGGGCCCCGCGCCTTGGCTTCAGCTGGGACGTGCGGGGTGATTCCTCGCTGAAGATCTTCGGTAATGCCGGTCGCTACTACCTGGCCCTGCCGCAGGCGGTCGCCGTGCGCGGTGCGTCCTCGTCGATCTTCACCAGCGAGTACTTCACCTACACCGGCATCGATGCCAACGGCGTGCCGACGGGCCTGACGCCGATCCTGAACGTGGCGGGTACCGCGCCGGCCGGCCCGGTGTCGTCCAACCACGAAACCGGACAGCCCAAGGACGCCGGCAGCTTCGCGCCGACCGACCTGAAGTCGTCCTACCAGGATGAGTTCATCCTCGGCTTCCAGGCCCAGTTGAACGAGAACTGGAACTACGGCGCCAAGTTGACCTACCGCGACCTGAAGGCCGCGATGGACGACACCTGCGACGCCGCAGCGATGGAGGCCAAGCTCGAGAAGATGGGGATCGACCCGTCCACGGTTGCCATCCCGGGTTCGACCGGCATCGACGGCGGCTGCTTCATCGTCAATGTCGGCGACAGCAACACCTTCAAGTTCGCCAACAAGGACGGCAAGGGCTACACCCAGTTCCAGATGACGCCGGACGATTGGGGCTGGACGGTGCCGATGAAGCGCACCTACAAGGCGGTGGACCTGTTCATCGAGCATCCGTTCGATGGCAAGTGGGAAGCCCGTGTCGATTACACCTACAGCAAGAGCGAGGGCAACATGGAAGGCCCGGCCAACTCCGACTCCGGTCAGGGTTCGGCCTCGCATGACAACGGCGTCTCCACCAGCGTCAACTGGGACGGCCCGGCCTTCATGTTCCACTCGATGGGCTACCTGCCCAACGACCGGCGCCACCAGATCAAGGTGCGTGGCAGCTACGCGCTGACGTCGGAATGGCTGATCAGCGGCAGCCTCCGCGTCCAGTCCGGCATGCCGATCACCTGCTGGGGCTACTACAACGAGCAGGGTGGCGATCCGGCGCAGAACGAGACCGATCCGGTGGGCTACGACGGCTCGTACTACCACACCTGCTTCGGCAAGGCGTCGCCCCCGGGCAAGAAGTTCGCACCGTGGACCAAGCGCTTCGACCTGGGCGTCACCTATCGTCCGTCCTTCGCGGAAGAGAAGCTGGCCGTTTCGTTGAACGTGATGAACGTCTTCAACGAGCGCAAGCCGACCGCGATCGATGGTGAGACCGAGACGGCCGTTGCGACGGTCAGCAACACCTACAACATGCCGCTGCGTTTCGCTACTCCGCGCTACGTCATGATGAACGTGTCCTACGACTGGTAAGCAGAAACTCTCTGCCATTGCTCCATTTGAACCGGCCTTCGCGAGAAGGCCGGTTCTTTCTGTCCGTCACGTGCACGCTGGCACTGCCCGCAAGGGCGCCAAGCTGGCTACACTCCGGGGGTTGTCTGACCACTGGAGGTGCAGCGTGAAGCGTGTAGTAATCAGCCTGTTGGCGATGTCGGTATCCACGGCCCTGATGGCCGCCCCGCCGAAGTTCGACGGTGCCCGCATTTCGGCCGACGTGAAGGAGCTTTCCTCCGACGCCTACGAAGGCCGTTCGCCGGCCTCGGCGGGCGAGGAAAAGACCATCGCCTACCTGAGCCGGCAATTCGCCGACGCGGGCCTGCAGCCGGGCGGCGACCTGAAGGACGGCAAGCGCCTGTGGACCCAGGCCGTGCCCCTGCTCAAGGGCGACATCGTCGGCAAGCCGCAGCTCACGCTGACCGGCCAGGGCACGCCGCAGGTGCTGACCCAGGGCCAGGAGATCGCCGTGCGCGCCGCGATGAATGGCGACAGCCAGGTGGCCATCACCGACGCGCCGCTGGTGTTCCTGGGCTACGGCGTCAAGGCACCGGAGCGCAACTGGGACGACTTCAAGGGCGTGGACCTGAAGGGCAAGATCGCCGTGGTGCTGATCAACGACCCGGACTTCGAGACCGGCGTGGGTGACTTCGACGGCAAAGGCATGACCTACTACGGCCGCTGGACCTACAAGTACGAGGAAGGCGCGCGCCAGGGCGCGGCCGGCGTGCTGATCGTCCACGAAACCGCACCGGCGTCCTACGGTTGGGCGACGGTGGCCGGTTCCAACACCAACACCATGTTCGACGTGGTGCGCGACAAGCCCGCCGAGGCGCATCCGGCGCTGGAGGGCTGGATCCAGCGTGACCTGGCGGTGGCGATGTTCAAGCGCGCCGGCCTGGATTTCGAAACGCTGAAGAAGCAGGCGCAGTCGCGCGACTTCCAGCCGGTGGAGATCAAGGGCGAGACCTTCTCGGCCAACTACCAGGTCCACAACGAGGTGATTACCTCGCACAACGTGGTGGCGCGGCTGGAAGGCAGCACCCAGCCGGACGAGACGGTGATCTACAGCGCGCACTGGGACCACATCGGCGTGGGCGAGCCGGATGCACGCGGTGACCGCATCTTCAACGGTGCCATGGACAACGCCAGCGGCACCGCCGCGCTGGTCGAGCTGGCCCGCGGCTTCGCCACGCAGCCCAAGCCGCAGCGCTCGGTGGTGTTCCTGGCGGTGACGGCCGAGGAAAAGGGCCTGCTGGGCTCGGAGTACTACGCCAGCAACCCGCTGTACCCGTTGTTCAAAACGGTGGCGGTGATCAACATGGACGGCATGGCGCCGTACAGCCCGTCGCGTGACTTCGGCATCTACGGTTCGGCGAAGATGGAACTGCTGGACCAGCTCAAGGACGTGGCCAAGGGATGGGACCTGCACTACACGCCGGACCCGAAGCCGGAGGCGGGCCTGTTCTTCCGCTCCGACCACTTCCCATTCGCCAAGCGTGGCGTGCCGGCGTTGTCGTATTCGGCCGGCCAGGACTGGATCGACGGTGGCGTGGAAGCCGGCAAGAAGGCCTCCGACGACTACACCGCCAAGCGCTACCACCAGCAGGGCGACGAATGGCAGGCCGACTGGACCTTCGCCGGCGCGGTGCGTGACCTGGAAGTGGTCTACACCTTGGGCGAGAAGCTGGCCAATTCGCGTGACTGGCCGAACTGGAGCCCGGAAGAGGCATTCCGCGCCACGCGCGATGCCAGCGCGGCCGAGCGCAGGTAACGCACGCCCTGAGCCCCTCTCCCGGAAACGGGGGAGGGATTGGGCTTTGGGCACCCAAGGGCACTCCAGTCACGGCCATTGATTCCCCCGTCACCACCCCAACCCTTAAGGTCAGGTCTTATCGCGACAAGGGAACACGGATGGCGGATGCTGGCAGATGGAAACGCGTGTTGTGGCTGCTTGCCATTGGCAGCGCAGGATGGGCGAACGCCGCGGCCTTGCCGCCGAACTGGCAGGTGGTTCCCACCGACCCCGGTGCCGTCGAGAACGGACTTCCCTCCGTGCTGCGTTCCCCGCAGCTGGCCCGCGAAGGCAAGCGCCTGGCGCAGGTGCAGATGGTCGTGGACCTGCCCTACGCGCAGGTGTTGCCGGTGGTGCAGGCCACGCTCAGACCGCTGGGAACCGTGGCCGGGGAAGACAACCACAACCTGGTGGCACGCATTGGCCAGGGCTGGGGCGATGTCCTGCTGGCGCGGCGCCCCGAACTCACGCGCGACTACCTGCGCCGCTACGCCTTGCCCGAGCTGCAGCAGTACGTCAGCGATGGTGCGCTGCTGGAATCGGAAATCCCCGGGCGCATGGCGCGGCTTGAGCGCCAGTTCCGCTTCGAGGGACACGGTGAACGCATGCCGGACCTGCAGCAGCCCTTCAGCTACTGGGATGGCCGCATCACCCAACGGCACGGGGCGATGGGGCGCAGCACCAGCACGCTCAACGTGCGCGTGACCCAGCTTGATGCGGTGATGGGGCAACCGGCCACGGCGGTGACCGTGTGGCGCAGCGATGACTGGCCCAATCCCGGCGGTGGCGTCGTCGGGCAGCTGCGCGCGCTGGCTGACGCCAACATCTTCAGTACCGGGCCGCAGGCGCGGCTGCAGCGCAGCAGCGTGCCGGAGCAGGCGTTCAACCCGATATACGAGGCATTGAGCGTGCTGCCCGGGGCACGCATGCGCATCGGTACCGGTGCCTCGGAGTGGATCGCGGCGGCGCAGCCGCAGGTCACGATCGCCGAGCCACAGCGCAAGCTGCCCGACGCCGATGCGGCAACGCTCGATGCCAAGGCCGTGCTGCGCATCGAGCGGGTGGCCTCGCTCAAGACCTATGATGCCGATGGCATGCAGGTGCTGGCCGATGGCAGCGTGCTGCTGATCCAACGATATCCGTTCACCCTGATGCATTGGCGGCCCGACGACGGTGCCACGCCGCGCACGCTGTGGACGTCACCGCAACCGCACGCCAACCGTTGGCTGCTTGCCGCCGACGCGCGTGGCCAGGTCGCCCATCTGTTGGTGGATGGGCAGGTGATGCGCTACGACACGGTGGCCCGGTCACTGAGCACGCATCCGCTGGCGTTCGACCAGAAAGGCGTGCTCGGCGACAGCTACGTGCGCTACTTCCATGACGGTAACGGCGTGCCGCTGGCGTACCTGCGTGACTACGTGGACAAGCGCGACACATTCAAGTTGTGGGCGCCGGTGCAGGCCGCGAGCACCGATGGTGCCCGCTGGGATTACGCGCAGCAGTTCGCCGCGCCCCGCCAGCACGTGATGCGCGGCGACTTCCCCGGCAACGCGCAGTCTAAGCCCGTGCAATGGGATGGCCCGATGGCCAATCCCTGGGTCGAGGATGTGTTTGGCCTCACCGAGCTTGATGGCGGCACCGGCCGCGTGCTGCGCGTGCTGCCACTGCCACGGCGCTTCGGTTCGGCGGACCCGTTCGATGACATCGGCATGGCGCAATGGACACCCGAGCCGTTCGGCTCGGTCAAGGGGCGCTGGGTCGCGGTTGGCTTCGTGTTGATGGACGGAGAGCGCCGAAACCCGGGCATGCATGTGGTCGACGTGGACAGTGGCAAGGTGCGCTACTCCTTGACCTTGCCGGGGCGGGACTCGCTCAAGGTTGCCGCCGGCTCACCGGACGGCCGCCTGCTGGCCCTGGGCACGGCGGCGGGCGATGTGGCTGCGGTGCTGTGGAACCTGGACAGTGGTCGTTCGCTGAGCCTGCGTGCGGACGATGCCCACTGCGATGAGCTGAACCAGTTGCAGTGGAGCCCGGATGGCCAACGGCTGTGGGGGCGTTGCGTCAATGCGCTGGTGCAATGGGAGCTGCCGGCCAACTGGCAATCGCGGCGCGAGTGAAGCAGGCAACGCACAGGCAGGGCAACCCGATGGCATTCACCGTACGGCCGGCCGCCGTTGCTGATGTCCAGGCGCTGTTCGACATCCGCACCAGCGTCACCCAGAACCATCTCTCGCGCGAGCAGATGGCGCAGTTGGGCATCGATGCCGACGTGCTCGCCGCGATGCTCGCGGCCGCGCCCTGCGCGTGGCTGGCGGAGGTGGAGGGCCAGCCGGTGGCGTTCTCGATGGTCGACCTGGACGATGCCTGCCTGTTCGCGGTGTTCGTCAAGCCCGGCTTCGAGGGGCAGGGGCTGGGCGCGGCGGTGCTGCGGCCGGCCGAACAGGCGCTGTTCGCGCGCCATGCGCGGATCTGGCTGAGCACCGACGGGCACGAGGACGTGCGTGCCAATGGCTTCTACCGCCGCCATGGCTGGAAAGTGGTGGCCGCGCTGGACGACGGTGACCTGCGCTACGAGAAGGCCCGGCCGGCGGCCTGAACGGGGTCGCTCCGCCGTCGGCCGGGTTCAGGCGCCGATTCCGGGGTTTCGTCGCACGGCCCTTGTGCCGGCGCGGGCGGCACTTATGCTCGACGCCAGTTCCCCGCCATCAGGTCCGACCATGTTCGCCAGCCTCTTCCTGGGTTTCCGCATCCTGTTGGCATGGGCGTTGACGCTCATCGCCGCCGGCTTCCTGTGGAGCGGGCTGTTCAGCGGGATGGACGAAGCGCCGGGCTGGATCTTCGGCCTGGCCGCGATGGCGCTGATGGTGTTCGCGCTGACCTCGATCGTCGGCCATGTGCGGCGCGTCGCGCTGGTCGCCGACCGCCTGGACGCGCAGACCCTGGCCAACCGCCACCGCCGCCAGGTCGAGCTGCCGATGGACGCGGCCACCGCCTTCGCCCTGCTGGAGCAGGTGATCGGCCAGATGCCGCGCATCGAGCACATGGAACGCTCGGTCGGCACCTTGCAGGTGCGCGCCACCCAGCGCCGCGCCGACCCCTATGGCGACCGTCCGCCATCGCGCTGGAACCCGCTGGCGCGGCTGGCGATCAAGCGCAACCAGATCACCGCCCGCGTCACCCCTGGCGCGGACACCAGCAGCGTCACCCTGCTGTTCGAACCCGATGCCGGGGCCTGGGTGGACCTGCTGCTGCTCGATGAAGGCAGCAACTACGAAAACGCCGATGCCGTGACCCATGCGCTCAGTGGCAAGGTCGCCGAGTTGCGCCGCGAGGAGCGGGAGCACGCCGCGCGCACCGAGGCCGAGAAGGAGCTCACCGTCGCCCGCCTCAATCTGCTGCATGCCCAGGTCGAGCCGCACTTCCTCTACAACACGCTGGCCAACGCACAGGTGCTGACCCGGGCCGATCCCGAGCGTGCCGAGCAGATGCTCGGCCACCTGATCCAGTACCTGCGCAGCTCGCTGCCGGGCATCGACCAGTCGGTGTCCACGCTGGGCCAGGAGCTGGAACGCGTGCAGGCCTACCTGGAGATCCTGCGCATCCGCATGGGCGCCCGGCTGGCCCTGCAGATCGACGTGCCCGAGGCGCTGCACGAGGTCAGCCTGCCGTCGATGTCGCTGCAGACCCTGGTCGAGAACGCGATCAAGCACGGCTTGGAGCCCAAGCCCGGCGGCGGCACGGTCTGGATCCTGGCGCGTGCGCTCGACGGCCAGTTGACCATCACCGTGGCCGACGACGGGCAGGGCATCAGCGCCCACACCGCCGGCACCGGCATCGGGCTGAAGAACCTGCGCGAGCGGCTGCGCCTGACCTGCGGCGAGCGGGCTGCGCTGGCGATGGTGTCCAACTTCCCCAGCGGCGTGGCCGCGACCATCAGCCTGCCGTACACGGGCAAAGCCCCGGCGCCGCCCACCCTGTCGATCGTGCCCGGCGTCGCATCGCCGGCCGGCGCACCGGTACTGCCGCCGCTGCCGGAGGTGCCACATGCGTCTTGATGCCCTGATCGCCGAGGACGAGCCGCTGCTGCGCCAGGCGCTGGTCGGGCAACTGCAGCGGCTGTGGCCGGAGTTGAACCTGGTGGCCGAGTGCGAGGACGGCGCGGCTGCCCTGGAAGCGCTGGAGAGCCAGCAACCGGATCTGGCCTTCCTGGACATCCGCATGCCCGGCGTCACCGGCATCGATGTCGCCCGCGCGTTGCAGACAGTGAGCCCGCAGACCCAGGTGGTGTTCGTCACCGCCTACGACCAGTACGCCATCGCCGCGTTCGAGCAGGGCGCGGTGGACTACCTGCTCAAGCCGGTCACCGACGAGCGCCTGCTGGCCACCCGCCAGCGCGTGCTGGCGCGCCGCCAGGCCGGGCTGCCGGATCCCACCCTGCTGGAACGCCTGCTCAGGCAGCTGGCGCAGCAACCGAGTACGCCACAGGCGGCGCCGCCGCTGGCCTGGATCACCGCCAGCAACGGCCGCGAGACCCGCCTGGTGATGCTGGAGGACGTGCTGTACTTCCGCGCCGACAGCAAATACACCTCGGTGGTGACCGCCGATGAGGAACTGCTGCTGCGCAGTTCGCTGCGCGAGCTGGCCGAGGCGCTGGACCCCAACCGCTTCCGCCAGGTGCATCGCTCCACCATCGTCAACATGCAGGCGGTGGCATCGGTGAGCCGCGAGGATACCGGCCGTGGCGTGCTGCGCCTGAAGCACCGCAGCGAGACGCTGGTGGTCAGCCAACCCTTCATGAGTCTGTTCCGCGGCATGTAACGCCGCTGCCAGGAGAATCGCCATGCATTACCTGACCATGCTGTTGGGCAGCCTGTTGTCGATGCTGGGTTTCAGCGAGCCGCCGGGGCAGACCTCGGTCACCCGCATCAGCGGCGAGCACAGTCTGCTCAGCCGCACCACGGTGCGGCAGGACGTGGCCCGCTTCCAGTGCCTGCAGAGTGAAAGCGGTCGCTGCTTCTACCAGCTTTACCGCGAACAGTGCGCCGACGGGCAACGCGCCCAGGTATGCAACCGCGAGGCGTTGATGGATTTCGCCGTGGTGGTGGGCTACACCCGCGAGATGACCGGGCTGCCGGATGGCTTCGCGCAGCAGGTGACGATCCACAAGTGACATCGCCGCGACGGGCGCGGCGATGGGGGTGCAGGTTGCGTCGTCCCCGGCGGGAGGACGCGGGAATGGGCGGGCTAGAACGCCGGTTGCAGGCGTAGCCCGTCGTCGCCGATGTGGTTGAGTTCGCCGACCAGTTGCGAGTGCTGCCGCATGCGGCCCAGCTCGCGCATGATGCGGATGTCCTCGTGGCGCAGTTCGCGGCTGGCGGTGACGGCCTGCTTGTAGTCCAGCACCTCCGGATAATGCCTGGCCATGTCCAGTGCCTCGGCCACGTCGTCGACGCTGTCGGCGTCGGAGCTGATCCGGGCGCGGCTGTTGAAGGCCTTCATCCAGCGCTCGAAGCCGGCGGTGTGGTCGAACATGTTGGCCATGAACCAGATCACGAACAGGATCGACACCCACGAACCCAGCACGATCACGATGCGGGTGAAGGTGATATGGAAATCGTCACGCCACAGATAGTTGGTGATCAGCCCAAGGATCAGCAGCGAGGACGCCTGCCAGATCACGATCGAGGCCATCAGCCATTGGCACTTGGCCTTGGCAAGCAAGGACACTTCCTCACGGATCTGCTGGTCGCTCAACCCTTTCCAGTGTGCAACCTGTTTCTCGAACGGGCTGTTGTACAGCTCGTTGTCTTGCAGCAACAACCCCAAACCTTTGAACAACGCGATCATGGTGAGCTCCTTGCAGTAACTATCTGGAACGAGCGACGGATGCAGCGTGGAACGGTGAGGCACGGCCAGTTCTAGCACTTTCACCACGCTTGGCAATGGGGAAAACGCGAAGATTCCGCGTCCGGCCACCGGCGGTGATCCGCCTGCGGGGCGGATTTTTGCAGCGCACCACGATGCAAGTAGTGGTGCCGGAAGTTGAAATCCGGTCGGCGTGCTGCGCCCGCACATGACATGTCCGCGGGCGGGCAGGGGGCCTTGCCACGCGGCTGTCACCGGCGCCGGACACGCCAGTTGCGCGGCTGCCCGGCTACGATAGCGGCCATGCTGCCCTTGTCCCGACGTGTCTCCACCGCTGCCACCGCCCAGATCCGCCGCTGGGTGCTTGATGCCTTCCCCCGCAACCAGAACGGCGTGGACTACGACGTGCCAGCCGGTGACCCGGGCTGGTTCGGTCCGGGCAGCGTCACCTGGCGTATTCATTCCGAGTTCCCGGGCATGCTGGCCGGCGGGCTGTGCGCCTTGATGCTGCAGTTGCTGCACCCGCGTGCGCTGGCCGGTGTCTATGACCACTCCAACTTCCGCCAGGACCTGGTCGGCCGGTTGCGGCGCACCACCAGTTTCGTGGCCGGCACCAGTTACGCGCCGGCGGCGGAGGTGGACGCGCTCATCGCGCGGGTACGGAAGATCCACGCCCAGGTGGTCGGCACGTTGCCCGATGGCAGCGCGTATACCGCCGAGGATCCCGAGCTGCTGACCTGGGTGCACGTGACCGAGGCCTATGGCTTTCTGGAAGGCTGCCGCCGTTACTGCCGTGACGTACCGCAGGCCATCGCCGACCGCTACTACGACGAATACCGGCGCGTGGCCGAGGCCCTGGGCGCACGTGATGTGCCGGCCAGCGAGGCGCAGGTGCAGGCGTACTTCGCAGCGCGGCAACCGCAGCTGCGGATGGACGAGCGCTCGCGCGAAGTGCTGGACGTACTCAGTGCGGTGCGCTTGCCGGTGCCGCTGCCGGGGGTGTCACGCGACATGTTCCTGGCCGCCGGCGCGGCGCTGTTGCCGGAGTGGGCGGCGCGCCTGCTGGGCCGCAGCCGCGGCCAGCAGCTGCAGTCGGTGGTGGCCGCACGCGTGCTGCGCAGCGTCGCACCGTTGTTCCGGATCGCCCTGGATGATGGCATCTCCACGCGCGCCTGCCGGCGGGTGGGGGAGGACCCGGCGATCCTGATGCGCTGGCCGGCATAGGGGCAGAAGCAGAAGCGACCCCTCCCCCGCCTTCCCTTGCGCCTTCGGCGCAAGGGAGGGGGCAAGAGCGCTTTCGCTGCAATCGGACAGGCAACGCATTACCACCCCCTCCCTTGCGCCGAAGGCGCAGGGGAGGGCGGGGGAGGGGTAAGGCTCCGCTCCTCACCGCAGCAACAAAGAAAACGGGCGCTTTCGCGCCCGTTCTCCTTTCAAGCTTCCAACCCGGCGGTTACCAGACCTTCACCCGCTTCTCCGGTGCCAGGTACAGCTTCTGGCCGTCCTTCACCTCGAACGCCGGGTACCACGCATCCAGGTTGCGCACGGTCAGCGCACGGAACTGGCCCGGCGCATGCACGTTGGTCAGCAGCGAGTTGCGCAGTGCCTGCTCGCGGGCCTTGCTGCGCCAGGCCTGGGCAAAGCCCAGGAAGAAGCGCTGGTCCGGGGTGAAGCCTTCCAGCGTCTGTTCCTGCTTGCCCTGCAGCGACAGCCGGTAGGCGTCGTAGGCGGTGGCCAGGCCGGCCACGTCGGCGATGTTCTCGCCCAGGGTCAGGCGGCCGTTGACGTGCACGCCGGGGAACGGCTCGTAGCTGTTGAACTGGGCGGCCAGCGCATCGCCTGCGGCGTTGAACTGCTTCAGGTCCTCGGCCGTCCACCAGTTGTGCAGCTTGCCGGTCTCGTCGAACAGGGCGCCGGCGTTGTCGAAGCCGTGGCTGATCTCATGGCCGATCACCGCGCCGATCGCGCCGTAGTTGATCGCGTCATCGGCCGCACCGTCGAAGAACGGCGCCTGCAGGATCGCCGCCGGGAACACCAGGCGGTTTTCCAGCGGCACGTTCATCGCGTTGATGGTCTGCGGCAGCATCGCCCATTCGCTGTGGTCCACCGGCTGGCCGAGCTTGGCGAGGTTGCGCCGGTACTCGAACAGCGAGGCGCGCTGCGCGTTGCCCAGCGCGTCATCGCGCTTGACGTCCAGCGCGCTGTAGTCGCGCCACTTGCTCGGGTAGCCCATGTCCACCTTCAGCCCGGCGACCTTGGCCTTGGCGTGGGCCTTGGTTTCCGGCGACATCCATTCCAGCGCATCGATGCGCTTGGCGAAGGCGGCGATGATGTTCCTGGCCATCTCGTCGGCACGGGCCTTGGTGGCCGGGTCGAAGTGGCGCTCGACGTAGATCTTGCCGACCGCTTCGCCGATGGCATCGTTGGTCTGGCCCACGGCGCGCTTCCAGCGCTCGCTCTGCTGCGGCGTGCCGCTCATGGCGGTGCCGTGGAAGGCGAAGTGGGCGTCGGCGAAGGCCTTGGGCAGGTACGGTGCGGCTTCGTCCAGCGCGTGGAAGGCCAGGTAGTCCTTCCAGGTGTCCAGCGGCTCGCTGGCCACCAGCTGGGACAGACCGGCCACGGCCTTGGGCTGCCACACGATGAAGTCCTGCTGCGCCGACAGGCCGGCCGCGTCGAGGAACGCCGCCCAGTCCATGCCCGGTGCCTTGGCGGCCAGGTCGGCCTGCTTCCAGGCGTTGGCGCCCTTCTGCACGTCGTTGGTTTCCTCCTGGGTGGCGTGGGCGCGGGCGATCCGGGTTTCCAGGGCGACGATGCGCGCGGCCTTGGCGGCGGCATCGGTGTCGCCGGACAGCGTCAGCAGCTGGGCCACGTAGCCTTCATAGGCCTTGCGCAGCTCGGCCATGCGGCCGTCCTGCAGGTAGAAGTCGCGGTCGGGCATGCCCAGGCCGCCCTGCACCAGGTACGGCGCGTTGCGGTCCGGTTGCATCAGGTCCACCGAAACCCATACGCCAAACAGGTGCGGCGTATAGAAGTTGGTGGCGTTGAGCAGGTCCACGTCGGCGCGCAGGGTGCCGCCCAGGGCCTTGGCCAGGGCCTGCTTGTCGGCGATGCCGGCAATGGCCTGCAGCTGCGGCTGCACCGGTGCGGCGCCGCGCGCCTCGATGCCGGCCTCGTCCATGTAGGCGGCGTAGTAGTCGCCGATCTTGCGGGCTTCGCCGTCGCTGGCCTTGCCGGCTTCCTCCATGATCGCGCGGGTGTCGGCCAGGGTCTTCTCGGCGATCACGTTGAAGCTGCCGTAGTTGGAGCGGTCGGCCGGGATCTCGGTGCGCTTGACCCATTCGCCGTTGGCGAAGTCGAAGAAGTTGTCGCCGGCGGCGACAGCACGGTCCATGCCGGCGGCATCGAAGCCGAAGCTGCCCAGCTGCGGCTTGGCCGCCGCCGTCGCATCCGACGCGGACGGTGCCTGGCCTTCGGCCGCGGGCTGGGGGGCATCCTTGTTGCAGCCGCTGAGCGTGAGCGCAGCGCCGATGGCAAGCATCAGGAGGGAACGTTGCAGGACCATGGCAGATTCCGTGTCGGTGAAACCGCCAAGTCTAGAGCGGGCGGAGTGTGACCGGGAGTGCCCATTCTGGCCCTTGGCATCACCCGCCCGTATCAAAGTCGCGCTTAATATCGTGAACCCGTCTTCACGCCGCCGTGGTTGTGCTGCATGCTGTCGTGCGTTTGATGCATGCCGTGTCTGGGGAGACAACAGCTGCGAGGGGACCGCCGGTCAATGGTGTTCGCTTGCCGACTCCCCCGTCGCCAACTTTCCTGGAATGCCCGTGATACCTGTGTGCCGACTGCCGCTGCGTTGGATGTCTCCGTGAGCCGGGGCGCCGTGCACCCGTTGCGGGTGATCGCCATCGCCGGCACGGCGGTGGCGGTGTTGCTGGCGGTCGGGCTGGTGATGATGCTGTGGAACGACCGCAGCACCCGCATCGAGGGCGCGCAGCGGCAGAGCATGGCATTGGCCTCGGGCAGCGAGCGCCTGATGCGGGCACAGCTGGTCACCCTGGAGCGCGCCCTGCGCGGTACCGCCAACGACGGCCGCGAGTTCTACCGGCAGGTGCCGGACAAGGCGGTGCAGCTGCTGGAGGCCAACATCCAGGGCGTGCTGTCGCGCAACCGCGACCTGGCCTCGATCACCCTGGTGGACGACCAGGGCATGGCGTTGTCCCAGGGGCAGGGCGATCCCACCCTGCACAGCTGGACGATCGCGCAGAACCGGCTGCTCAGCGGCGAGCTCTACATCGGCGCGCTGGAGGAACTGCCGGGCGGGCACTGGGTGGTGCGCACGGCACTGCCGATGCAGAACGGCCAGTGGCTGCTGGCGCGGGTACGGCTGGGCACCTTCCAGCAGGTGGTCAGCGGCCTGGACCTGGGCCGCGATGGCGTGGCGTCCATCGGCAACCGTTACGGCCAGTTGCTGGCGCACAGCCGTGACCCCGGCCTGGTGGGGCGGACGCTGCCGTCGCCGATGATCATCCTGCCGCAGTCGGCCTCGGTGATCCCGCGCGGGGTGGTCCACAGCCCGTCGGACGGGCAGAAGCGCATCGCCGCGGTGAGCGTGCCGCTGGACTACCCGCTCACCCTGTACACCGCGCTGTCCTACCGCGAGGTGATGGCGCGCTGGTACGTGTTCCTGTACGCAGCCACCGGCCTGTACCTGGTCTACCTGATCGGCTTCGGCTTCCTGATGGGGCGCCTGCGCCGCAGCGCCTCGCACGAGCAGCAGTTGAACGAGGAACTGCAGGCCGGCGCCGCCGAACTGGCGCTGGCGCATGAAGTGGGCAAGGTCGGCACCTGGTCGATCCGCGGCGACGGGCGGACCCTGCACTGGTCCGCGCTGACCCAGCAGATGCTGGGCCTGGAAGGGCGTTCATCCACCCTCCAGGCGCTGTACGCGCGCGTCCATGGCGAGGACGTGGCGGTGCTGCGCGAGGTGCTCGATGCCGCCGGCGAAGGGCAGGGGGCGGTCAACGCCACGTTCCGGCTGCTGTTGGCCGATGGCTCGTTCCGCTGGCTGTCGGCGCGTGGCGACCAGGTCCGTGGCCCGAACGGCGGTGCCGCGCACCTGGCCGGCGCGGTGGTGGACATCAGCGAGCGGGTGCACGTGGAGGCCCGGGCGCAGGAGGCCGAGCGGCAGTTCCGGCTGGTGTTCGACCGCAACCCTGCGCCGTTCTGGATCTTCGACATGGTCAACCTGCGCTTCCTGGAGGTGAACCAGGCGGCGATCGACCAGTACGGCTACAGCCGCGAGGAGTTCCTGGGGATGTCGATCCTGGACATCCGCCCGCCCGAGGAATGGGACGAACTGCGCCAGACCATCCGCAGCATCAACAGTGGTGCGCCGCAGCAGCTGATCGCGCGCACCCACCACCGCAAGGACGGCAGCAGCTTCATGGTGGTCGCGCACAGTGCGCTGCTGGACTTCGCCGGGCGCAAGGCCTGCCTGGTGCTGGCCGAGGACGTCAGCCAGCGGCTGCGCTTCGAGAACGAGCTGGCGTACCGGGCCAGCCACCATTCCAGTACCGGCCTGTTGACCGTGCGCGCGCTGGGCGAGCGCCTGGACAGCGGTGCGCGCGGCTACACCATCGCCCACGTGCAGTTGCGCGGGCTGCAGATGATCACCGACACGCTGGGCCGCGAAGCCGGCGAGGACGCGCTGCGCGCGGTGTCGGTGCGGCTGGGGGGGCTGGCCGCACGCTATGGCCTGCTGGCGCACCAGCCGGCCGAGGATTTCGTCCTGGCCATCCTGGACCCGGCCGCCGCGCCCCTGGCGCTGGACGCACTGCAGGCGGCGGTGGCCGAACCGGTGCGTGGCCGCGACACCTTCCACCAGCTGGAGGCCCGCATCGGCGTGGCCAGTTGCCCGCGCGACGGCGAACTGGCCGAGCAGGTCATCGGCCGCGCGGCGCAGGCCGCCCATGCCGCGCGTGAAGGCGGGCTGGCGCTGGCGCGCTTCAGCCAGGCCATGGCCACCCGCTACACCGAGCGCCTGCAGCTGGCCGGGCGCATCCACGTGGCCATCGACCGCGACGAGTTCGAACTGCATTTCCAGCCGATCCGGCATGCCGCCGACGGCAGCCCGGTGGCATTGGAGGCGCTGCTGCGCTGGCCGCAGCCCGATGGCAGCTACATCCCGCCCGGCGACTTCATCCAGCTGTGCGAGGACACCGGCCTGATCATCGCGCTCGGCCGCTGGGTCACCCGCGCCGCGGCGCGGGCGCAGCGGCAGCTGGCCGATGCCGGCTGGGGCGAGCTGTCGGTCGCGGTCAACGTGTCGGCGGTGCAGTTCTTCAACACCGACCTGGCCGGCGAGTTCACCCATGCGGTGGAGGAGTACGGCCTGCGCCGTGGCGCGCTGCAGCTGGAACTGACCGAGAGCAGCCTGATGCGCAACCCGACCCAGGCGCTGCAGACCATGCAGCGCCTGCACGAGAAGGGCATCCACATCTCGCTGGACGACTTCGGCACCGGCTTCTCGTCGATGTCCTACCTGCAGCACCTGCCGCTTGACGCGCTGAAGATCGACCGCAGTTTCGTCTCCGACGTGGAGACCAACCCGCGCAATGCCGCCATCTGCCGTGCGCTGCTGTCGCTGGGCCACAGCATGGGCCTGTCGGTGATCGCCGAGGGCGTGGAGACCGAAGGGCAGTACCGCTGGTTGGCCGCGCATGGTTGTGACCAGGTGCAGGGCTACCTGCTGGGCCGGCCGATGGCGCTGGAGGCACTGCTCGCCGCGCTCGGCGAGCCGGGTGACGCTGCCTGAGCGCCGGGGTCAGGCCGGGCCCAGGCACTCCACCAGGTAGTCGATGAAGCTGCGCACCTTCGGTGCCAGGTGGCTGCGGCTGGCGTAGACCGCATGGATGCCGATCGGCGGCACGGTCCAGTCGCGCAGGATCGGTACCAGCTGGCCGCTGGCCAGCGCCGCGTCGATGATGAAGTCCGGTTGGGCGATGATGCCCATGCCGGCGATGGCTGCCTCGCGCAGCACCTCGCCGTTGTTGGCACGCATGCGCGGCACCACCGGGATGCTGACGTCCCCGTGCGGCCCCTGCAGCGTCCAGGCGTCCCCGGTGTCCGAATAGCTGTAGGCCAGACAGTCGTGCTCGGCCAGGGCCTGCGGCGTGGCCGGCTCGCCGCGCCGGGCCAGGTAGGACGGCGCCGCGCACAGGATGATCCGCGCCTGCGACAGGCGCCGGGCGATCAGCGAGGGTGAGGGCTGGCGGGTGATGCGGATGGCCAGGTCGAAGCCTTCCTCGACCATGTCCACCAGGCGGTCGGACAGCGACAGGTCCAGTTCCACCTGCGGGTAGCGCGCGCTGTAACCGGGCAGCAGGGCCGCCAGGCGCGAGATGCCGTAGCTGACCGGCGCGTTGATGCGCAGCCGCCCGGCCGGCTGCAGGGCCTGCGCGCCGACCGAGGCTTCCAGCTCATCGAATTCGTTGAGCAGCTGCACACAGCGCTGGTAGTAGGTTGCCCCGGTGCTGGTCGGGCTGACCCGCCGGGTGGTGCGGTTGAGAAGGCGCGCGGACAGGCGCCTTTCCAGCGCGGCGATCTGCCGGGTCACCGCCGCGGTGGACAGGTTCAGGGCATCGGCAGCGGCACTGAAGCCGTTGCGTTCCACGACCGCGACGAAGACCCGCATGGCATCGATGGTGTCCATTATTTCCATCCCTGCAATAAAACGTTGATGTCGAGGCTATTTGTTGCCCCTTTGCCGCGCAATAAGCTGCGTCCCAACTTCTGTTCTTCCCACGCCGGGAGCCTGCCATGAATCGCCTGCCTTCGTTGTTCATCTCCCACGGTTCGCCGATGACGGCGCTGCAGCCGGGGCAGGTGGGACCGCGCCTGGCCGAACTGGCGGCGGGCCTGCAGCGACCGCGCGCCATCGTCATGGCCTCGGCGCACTGGCTGGGCCGGGCGCCGCTGGTCTCGGCGGCCCCGCAGCCGGAAACCATCCATGACTTCGGCGGCTTCCCCGAGCCGCTGTACCAGCTGCAGTACCCGGCCCCGGGTGCGCCGGCACTGGCGCAGGAGGTGGCCCAACGCCTGGCCGATGCCGGGCTGCAGCCGGGCATCGACCCGCGGCGCGGCCTGGACCACGGTGTCTGGGTGCCGCTGCGCTACCTGTACCCGCAGGCTGACATCCCGGTGCTGCAGGTCTCGATCCAGCCGATGCTCGGCCCGCAGCACCAGTTCGCGCTGGGCCGCGCGCTGGCACCGCTGCGCGAGCAGGGCGTGCTGCTGATCGGCTCGGGCAGCATCACCCACAACCTGCATGACTGGCACAGCTACTCCGAGGCCAAGGAGGCCCCGTACGTGCGGCCGTTCATTGGATGGGTGGAGCAGAGGCTGGAGGCCGATGACCTGCCGGCCCTGTTCGATTACCGCCGCCAGGCCCCGTTCGCCGCACAGGCTCACCCGACCGATGAGCACCTGCTGCCGCTGTACTTCGCGATGGGTGCCGCCGGCGGTGACCAACTGGGCGCGCAGCGCATCGATGCCGGCATCGACCAGGGTTTCCTGGCGATGGACATCTACCGTTTCGATGGGGCCGACGCGGCCGCATAGGAGCGCCTTCAGGCGCGAAGTTCACCCTCGCTGCACCCGCGCGGGCATCGGTGATTGCACGCCGCACCGGCTTGGCGGCCAAGGCCGCTCCTGCTGCAGTGTCGACGCCATGCTGCATTGCACATGGCTGTGATAGTTTTCCAAGGGTTAATCAACCGTCGCTGCCAGCGCCGGCAGCATGCTGCCGTGGTGGTGAATCCGTGGAACGGGCATGCACACGATCGAAGTCGTCCTGGCCATGCTGGTGGCCGTCGTCGCCAGCGGCTATCTGGTAAGAATCCTTCCCTTTTCCCTGCCGCTGCCGTTGGTGCAGATCGGCTTGGGGGCGTTGATCGCCGGGGTGTTCAAGCGTGGCCATGCGCTCGACCCGGAGATGTTCTTCCTGCTGTTTCTGCCGCCGCTGCTGTTCCTCGATGGCTGGCGCATTCCCAAGCAGGGCCTGTTCCGCGACAAGGGCGCGATCCTGGAGCTGGCCTTCGGCCTGGTGGTGTTCACCGTGGTCGGTGCCGGCCTGCTGATCCACTGGATGATCCCGACCATGCCGTTGGCGGTGGCCTTCGCGCTGGCGGCGATCATCTCCCCGACCGATCCGGTGGCGGTCAGTGCCATCGCCTCGCGCGTGCCCATCCCCAAGCGGCTGATGCACATCCTGGAAGGCGAGTCGCTGCTCAACGATGCCTCGGGCCTGGTCTGCTTCCGTTTCGCGGTGGCGGCGGTGATGACCGGTACGTTCTCGCTGGCGCAGGCCTCGCTGACCTTCCTGTGGGTGGCCTTCGCAGGCCTGGCCATCGGCGTGGCGGTGACCTGGAGCGTGTCCACCTTCCAGCGCTGGCTGTGGCGCGGCTTCGGCGAGGAGCCCGGTGCCGCCCTGCTGGTCAACCTGCTGATCCCGTTCGCCGCCTACCTGCTGGCCGAAGAGCTCAGCGCCTCCGGCATCCTGGCCGCGGTCGCGGCCGGCATCACCATGAGCTACGTCGAGCTGACCGGCCGCATCAGCGGCAGCATGCGCGTGCAGCGCAGCGCGGTCTGGAACATGGTGCAGTTCACCTTCAACGGCATCATGTTCGTGCTGCTGGGCGAGCAGTTGCCGGGCATCGTCGAGCGCGCGGTGGAGACCATGTCGGTCACCGGCCACCAGAGCCCGTGGTGGCTGCTGGTCTACGTGCTGGCGATCAACGCCATCCTGATCGCGATGCGCCTGGCCTTCGTGTGGCTGTCATTGCGCTGGAACCTGCTGCGCGCGCGCATGCGCGGCGAGAAGGGCACCAGCACGCCACTGCGCGTGGTGCTGGCGATGTCGGTGGCCGGCGTGCGCGGTGCGATCACCCTGGCCGGCGTGCTGACGCTGCCATTGATGATCCCCAGCGGCGCGCCCTTCCCGGCCCGTGACCTGGTGATCTTCCTGGCCGCGGCGGTGATCCTGGTGTCGTTGATCGCCGCCAGCCTGCTGTTGCCGCGCCTGCTGCGCGGGCTGGAGCTGCCCAAGGACGATACCTCGCGGCGCGAGGAGGACCTGGCCCGCAAGTCCTCGTCCAAGGCGGCACTGGCCGCGGTGGAGCGGGCCCGCCAGGAACTGGCCGACGGCCAGCCCACCGGCAACGTGCAGCTGCTCAACGACGCGGCGGCGCGGGTCAGCCTGTTGTACCAGCGCAACCTGGACAAGGGCATCACCCCGGACGAAGACCCCGACAAGATCAAGCGCATGGAGCAGGCCTACCGCAACCTGCGCTCGGCCGGCCTCAACGCCGAGCGCGAGGAATTGTTCCGGTTGACCCGGCGCGGGCAGATCTCCGATGAGATCTCGCGCAAGCTGATCCGCAACCTCGACCTGCTGGAAAGCCGCCAACGCGAATGACCCGGCAGGAGCGCCTTCAGGCGCGAAGCTGGGGAGCCGTTGCGCGCACGCAGAGCCTGCAATTGCAGACGGCATCGGCTTCGCGGCCGAGGCCGCTCCTGCCGGGGAATGCAGAAGGGCCGCGTGGGCGGCCCTTGCGTGTCCTGCCGAACCGGTGGTCCCGGTATCAGGCGTTCTTCAGTTCAAGGAAGTACGGTTCCACCGCGCCCTTGATCTTCAGCGTCATCGGGTTGCCGCGACGGTCGCGGGCCTTGCCGGCCTGCACGCGGATCCAGCCTTCGCTGACCGAATACTCCTCCACGTCATCGCGCTCGATGCCGTTGAAGCGGACGCCGACACCGCGCTCGAGGGCGGCGGCATCATGGAACGGGCTGCGCGGATTGACCGCCAGGTGATCGGGAGGGGTATCGCTCATGGCACTGATTCATTGACGGCCACCGTGGCCATCTTCCGTGCCACAGGATAACCGCTGGGCGCACGGACGGCTTCCGCCGCCGGGCGCGTGGCGGCAGAATGCGCGGCAAACACGCCGTGGAAGACCGCAATGCCCGACAACAGCGCCGATTACGAAGACGCCGACGAACTGCAACCCACCTTCGACGAGGATGACCATCCGGCGCGGGTCTGGAACCTGCTGTGGCTGATCAACCCCGGTGACGAGGACGCGGCGCTGCAGCAGTTCGATGCCTGGCGCGAAGCCCGTGCCGGCGCCGAGGACGATCCGTCCGATGAAAGCTGGCTGTGGGACCTGAAGGATGCCATCGACTGGCGCGCCGGCTTCTACGTGGACTGGAAGGACACCGACTCCTTCGTCGCGGCGCTGCAGGAGCTGGCCGCGCGCTGGAACCTGGGCATCGAGTGGGGCGGCGACCTGGACGACGAGGATTTCGCCGCCGACCTGGATGTCCCGGCGCTGATGAGCATTGCCTACGACCGCCTGCGTGAGCACGGCTATTCGGTCTGGAACTGGAACACCGGCGGTGATGCCTATGCCGGCTGGATCGCGCTCAGCCGCGACGACGAGGCGATGATGGCGCTGTGCTCGTTGCTGGGCGTGGAAGTACGCCCGGGCAGCGACCCGTTCTGATCATCCAGTAGGAGCGGCCTCGGCCGCGAAACCGGAAGGCCATCAGGTTGCCGATCAACCCGGCGGCGCGGTGCCACCGGCTTCGCGGCCGAGGCCGCGCCTGTCGATTCCGGCACTCGCCGTGCCTACGGCTGGTACAGCGCCCGGGCGTTGGCGATCACCTGGCGCATCAGGGTGCGGTCGGTGTGGCGGGAAATCGGCTGCGCGCCCAGGGCGATGGCCTGCTCGCGCAGCGGCGCGGGCACGTCGTAGTGCACGCCGCTGGGCAGGTTCTGGAAGGCGCGGCGGGGAATCCCGAGCTGCTGCGCCAGCGCATGCAGCTCGGGCAGGGTGTCGGCCATCAGATGCGCCCAGCGCTCGCCGCGCCAGGGATGTACCGCATCGTCGATATAGACCGTCACGATCGGTCCGGGGCTCAGGCCTTGGGCTGTTCGTCGGCGTCGGCCGCCGGTGCATCGGCCTGCTCGGCCGCTTCGCTGGCTTCGGCCACGTCCGTGGCTTCCTCGCCCTCGACGCCTTCGAATTCGGCGACCAGGCCGGCCAGGTAGTCGTCGGCGGTCTTGCCTTCGTCGGCGGCCAGGTCGTCGATCATCTGCTGCAGCTGCGCGGAGTATTCCAGCGTGACCTTGCGGCCTTCCTTCTCCTGCACGTTGGCCAGGTGCTTGAGCATGGCCAGCATCGGCACCGGGTTATCGGCATTGCCCATGGTCTGGCCGCCGATGGCCAGCAGCCATTCGTTGCCCTGCAGGCCAATGGCCGCCACGACC
The DNA here is from genome assembly GCF_014852135.1 of Stenotrophomonas sp. STM01. Taxonomy (NCBI): domain Bacteria; kingdom Pseudomonadati; phylum Pseudomonadota; class Gammaproteobacteria; order Lysobacterales; family Lysobacteraceae; genus Stenotrophomonas; species Stenotrophomonas sp. STM01. The sequence continues at coordinate 767,439 of NZ_JACVBA010000002.1, read as the reverse complement.
TGGCCTTCTTCATTGACCAGCACGGCGTGGTTCTGGATCTGCTGCTGGGCGTTCAGGCGGGCGAACGGGCGGCGCGGGGCCTGCTTCTTGCGCTTGTCGCGCTTGGCTTTGGACTGCTTGGACATGGGCTCGGTAGAGAAGGAAAACAGCGGCCATTGTAGGCGCCCGGGCCTGTTCCTGCCTTGATGGGCGCCCTTTGGGCCGCCCCCGTGCTCGCCTTCATTGTGCAAAAGGGGGCAGAAATGGGGTGCGCGGGGATCGGCCGGAACCGCGTGGAATGCCCTCCCGCAGGCCCGGGATGCCCCCGGCTTCCTTACTCCACCGCAGGCGGCGTTACCGCAGTCACCGGAGCCGTACCGGGCGCAGGCACCGGCAGCGACTCGGTCTCGTTCAGGGCGGCGGCCTCGGCTTCCTTGGTCATCACCACGATGCTGATGCGACGGTTGATCGGGTTCTGCGGGTTGGCCTTGTCGAACAGTACCGAGGAGGACAGGCCGACCACGCGGGCGACCTTGGCCTCGTCCATGCCACCTTCGATCAGGATGCGGCGCGCGGCATTGGCACGGTCGGCGCTCAGTTCCCAGTTGCCATAACCCAGCTGCGTCGAGTACGCGGTGGTGTCGGTGTGGCCGGTGATGCTGATGCGGTTGGGTACCTGGTTGATGAAGTGCGACAACTCCAGCAGGATCGACCGCGTGTAGGGCATCAGCCGTGCGCTGCCGAGGTCGAACATCGGCCGGTTCTGCTGGTCCACGATCTGGATGCGCAGGCCCTCGGGGGTGATGTCCAGCAGCAACTGGTCCTTGAACGGTTCCAGCGCCTGGCTCTTGCTGATCGCTTCCTGCAGATCCTGCTTCAGCGCCTCCAGCCGCTGGCGCTCGCGCTCGCGTTCGGCCACCGGCGTCGGCACCGCTTCCTGCTTGTTCTGGAACGGGTCGTTGCTGTTGCCGCGCGAGATATCGGTGGCACCGCCGAGCTTGATCATCGACGTGCTCGCACCGCCCGGCCCGGCCATGCCCGGGGCCGGCGTGCTGCTGGTGCCGCTCAACGGGCTGGGGTTGCGGAAGTACTCGGAAATGGCCGCGCGCTCGGGCTTGCTGGTGCTGCCCATCAGCCACATCACCAGGAAGAAGGCCATCATCGCGGTGACGAAGTCGGCGTAGGCCACCTTCCAGGAGCCGCCGTGATGGCCGCCGCCCTGGACCTTCTTGACCCGGCGCACGATCACCGTGGGCTTGGTATCGCTCATCGTGGCTGCCTTACTTGACCGACTTCAGGTGCTGCTCGAACTCGCTGAAGCCCGGGCGCAGTGCCGAGGGCACGGTCTTGCGCGCGAACTCCAGTGCGATCTTCGGGTTGTAGCCGCGCAGGCAGGCCAGCAGTGCGGTCTTGACCGACTCGTAGATGCGCGCGTCCTGTTCGGCGCGTGCTTCCACCGCCGCCGCCAGCGGGCCGATGAAGCCATAGCCGAGCAGGATGCCGAGGAAGGTGCCGACCAGCGCGCCGGCCACGTGGGCGCCGACTTCCTTGATGTCACCGCCGATCGAACCCATGGTGATCACGATGCCCAGCACCGCGGCGACGATGCCGAAGCCGGGCAGGCCATCGGCCACCTTGTTGAGAACGTGCGCCGGCTCGATGGCCTCGTGGTGGTGTTTTTCCAGCTCCAGTTCCAGCAGTGGCTCGAGCTCGTGCGGCTCGATGTTGGAGCCGATCATCAGGCGCAGGCAGTCGGTGATGAAGTCCATCAGGTGGTGGTCGGCCAGCACCTTGGGATAGTTGGCGAACACCGGGCTTTCCTGCGGTCGCTCGACGTGGTCCTCCAGCGCCATGAAGCCTTCGCGGCGGGCCTTGTTGAGCAGTTCGTACAGCAGGCTGAGCACGTCCAGGTAGTCCTGGCGCTTGTACTGCGGGCCCTTGAAGACGCCGACCACGGCCTTGAGCGTCTGCTTGACGGTCTTGACCGGCGTGCCGACCAGGAACGCGCCCAGCGCCGCGCCGCCGATGATGACCAGCTCGTAAGGCTGCCACAGCGCGCCCAGACGGCCGTGCGCGCCGACGTAGCCGCCGAGCACGCTGATGATGACGATGAGCAGGCCAACGAGGATGAGCATGGTGCGGGCACGGGGAAGGGGATATCCCGTTGTCGGCACGCTCGCCGGATTCTGTAGGCGCGGGCTTGGCCGCTAAGCAGGGCGTGCGTGCAGACGGCCAGACGCCGCCATGCCCCCGGCATCGCTCGGCGCGATGGCTCAGCGCGCCGGTTCGGCCTCGGCGCCGCCGCGCTGCAGCGGGTCAGGGTAGGGCTGGCCCTGGTCGACGAAGCCCAGCGACACCGAGTTCAGGCAGTGCCGCTCGAAGGTCGGCGGCGGGCCGTCCGGGAACACATGGCCCAGGTGGCTGCCGCAGCGGGCGCAGACGATCTCGGTGCGCACCATGCCGTGGCTGGTATCGCGGATCTCGCCGACATGGGCCGGGTCGAACGGGGCGAAGAAGCTGGGCCAGCCGGTACCGGAGTCGAACTTGGTGCTGGAGCGGAACAACGGCAGCGCGCACAGCCGGCAGCAGTAGACGCCCTCGCGCTTGTTGTCCAGGAACACGCCGCAGAACGGCGCCTCGGTGCCGTGCTGCAGCAGCACGCGCTTTTCCTCCTCGCTCAGGCCAGCGATGAGGGCATCACGCTGTGCAGCGCTGGGGGGTGTCAGGTCGAAAGCGGTCATGGCGAGGAATCCGTGGGGCAGGGAACCATGGTGGTGGCCGGTTCATCGCCACGCAAGTCGAATGGGTGCATGCTTCGAGCCGGATACAGACAGGGACGGGTGATGTTCCGCACGACCACGGTATTGCTTGTCGCATTGCTCCTGCCGGTGACGGCGCTGGCCCAGTTGCAGGCCCCGGCCTCGCCGACCGCCACGCGGCCGGTGAGCCTGCCGGGTTCGCCACCGCCGACCTCACCGACGGCCACCCGCCCGTCGAGCGTGCCGCCGCCTACCCGCGACGACGCGCAGCGCGAGGACCCGCAACCACGGGTGCCACCGCCGCCACGACCGACCAAGCCGCCGATCAAGCCGGTGACCCCGCCACCGCCGATGCGCCCGATCTACGACAGCAAGGGCCAGCGGGTCGAAGGCATGCGCCAGGCCGGGCCGAACCGGGTCTTCGACCCGCGGACCGGGCGATACCACACCACCGAGCCGAGCGGCGTCGGCCAGCGCATCGTGCCGCCGCCGGCCGGAGCCAAGCCGCAGAGTTGACGTGTGCGTTCCATGCGTGAAAGGCGCTCTCCCCAGCCCTCCCCTTTGCTGCACGAAAGGGAGCGGGTGGACAGTCCGGCGCTCCGTGCTCCCTGCAGCGCGCCTGACTGCGCCTGCCTTGCGCCGAAGGCGTAGGGGAGAGGGACTTCTGCCATCGGCCACTCACTCATCAATCGGCAGCGACAAGGTCTCCTTCACCTCTTCCATCACGATGTAGCTCTTGGATTCGCGCACGTGCGGCATGGTCAGCAGGGTGCTGCCCAGCAGCTTGCGGTAGGAGGCCATCTCGTTGATGCGGGCCTTGAGCAGGTAGTCGAAGTCGCCCGATACCAGGTGGCACTCCAGCACGTTGGGCAGCTTGAGCGCGGCGCGGCGGAACTCCTCGAAGATGTCGCCGGACTTGTAGGCCAGGCTGATCTCCACGAACACCAGCAGGCTGGCCTTCACGAACTGTGGATCGAGCCGGGCGTAGTACCCGGTGATCACCCCTTCGCGTTCCAGGCGGCGCACCCGGTCGGTGCAGGGCGTGGTCGACAGCCCCACCCGTTCGCCCAGTTCGGTGAAGGAAATACGGCCTTCCTGCTGCAGGATGCGCAGGATCCTGCGGTCGATCTTGTCCAGTTCGCGGCTGCGGGTGGCCATCGGGATTCTGCTTTTGATGAACGAAACAAGAAATTACCCTGCATCGGCCAATCAATACAGGGAAAAGTTCTGGAAGGACCTGAATATACTGCGCCGTTTCCAGTGCCTGCCCACTCCCGGGCAGGAAATGATCGGGTCAGGAGAGGGCAATGCGAGTTCTGGTGCTTGGCAGCGGTGTGATCGGCACGACCAGTGCCTGGTATCTGCGGCAGGCCGGCTATGACGTCACCGTGGTCGACCGGCAGCCGGGCCCGGCGCTGGAGACCAGCTTTGCCAACGCCGGCCAGCTGTCCTTTGGCTACACCTCGCCCTGGGCCGCCCCGGGCGTGCCGTTCAAGGCCATCAAGTGGCTGTTCGAGGAACACGCGCCGCTGGCGATCCGCCCGACCGCCGACCTGAACCAGTACCGCTGGCTGTGGCAGATGCTGCGCAACTGCACCGCGGCCCGTTACGCGGTGAACAAGGCGCGCATGGTACGGGTGTCCGACTACAGCCGCGACTGCATCAACGAACTGCGCGCGGCCACCGGCATCGACTATGAAGGCCGCCAGCTCGGCACCACCCAGCTGTTCCGCACCCAGCAGCAGCTCGACGCCGCCGCCCAGGACATCGAGGTGCTGCGCCAGTACGGCGTGCCGTACGAGGTGCTGGACCGCCAGGGCATCGCCCGCGTGGAGCCGGCGCTGGCCAGCAAGACCGACCTGCTGGTCGGCGCACTGCGCCTGCCCGAGGACCAGACCGGCGACTGCCAGCTGTTCACCCGCAAGCTGGCGGCGCTGGCCGCCGATGCGGGCGTGGAGTTCCGCTTCGACCAGGACATCAGCGCGATCCAGGGCGACGGCGACCGCATCACCGGTGTGCGCGTCAACGGCGCGCTGGAAACCGCCGACCAGTACGTGCTGGCGCTGGGCAGTTACTCGCCGCAGCTGCTGGCGCCGCTGGGGATGCGCCTGCCGGTCTACCCGCTGAAGGGCTATTCGCTGACCCTGCCCATCACCGATGCGGCGATGGCACCGAACTCGACCATCCTGGACGAGAGCTACAAGATCGCCATCACCCGCTTCGAGGACCGCATCCGCGTCGGCGGCATGGCCGAGGTGGCCGGCTTCGACTTGTCGCTGGAAGCACGCCGCCGCGCCACGCTGGAGAAGGTGGTCAACGACCTGTACCCGCAGGGTGGCGACCTGTCCAAGGCCACGTTCTGGACCGGCCTGCGCCCGGCCACGCCGGACGGCACCCCGGTGATCGGCGCCACGCCGTACCGCAACCTGTTCCTCAACACCGGCCACGGCACGCTGGGCTGGACCATGGCCGCCGGCTCGGGCCGTTACCTGGCCGACCTGATGAGCGGCAGGACGCCGCAGATCAGCAGCGAAGGCCTGGACATCTTCCGCTACGGCAAGGGGCAGCACTGATGCGCCCGGCACAGGCACTGATCGACCTGGAGGCGTTGCGCCACAACTACCGGCTGGCCCGCCAGCTGGGGGGCGGCAAGGCCTTGGCGATCATCAAGGCCGACGCCTACGGCCACGGTGCGGTGACCTGCGCACGCGCGCTGCAGGACGAGGCCGACGGTTTCGGCGTGGCCTGCATTGAGGAAGCGCTGGAGCTGCGCCAGGCCGGCATCCGCGGGCCGATCCTGCTGATGGAAGGCTTCTTCGATGCGGCCGAGTTGCCGCTGATCGTCGAGCATGACCTGTGGACGGTGGTGTCCTCGTCGTGGCAGCTGGAGGCGGTGGAAGCCTTCCGCACCGATGCCACGCTGCGCATCTGGCTGAAGCTGGACAGCGGCATGCACCGGTTGGGGTTGTCGCCGGATCAGTTCCGCGATGCGCACGCGCGCCTGAGCGCGCTGCCCACCGTGGGACCGCTGGTGATGATGAGCCACCTGGCGCGCGCCGACGAACTGGACAGCAACCGCACCCGCGAGCAGTTGGACGTGTTCCAGCACGCCATCGCCGGCCTGGCCGGCGAGACCAGCCTGTGCAATTCGCCGGCGCTGCTGGGCTGGCCGGACGTGCGCAGCGACTGGGTGCGCCCGGGCCTGATGCTGTACGGCGCCGATCCGCTGTACCCGCAGCCCAGCCCGCACGCGGCGCAGTTGCGCCCGGTGATGACGTTGCAGTCGCGGGTCATCGCGGTGCGCGAGCTGGGTGTCGGTGAGCCGCTGGGCTATGGCGCGCGGTTCATCGCCCAGCGCCCGACCCGCGTCGGCGTGGTGGCGATGGGCTATGCCGATGGCTACCCGCAGTTCGCGCCCAATGGCACGCCGGTGTTGATCGATGGCGTGCCCGGGCAGCTGATCGGCCGCGTGTCGATGGACATGCTCACCATCGACCTCACCGACCACCCGCAGGCGGGCCACGGCAGCGTCGTGCAGCTGTGGGGCAATGCGCCGACCATTTCCGAGCTGGCCCCGCGCTGCAACACCAGCGCCTACCGCTTGCCGTGCAGCCTCAAGCGCACCCCGCGCGTCTACCTGAGCGAGTAAGCCGCGCCGCCGGCCACCCATGCAGAAGGGCCGCATGCGCGGCCCTTCCTGGTAATGCCCGGTTCGGGTGGAGTTACAGCCCGGCGGTCTTGCGTTCCGGTTGCAGCTCGCGGCGCAGCCAATCGTCGAGCAGGCGCTTCTCGTAACGCAGCGGATCGGTGTTGCTGGGCAGGCTGCTGTTGAACAGGTAGCCGGTGTCCGACAGCCTGCGCTCGCCCTGGTCGATCACCTGGCCGTTGGCATCGGTCAGGGTGAACTGCAGGGTGATGCGCGGCGGGTAGATGTCACGCAGGAAGCGCACGTCGTCCATCTGCGGCCCATGCCACGGCTCGTAGTCACCGGCACGCTTGATGTCGGTGATGGTCACGTCCAGCTTCTGTCCTTCGGGCAGGCGCTTGTCGGCCTGCTTGCGCAGGTGTTCGGCCAGGGTCACCACCCAGTCGCCGCGCTGGGCTTCCCAGCGGTTGCGGCTGGTGCGCAGCTCGGTGAACTGGGCCGGGTCGGTCCACTGCACCTGCACCGTACCTTCGGTGGGCAGGGCACGCGGGGCCTCCGGGTCGGACACGTTGCGCGGCTTGGCATGGGCACCGGCAACCGCCAGCAGGCAGGCCAGGCCAAGTCCGGTGACGGTCAGGGTTCTCATGGCACGTACTCCGGTGGGTTGGGATGGACCAAGTGTGATCGGGGTTGGGAGAGCCGGCAATGAACGCTGTCAACCTGCCAGCCCAGGATTGCGTGATGGTTCATCATCACGTCCTGTGGATCGCCCGCTGCGCAGACTGCAGCAGCGCCGCCGCCAGCCCGAGTACGTCCCCCGAACGCCCCGCCGATGCTCCCCTTCGACCACGAAATCCGCCGCCCGCTTCCCAACCTGCCTGACCTGGACCTGGAGAATGCCTCCGTGTACCGGGAGGTGTTCGATGCGGTGGGAACCGGCTTCTGCGTGATCGAGCTGCTGTTCGAGAACGAGGAGGCCGTCGATTTCCGTTACCTGAAGGTCAACCGCGCGTTCGAGCGCATCACCGGCCTGGCCGAGGTGACCGGCCGGCGCGTGCGTGAGGTGCTGCCGGGGGTGGAGCCGTACTGGTTCCAGTTGTTCGGCCACGTGGTGCGTGAAGGGCGGATGGTGCAGTTCGAGCGCGAGGTGCGCGAGCTCGGCCGCTGGTACTCGGTGGAGGCCGTGCGCGTCGGTGCGCCGGAGCAATGCCGGGTGGCGATGCTGTTCTTCGACATCTCCGAGGCCAAGCGGGTGGAAATCGAGCTGGCCGAGAGCGAGGCGCGCTTCAGCGCGCTGGCCGACGGCCTGCCGATGCCGGTCTGGGTGCTGGATGACCTGGGCCAGGTACGTTTCGTCAACGCCGCCTTCGGCACTTACTTCGGCCTGGCCCCGGACGTGGACATCGGCCCCGGGCATTGGCAGAAGCTGTTGCATCCCGACGACCTGGCGCCGTTCGGGTACGAACTCGAAGCGGCCCTGGCCGAGCGCCGCGAGCTGCACATGAGCGTGCGCGTGCGCCGCCACGACGGGCAATGGCGCTGGCTGGAGATGAATGCCGTGCCGCGATTCTCCCCGGACGGCCGCTTCATCGGCCTGGCCGGCAACAGCCCGGACGTCACCGAGCGCCGCGAGATCGACATGGCGCGCGAGGAACTGCTCGCCGCCGAGCGTGCCGCACGCAACGCCGCCGAAGGCACCGCGCGGATGAAGGATGAATTCCTGGCCACGCTGTCGCATGAACTGCGCACGCCGTTGACCACGGTGCTGGGCTGGAGCGAGCTGCTTCTGCAGCGCATGGACGCCGACCACCCGATGCGCAAGGGGCTGGAGGTGATCGCCAGCAGCGCGATGACGCAGAAGCACCTGATGTCGGACATGCTCGACCTGAGCAGCATGCTGCTGGGCAAGGTGCAGCTGGAAGTGGAGGTGCTGGACCTGGCCGAGCAGGTGCGCGAGACCGTCCGCGCGCAGGAGCTGGTGGCCGAAGGCAAGGCGCAGGAGCTGACCCTGTCGCTGCCCGAGCACCCCTGCCAGGTGCTGGGCGATGCCACCCGCATCCGCCAGATCCTCTCCAACCTGCTCTCCAACGCGATCAAGTTCACCGCAGTCGAAGGCCATATCCACATCCGCGTGCTGCGCGACGGCGAGCATTACGAAGTACGGGTCAGCGACGACGGCGACGGCATCGCGCCAGAGTTCCTCCAGCAGCTGTTCAGCCGCTTCAGCCAGGCCGATGGCACCACCACCCGGCGCCATGGCGGGCTCGGGCTGGGCCTGGCCATCGTCCAGCAGCTGACCGAACTGCATGGCGGCACGGTGTCGGCCGAGAGTGCCGGCGAGGGCCGTGGTGCCACCTTCCGGCTGCGGCTGCCGGTCCATCGCGCCCGCGAGGCGGAGGGACGACCGCGGCGCAAGGTGCAGCGTGGCCCGATCGGCGCACAGGTGGTGGCCGCGCACGCGCTGGCCGGGCTGCGCATGCTCGCGGTCGAGGACCAGCCCGACATGCTGGTCTACCTCAAGCGTCTGCTGGAGGAGCAGGGTGCCTCGGTGGTGGCCGTCAGCAGCGCCGCCGAAGCACTGGAACTGCTGGACATGGGCGGCCATGCGGCCTTCGATGTGCTGATCAGCGATATCGGCATGCCCGGCATGGACGGCTACGGGCTGGTCACCACGCTGCGCGAGACGCTGGGCATCGGCGGGGCCGAGCTGCCGGCGGTGGCGGTGACCGCGCTGGCCCGCGAGGATGACCGGCGCCGTGCGTTCTCGGCCGGCTTCCAGGGCCATATCGCCAAGCCGTACAGCGTGGCCCAGTTGGTGGGCGCCATCCGCGATGCCCGCTTGCCGCGCTGAATCTTTGCGCCGGTTTCACGCGCCGCCCCGCTAATGTGATGACGAGCACTCTTGGACGCTCGCATGGCCCTCTACGCGCCCCACGTCTATTCCGACCCGCTGACCATTGCCGCGCTTGAAACCCTGGCGGGGGAACTGCCGGGGCAGGCGCGGGTGATGCTGGTGCTCAAGGACGGCAGCCGGGTTGCCGGCACGGTGGTGATGCGGCCTTGCCTGCAGCACTTTTCCGACCCGGCCGAGCAGGCCGGGGTCAACGCCATGGTGCGCCTGGACGACCTGGCGCGGATCTCCCAGCAGCACGTGATCTGGCTGGACAGCGTCCGCCAGGTGCTGCGGCTGGGCGAGCCGGGGCCGGGCGAGGTCCTGTAGCGTTGCGGTGGGCCGGGGCCAAGCCCCGGTAGAATGGACGGCCCGTTCCAAGAAGTACCGGCATGCCCGCCCTGCAAGACGCCCCGCTGCAAACCCTGTTCCTGCCCTTTTCCCATGCCGGCCTGCGTTGGCCGGCCGGCCCGGTGTTGTTCCTGCGCGCCCGCGATGGCTGGCCGCTGCGCGAGCACGCCGCGCCGGGGCAACTGGTCTGCGCGCAGAGCTTCCGCCCGTTCGCCGACGCGCTGGGGCGCAGTGGCTGGCAGGTGGTGGACGAGGACGCGCTGGACGCCGACGACACGCGTTATGCGCTGGTGCTGGTGCTGCCGCCGCGCCAGCGTGATGAGGCCCGCGCGCTGTTCGCCCGTGCGCTGTCGTCGTTGGCGCCGGGCGGCATCGTGGTTGCCTGCCAGTCCAACAACGAGGGCGCGCGCTCGGGCGAGAGCGACCTGCAGCAGCTGGCCGGGCTGGGCGGCAAGTTGACCAAGAACCACTGCCGCACCTACTGGACCGCACCGGCCGATGGCCGTCACGACGAAGCCCTGCGCAAGCGCTGGGCGGCACTGGACGCGCCGCGCGGCATCGTCGATGGGCGCTTCCAGAGCCGGCCCGGCGTGTTTGCCTGGGACCGCATCGACCCGGCCTCGGCGCTGCTGGTCGAACAGCTGCCGGCCGACCTGGCCGGGCGTGGCGCCGACCTCGGCGCCGGCTGGGGGTATCTGTCGGCCGAAGTGCTGGCACGCTGCCCCAAGGTCACCGCGCTTGACCTGTACGAAGCCGAATCACGCGCGCTGGCGCTGGCCCGCCGCAACCTGGCCGGCAGCAACACCAAGCTGGACTTCCGCTGGCATGACGTCACCGCCGGCATCGACGGCCGCTATGACTTCGTCGTTTCCAACCCGCCATTCCACACCCCGGCGCGCGAAGACCGGCCCGATATCGGCCAGCGCTTCATCGCCGTGGCCGCGCAGGCACTGCGCCCGGGCGGGCAGCTGTTCATGGTGGCCAACCGCCACCTGCCGTACGAGCAGATCCTCAACGAGAGCTTCGGCCAGGTGCGCGTGGCGGCCGAGCGCGATGGCTTCAAGGTGATCGTCGGCACCCGCGGGGGCCGCGCATGAAGCTGGTCAAGCACATCGCCAACCTCGGCTACGGCAGCCGCAAGCAGGTGCAGGGGATGTTCCGCGAAGGCCGCATCACCGACGCCGACGGCGAGGTGCTGTATGCCGACGACAAGGTTGAGCACGACGCCATCCGCGTCGACGGCGAACCGCTGGACCCGCCGCCCGGGCTGGCACTGATGCTGTACAAGCCGACCGGCTACACCTGCTCGACCAAGGACCAGGGGCGGTTGGTCTACGACCTGCTGCCCGAGCGTTTCCGCGACCGCGACCCGGTGCTGTCCAGCGTCGGCCGCCTCGACCGCGATACCTCCGGCCTGCTGCTGATGACCGACGACGGCCAGCTGCTGCACCGCATCGTTTCGCCCAAGGCACGCCTGGACAAGGTCTACGTCGCCGAGCTGGCGCAGGACCTGCGCGGTGACGAGGCGGCGCAGTTCGCCAGCGGCACGCTGCTGCTGGAATCGGACGACAAGCCGCTGCTGCCGGCCGAACTGGAGGTGCTGGGCCCGCGCCAGGTGCGCCTGACCCTGCACGAAGGCCGCTACCACCAGGTGCGGCGCATGTTCGCCGCGGTCGGCAACCACGTGCAGGCGCTGCAGCGCGTGCGCATTGGCGGCCTGGACCTGGGCCAGCTGCAGCCGGGGCAATGGCGGCAACTGCAGGCCGCCGATCTTCAGACGCTGTTCGGAGCGGCCCAGTGAACCTGATGACGGGGCTGCCGGCACGTCCGCAGGCGGTGATCTTCGACATGGACGGGCTGATGCTGGACAGCGAACGCGCGCTGCTCGATTGCCTGGAACAGACCGCGCGCGCGCATGGCTACGAGGTGCCGCGCGCCCTGCTGCTGTCGCTGGTGGGCTCGGCCGATGCGGTTACCCGCCGCAGGCTGGGCGATGCACTGGGGGTGGAGCGCACCGACGCGCTGCTGGCCGATTCCTATGCCCGTTACGACGGCATCGTCGAGGCCGGCGTGCCGTTGCGCCCGGGCATCCTCGAACTGCTGAAGCTGCTGGACGCGCACCAGGTGCCGCGCGCGGTCGCCACCGCCACCCGCACGCCGTTGGCGCAGCGCAAACTGGAAGCGGCTGGCCTGCTGGCGTATTTCCAGGCCGTGGCCACCAGCACCGAAGTGGCCCATTCCAAGCCGGCACCGGACATCTACCTGCTCGCCGCGGCGCGGCTGGGCGTGGCGCCGCAGCATTGCCTGGCGCTGGAAGATTCGCCGACCGGCGTGCGCGCGGCGCTTGCGGCGGGCATGACCACCATCCAGATTCCCGACCTGCTCGAGCCGGACGACGACGTCCGCGCGCTGGGCCACCGCATCACCGGCTCGCTGCACGACGTACACCAGATGCTGCAACCCTGGCTGGGCTGAACCCGGCCACGTTCCCTCACGGCAGCGCGGGCAAGCGGTTCGCCCGGTGACCCTCCCGCAGGCCGGGATGCAATCCCGGCGCCATGCGCCGCACGTGGGTTTCAGTGCGGCTTTTCGCCCGACAACAACCGCTCCCAGCCGTCCACGCCCAGCTTGTCCAGCGTGGCGATGTTGCGTTCCACGATCACGTCCGGGTCGGGGAAGGCCGCCACCGCGCGCTCCACGCTGTCTTCGCGCAGCAGGTGCAGGATCGGGTAGGGCGCGCGGTTGGTGTAGTTGCTGACGTCGTCCGGAGCCACGCCCTCGAACTGGTACTGCGGATGGAAGCTGGCCACCTGCAGGATGCCCGGCAGGTCCAGCGCTTCCAGCACCGCGTCGGCGTTGTCGAGGAAGTCGTTGTACTCCAGGAAATCGGTCAGTACGTCCGGATGGATGATCAGCGTCGTGTCGATCTGCTCGGCCGGGGTGTCGCGCAGCAGCACCAGCTCCTCGGCGAGTTCTTCCAGCAGTGCCTCGGGCGTGGTCGCATCGCTGAGCACGAAGCGCACCTGCTGCTTGACGTACACCGCCTTGGCGAACGGGCACAGGTTCAGGCCGATCACCGCCTTCTCCAGCCAGTTCCGGGTAACGGCGATGGGATCGGGGGCAAGGTGGTCGGTGAAGTCGGTCATGGCAGGCCCTTTGGGCTGGCTGGGGGGCCGATTGTAGAGGTTCCGGCACACCTGCTGTCCCTGGATGAGACCGGGTACAGCGCCGGTTGTCCCGCAATGAAACACCCGCAAGTCCCGCAATGGCGGCCTGCGCGGGCATCTGCGTGATTGTCGGGCACGGCCAATAGCCAACGCCGGGGTGGGGGTATCCAATGCATCGCAAGCGATGCGTGGAGTGTGTGTGATGAGCGTACAGACCTTCCTGCCGGCCGCACTCTGGTTGGGCAAGCAGTTTGTCGGGCAGTGGCGGGACGGACGCGTCCTGCACGAGGTACGCGAGCCGGCGACCGGGCGTGCGCTGGGCCAGGTGGCGATGGCCTCGCCCGAGCAGATCGCCGCGTCGGCGGCGCGGGCCGCGCACGTGCAGCGTGCATGGGCCGATGCCGGGCACGAAGTGCGCGCAGGTGTGCTGCGTCGTGCCGCCGTGCTCGCCGAAACCCATTCCGGCGAGATCGTTGACTGGCTGGTGCGCGAGGGCGGGTCGACGCGGCTCAAGGCCGGTTCCGAGCTGAAGGTGGTTGTCCGCGTGCTGCACGAGGCGACGGCATTGCCCTCCCGTGCCGTTGGCGAGGTGCTGCCATCGCAGCCGGGGCGGTTGAGCCTGGCGCGGCGGCGCCCGCTGGGCGTGGTCGGGGTGATCTCGCCGTTCAACTTCCCGCTGTACCTGGCCCTGCGCGCGGTCGCGCCGGCCTTGGCGCTGGGCAATGCGGTGGTGCTCAAGCCGGACCCGCGCACCGCCGTGTGCGGTGGGCTGGTGATCGCCCGCCTGTTCGAACTGGCCGGCCTGCCGGAAGGCGTGCTGCATGTCCTGCCCGGGGACGGCGCCGCCGGTGCGGCGCTCTGCCGCGACCCGCACGTGCGGATGATCCAGTTCACCGGGTCCACCGCCGCCGGGCGCAAGGTCGGTGAAGCCGCAGGCCAGCACCTGAAGAAGGTGTCGCTGGAACTGGGCGGGAAGAACACGCTGATCATCGTGGACGATGCCGACATCGACCTGGCCGTGGCCAACACCGCCTGGGGCGCGTACCTGCACCAGGGCCAGATCTGCATGGCGACCGGGCGCGTGCTGGTGCAGCGTGGCCTGTACGCGGCGTTCGTGGAAAAGCTGGTGGCCAAGGCAAAGCAGCTGAAGGTGGGTGACCCCGCGCAGGAGGACGTCGCACTGGGACCGCTGATCAACGCGCAGCAACGCGACCACGCGATCGGCATCGTCAACGCCGCGCGCGCGGCCGGCGCCACGCTGGCGGCCGGCGGTACGTTCCGTGACCTGTTCTTCGCGCCGACCGTGTTGGCCAACGTGGGCCGTGACAATCCCGCGTTCGGCGAGGAGATTTTCGGCCCGGTCGCGGTGGTGGTGCCTTTCGACAGCGACGATGAAGCGGTCGAACTGGCCAATGACACGCCCTACGGCCTGTCGATGGGCGTGATCAGCGCCAACGTCGGGCGTGCGCTGAAGCTGGGTGAGCGGCTGCACACGGGGTTGCTGCACATCAACGACCAGACCGTGAACGACGAGGTGCTCAACCCGTTCGGTGGCGTGGGCATCTCGGGCAACGGCACCAGCATTGGTGGCCCGGCCAACCTCGACGAGTTCACCCAGTGGCAGTGGCTGACGATCAAGGCCGATGCCCCTGCCTACCCGCTGTAAGCCAGGAGACCGGCATGAATGCGATTGATGCAACGCGCGAGATCACCGTGGCGGTGGTGCGCGGCAAGGAACAACCCTTCCGTATCGAGCAGGCGCGCATCCGCGGCCCGCGCAGCGACGAGGTGCTGGTACGGATTGTGGCGACGGGCCTGTGCCACACCGACCTGATCGTGCGCGACCAGTACTACCCGGTGCCGTTGCCGATCGTGCTTGGCCACGAAGGCGCGGGGGTGATCGAAGTGATCGGCCCGGAAGTGAAGGGGCTCGCGGTGGGGGACCACGTGGTGCTGGCCTACGGTGCCTGCGGGCATTGCAAGCCGTGCAGCAGCGGCCACGGCGCGTACTGCGTGGACTTCTATACGCAGAATTTCGGCGGCGCCGCGGCCGATGGTTCCAACGCGCTGGAGGACGCCGACGGCGCCCCGCTGCACGACCACTTCTTCGCCCAGTCCTCTTTCGCCACCTATGCCCTGGCACGCGAGAACAACGCGGTGAATGTACCCGACGACGCACCGCTGGAACTGCTGGGGCCGTTGGGCTGCGGCATCCAGACCGGTGCCGGGGCGGTCATCAACTCGATGAAGGTCACGCCCGGCAGCAGTTTCGCCGTCTACGGGGCCGGTGCGGTCGGCCTGAGCGCGGTGATGGCCGCGCGCGTGGCGGGTGCGGCCATCATCATCGCCGTGGACGTGGTGCCGTCGCGGCTGGCGCTGGCGCGGGAACTGGGCGCCACCCATGTCATCGACAGCCGCACGCAGGACATTGTCGCGGCGGTGCAGCAGGTCAGCCCCGGCGGCGTGGACTACGCGCTGGAATCCACCGGCCGCGCCGACGTGCTGGAGCAGGGCGTCACCGCCTTGGCCAAGCTCGGCGTGATCGGCGTGGTCGGTGCTTCGAAGATGGGCACCCAGGCCAGCTTCGACGTCAACAACCTGCTGATGGGCGGGCGTAGCATCCGTGGCGTGGTCGAAGGCGACAGCGTGCCGCAGGTGTTCATCCCGCAACTGGTGCAGTTGTACCTGCAGGGGCGCTTTCCGTTCGACCGGCTGGTGACGTTCTACCCGCTGGCGCAGATCAACCAGGCGGCCGAGGACAGCCGCCGTGGCATCACGCTCAAGCCGATCCTGCGTATCGGCGGCTGAAGGCGGGACGAGGTGTCGGGAATGCACACAACGCGGGCAGGCCGCCGCCGCGCCCAGCCGCAGGAGTCGCCGTGATGACCGGGATCATCCAGGAGCGCCAGCAACAGCTGGCCCATGCGCGCCACGCGTTCGCCGAAGGCGGGCCGCTGCCCGTCCACCTGCTGCCGCCCCCGCTGCTGCGCTCGTGGCAACGCTCGCGGCAGGCCGGCATCGCGCCGCGCGAGGCCCCGCTGCTGCAGCCGCGCATCGCCCGTCCACCACCGCCGGAGCACCCGGACGACCGGCGCCTGGCACGCTGCGTGCAGCATGAACTGGACCGGCTGTGGGCCGCGTTCGGCGGCCGCCACTGGACCCTGTTCTGCGTGAATGCACAGGGATGGATCGTGGCCCAGCGCGAGCACGGCCTGACCGATTCGCCGCTGCTGCGCTCGATCCAGCTCGGCCGGCGGCTGCGCGAGTCGCACCTGGGCACCACAGCCCCCAGCTGCGCGCTGGCCGATGACCTGCCGGTGCTGGTGCGAGGCAACGAACACTACCTGGACCACTTCGCGCACACCTTCTGCCTGAGCGTGCCGCTGCATGGGCTGGAAGGCCAGGTGCTGGGCGCGCTGGACATCACCGGCAACGGCGACCGCAACGCCGCGCTGCTGCTGGACTACTTCCGCCAGGCGGCGTTGTCGGTGGAGAACCGGTTGATGCTCGAATGCCGCCCGTGCCACCTGCTGGCCCTGCAGCATGATCCACGCTGGCTGCATACCCCGTTCCAGGGGCTGCTGGCGGTGGAGGAGAACGGGCGCGTCCGTGCCGCCAACCGCATCGCCCGGCGCCTGCTTGACCTGCCACGGCGTGGCCCCTTGCCGGCGCTGATGCTGGAAGGCCTGTTCGCCGCGGCCAACGTGCACCAGCGGCGGCGCCTGCTGCAGGCCGGGGCGGCGCGACGCGTGTCGGTCAGCGAGGACCGGGCGGTGTACGTGCAGTACCTGCGCCCGCCGGTGCCGCGGCGCGGCAGCATCGCCATCCCGGAGGCGGCCCGGCAGGCGGGGCAGGGCTCGCTGCGTGCGCAGGGCACGCGTGCGGTGCATGAAGCCATGCAACTGCACCAGGGCAATGTCAGCGCTGCCGCGCGCCGGCTCGGCATCTCGCGCACCACGCTGTACCGCAAGCTGCAGCAGGGCGACTGACCCTGCCGCGGCGTTGGATCAATCGCGGAAGTTGTCGAACTGCAGCGGCTGCTCGAACTCACCCTTCTTCAGCAGCGCGATCACTTCCTGCAGGTCGTCGCGCTTCTTGCCGTTCACGCGCAGCTTGTCGCCGTTGATCTGGGTGTCGACCTTGATCTTGGCTTCCTTGATCCTGGCGGCGATCTGCTTGGCCAGCTTCTGCTCGATGCCCTGCTTGACCGTGACCTGCTGGCGTGCACCGCCCAGGTTGGTCTCGATGTCGCCGAACTCCATGCAGCGGAAGTCGATGTTCCGCGCGGACAGGCGCAGGCGCAGGATGTCGGCCATCTGCTTGAGCTGGAAGTCGGTGGGCGCGGTGAGCTTGATCAGCTTCTCGTCCTCCAGGTCGAACTTGGCATCCACGCCCTTGAAATCGAAGCGGGTGGACAGCTCGCGGTTGGCCTGGTCGATGGCGTTGGTCAGCTCGTGCTTGTCAACTTCGGAAACGACGTCAAAAGAAGGCATGGGGCAACTCCGTTCAATGAAAACCGCCGCCATTCTAGGCGATGCCTTGCACCCCGGTAGAGCACCGCCATGATGCGCCGGCGTTCAGGGCCCCTTCCACTGCGCATGCAGCAGGTTGGACACCGCATAGCAGGCCGGGGCGTCCTTGTTGGACAACACCACCACCGTCTCGCCGGTGCGCGGGTAGTGGCGCACGTCGGTGCAGATGCCGTCGGCGCTGCCGCCATGGCCCCAGCGGAAATCGCGCTCCGGCACGCCTTCGCCATAGCCGGTGGCAAAGAACCCCAGCCCCATGAACTCGCGCTGGGTGCGCGTGGCCTCGGCCAGCAGGGCAGGAGGCAGCAGCTTGCCTGCGTTCAACGCCTGCACGAAGCGCAGCAGGTCGCGCGCGGTACCCACCTCGCCGCCGGCGGCAAAACCGCGCGCCGGCAGCGTGGCGCAGTTGCGCACGCGCTTGCCGTCCACCTCCACGTAGCCCGCGGCCAGGTCGGGGGCCGGGTCGCCGCAGTCCACGAAGCCGGTCCGGGTCATGCCGGCCGGTGCGAGGACGTGCTGCCGGATGTAACTTTCGAAGTCCTGCCCGGACAGTACCTCGACCATCCTGCCGAGCACGATGTAGCCGTAGTTGCCGTACTTCTGCTGCGTGCCGGGCGTGAACTCCGGGGCACGGCCACCGTGCAGCGCGATCATGTCGGCCAGCGTCCGCAGCCGGGCGCGCTCTGCGGAATGCGTGGCACCGAACAGCTCCTCGATGTCACCGGCGCCGGCGCTGTGGGTGAGCAGTTGCCGGACGGTTACCCCGTCGGCGAATGCCCGGTTCGGATAGTCCTTGAGCACCTGCCCGACCGGCGAGTCCAGGCCGAGCTTGCCCGCGGCCACCTGCTGCAACACCGCCACGCTGGTGAACATCTTGCCGGCCGAGGCGAAGTTCAGGCGGTCACCGGCCTGCAGCGGCGCATCGCCGTTCTCGTCGCGCAGGCCGTAGGCCTTCTCGAACAGCACCATGTCGCCGTTGGCCACCAGCACCACGCCGGAGAACTTGCCGGCCGCTTCCACGCCCAGCGCGAAGCCGTCCAGCTGGGCCAGCGCAAGCGGGTCGGGAACCTCACCGGCCAGCGACGGCCAGGGCAGTGCGGCCAACAGGCAGGCCAGCAACGGGCGGAGGGGAACGGGCAACCGCGGACACTTCGCTTGCATGGGAATCTCCCGGCACGATGTGGGCTGAACATAGCGCACCGGCCGGGGTTACCGATAATGCGCGCGACAGCGGATAATCGATCCATGTCCGTGACCAAATCCCCCGCGCGCGCCATCATCTGGATGCTGGCCGCCGTCGCCTTCTTTTCGCTGATGGATGCCGGCATGAAGATGCTGGCCGAAAGCTATCCCACCCTGCAGGTGACCACGCTGCGTGGCGCGGCCTCGTTGCCGTTCGTGCTGGTGTGGGTGCTGATGACCGCTGGCCCGCGTTCGATCATCCCGGTGCGCTGGGGCCTGCACCTGCTGCGCGGCGTGCTGGGCATGGTGATGATCGGTTGCTTCGTCTACGCGCTGCGCACGCTGCCGTTGTCCACCGCCTACACGATCTACTTCGTCGCCCCGTTGCTGGTGGCCGCGCTGTCGGTGCCGTTGCTGGGCGAGTACGTGGGGCCGCGCCGCTGGGTGGCCATCGGCATCGGCCTGCTCGGCGTGATGGTGGTGCTGCGCCCGGGCGTGGATGGTTTCATCTCCTTCCCCGGGTTGATGGTGCTGATCGCGGCCACGGCCTACGCGATCGCCGCGGTGACGGTCAGCCTGCTGACCCGCACCGATACCCCGCAGTCGATGGTGGTGTGGTTCCTGCTGATCATGGCGGTGGGTGCGGGCCTGCTGGCCTGGCCGCAGTGGCAACCGCTGCAGTGGAAGCACGCCGCGCTGATCGCCGGCATGGGCCTGGCCGGGGCGCTGGGCCAGATCGCGCTGACCAAGGCGTTCCAGCTCGGCCAGGCCTCGCTGATCGCGCCGCTGGAGTACACCGGGCTGGTCTGGGTGATCGGCTGGGACCTGATGCTGTGGGACAAGCTGCCCGATCGCTGGACCTGGGTCGGCGCGGCGATCATCGTCGCCAGCGGCCTGTACCTGCTGCACCGCGAGCGGGTCCAGCAGGCCCATCGGGCCGGACCGGTCGACCATCCCTGAGCCCGCGCCGGCCGCACATAGGCAGGCAATCCCGGTGAGGCCTTTCCGGCCGGGCCCGAAGCCATCCTCCCCTGTTGTCCCCTTGGGCTGCGTCCAGGGGAGGGGGCAGGGCAGCGCCCGGGTCGGGATGGGGCCCGGTGGGCCAGCCGCAGCCCCGGAGATGCCAGCTTAGAGCCAAAAGGAATAAGCTTCCGTCCATCAGCACGCGCGCCGGGCGGTCGGCGCTGCTAGGCTGCACGCCCCCCATTCTGTCCCCCCGGTTGCCCAGGCAGTGATCGCGTTCCAGAACCTGCAGAAGTCCTATGTCGTCGATGGTCGCGCGATCACCGCGCTGCATCCGCTTGATCTGACGATCGAGGCCGGCGAGGTATTCGGCATCATCGGCCATTCCGGTGCCGGCAAGTCCACCCTGATCCGCCTGATCAACCGCCTGGAAGAACCCAGTGGCGGCCGCGTGCTCATCGACGGGCAGGACGCCACCGCGCTGGACGATGCCGGCCTGCGTGCGCTGCGCCGCCGTATCGGCATGATCTTCCAGCACTTCAACCTGCTGTCCTCGCGCACGGTGGCGGCCAATGTCGCCTTCCCGCTGGAACTGGCCGGCACCGCGCAGGCCGAGATCGATGCGCGCGTCGCCGAACTGCTGCGCACCGTGGGCCTGGAAGCCCATGCCAGCAAGTACCCGGCGCAGCTGTCCGGCGGCCAGAAGCAGCGCGTGGGCATCGCCCGTGCGCTGGCCACGCGCCCGCAGATCCTGCTGTGCGACGAGGCCACCAGCGCGCTGGATCCGCAGACCACCGCCTCGGTGCTGTCGCTGTTGGGCAAGATCAACCGCGAGCTGGGCCTGACCATCGTGCTGATCACCCACGAGATGGACGTGATCCGCCGTGTCTGCGACCGCGTGGCCGTGCTCGATGCCGGGCACCTGGTCGAGATGGGCCCGGTGACCGATGTGTTCCTGCACCCGCAGCATCCCACCACCCGCCGCTTCGTGTCCGAGTCCGAGCACGTGGACGAAGGCGAGCAGCTGCGCGACTACGCCGCGGTCAACGGCCGCATCGTGCGCCTGACCTTCCTCGGCAATGACACCTACGAACCGCTGCTGGGCCGCATCGCGCGCGAGACCGGGGTGGACTACAACATCCTGTCCGGCCGCATCGACCGGATCAAGGACACGCCCTATGGCCAGCTGACCGTCGCACTGGTCGGGGGTGACCAGGACGCGGCGCTGGCGGTGTTCGCCGGCGCCGGCGTACACGTGGAGGAGCTGCGCCAATGATGTTCGCGACCGCAGGCGGCTTCTTCCGCCACCTCGATGCCGGCAAGTGGGCCGACATCGGCCAGGCTACCCTGGACACCCTGCTGATGCTGGCCGGCTCGTTGCCGCTGACCATGGCCATCGGCCTGCCGCTGGGTGTGCTGCTGTTCCTGACCGGTTCGCCGCAGCTGCACCGCAAGCCGGTGGTCTACGGCGTGCTGGCGCTGCTGGTGAACCTGCTGCGCTCGGTGCCCTTCATCATCCTGATGATCGTGCTGATCCCGGTCACGCTGGGCCTGATGGGCACCTCGCTGGGCGTGCGCGGCGCGATCCTGCCGCTGGTCGTCGGCGCCGCGCCGTTCTATGCGCGCCTGGTCGAAACCGCCTTGCGCGAAGTGGACCGCGGCGTGATCGAAGCCAGCCAGGCGATGGGGGCGACCACCCGCCAGCTGGTGTTCAAGGTACTGCTGCCGGAGGCGCGCCCGGGCCTGATCGCCGGCGCCACGGTCACCACCATCGCGCTGATCGGCTTCACCGCGATGGGCGGTGCGATCGGTTCCGGTGGCCTGGGGGACCTGGCCTTCCGCGATGGCTACCAGCGCTCGCACACCGACGTGGCGCTGGTCACCGTGGTGCTGCTGCTGGTGCTGGTCCAGTTGCTGCAGATGGCCGGCGACCGGCTGGTCGCGCACTACAGCCGCAAGTAAGCCGCGCCCGGCCGTGCGTCGTCCGCGCGGCGGGCCTGTTACGGTATGCCGTCCACCATCCTTCCCCACGGGATCCTGATTCCTATGAAAAAGCTGCTCGCCTTCCCCCTGTTCGCCGCCGCGCTGGCGCTTTCGGCCTGCGGCAAGCCGGCCGCGGATGAGTCCAGGCTGGTGGTTGCGGCCACCGCCGTGCCACACGCCGAGATCCTGGAAGTGGTCAAGCCGCTGATGCAGAAGGAAGGCGTCACGCTCGACGTGCGCGTGTTCAACGACTACGTGCAGCCCAACGACCAGCTGGTGCAGAAGCAGGTGGACGTGAACTACTTCCAGACCGAGCCGTACCTGCAGGCCTACAACCGTGACCGCAAGACCGACCTGGTCACCGTCACCGGCGTGCACATCGAACCGTTCGGTGCCTATTCGCGTCGCTTCACCTCGCTGGCCGAACTGCCCAGCGGCGCCGACGTGGTGATCCCGAACGACCCCAGCAACAACAGCCGCGCGCTGATCCTGCTGGACAAGGCCGGCGTCATCAAGCTCAAGGACCCGTCCAACGCACTGTCCACCCAGCGTGACATCGTCGAGAACCCCAAGGGCCTGAAGTTCCGCGAGCTGGACTCGGCGATGCTGCCGCGCGTGCTCGACCAGGTCGACCTGGCCCTGATCAACACCAACTACGCGCTGGATGCGGGCCTGAACCCGACCAAGGATGCGCTGGCCATCGAGAGCAGCGATTCGCCCTACGTGAATTTCCTGGTCGCGCGCCCGGACAACAAGGACGACGCCCGCGTGCAGAAGCTGGCCAAGGCCCTGACCAGCCCGGAAGTGAAGGCCTTCATCGAGCAGAAGTACAAGGGCGCGGTACTGCCGGCATTCTGACCCACGCACCGCTCGTGCCGGGCCACGCGCGGCAGGGGCGTGCCCGGTGAAGTCCCGGCGGGGCATGGCTCCGCTCTACCGGCCATCACGCGCGCCGGCCTATGCTCCCCGTTCCCGCTGCATCACGAACGGACCCTGACACCATGCCGATGCTGTTCGCCCTGCCGTTGGGGCTGCTGGTCTTCGTTGCGATCACGCTGCTGCTGTTGCCGCTGTCGCTGTGGCAGCGCGTGCGCAATGGTGGCGCGCGACGCCAGGCGCGGCCCTGGCTGGTCACCTTCAATTTCTGGGGCACGCTGGTCTCGACCGTGATGTTCGTGGTGTTCACCGCCATCGCCGGCTTCTGGTGGACCAACGCCTGGGCCTATGCCGCCCTGGGATGGCTGGTGGGGCTGCTGGTCGGCGTGCTGGGCTACCGGCTCACGCAGTTCGACCCGGGTCCGGACGTGCTGTTCTACAAGCCCAGCACGGCGCTGGTGCTGCTGTTGACCCTGATGATCGTGGTGCGCCTGGTGGCAGGCCTGGTGCAGGGATGGCAGGCCTCGGTGAACGGCGTGGCCTGGCCGCAAAGCGGCTGGCTCAGCCATGCCGGCCTGCTGGCGATGGCGGCCCTGCTGCTGGGCTATGCCGGCATGTACGCACTGTTGCTGCGGCGACGGGTACGGCATCACCTGCGCTACCGTCGCCACGACCGCAGCATGCGCTGATCCATGGCGGCCACGCCGGGCTGCCGGTAGGCTGGTGCAACGATCCTGCCGGGGGTATCCATGGGCGTGTTGAACCTGCTGGGACGCCGGATGGCGCATTTCCTCGCCCAGCCACGGCGTCGCCAGATGCGGCCGTCCACCAGCGACCCGGCGTTGCTGGCGCGGACGCTGCGACGCGGCGACGTGCTGCTGGTGGAAGGCAACAGCCGCTTCGCCACGGCGATCAAGTACCTCACCCAGTCCACCTGGTCGCACGCCGCGCTGTACATCGGCGAGGAGCCATTGCACGAAGGCGGGCGGCCGCAGCCGATGCTGATCGACGTGGACGTGGAGCAGGGCGTGCGGCGCATTCCGCTCAGCGAGTTCGCCCACCAGCACACGCGCATCTGCCGTCCACAGGGGCTGGCGCCGATGGTGGTGGAACAGCTGGTCGCATTCATGCGTGCACGGCTGGGCTACAGCTACGACCTGAAGAACGTGTTCGACCTGGCCCGTTACCTGATCCGCCAGCCGCCCGTGCCCGGCAACATGCGCCGGCGCCTGATCGCGCTGGGCAGCGGCGAACCGACCAAGGCGATCTGCTCGACCTTGCTGGCGCAGGCATTCGAGTCGATCCGCTACCCGATCCTGCCCGAGATCGAAACGGTGCTGGAGCAGGCCGGTGGCCGCGAACAGCGGCTGGAGATCCTGCACATCCGCAACTACAGCCTGTACACGCCGCGCGACTTCGACGTCTCGCCGTTCTTCGACGTGATCAAGCCACGCCTGCAATCCGGCTTCGACTACCTCGCCCTGCAATGGAGCGAAGACGGCACCCCGTGAAGCCGCCCTGCGGCTGCGTGAACGAAGACAGGCACGGACCGCGAACGGTCCGTGCCTGTTGAATCAACCACTGTTTTGTTCTGGATGAATCAGAAGCGGGCGCCGATACCAAAGCCCACGGTCCACGGGTCCAGCTTCAGGTCCTGGCCGGTGCCGGCGCCGGCGACGCGCAGTTCCGGACGGGCGTGCATGTAGCGTGCATCGGCACGGGCGAACCAGGTGGAGTTGATGTTCATGTCCACGCCGACGGTGCCGATGGCGCCCTTGGCGGTTTCCACGGCGACGTGGTCGCCGGTGCCGGACAGGCCATCGATCTTCTCGTTGCTGAAGTTCGACTCGTAGTAGCCCACGCCCACGAACGGGCGGAACACGTTGTCAGCCGCGCCGAAGTGGTACTGCGCGCTCAGCGCGATCGGCTGCTGCTCGACCGAGCCGGCCTTGGCGCCGCCATCGGTGCGCACGCGGTGGTTGAACTTGTCGGCAGCACCCCACAGTTCCACGGCGATGTTGTCGTTGAAGTAGTAGCTGGCGCTCAGCGTCGGGGCCGGGCCGCCATCGAACTTGTCGATGCCGTCCACCGGATCGCTCTTGGGCTGCAGCAGCGCAACGCCGCCAACCACGGCAAAATGCTTGCCCGATGCAGTGTCAGCCGTGCCGTCCTGCGCGAACGCAGTGGAAGAAAGCGCAAGCGCGCCCAGGGTGGCAAGGCTCAGAATCTTGATCGAACGCATGACAAACTCCTCGTCTCTCTATCGGGACATTGTTGTTTTCGAGGCCCTCGTTGCGGGGCGTGGCAAACCCTAGCGATGCGAAGATGAATCGCTCTGTACGCATGGGGTTTTTTCTGTGCATGCGTTCAGTAAGCAATGGACGAAACCCCATGAAATCGGGACAAACCACCCAAAGTCCGTTCACGATGTTGTGGCGCGCGTGATGGACGAACAGCTACTGCAGGGATTGCCTGCGCAGGTGAATGCGGATTGCCGGGTGCTGGTGCTGGGTTCGATGCCGGGCGCGGTGTCACTGCAGCAGGCGCGTTACTACGCGCATCCGCGCAACCGCTTCTGGCCGTTGATGGGCGCGTTGTGCGGATTCGATCCCGCGCTGGAGTACACACAGCGCCTGCACTGCCTGTTGCAGTCCGGGGTCGGCGTCTGGGACGTGATCGGCCAGTGCCGGCGCAGTGGCAGCCTGGATGCGGCCATCGAGCGGGGCAGCGAAGTGCCCAATGCGCTGCCGACGCTGATCCAGGGCCTGCCCGGGCTGCGCGCCATCGCCTGCAATGGCGGTGCCGCCGCCGCGGCGTTCCGGCGCTGGGTGTCCCCGGCTTTGCCGCCTTTGGCGGCTGCGCTGCCGGTGCTGGCGCTGCCTTCCACCAGTCCGGCCAACGCGGCATGGACATTGCCGCGCCTGTGCGCGGCCTGGGCGCCACTGCAGCCGTGGCTGGAAACCGGCGCGCAAGCTGCCCCAACGGCCCGTGGCCGTTGACGGGCAGGACATCAGGGACAACCGTTCGGGTCAGTATTGATGGCCTGGCTGGGACAACCGTCGCGCCCGGCCGGGCTTGGGGCGTGGCTGTCCAGGGACATACGTATGCGAATTCAGTGGAGGCGGTTGGCGCTGCGGCCCGGGGACGCCACAATAGGAGATTCCCTCACTGTTGCTGGAGTTATTCATGGCCGAAATCAAGGAAGCACTTGTCCCCGATATCGGTGACTACAGCGACATTCCGGTGATCGAGATCCTGGTTGCCGTCGGCGACACGGTGAAGAAGGACCAGGGCCTGGTCACGCTGGAATCGGACAAGGCCACGATGGAAGTGCCGTCCGCCTATGCCGGCGTGGTCAAGGAACTCAAGGTCAAGGTGGGTGACACCCTGTCCGAGGGCAAGGTCGTGGCCGTGATCGAAGTGGCCGAGGAGAGCGCCGCCAAGCCGGCCGCCGCTGCTGCCCCGGCCGCGCCGGCCAAGGTCGAGCCGACCGCCGAGACCGGTGCCAAGGTCGAACCGGTGGCTGTTGCCCCGGTGGCCGACAAGCTGGCCCAGCGCGAGATCCAGCAGGAAGACGCGCTGCCGGCCGGCACCCCGGCGACCCCGCCGGTGCAGTTCAACGCCGAAGGCGTGTTGCCGTCCAAGGTGCCGTATGCCAGCCCTGCGGTGCGCGTGTTCGCCCGTGAGCTGGGCGTGGACCTGGCCCAGGTGGGGGGCAGCGAGAAGGGCGGCCGCATCACCAAGGCCGACGTGCAGAAGTTCGTCAAGGGCGCCCTGAGCGGCGGCGTGGCCGTGGCCGGTGCCGCACCGGCCGCCGCCGGCGGTGGCCTGAACCTGCTGCCGTGGCCGAAGGTGGACTTCAGCAAGTTCGGCGAGACCGAGGTGCAGCCGCTGTCGCGCATCAAGAAGATCTCCGGCGCCAACCTGGCCCGCAACTGGGCGATGATCCCGCACGTCACCCAGTTCGACCAGGCCGACATCACCGAGCTGGAAGCCCTGCGCGTGGCGCTGAACAAGGAGAACGAGAAGGCTGGCATCAAGCTGACCATGCTCGCCTTCCTGATCAAGGCCAGCGCCGCGGCGCTGAAGAAGTTCCCCGAGTTCAACGCCTCGCTCGATGCCAGCGGCGAGAACCTCACCCTGAAGAAGTACTTCCACATCGGCTTCGCCGCCGACACGCCGAACGGGCTGGTCGTGCCGGTGATCCGCGACGTGGACAAGAAGGGTGTGGTGCAGATCGCGCAGGAAACCGGCGAGCTGGCGAAGAAGGCGCGCGACGGCAAGCTGGGCCCGGCCGACATGAGCGGCGGCTGCTTCTCGATCAGCTCGTTGGGGGGCATCGGCGGCACCGCCTTCACCCCGATCGTCAATGCCCCGGAAGTGGCCATCCTGGGCGTGTCCAAGTCCTCGATCCAGCCGGTCTGGAACGGCAAGGAATTCGCCCCCAAGCTGTTGCTGCCGCTGTCGCTGAGCTACGACCACCGCGTCATCGACGGCGCGCTGGCCGCACGCTTCACCACGTACCTGTCGCAGGTGCTGGCCGACATGCGGCGCGTGCTGCTGTGACATCGGCCGCGCTCAAGCGGGCGCTGTTGATCGCGTTGCTGGGGCTGGCGTCCTCGCCGGCCCTGGCCGCTCGCCAGTGCGAAGCGGTGGTCGGCGAAGGCTGGCCGCCGGCGGTGGGCAACTACGGCCAGGCTGCCGCGCAGCTGCTGGGTGGCCAGGCCGAAGACGGCCTGTCGCTGCTGGTGTTGCCGGCGCGGGGCGTGGAGACCCAGGTGCTGCTGCGGCGCGACGCCGGCGGCAGCCAGTGGCAGGTGCTGGCCGGCCAGGCCGACAAGCGCATCTACAACTGGGACGGCGGCGCCAGCCGTGGCGGCGTGAACCTGCGCCTGGACCAGTCGCCGGAGTTCGCCCAGGCGCCCCTGCCCGACGCACTGGCCCAGCGCCTGGTGGCGGCATGGGCCAGTGCCCTGGCCACGCCCGAAGTGGCTGCACGTGCACCGGTGACCGATGGCGAGGTGGTGTCCTTCACCATCAACGGCGAGCGTTACAGCGGGTTGCGGCCCGGTTGCGGCCAACTGGCGGAGCTGCTGGAGCAGGCTGCGCTGCTGGTCGAGCTGGCGCACAGCAAGGACAAAAAATACGAGAAGCGCTACGAGGGCATCGAACGCGCGCTCGACAAGATGCATGACCGGTTCTACGGCGAAGACGCCGGCTGAGCCCACAGGAGAAGACAATGGCGACGATTGAAATCAAGGTTCCGGACATCGGTGATTACGACAAGGTGCCGGTGATCGAGATCCTGGTGGCCGTGGGCGACACGGTGAAGAAGGACCAGGGCCTGGTGACGCTGGAATCGGACAAGGCCACGCTGGAAGTGCCGTCCACGGCCGACGGCGTGGTCAAGGAAATCAAGGTCAAGCTCGACGACAAGCTCTCACAGGGTGACGTGGTGGTGGTGCTGGAGGCTGCCGGTGCCGCACCCGCAGCGGCCAAGGCCGTCCCGGGCAGCAAGCCGCCGGTGACCCCGTCGCACCGCGCACCGGACCCGGCCGTGGCCGCCAAGGCACTGCCATCGACCGGCCGCGCAGCCGACATCGAATGCCGCATCGTGGTGCTGGGCGCTGGCCCGGGCGGCTATACCGCCGCGTTCCGCGCCGCCGACCTGGGCATGGACACCGTGCTGATCGAGCGCTACGCCAGCCTCGGTGGCGTCTGCCTCAACGTCGGCTGCATCCCGTCCAAGGCCCTGCTACACGCGGCCGAGATCATCGACCATGCCGCGCATGCCGATGAACTGGGCATCGCGTACGGCGCGCCGAAGATCAGCCTGGACAAGCTGCGCAGCTATAAGGAAAAGGTCGTCGGCCAGCTGACCAAGGGCCTGGCCGGCATGGCCAAGCAGCGCAAGATCCGTACCGTGCAGGGCGTGGCCAGGTTCGTCTCGGCCAACGAGCTGGAAATCACCGCCGACGACGGCAAGACCCAGCTGCTGCGCTTCGAGCAGTGCATCATCGCCGCCGGTTCGCAGGCAGTGAAGCTGCCGAACTTCCCGTGGGACGACAAGCGCGTGATGGATTCCACCGACGCGCTGGAACTGGCCGAAGTGCCGGGTTCGCTGCTGGTCGTCGGCGGCGGCATCATCGGCCTGGAAATGGCCACCGTGTACAGCGCGCTGGGTGCCAAGGTCACCGTGGTCGAGTTCATGGACCAGCTGATGCCGGGCGCCGACAAGGACCTGGTCAAGCCGCTGGCCGACCGCCTGAAGAAGCAGGGCATCGAGGTCCACCTCAAGACCAAGGCCTCGGGCGTGACCGCCGACAAGAAGGGCATCACCGTCACCTTCGAGGCCGCCACCGAGGGCGAGAAGCCGGCGATGGAAAGCGGCACCTTCGATCGCGTGCTGGTGGCCGTCGGCCGCTCGGCCAACGGCAGGAAGATCGATGCCGACAAGGCCGGCGTCGAAGTCACCGATCGCGGCTTCATCCCGGTCGATCGCCAGATGCGCACCAACGTGCCGCACATCTTCGCCATCGGCGACATCGTCGGTAACCCGATGCTGGCCCACAAGGCCACGCACGAAGGCAAGCTGGCGGCCGAAGTGGCCTTCGGCGAGAAGAAGGAGTGGGTGGCGCGGGTGATCCCGTCGGTGGCCTACACCAACCCGGAGATCGCGTGGGTGGGCGTCACCGAGACCGAGGCCAAGGCCAAGGGCCTGAAGGTGGGCGTGGCCAAGTTCCCGTGGGCGGCCAGCGGTCGTGCCATCGGCATCGCGCGTACCGAAGGTTTCACCAAGCTGATCTTCGATGAGGAAACCCACCGCGTCATCGGTGGCGCCATCGTCGGCGTGCACGCCGGTGAACTGCTGGCCGAGATCGGCCTGGCCATCGAGATGGGTGCCGAGGCCGAGGACATCGGCCACACCATCCACGCCCACCCGACCCTGAGCGAGTCGGTGGCGATGGCATCGGAGATCTACGACGGCACCATCACCGACCTGTACCTTCCGAAGAAGAAGTAAGCTGCATACGAAGTGATCGTCACGACGCCCCTTCACCGGGGCGTCGTTGTTTGCGGATGTCGCAGGGAGAATGGGAATGTTGCGAGCGGTCGCGGTGATGGCGGTATTGGCATGCGCAGGCAACGCCTGCGCCGAGGAAGAAGACCCGGAGCTGGCGGCGGCATTGCTGAAGTGCCCTGCAGCGGCGGTTTTCGCCAAGGCCGAGGAAGCACGCAAGGCCGAGGACGCGCGCCGATGGGCCGGCATCACGCCCAGTGCGCCACCGCTGCGCGAGCAGCTGCTGGAAATGGCACGCGTCGACCAGGATGCGCGTGACGGCGACTGGTCGCAGGAGATGATCACGAAGATGCTGGCGGTGGACGCCGCCAACCTGCCGAGGATCAAGCAGATCGTCGCCGACCATCACGGCCTGCCGGGCGTGCGTGAAGTGGGCGCCGATGGCATGGCCGCAGCATGGTTGCTGGTGCAGCATGCCGACACCGATGCGGCCTTCCAGCAGCAGGTGCTGGAGGGTCTGGCGCCGAAGGTGGACAGCGGTGAAGTCTCCGCGCGTGAGTACGCGTTGCTGGTTGATCGCGTGCTGGTCAACACCGGCAAGCCGCAGCGCTATGGCAGCCAGCTGGCGGCGATCAGCAGCAGGTGGCAACCCAAGCCGATGGAAGCGCCCGAACAGGTTGATGCGCGTCGTGCCGCGCTGGGCCTGATGCCGCTGGCCGATTACCTCTGCGTCGCCGTGGAGATGTTCCCGGCACCGGCCACCGATGCGGACGGCAAGCTGCTGTAAACAGTGCGGCCGGTAGCTCCGCAGGGGCTTTCCTGCCGAGGCCGCGTGCCGGTCAGGGCTGGGTACCACCACACAGCGTGACGTGCCAGGCAACGCCTGGCACGCCCGCCATCGATCAGAACGACAGGCTCACGCCTGCCAGCGGGCCCTTGAACTCCTGCTTCAGGCCGATCACGCCGTCGCTGCCACGCTTGTCGGCATCCAGCTTGAACCAGTCGTAGCCGGCGAAGATGCCGAAGTTCTGGTTGAAGTTGTACTGCACGATGGCATTGGCGCGGCTGAGGTCGCCCTTGTAGTCGTCGAAGTTGCCCCAGCGCGTGTTGAGGTACTGGCCCTGCAGGTTGATCAGCCAGTGCTCGGAGGGCGTGAACGTCAGGCGCGCGCCGACCACCGGCGCGATGCCGTCGGTCTTCTCGTTGAGGAAGCGGCCCTGGTAGAGGTCGCCCAGGTCGGCATAGGCATCGGCGCTGACCTTGGCGTACTCGGCGCCCAACTGCAGGCCGACGTCGAACTTCTCGCTGTCCACCACCGAGTAGTCATAGACCAGCGTGGCCACCTGGTACTTCAGCTCGCCCTTGACGAAGCTGCCGGCCGGCACGGTGGTGTCGCCGTAGCTCACCGTTTCGCCCAGCGTCTGGCGGCGATCCTTGTCGTACTTGAAGTAGTCGAAGATCAGGCGCTGGCGGTCGCTGATGCGGAACAGGCCATCCACGCGCGGTTCCCACTCCTTGCCGCCCATGCCGAAATCCTCGGACAGGTTGATCGGCTGGCCACCGATCACGGTGCTGCCGCGGATGGTGTTGTCGGTGTCGATGTTCATCGCGCCCAGCCGCAGCGTGAAGCGCGGGTCCTCTTCGGCGGCGTGCACCGGCAATGCATGGAACAGGCCCAGCGCCAGCGCGCAGGGGGCGATCACGGGGAGGAGGTTGAGTTGGCGCATCGCGTGCTTTCTCGTGTTGCGGGAAAGCAATGGACTATCGGTGATCGCACGTACCATCGACGTGACCGGAGCGTGCACGCGATGTGCATGCGCGGGCGGAAATCACGGAGCAGGCGAGAGGTGCGGTGAGGTGGTGCCGCAGGGGACGGGCGACACCACCTCACCCGGTCCGCCGGGGCATTCGACGAGTAATGTCGACGGACACGGACAATCTGACAGGCCGGTTGACAGGAAGTTCCCGCTGCTGCAGCGCAATATCGCCCGCCCGCCCGGCCCCGGTGGGCGGGGGAAAAAACCAGCAAATGCGGCAACTTGCATAGTCAAAAGGGCAGGCTGATGGCGGTTGTCTCGCAAAATGTCCCGCTGTTATACTTTCGCGGCTCGACGAGGCGCCCACGCGCGGCTCGGTTCCCTTTATTCACCTGTGCAGGACACTTTGACGTGCTGAACTCCGTTGACGCGGGTCGGCGACTGATGTTGCGCGCCGCGGTCTATCCGCTGGCAGCAGTGGTGGTCCTGGCTCTGGCCTTCCTGTTCATGGGGCCGAAGTACGCACTTGGCGCGCTCGTCTCGGGCGTGACGGTGGTGGCGGGAACCGTTCTGGCGGCGTGGGTTGGGCTCGGTGGCGGCGTTCAGGCTGCCGGTTCAGCAATGATCCGCCTGTTCCTGGGGTTCGCGCTGAAGATCGTGTTGATCGTTGTTGTGCTGGTGCTGGCGTTTGTCTGGTGGCGGCTTCCTCCTTTGGCGCTGCTGGCCGCAATTCCAGTGGCGCTGATGTTCCAGGTTCTGGCTCTGGCCAGGCGTTGATCCATTTATAAAGGTTCCGGACTCATGGCGGGCGAGGCTCTTACCCCTACCACCTACATCCAGCATCACCTGCAGAATCTGACCGCCAAGGTCGGGGACGGCGGCGCGTTCTGGACCATCCACGTCGATACGATCGTCACCGCGGTGCTGATGGGCCTGCTGATGGTCTTCGCCTTCTGGATGGCGACCCGCAAGGCCACGGCCGGCGTGCCGGGCAAGTGGCAGGCCTTCGTTGAAATCTGCCTGGAGTTCGTTGACCGCCAGGCCAAGGACACCTACCACGGCAAGAGCAAGCTGGTGACGCCGATCGCGATCACCATCTTCTTCTGGATCCTGTTGATGAACCTCATCAAGATGATCCCGGCCGACTTCATCGCCAAGCCGCTGGAATGGGCGGGCGTGCACTACTGGAAGCCGGTCCCGACCGCCGACGTCAATGCCACCCTGGGCATGTCGATCAGCGTGTTCTTCCTGATGGTCTTCTTCTCGCTCAGCTCCAAGGGCCTGGTCGGCTTCATCAAGGAGTTCCTGACCGCTCCGTTCGGCAAGTGGATGATGCCGTTCAACCTGATCCTCAACATCGTCGAGTGGCTGAGCAAGCCGATTTCGCTGGCGATGCGACTGTTCGGCAACATGTTCGGCGGCGAAATCGTCTTCCTGCTGATCTGGGTGCTGGGCGGCGCCGGTGTGTTCGGTGCTGTTGCCGGTGGCGTGTTCGGCCTTGGCTGGATGCTGTTCCACCTGCTGGTGATCCCGCTGCAGGCCTTCATCTTCATGATGCTGTCGATCGTGTACCTGAGCCTGTCGGAAGACAGCCACTGAGTTACAAGCTTCAACCAGTTCCAACCTTCATCCGTTTCATCACCCTTAGCTACTTAAGTTCCTGGAGAAAACCATGTACTTCGCCGTCCTGACCAATCTCGCCCAAGTTCAGAGCTCCACCGCCCTTGCCGTTGGCATCATGATCGGCCTGGCCGCGCTGGGCGCCGGTCTGGGTCTGGCCATCATGGCTGGTAAGTTCCTGGAGTCGGCCGCTCGCCAGCCGGAACTGATCCCGGTCCTGCAGGTCCGCATGTTCATCACCGCCGGCCTGATCGACGCCGCATTCATCATCTCGGTCGCCGTTGGCCTGCTGCTGGCCTTCGCCAACCCGCTGGCTGCTGCCCTGCTGGCCGAAGCCGCCAAGCTGGCAGGCTGATCCAGCTGCAGTGAGACAGTCCGGTGCCTGCTGAAGGCGCCGGGCTTCGGATGAAGGTTCGGTTGCGCCGCCACGGCGGCGCAGCCACCCCCGACACCAGCGATCGAGCTAATTCATGAATATCAATCTCACCCTCTTTGCACAGGCCCTGGCCTTTGCCGCGCTGATCTGGATCATCGCGACCAAGATCTGGCCGCCGCTGTTGAAGGCCATCGAAGAGCGCCAGCAGAAGATCGCTGAAGGCCTCGCTGCTGCCGACCGCAGCCAGAAAGACCTGGCCCAGGCCGAAGTGAAGGTCAACGAGGCGCTGAAGGAAGCTCGTGGCAAGGCCAACGAGATCATCGACCAGGCGCACGCCCGGGCGAACCAGATCGTTGAAGCCGCCAAGAACGAAGCCATCGCCGAAGCCAACCGCCAGAAAGAACTGGCCCAGGCCGAAATCGACGCTGCCGCCAACCGTGCCCGCGAAGATCTGCGCAAGCAGGTGTCCGCCCTGGCCGTGACCGGCGCAGAAAAGCTGCTCAAGCGCGAAATCGATGCCAACGCCCACAAGGCGCTGCTCGACGAGCTGGCCGCGGAGATCTGATAGATGAGCCAGGCCCTCACGCTTGCCCGCCCGTACGCCCGCGCCGCTTTCGCGATTGCGCGCGAGGAAGGCAAGTTCGCGCCGTGGTCGGATGCGCTTGCGTTCTCCGCCCGCGTTGCCGCCGATCCGCGCGTGTCGGCCCTGCTGTCCAATCCGGAGCTGGGCCGCGGCGACGCCGTCGCCCTGCTGGCCCCGGAAGCGGCGGGTGAAACCTTCGGCCGCTTCCTGAACCTGCTGGCCGAGTCGCACCGCCTGCAGCAGCTGCCGGAAATCGCCGGCCTGTTCGACCAGATGCGCGCCGAGGCCGAAAACGTGGTCAAGGCCACGGTGACCTCGGCGGCCGAGCTGTCGGCTGACGAGCTGGAAAAGATCAAGGCCGCGCTGCGCAGGCGCTTCGGCCGCGACGTCGAGGTATCGACCGCGGTGGACGCTTCGCTGATCGGCGGCGCCGTGATCGATGCCGGCGATGTGGTCATCGATGGTTCGCTCAAGGGCAAGCTGTCCCGCCTGCAGACCGCGCTCGCACACTGAATTCAATTTAACGTCCGGCTTGATTGCCGGCACTAGGACTTGACGATGGCTACCACGCTCAACCCCTCCGAAATCAGCGAACTGATCAAGAACCGCATCGAGAAGGTCGCCCTGTCCGCGGAATCGCGCAACGAAGGCACCGTCACCTCGGTGTCCGACGGCATCGTGCGCATCTACGGCCTGGCTGACGTGATGCAGGGCGAAATGATCGAACTGCCGAACAACACCTACGCACTGGCGCTGAACCTGGAGCGCGACTCGGTCGGCGCCGTGGTGCTGGGTGACTACGAGCACCTGCGCGAAGGCGACGTGGCCAAGACCACCGGTCGCATCCTGGAAGTGCCGGTGGGCCCGGAAATGCTGGGCCGCGTGGTCAACGCCCTGGGCGAGCCGATCGACGGCAAGGGCCCGCTGGGTACCCACCTGACCGCCCCGGTGGAGCGTGTTGCCCCCGGCGTGATCTGGCGCAAGTCCGTCGACCAGCCGGTGCAGACCGGCTACAAGTCGGTCGACTCGATGATCCCGATCGGCCGTGGCCAGCGCGAGCTGATCATCGGTGACCGCCAGACCGGCAAGACCGCGATGGCCATCGACGCGGTGATCAACCAGAAGGGCACCGGCATCAAGTGCGTGTACGTCGCGATCGGCCAGAAGGCCTCGACCGTGGCCAACATCGTGCGCAAGCTGGAAGAGAACGGCGCGCTGGCCCACACCGTGGTCGTGGCCGCCACCGCTTCGGAATCGGCCGCGATGCAGTACATCAGCGCCTACTCCGGCTGCACCATGGGCGAGTACTTCATGGACCGCGGCGAAGACGCCCTGATCGTGTACGACGACCTGTCCAAGCAGGCCGTTGCCTACCGCCAGATCTCGCTGCTGCTCAAGCGCCCGCCGGGCCGTGAAGCCTACCCGGGTGACGTGTTCTACCTGCACTCCCGCCTGCTCGAGCGCGCAGCCCGCGTGTCGGAGGAGTACGTGGAGAAGTTCACCGAAGGCAAGGTCACCGGCAAGACCGGTTCGCTGACCGCGCTGCCGATCATCGAAACCCAGGCCGGCGACGTGTCCGCCTTCGTTCCGACCAACGTGATCTCGATCACCGACGGCCAGATCTTCCTGGAAACCGACCTGTTCAACGCCGGTATCCGTCCGGCCGTCAACGCCGGTATCTCGGTGTCGCGCGTGGGTGGCTCGGCCCAGACCAAGATCATCAAGAAGCTGTCCGGCGGCATCCGTATCTCGCTGGCCCAGTACCGTGAGCTGGCCGCGTTCGCGCAGTTCGCCTCGGACCTGGACGAAGCGACCCGCAAGCAGCTGGAGCGCGGCCAGCGCGTCACCGAGCTGATGAAGCAGAAGCAGTACCTGCCGATGTCCATCGCCGACCAGGCGCTGTCGATCTACGCCGTCAACGAGGGTTACCTCGACGACGTGCCGGTCAACAAGCTGCTGGCCTTCGAAGCCGGCCTGCACGCGCACTTTGCCAACACCGCCGGCGAGCTGGTCTCCAAGATCAACGCCACCGGTGGCTGGAACGACGAGATCGAGGCGGCCTTCAAGAAGGGCATCTCCGATTTCAAGAGCACCGGCACCTGGTAACAGCGTATGTAGAGCGGAGCCATGCTCCGCTTCACA
This sequence comes from Stenotrophomonas sp. STM01, assembly GCF_014852135.1. NCBI lineage: Bacteria > Pseudomonadati > Pseudomonadota > Gammaproteobacteria > Lysobacterales > Lysobacteraceae > Stenotrophomonas > Stenotrophomonas sp. STM01. The sequence goes on along the minus strand of NZ_JACVBA010000002.1, from coordinate 731,615 downwards.
CTGATAAAGCGGGGCTCAGCCCCGCTCTACGGGAATAAGAGATGGCAAGCGGACGCGAAATCAAAACCAAGATCAAGAGCGTGCAGAACACCCGCAAGGTGACGCGCGCGCTCGAAATGGTCTCGGCCTCCAAGATCCGCAAGGCGCAGGATCGGATGAAGACCTCGCGTCCGTACGCGCAGGCGATGAAGCAGGTGATCGGCCACCTGGCCCAGGCCAGCACCGATTTCCAGCACCCGTTCCTGGTTGAGCGCGAGAACGTCAAGCGCGTGGGCTACATCGTGATCTCTTCCGATCGCGGTCTGGCCGGCGGCCTGAACAACAACCTGTTCCGCAAGGCCGTGGCCGAGATGCGCGGCTGGCAGGAAAAGGGCGCCGAGATCGACATGGTGACCGTCGGCCAGAAGGCCAGCGTGTTCTTCCGTCGCGTCAACGTGAACATGGTCGGCAGCGTCACCCACATCGGCGACCAGCCGAAGCTGGAAACGCTGATCGGCGTGATCAAGGTCATGCTCGACGCCTTCACCGAAGGCAAGGTCGACCGCGTGTACCTGGTCTACAACCGTTTCATCAACACGATGACGCAGAAGGCCTCCTTCGACCAGCTGCTGCCGTTGCCGGCCAGCGAAACGCAGGTGGCTTCGCACGACTGGGACTACCTGTACGAACCCGATGCCGCGACCGTGCTCGAGCACGTGATCACGCGTTACATCGAGTCGTTGGTGTACCAGGCCGTGCTGGAGAACGTTGCTTCCGAGCATGCGGCACGCATGGTGGCGATGAAGGCGGCGAGCGACAACGCGAACAAGCTGATCGGAACCCTGCAGCTGGTCTACAACAAGGCCCGCCAGGCAGCGATCACCCAGGAAATCTCCGAAATCGTCGGCGGCGCGGCAGCAGTCTGACGCGCACAGTCAAAGCACACATTTAGAGGATGCAGCAATGAGTCAGGGCAAGATCGTTCAGATCATCGGCGCGGTCGTCGACGTCGAATTCCCGCGCAGCGACGTACCGAAGGTGTACGACGCGCTGAAGGTGGAAAACACCGAAATCACGCTGGAAGTCCAGCAGCAGCTGGGTGACGGCATCGTCCGCACCATCGCCCTCGGTTCGACCGACGGCCTGAAGCGTGGCCTGGTCACCGTCAACACCAACCGCGCCATCTCGGTGCCGGTCGGTGCCGGCACCCTGGGCCGCATCATGGACGTGCTGGGTCGCCCGATCGACGAAGCCGGCCCGGTTGCCGCTTCGGACAACTGGGAAATCCACCGCGCCGCCCCGTCGTACGAAGACCAGTCTTCCTCGACCGAGCTGCTGGAAACCGGCATCAAGGTGATCGACCTGATGTGCCCGTTCGCCAAGGGCGGCAAGGTCGGCCTGTTCGGCGGCGCCGGCGTCGGCAAGACCGTCAACATGATGGAGCTGATCAACAACATCGCCAAGGCGCACAGCGGCCTGTCCGTGTTCGCCGGCGTGGGTGAGCGTACCCGTGAGGGCAACGACTTCTACCACGAGATGAAGGACTCCAACGTCCTGGACAAGGTCGCGATGGTGTACGGCCAGATGAACGAGCCGCCGGGCAACCGTCTGCGCGTCGCCCTGACCGGCCTGACCATGGCCGAGTACTTCCGCGACGAGAAGGACGCCAACGGCAAGGGCAAGGACGTGCTGCTGTTCGTCGACAACATCTACCGCTACACGCTGGCCGGTACCGAAGTGTCGGCACTGCTGGGCCGCATGCCGTCGGCCGTGGGTTACCAGCCGACCCTGGCTGAGGAAATGGGCGTCCTGCAGGAGCGCATCACCTCGACCAAGACCGGTTCGATCACCTCGATCCAGGCCGTCTACGTGCCGGCCGATGACTTGACCGACCCGTCGCCGGCCACCACGTTCGCCCACTTGGACTCGACCGTGACCCTGTCGCGTTCGATCGCCTCGCTGGGTATCTACCCGGCCGTGGATCCGCTGGACTCGACCTCGCGCCAGATGGACCCGCAGGTCATCGGCAACGAGCATTACGAAACCGCCCAGCGCGTCCAGCAGACCCTGCAGAAGTACAAGGAACTGAAGGACATCATCGCCATCCTGGGCATGGACGAACTGTCCGAGGAAGACAAGCAGGCCGTGACCCGCGCCCGCAAGATCGAGCGCTTCTTCAGCCAGCCGTTCCACGTGGCCGAAGTGTTCACCGGCTCGCCGGGCAAGTACGTGCCGCTGAAGGACACCATCCGTGGCTTCAAGGCCATCGTGGACGGTGAGTACGACCACCTGCCGGAGCAGGCGTTCTACATGGTCGGCGGCATCGACGAAGCGGTCGAGAAGGCCAAGAAGATGGCTGAAAAGGCCTAATTCCCGCATAGGGCGGAGTTCGCTCCGCCTTCGCGGCATCCTGCGGTGGGCGCAGGCCCACCCAACCAGGCGAAGAGATTTCCATGAGCACCATCCGTTGCGACATCGTCAGTGCCGAGCAGCAGATCTTCAGCGGCGAAGCGACCCTGGTCGTGGCCACCGGTGAGCTGGGCGAGCTGGGCATCGCGCCCAAGCACGCACCGCTGATCACCCGCCTGAAGCCGGGCAAGGTCGTGGTCACCACGGCAGCTGGCGAGCACCTGGATTTCGCCATCTCCGGCGGCATCCTGGAAGTCCAGCCGCAGGTCGTGACCGTGCTGGCCGACACCGCCATCCGCGCCACCGACATCGACGAAGCTGCCGTGCGCAAGGCCAAGGAAGAAGCCGAGCGCGTGCTCGCCAACCGTGGCGAAGCCATGGAGCTGGCCGAAGCACAGCAGCGTCTGGCCGAAGTCACCGCGCAGTTGCAGGCGCTGGAGCGTCTGCGTCGCACCCTCAAGCACTGAGGCTGCCCGCAGCGCATGCGAGAACGCCGGCCCTGGGCCGGCGTTCTTGTTTGGGCGGCTGCAAGGCTGGAGGAAGCGTGCCAGCTCCGTGGAAAGCCCCTCTGACGCAGTGACCACCACCTCCCCCGGAGAGCGGATAAGCGGCGAGTGAGGGTTCCGTGTCGTGGTGGACGTGAACCGGTGCGGCAGGGTGGCAGGGAAATGCCGGTGCCATCAGCCGCCGCAGTGCGTCAGCGGTAGATCCAGTAGCGGGAGATGAAGAAGCTGGCGACGGCCAGTACCGCTTCGACCACCGGCTTGGCCAGCCATGCGTACTGCAGGCCGGCGCTGTGTCCGACCAAGCCGACGGCCCAGGTGCTGATGATGGTCAGCACGATCCAGGCAATGATGAAGCGCACCAGATGCCGGCGGCCCAGCGGCGTGCTGGTGGAGAACGTGATCGTGCCGTTCAACCAGAAGCCGAGCAGGGCGCCGGTGATGCGCCCGCAGACGTTGGCCACCTCCAAGGGGACCCCGAAGTGGCTCAGGGCCACGGTGACCGCCCAATCCAGGATCCATTGCAGGAATCCCATCAGCAGGAACAGCCAGCCTTGGCGGGCGAGCGTCATGGCGTGTTTTCCGCGGGGATCGACCACCATTCGACCTGACGGACGGTATCGCGGTGGGTGGCGTGCGCCAACTCCAATGCGGCGCGTTGGGCAGGAGTTACAGCCTCGCTGTGCAGGATCACGTCACTGACCCCTTCGTTCCGCAGTACGGCGAGCCAGGCCTGGCCGCTGGCATCCCCGGCCGCCCCGATGGCTGCCTGTGACAGCGGCGGCGAGTACCAGCTGAGGGTGCGGCCGCGACTGCCAAATTCAGCGTAGAACGCCTGCGCAGGGTCCAGTAGCAGCACGTTGCCTTGCGGCCCGCCGCCATCGCGCATGGCCTTGGCCAGAATGCGTTCCGGTGCGTAGTGCTCCAGCAGCGGCGCGTCGCGCCCCGCGGCTTTCACGGTCTCCTTGATGGCGCCATAGCGCAGCGTCCAGTGAGCACTTGCCTGGAAGCACAACTGCAGCACGCACAGCCCGATCGCGATCCATGTGGCATGGCGCAGGTTCACCCGGCACATCGCCGTGACTAGCACCGCAGCCAACACCGCCAACCCGGGATAGGCGTAGCGCATGTATTGCAGGGGCAACAGCGGTAGCAGCAGTACCAGCGAGGCGGCGATGGCGGCGGCACGGGTGCCGCGGTTGAACAGCGCCAGCAGCCAGGGACCGAGCAGTGCGACCAGCACGAAGCTGCCGCCACCGGCGAACGCTTCGAGGAATCGGTCGGTGTGGAAGCTCATCTGCCACAACAGCAAGGGGCTGAAGCCGCTGTGCCAGCGGTCATCGAAGAAGTTGGTGGGCGCGTAGTACGGCGACTGGAACCAACCGTTGAGCAGCGGCAGCACCGGGTTGCCGGCCAGGACCTGCCCGTGCGCGTAGCTGGCACCGGCGACCGCCAGCCCCAGCAGGAACACCGCGCCAATGCGTGGCAGCGATGGCCAAGGATGGCGGATCAGGGCCCAGAGCAACGGCACCACCGCCATCACCGCGGCGGAGGTCTTGATTGCCGCCAGACCGCCGCACAGCACGGCCAGTGCCAGCCAGAAGCGGAAACTGCCATCGCGGGGGCCGGCGACGAGCGCGAACAGCCAGGCCAGCGCGGCGGCGATCGGCAGCTCGGTCTGCATGCCGCCGGCCAGTGCCGTGGTCAGCGGCTGGCTCAGCGCCACGGCCGCGGCCAGCCAGCGGCCAGCGACGGGTGCATCCAATCGGGCGGCCAGCTGCCAGAGCCCGCTGGCGAGCAGCAGCAGCCACAGGGCGTTGACCGGCCCGCGCGCTTCCTGGTGGGCGATCAGCTGGGTGACGGCCTGTACCACGTCCGAGGCCCAGGGCGCGAACGCCCACACCTGGTGCTCGGGCGCCGGACTATAGAAGCCCTGTTGCTGCAGCTGCCACGGCAGGCGCAGGTGATAGGCCAGGTCGTCGTACTGCAGGGTAGGCAGCCAGCAACTGGCTGCAGCCAGGCCCATCACGATCACGCAGAACGTGGCCAGCCGTGGCGTCGCGGCAACGGCCGATTGCCAGTGGCTGGCAGCTTCGCGCAGCATGCCGGTCACCTGGGTGCGGCGGATGGCCAGCAATGCCACGCAGGCCAGCAGATACCCCCAGCCGTTGTGAATGGGCAACGTGAGCAGCCAGCCGAGGGTTCCTGCGATCAGCAGCAGGCCGAGCACGGCCTGCAGGCCGATCGGGCCACGCGGGAACAGCAGGCTGCCGGCGGCGATCGCAGCCAGGGCCAGCAAGGCGGTGGCGAACACCGGCAGCGGGCCGGCGAACACGCACAGCAGCACGCCCCACAGGGCCAGTGCCCAGCTTGCCTGCGCACCACGCCACAGCCGGGCCGGAAGCCAGGACAGGCCGGCAACCAGCAGGCCGAGCACCAGCAATTCGCCAGCCCTGCTGAGGGGCCGGGTCGCCCATAACTCCGGTGTTGCCAGGCCAATGAGCAGGGCGAGCGGTCCGAGCCAGACAAGAGGCCGGGCCAGACGTGCAGGAGGCGCTTCCATTCGGTTCTGCAGGAGATAGGGGCGGTCGCCTATGCTATCAGCCAACGAACGCATTCCTGTATTGGCAGGTGGAAAACCGATGAGTCATCCCTTACATGTGATCATCCTGGCTGCTGGCGCTGGCAAACGCATGAAGTCAGTGTTGCCCAAGGTGCTGCAGCCCATTGCCGGGCGCCCGATGCTGGCGCATGTGATCGAAGCGGCGCGGCAGCTGCAGCCGGCGGGTATCCACGTGGTCTACGGCCATGGCGGTGAAGCGGTGCGCGCGGCCTTCGCCGGACAGACAGACCTGGTCTGGGCCGAGCAGAAGGAACAGCTGGGCACCGGCCACGCGGTCCAGCAGGCGATGCCGGACGTGCCGGACATGGCGCAGGTGCTGGTGCTGTATGGCGACGTGCCACTGATCCGCGCGCAGACCCTGCAGGCGTTGATCGACGATGCACCGCGCCTGGCGGTGCTGGTCGCCGATCTGGATGACCCGACCGGCTACGGGCGGATCGTGCGCGATGCCGAGGGCAAGGTGGCCGCGATCGTCGAGCAGAAGGATGCCGACGATGAGCACAAGCGCATCCGCACCATCAACACCGGCATCATCACCGCCGAGTCGACCGCGCTGCGGCGCTGGTTGTCGGCGCTGTCCAACGCCAACGCGCAGGGCGAGTACTACCTGACCGACGTGTTCGCCTCGGCGGCCTCGGAGTACACGCCGGCCGGGTTGGTGCACGTGGCCGACGCACAGGAGGCCGAGGGCGCGAATGATCCGTGGCAGCTGTCGCAGCTGGAGCGGGCCTGGCAGCTGCGCGCGGCCAGGGCATTGTGCGAGCAGGGTGCCCGCCTGCTCGACCCGGCGCGCCTGGACCAGCGTGGCACGGTGAAGGTCGGCCGTGACGTGCAGATCGATGCCAACGTGGTGCTGGAAGGCGAGGTTGAACTGGGTGACGGGGTGAGCATCGGCGCGTTCGTGCGGCTGAAGGACGTCAAGCTCGGTGCCGGCACCGAAGTGCGCCCGCACTGCGACCTGGAAGGCGTGGTCAGCGAAGGCGCCGCGCAGATCGGCCCGTTCGCGCGGCTGCGGCCGGGCACGGTGCTGGCCGACGGCGTGCACGTGGGCAACTTCGTGGAGACCAAGAAGGCCACGCTGGGCAAGGGCAGCAAGGCCAACCACCTGACCTACCTGGGCGATGCGGTGATCGGCAGCGGCACCAACATCGGCGCCGGCACCATCACCTGCAACTACGACGGCGTGAACAAGTTCCAGACCGTCATCGGCGACAAGGTGTTCGTCGGCTCCAACAGCTCGCTGGTGGCGCCGGTGACCCTGGCCGACGGCGCGACCATCGGTGCCGGCTCGGTGATCACCCGCGATGCGCCGGAAGGAAAGCTGACCGTGGCGCGCACCCGGCAGCAGACCATCGATGGCTGGACACGGCCCGTCAAGAAGTCCTGAGCCGCGCCTGGCGCGGCCGGAGGAGCTGGCGCTGCTGCCGTTGATCGAGCAGCAGGCCGGGCAGCGCCTGCGCGGGCATCCGGCGTGGGCGGTGTTTTCCGCCTGCCCGACCGATGTGGCGGCGTTCGCCCAGGGCTTGCACGCGCGTTCGTTGTGGGTTGCCGAAAGCGCGCAGGGCGGGATCGCCGGCTATCTGTTGGCTGGCGTTCTGGATGAGGATTTCCATGTGCTGCAGATGGATGTGTCGCCGCAGCAGGGCCGCCAGGGACACGGGCGGGCGTTGTTGCGGCATGCGCTGGCACAGGGCGCCGGCCGCGGACATCGGCGCGCGGTGCTGACCACCCTGAGCGACGTGCCTTGGAACGCCGGCTTCTATGCGAGCGAAGGCTTTGCCGTGTGGCCACGCGAAAGCTGGAGCGCGGCGATGCACGCGGTGATGGCCGAGGAGGCCGCCGCGGGCTTCCCGATGGCGTTGCGCGTGGCGATGCAACGGGCGCTGTGAATGGACGGCCGCGTGCGGCTCAGTCGTGCGGCAACAGCACCGTCACGCACAGGCCGCCATCGGTGCGGTTCTGCAGCGAGATCCGGCCGGCGTGGGCCTCGATGATCTCGCGGGTCAGGGCCAGGCCCAGGCCGGTGCCGTTGCGCTTGGTCGAGTAGAACGGCATCAGCGCGTTCTGCAGCACCGCTTCGTTCATGCCGATGCCACGGTCCAGGATCTCGATGCGCAGCCAATGTGGCAGGCGCGCCAGGCGCACTTCCACGCCCTCGCCGGCGGCGCCGTTGTCGTCACTGGCCTCGTGCGCGTTCTTGAGCAGGTTCAGCAGCGCCTGGGCGAACTGGGCCGGGTCCAGGCGGCTGCTCAGGTCCTCCGGCACAGGTTCCATGCGGAACGGGATCTGCTGCTGCAGGCTGTGCAGGAAGTTGGCCCAGATGACCGTCTGCAACTGTGGCTGCGGCAGCTTGGCGAAACGCGCGTAGCCACGGATGAAACCCTCCAGGTGGCGCGCGCGTTCCTCGATGGTGCCGAAGATGTTCTCCAGCCGCTCGGTGCGGTTGCGTCGCACCAGTTCGGCGCCGGAATGGGCGAGCGAGGCGATGGGTGCCAGCGAGTTGTTGAGCTCGTGGCTGATGACGCGGATCACCTTCTTCCAGGTCTGCACTTCCTGGCGGCGCAGTTCGGCGGTGAGCAGGCGCAGCAGCAGCAGTTCGTGCGGGCGGCCGTTGAGATGGAAGTTGCGGCGCGACAGGTGGTAGATCTGCTCGTCGTCCTCATCGCCCTCGAAGGCCTCCGGGTCGCGGACCGCGAACAGGCTGTCGCCGCCGCGCGAGATGGCGTTGCGCAGCTCGGTGGGCATGTTCTCCAGCAGGTCGGGCATGCGCTGGCCTTCCAGCTTCCAGCCACCGTGCAGCAGTTTGCGTGCGGCGATGTTGGAGAACGCCACGCGCTGGATGCCGTCGCCGCCGTCGGTCAACAGCAGCATCGCCACCGGCGTGTTCTGCACCATGGTGTCCAGCAGCAGCTCGCGCTGCACCAGCGATTGCCGCTGTTCGCGCAGCACCTCGCCCAGTTCGGCATGGGCCTGCACCAGCTGGGCGAACTCATCCTTGCCGCGCCAGTGCACGCCGAAGTTGTATTCGCCGTCGCGGTAGCTGCTGGTGGTGCCGGACAGGGCACGCAGCAACGAGCGGATCGGTGCGGTGGCCCGGCGCAGCGCCCACCACATCAGGGAAAGCAGGATCACCGTGGAGGTGGCCACCACCCACCAGCCATGGTCCATCCAGTAGGCCAGCAGCCACGGCAGCACGGCGGCCAGCGCCAGCACCGGCAGCAGGCGCAGGAACAGGGTGAGGGTGAACGAGCGCGACTTCAGCATGGCCGTGTCATTCGCGCGGGATGCCGTGGCGGTCCATGCGCCGGTACAGCGCCTGCCGGCTCATGCCCAGCTCGGCGGCGGCCTGGGCGATGACGCCACCGGCGTGCGACAGCGCGGCGATGATGCGTTCGCGGTCCGGTTCCTCGGCGCCGTGCGCGGCGGTCGGGCGCGCGGGTGCGCGCGGCAGGTTGAGGTCGGCCACCTCGATGCGCGGCCCCTGCGCGAGCAGGGCGGCGCGCTGGATCACGTTGCGCAGTTCGCGCACGTTGCCCGGCCAGGTGTGGCGCTGCAGCGCCTGCGCGGCCTGCGGCGAGAGCGGCTTGTTGTCCTGCCCGAGGAAGAACCGCGCCAGCGGCAGGATGTCCTCGCGGCGATCGCCCAGCGGCGGCAGCACCAGTTCGACGGTGTTGAGCCGGTAGTACAGGTCTTCGCGGAAGCTGCCATCACGGATCATCGCCGGCAGGTCCGCATTGGTGGCGCTGACCACGCGCACCTTGACCTGGCGCTCGCGGTTGGAGCCCAGCCGCTCGAAGCGGCCGGTTTCCAGCACGCGCAGCAGCTTCATCTGCCCGGTCAGCGACAGGTTGCCGATCTCGTCCAGGAACAGCGTGCCGCCATCGGCGGCCTCGAACTTGCCCTCGCGCGCCTTGTTGGCGCCGGTGTAGGCACCGGCCTCGGCGCCGAACAGTTCGGCCTCGATCAGTTCGGCCGGGATGGCACCGCAGTTGAGGGCGACGAACGGGCCTTTGCGGTTGGGCGAATTGGCCTGGATGATCTCGGCGATCTTCTCCTTGCCGGCGCCGTTGGGGCCGGTGATCAGCACGGGCAGGTCGGAGCGGGCGACCTGGCAGGCCAGGGCGATCACCCGTTCGCTGGCCGGGTCGGCGAACACCACGCCGCGCAGGTCGTAACGCTCGTTCAGGCTCTTGCGCTGGGCCAGCTCGCGCTGGCGGCGACGGGCCAGCTCGCGGCGGGTCTCGGCCAGCTCCAGCAGGTTGTTGACCGTGGTCAGCAGGCGGCCATCGTCCCAGGGCTTGGCCAGGTAGTCGGCGGCACCGGCCTTGACCAGTTCCACCGCGCTGTCCAGGTGGGTCCAGGCGGTGAGCAGGATCACCGGCAGGTCCGGATAGGCCTGGCGGATGTCACGGAACAACGCCTGGCCTTCCTCGCCGGAGGTGGTGTCGGCGGTGAAGTTCATGTCCTGCAGGACCAGGTCGAACTCCTGCTCGGCCAACATCGCCAGCCCCTGCTCGGGCGAGCTGGCGTGGCGGGTGTCGATGTCATGCAGGGAGAACAGCACCTCCAGTGCGGTGGCCACGGCGGCGTTGTCGTCGATGATCAGGATCTGCGGCATGGGAATCGTGGAAACCGGAAGGGAGGCGGCAACAGGACGTCGGGTCCAGCACATTACACGCTAGCGGTGGCGCTGGCAGTGGGGCCGGTTGCCGGCAGGCCTGGCGGCCCCGCTGCCGGAGCGGCGTCATCGTGCGCTGTCGGCGGCAATCGCGCGGTGCCCATAGCTGAGCACCCGCGTGATCTGCCATTGCCCATCGCGCAGGCGCCAGACGATGGTGAAGTCGGCCAGCCCTTCGCATTTGCCGCTGTCGCTGTCGCAGAAGCGGTGCTGGCCGCGCGCGATGGCACCGAAGTCCTTCACCGGGAAGACCTCCAGCGTTTCCGGCAGCAGTTCGCGGGTGAAGTGGCCGCAGGCATGCCTGGCGGTGTTGGCGAGCATGGCATCACGCGTCCAGGTGACGCCGCCGGTGTCGTGGTAGAACTCCACCGCCGCATCGAAGTAGCTGGCGTGGCGACGCAGCTGCGCCGGGTCCGAACAGTGGTTGAAGCTGTCGAACACCGCGTGGTCCAGCGCGGTGATGGTCGCGGTCAGGTCGTCTCCTTCGGCGGCCATCGCCGGCGTGCAGGCCAGTGCGAGCAGCAGGGGGAACAGGGGGGGTCTTCATCGATACCTCGCCAGATTCAGGCGCTGCGCGTGGCAACGGCCGGTGGGATGGAAGCCGCCCGGCGCGCCGGGCCGAGCACCGCCAGCTGGCCAAGCAGCCAGAGCAGCAGCGCGGCGACGGGTAGGTAGGCCAGCGGCAGGCGTGGCAGCTCGTAGTAGTGCATCAGCAGCAGGTTCAGGCCATAGGCCAGCAGCAGGCCGAGCACGATGCCAGCGCTGCTGAGCATGAAGTTCTCCACCTGGAAGTAACGCAGGATGTTGCCGCGCGTGGCCCCCAGTGCCCGCCGGATACCGATCTGCTTGGTGCGCTGCTGCACCCAGAAGCTGGCCAGGCCGAGCACGCCGAACGCGGTGACCGCCAACAGCGCGGCGCTGACGGCCAGCAACAGCCAGATCACGGAGCGGTCGCGCTGGTGGAAGTCGGCACGCATCTGTTCCAGCGTGCCCTGCTGTTCGATGAGGCGGTTCGGGTCGGTGGCGTGGAGCGCGTCGATGGCGGCCTTCAGCACCGCCTCGCGCTGGTCCGGCGTGGTGCGGATCGCGTACGCACCATTGGAGACCCGGATCGGGAACATCATGGAGTGGTAGCGGTTGGCGAAGGTACCCGCCTCGCCCGGCGCGAGCAGGTCCTCGATCACCCCGACCACCGGTGACGGCGGTTGTTTCTCGCCCCACACGTACAGCTGCTTGCCCACCGCGTCCTGGCCCGGGAAAAGCGTCTGCGCCAGCGAACGGCCCAGGATGACGGCGGGGATGCCGGTGCCGACCTGGTTCGGATCGAAGCTGCTGTTGTCGATGTATTCGTCGGGGTTGAAGCCGCGGCCCTGGGCGATCCGCAGCGCGAAGGTCTGCTGCATGCGGCCATCGTCCATGTAGATGGCCGCGGTCGCGGAGGGACGGGTCTGGCTTGCCTCCAGACGCACATCGGAGGACCAGATGTTGCCGCCATAGGGGATCTGGTTGACGCTGCTGACCGCCTGCACGCCGGGGATCGCGGCCAGCGCCTGGAGGTCCTGCTTGCGCAGTGCGTCCATGTTGACGTCCGGCAGCAGGCTGCTGGTGGCCAGGTAGACCAGCTCGTCATCGGCGACGCCGCTGCTGAGCTGCAGCTCGGCGATGCGGTTGCGGATGATGAACACCGCGTTGCAGATGATGGCGCAGCTCAGTGCGATCTCCAGCACGATCAGCAGGGCGGCGGTCTTGTGCCGCGACAGCGTGGTGAGGATGGGGAGGATTTCCATGGTCATCTGCCTGGGAGTGTGGGAAGCGCGTCGGACGATGGACGGGGCCCGGAAAAAAGGGGAGAGCCGGAGCGTCTCTCCCCAAGCAGGTCCGGTCCGAAGCGCATTACTGGCTCTTGAGCTGCAGGGCTGGCGGCACCTTCATCGCGCGCCAGGCCGGCAACAGGCCGGCAAGCAGGCTGACGGTGACGGCCAGGGCGAAGGTCAGCCACAGCGTGGTGGTGTCCATGTGGGCGAGCTTGGCGTACTCGTCGGGCTGCTGGCGGATCAGCCACAGGCCGAAGGCCGCGAAGCCCAACCCCAGCGCGCCGCCGACGAAGCCGATCACGCCGGCTTCGGTCAGGCATTGCCGGAAGATGTCCGCGCGGGATGCGCCGAGCGAGCGGCGGATGCCGATCTCGCCGCTGCGGCGCAGGAACTTGGCCAGCAGCAGGCTCACCGTGTTGAGCAGGCAGACCAGCAGGAAACCGAACGCCAGCCACATCTGCAGGCGCACGTCGTTGGGCACGATGCGGTTGAAGTCCAGCCAGTCCATCACGCTGTACAGGCGCACGTTGGTGGGGCGTTCGAAGCGACCACTGGCGCGTTGGCTGTCGGAGTAGTCGGCCAGGTACTTGAGGTAGTCCCGCGCCTTCTGGGGCGAGTCCAGCTCCACCCAATACTGCAGCCATGCGCAGGGCGCGTTGAGGCCATAATTGCCGCCGTCCACGCCGCTGCTGTTGCCCCAGCAATGCACGCTGCCCTGCGTGTCCAGCTTCAGTGCGCGCGAGGTCGAGAACGGCAGCAGCACCTGCTCGTCGCCACCGTAGCGCTGGCTGCTCAGGTCGTAGAAGCGCGGGGCCGGGCGCCAGTCGTCCATCACGCCGACCACCCGGAACACGCCCTGCGGCAGCCGCATTTCCCGGCCCACCGCGGCATCGTCGCCGAACAGGGTGGCGGCCAGCTTGCGGTCGATGACCGCCACCTGCGCGCGGGCCTCGTCATCGGCCGCGTTCCAGGCATTGCCGCTGTGCAGCGGCACGTCGAACATCGCGAAGAAGTCGGCCGAGGTGTAGCGCGCCATCGCCCGGAACGGCTGGGCCGCGCTGCCGGCCGGCTGCACGGTGACCGCGCCGGCCGACATCACCGCCTGGCGGTCGGCGCGCTTCTGCCGCAGCAGTTCCTCGGCGTCATAGCGGCTCATCTGCCGCGGTGGATCCTTGTCCAGCGTGGCGTCCTTGCCCAGCGTGCGGGGTTCCAGCTGCGCGTAGTACAGCTGGCCGCTCTTGTGCGGGATGGGGTCGCCGGAGAGCACGAAGTACAGCCCCAGCGTGGTCATCGTCGCACCGATGCCGACCGCGATGGTCAGCACCATGAGCGTGGTCAGCACCTTGTTGCGGCCGAAGCCGCGCAAGGCCAGTTGCAGGTAGTAGCCGAACATGGGATCCCTTTGTCGTGGTCAGGCGCTGCGGGTGGCCACGGCCGGCGGGATCGAGGCGGCACGGCGGGCCGGGCCGAACACCGCGATCTGCCCGATCACCCACAGCAACACCGCACCGACCGGCAGGTACAGCAACGGCAGGCGTGGCAGCTCGTAGCGCCCCATCAGCCAGTAGTTCAGGCTGTAGGCCAGCAGCATGCCCAGCACGATGCCGATGCCGGCCAGCAGGAAGTTCTCGGTCTGGAAGTAGCGCAGGATCTGGCCGCGGGTGGCGCCCAGGGCGCGCCGGATGCCGATCTGCTTGGTGCGCTGCTGCACCCAGAAGCTGGCCAGGCCGATGATGCCCACCGCGGTCACCAGCAACAGCAGTCCGCTGACGATCAGCAGCAGGCCGATCATGTCGCGGTCGTTGGCGAAGTTCTTGGCGCGCTTCTCCTCGAGCGTGAGGTTGGTCCACACCAGCCGGTTCGGGTCGTTCTTCTCCAGGGTCGCCAATGCCTGCTTCATCACCTCGTCGCGGCGCGCCGGGTCGGCGACGCGGATGATGTAGCGGCCACCGCCGGAGAAGCTCATGCGGATCGGGAAGATCACCCCGTAGGTACGGTTGTTGTTCTGCATGTTGGGGCGCAGCAGGGTCTTGGTCACGCCGACCACGGTGATCGGGATGCCCAGCATGTAGACGGTCTTGCCGACGGCGTTGCCATCGGGGAAGAACTGCCGGGCCATCGCGTCGGTGAGGATGGCGCTGGAGGGCATCTGTTCGGTGGCGGTGGTCTTGGACAGCTCTTCGTTGCTCCTGTACTCGTCGGCATTGAAGTCACGGCCGGCGAGCAGCTCCAGTCCCACCGTCTTCACCATGTTCTCGCCGAACATGTACTGCGCGCCGTTGACCGACTGCGCATCGGGTTCGGGGCTGGCCGACAGCGAGGTATTCCACGAGCCGCTCTGGAACGGCAGCTGGTTGGTGATGGCGACGTTCTCCACGCCGGGGATGGCGCGCAGCGTGGCGATGTCTTCGGCGGTGCGCGCATCGGCATCGACCTGCTCGCCGATGCCGCTCAGGCCGATCTCCAGCAGGTGGCTTTCGTCGATGCCGCTGGGGAGTTCCATGACTTCGATGCGCTGGGAGACGATGAACAGCGCGTTGCAGATGATCGCGCAGCTCAGCGCGATCTCCAGCACGATCAAGGCGGCGGCGGTCTTGTGCCGCGACAGCGTCGAGAGGATGGGGCGGATTTCCATGAGGGTTCTCCGGTGGAGCGAGGAGTAAGGTGAAGAGGTGCGAGGGTGAAAGGGGAGTGGATCGAACCCTTCTTCAACCCCGCCCCCCGCCAGGCGTTGGGGACGGCACTACGCGGAAGGTCGTGGCGTGGCGGCTTGCCGCCGCGCACGCCCCGGACCGGTACCTCATTGGCTCTTCAGCTGCAGTGCGGGCGTGACCTGCATGGCCCGCCAGGCGGGCAGGACGCCGGCCAGCAGGCTGGCGAACACGGCCAGCGCGAAGGTGACCAGCAGCATCGAGCCGTCCAGGTGGGCGAGCGAGGCGTACGCGGCGGGGCGCTGGCGTACCGCCCACAGGCCGAGCAGCGCGAACACCAGGCCGAGCATGCCGCCGGCCAGGCCGACGGTGCCGGCCTCGACCAGGCATTGCTTGAAGATCTCGCTGCGGCTGGCACCCAGTGCGCGACGCACGCCGATCTCGCCGCTGCGGCGCAGGAACTTGGCCAGCAGCAGGCCCACCGTGTTGACCAGGCATACCAGCAGGAAGCCGAAGGCCAGCCACATCTGCAGGCGCACGTCGCCCGGCACGACCTGGGTGAAATCCATCCACTCCATCACGTTGCGCAGGCGGGTGTTGGCCGGGCGCTCGAAGCGCCCGGAGGCACGCTGCTGCTCGGAATAGTTGTCCAGGTAGGCCTTGAAGTCACCGGCGTCGCTGGGCGAATCAAGCTCCACCCAGTACTGCACCCACGAGCAGGGCACGTTCAATGCCTGCGCGTCGTTGACGATCTCGCGGCCGAAGCAGTTCATGTTGCCGTTGCGCTCCAGCTTCAGGTCGATGAAGGTGGAGAACGGCAGCAGCACGCTTTCCTCGCGGTCGAAGCGGCCGGTGGTGATGTCGTAGAACTTCGGGCGCGGGTTCCAGTCGTTCAGCACGCCGACCACGCGCATCGCATGGCCTTCGATCAGCACGTCCTTGCCGACGCTGTTCTCACCCTTGAACAGCTTCTCGTTGAGGGATTTGCTGAGCACCGCCACGCGGCTGCGGCCAGCGTCCTCCCCGGCGCTCCAGCCGGTGCCGTACAGGAAGGGGGTCTCGAACATCGGGAAGAAGTCGGCCGAGGTGTAGCGCATCTCGACGCTGAACGGCTTGAGCGCGTCCACGCGCGGATCGAGGATGCCACCGCCGCCGGTCATCATCGCCTGGCGTGGTGCCTTCTTCTGCCGCAGCAGTTCCTCGGCATCGAAGCGGGTCAGCTGCCGCTCCGGCTCCTCGCCCGGCTGGTAGCCCTCCTTCGTGTAGGGGTCCAACTGCACGTAGAACAGCCGGTCGCTCTTCTGCGGGATCGGGTCGCCGGAGAGCACCTTGAACACGGTCAGCGTCGTCATCGCCGCGCCGATGCCCAGGGCGATCGCCAGCACCATCAGCGTGGTGAGGATCTTGTTGCGACCGAAACTGCGGATCGCGAGTTTGAAGTAGTAGCTGAACATGGGAAGTCCTCGGCGAGGTCAAACGCTACGGGTGGCGACGATGGGTGGGATGGCAGCCGCGCGCAGGGCAGGGCCGATCACGGCGACCTGCCCGAGCAGCAACAGCAGTACGGCGCCGACGGGCAGGTAGTACAGCGGCAGGCGGTCGATCTCGAAGTAGTGCATCAGCACCTGGTTGCCGGCGAAGGCCAGCAGCATCCCCAGCACGATGCCGAAGCCGGTCAGCAGCAGGTTCTCGGTCTGGAAGTAGCCGATGATCTGGCGCCGGGTGGCCCCCAGCGCACGGCGGATGCCGATCTGCTTGGTGCGTTGCTGCACCCAGAAGCTGGCCAGGCCGATGATGCCCAGCGCGGTCACCAGCAGCATCGCCAGGCACACGCCGAGCAGCAGGCGGGTCATCGCCCGGTCCTGGCGGAAGTAGGTGTCACGCAGCTGGGCCAGCGTGGCGCTGTAGTCGCTGGACAGGATGGCTTCGGGGGTGACCTTGGAGGCAGCGGCCACCGCGTCGCGGATGATTGCCGGCAGGTCCGCCGCATCGGCGCGCAGCACGTAGGTGCCGCTCTGCGCGTGGGTGAGGACCGGCACGATCACCGACCATTGCGCGCTGGCCACGCCGCTCTCGCTGCGGCCCGGGTCGGGACGGGCGAAGTGTTCCAGCACGCCGGCCACGGTGAAGCGGTTGCTGGACATCCAGAACTGCTTGCCGAGCGCCGATTCCCCCGGCCACAGGTGGGCGGCCAGGGCGCGGGTGATCCACACCTGGGCGCTCTCGGGCAGGTAGTTCTCCACCGGCTGGAAGTCGCCATCGGTGAAGCTGCGGCCCTGCACCGGCTTGAGCTGCATCACGTCGATCGCGCCGGGGTCGAGCAGGTAGAAATGCGGCACGCCGCCGAAGTGCTTGCCTTCGGGGTCCAGGCTGATGCCGGCGGTGCCGGCACGCTGGCCGAACGGCACGGCGTTGACCACGCCCACCGCCTGTACGCCGGGTTGGCTGCGCAGCTGCTGCAGCCAGCGGCCGTTGAGTTCGGCCGGCTGGCAGCCGTCGCAGTCATCGAGGCTGAGGGCGGCGACGCGGCTCTCGTCCACGCCGCTGTTCATGCCGATCATGTCCATGCGCGAAACCGCCAGGAACAGTGCGTTGCACAGCACCGCGCAGGCCAGCGCGATCTCCAGGGTGATCAGGGAGGCGGCGATGCGGTGGCGCGACAGTGCGACCAGGATGGGTTTGATATCCATGCTTACAGTGCCTTGATCTGCAGGGCCGGGTCGATGCGGGCGGCGCGCAGCGCCGGCAGCAGTCCCGCCAACAAGGTGGTG
This sequence comes from Stenotrophomonas sp. STM01, assembly GCF_014852135.1. Lineage (NCBI taxonomy): Bacteria > Pseudomonadati > Pseudomonadota > Gammaproteobacteria > Lysobacterales > Lysobacteraceae > Stenotrophomonas > Stenotrophomonas sp. STM01. The sequence continues at coordinate 714,187 of NZ_JACVBA010000002.1, read as the reverse complement.
ATGACGGCAGCGGCCAGGGTCGAGCCGAGCATGGTGAGGTCCAGCTGCATCATGTCCGCGTAGGCCAAGGGCTGCTGGCGGATGTTCCACAGACCGAACGCGGTCAACAGCAAGCCGCCCAGGCCGCCGGCCAGGCCGATCAGCGCCGCTTCGATCAGGCACTGCTGGAAGACCATCGCGCGGGTCGCGCCCAGCGCCCGCAGCACGCCGATCTCGCTGGTGCGGCGCAGGAACTTGGCCAGCAGCAGGCCCACCGTGTTGAACAGGCAGATGCCGAGGAAGGCCAATGCCATCCACGCCTGCAGGCGGACGTCACGCGGCACCACGCCGTTGAAGTCCAGCCACTGCATCAGGCTGGAAAGGCGCGCCAGTTCCGGCTGGCTGATGCGGCCCAGCTGCTGTTGCTGCTGCACGTAGCCTTGCAGGAACCGCTCGTAGGCGCTGACCTGCGCCGGCGTGTCCAGCTGCACCCATTGCTGCAACCACACGCAGTTGCTGTTCTCCAGGTGGCCGGGCTGCTCGGGCAGCCCCCAGCAGGTGAACTGCTGGAAGTTGCCGGCATTGACCTGCAGGCTGCTGAACAACGGCATCATCACGTCCTGCGGCGCGCGGTAGAAATCGGCGGTGTCGCCCTGGGAGAAGCGGCCACCGGCTACGGCGTAGTAGAGCGGTGCCGGGCGCCACGGCTTGAGCACGCCGACGATGCGGACCTCGCTGTCGCGGATGCGCAGCATCTGGCCGACGCTGTCCTTGCCGCCGAACAGGCGCTGGTTGAGATTCCAGGAGATCACCGCCACGCGCGCACGGCGCTCGTCGTCCTCGCGCGACCAGCCGCTGCCGTAGGCCATCGGCACCTGGAACATCGGGAAGAAGTCGGCCGTGGTGGACAGCATCGGGGTGATGCTGGCCGGCGCGCTGCTGGTGGGGGCGGACAGCTTGGCCGGGCTGTTGGCGACCAGTGCCTTGCGCTCGGCCGGGCCATCGCGCCAGAGATCGACCGCCGAGGTGTAGTCGAGCATGTCCAGCGGATCGACGCGCGGCTTCTCCCCGCGCGGGGACGCATCCACCTGCGGGTAGTACAGGTGCTGGCTGCGCCCGGGCAGGGGATCGCCCGAGAGCAGGTGCATCACCGTCAGCGTCGTCATCGACGCGCCGATGCCCACGGCGATGGACAGCACCATCAGCCCGGTGAGCACCGGCGTGCGCCGCAGGCTGCGCATGCCTTGCTGCAGGTAGTACGTGAACAGCGACATGCGTGGTCCTCAGCCCTGCGTGTTGGTTTCGGCGATGCGCGAGGCGTGGGCCAGCACCGGCTCACGCAGCAGGTCGGTGGCCTGGCCGTCGACGATGTGCACGTTGCGCTGGGCACGTGCGGCCAGCTCCGGGTCGTGCGTCACCATGACGATGGTGGTGCCCTGGGAGTTGATCTCCTCCAGCAGCTCCATCACGCCGCGGGCCATCTGCGTGTCCAGATTGCCGGTCGGTTCGTCGGCCAGCAGCAGGCGCGGGCTGCCGGCCAGGGCGCGGGCGATGGCGGCGCGCTGCTGCTGGCCGCCGGACAGCTCGGCCGGGTAATGCTTCATGCGCGAGCCCAGGCCGACGCTGGTCAGCGCCTGCTCGATGCGCTGCTTGCGCTCGGCCGCGCCCATGCCGCGATAGCGCAGCGGTACGTCGACGTTGTCGAACAGGTTGAGGTCGGGGATCAGGTTGAAGCCCTGGAAGATGAAGCCGATCTTCTGGTTGCGCAGGCGCGAGCGTGCGTCGTCGCCGAGGTGGCTCACGTCCTGGCCATCGAGCAGGTACTGGCCGCTGGTGAAGGTTTCCAGCAGGCCGGCGATGTTGAGGAAGGTGGTCTTGCCCGAGCCGGAAGGACCGGTGACGGCGACGAACTCGCCTTCGCGCACATGCAGGTCGAGCGAGCGCAGCGCGTGGGTTTCAACCTGTTCGGTGCGGAAGACCTTGGAGACCGATTGCATATGGAGCATGTCTATTTCCTTTGGGGACGAGGTTGCGGGGCAGCGGGGAACAGGGCGCTGGGAGCTGGGAGCAGTGCGTTGGCTGGGCGCGGGGCCGGTTGGATGACTTGCCGTGCCCCGCTCCCGGGGTTCAATCAATTGATGGAGACGCGTTCGTTGTCGCCGAACAGATCCGCGCCGGAGACCACGATCTTTTCGCCCGGTTGCAGGCCGGACACCACTTCCACCTCGCCCAGGCTGCTCACGCCCAGCTGCACGGGGCGGCGGGTGGCGATGCTGCCGGTGACGACGTAGGCGTAACGGCCGCCGGATTGTTCGACGAACGGGCCGCGCTCGACCTTGAGCACGTTGCGGCGGGTGTCGAGCAGGATGCGCGAGCTCATCCGCTGGCTCTGGCGCAGGCCTTCGGGCTGCTTGTCGGAGAAGCGGATGCGGGCCACGACTTCGCCGTTGACCACCTCCGGCGACACCGCCGAGATCTCGCCGGGGAAGGGCTGGCCGCTGCCGCTGGTCAGCTGCGAGGGCATGCCGATGGCCAGTTCGCGGGCGAAGCTCTCCGGCACCTTGATCTCGACCTCGAAGCGGGACAGGTCGACCACGCTCAGGATCGGGGCGTTGGTGGCGACCTGGGTGTGCTGGGTGGCCTGCACCTGGCCGACCTGGCCATCGAACGGGGCGCGCAGGGTCAGGGCATCGACCTGGCGCTGCACTTCGTTGACCACGGCCAGCTGGCGCTCGGCCAGCAGGCGCTTGTTGCGGGCGTCCAGGTCGGCGCCGCGGCTCTGCAGGGTGGCGTCCTGCTGGGCGTGCTGCAGCTCGATCTGGGCCTTCTTCAGCTCGTCCTGGGCCTTGGCCAGGTCCACCTGCGGCACCGCGCCGCCGTCGAAGCCGCGCTGGTAGCGGTCCAGGTCGCGCTGGGCGGCGATGCGCACCAGGCCGGCCTGGTCGGACATCTTGGCGCCGGTGGCGCGGGCCAGGGTGGCGTCCAGGGCGGCGCGGCTGGCCTCGGCCTCCAGGCCGGCCAGGGTGGCCTGTTCCTGGGCCAGCTTGCTGCGCAGTTCCGGGCTGTCGATCACCGCCAGCTCCTGGCCCTGCTTGACCACGTCGCCGGCCACCACCTTCAGGGTCACGGTACCGGCGGAGATGGCGTACAGCACCGGGCTGTTGGCGGCGATCACGCGGCCGTCGGCGGCGATGTCGCGGACAAGGTCGCCGCGGCCGACTTCGGCGATGCGCACGCGGCTGCTGTCGAAGGAGCGGCTGGCGCCGGCCCACTTGTTGGCGATGAAGCCGATGCCGGCCACCACCGCGACCGTGGCCACGGCGGGCCACAGCCAGCGGCGCCACTTGGGCTGCTGGGGCTGGGTGGAGACTCGGTCCTGGGCGGAGGTGTCGCGGATCATCGTGGGCTTCGCAGCAGAGGTTGGTATTGGTTAAGCACGCCGCGTGCCAACTTCAACGTATTGAAATTGTTGAAATAAATTCGATGGCTGGGGGTGTCCGGGTGTCCGCGGACACTTCTGCGGACAGTGTCCGCGCGGGTTGTCCGGCAATGTCTGCTGGATGTCCGAACCGGCTGACTTAGAATGTCCGCCTGTTATTCCAGATGGACGAACTATGTGCGGGATTGTGGGTGCGATCGCCGATCGCGATGTGGTTCCGGTACTGATTGAAGGACTCAAGCGTTTGGAGTACCGCGGCTACGACTCGTCGGGCATCGCGGTGTTCGAGGGGAACAGCATCCGCCGCGTGCGCCGTACCGGCCGGGTGGCCGAAATGGAGAGCGCCGCCGCCGCCGAGCACTTCCAGGCGCAACTGGGCATCGGCCATACCCGTTGGGCGACCCATGGCGGGGTGACCGAGTCCAATGCCCATCCGCACATCAGCCACGGCGTGGCGCTGGTGCACAACGGCATCATCGAGAACCACGAGGAGCAGCGCGAGAAGCTGCGTGCGCTGGGTTATGCCTTCGAGTCGCAGACCGATACCGAGGTCATCGCGCACCTGATCCACCACCACCTCAAGGCCGATCACGACGACCTGCTCGGCGCGTTGCAGCGCACCGTCAAGGAGCTGACCGGCGCCTACGCGCTGGCGGTGATCAGCCAGAAGGAGCCCGAGCGCATGGTGGTGGCGCGGATGGGCTGCCCGCTGCTGGTCGGCCTGGGCGACGGCGAGAACTTCGTGGCCTCCGATGTCTCGGCCATCATCCAGGCCACCCGCCGGGTGATGTTCCTGGAAGAGGGGGATACCGCCGAGCTGACCCGCCAGGGCGTGCGCGTGTTCGATGCCGACAATGCCCCCGCGCAGCGCGAGCAGCGCCTGTCCGACGTGTCGCTGGCCTCGCTGGAGCTGGGCCCGTACCGCCACTTCATGCAGAAGGAAATCCACGAGCAGCCGCGAGCGCTGGCCGATACCGCCGAAGCGGCCATCGACGCCGGTGGCTTCCCGGCCACGTTGTTCGGTGCCAACGCCGAAGCGGTGCTCAAGGACATCGAAGGCGTGCAGATCCTGGCCTGTGGCACCAGCTACTACGCCGGCCTGACCGCGCGCTACTGGATCGAGGCCATCGCCGGCCTGCCGTGCAGCGTCGAGATCGCCAGCGAGTACCGCTATCGCGCGGCCTATGCCAACCCCAGGCATCTGGTGGTCACCATTTCCCAGTCCGGTGAAACCCTGGACACGATGGAGGCGCTGAAGTACGCCAAGTCGCTGGGCCACCTGCACACGCTGTCGATCTGCAACGTGCCCGAGAGCGCCATCCCGCGCGCCAGCGAGCTGGTCTGCTACACCCGCGCCGGCGCCGAGATCGGCGTGGCCTCGACCAAGGCCTTCACCACCCAGCTGGCGGCGCTGTTCCAGCTGACCGTGGTGCTGGGCAAGCTGCATGGCAAGGTCGACGCCGCGCAGGAAGCGGACTACCTGGAGCAGCTGCGCCACCTGCCGGGCAGCGTGCAGCATGCGCTGAACCTGGAGCCCCAGATCATCGCCTGGGCCGAGCGCTTCGCCGGCAAGTCCAATGCCTTGTTCCTGGGCCGCGGCCTGCATTACCCGATTGCCCTGGAAGGCGCGCTCAAGCTCAAGGAGATCTCCTACATCCACGCCGAGGCCTACCCGGCCGGCGAGCTCAAGCACGGCCCGCTGGCGCTGGTGGACGCGGAGATGCCGGTGGTGGTGATCGCGCCCAACGACAGCCTGCTGGAGAAAGTGAAGTCCAACATGCAGGAGGTGCGTGCGCGTGGCGGCGAGCTGTTCGTGTTCACCGACCAGGACAGCAACTTCAATGCCTCCGAGGGCGTGCACGTGATCCGTACCCCGCGCCACGCCGGGGTGCTGAGCTCGGTGGTGCATACCATCCCGGTGCAGCTGCTGGCCTACCACACGGCGCTGGCCCGCGGCACCGACGTGGACAAGCCACGCAACCTGGCCAAGAGCGTGACAGTGGAATGATGGCTGTCACGTGAGCGTAACCGGAGCTGCGGATAATCACCTCCAGCAGCCCGGTTCTCTCTCCCCCGACGCTGTGAGGAAGCCCGGCCATGAGCCGGGCTTTTCTTTTGCCTGTTCGCGGCATGGGCTGCAGTGGCGGGGAGTGCCTGGCCGCCGGGGCAGGGCATCGGTCCGGGCAACCGATCAGCGGCGGCATCCGGCGAACGTCAAGCGGCGGCGTTCGCGGACATTCAGTGGCGGTTTCGCCTGCGGTGCCATGCTCCGGATCGTCATCCGGTTCCACGACGAACCATCCCATTCGTGGCGACATATGCCGCCGGGATGCAGCCGTAGAATCGAAGTGGCACAGGACGAGGCGTGCAGTTGCCGGCCCCGTCCGCGATGCAGCGCCCTGCCTGCCGACGACGCGTCGAACGGCAGGCAGGTGCGCCACAAGTGCGCTGGAAGATCTGTTCCCGGGAGGGGCGTATCGGCAGAGCACGGTTTCGACTTCAGTGACCTGCAACAGGAAACAAGAATGAACGTCCGAGAACTTCTGCAATCGAAGAAAGAAACTGTCATCACCATCGACACCCACGACACGATCGGTGCCGCCGCGCACAAGATGAGTGCGAACCGGATTGCCGCACTGGTGGTGCTCAATGACGACGCACCGGTGGGCATCATTTCCGAAAAGGACATCGTGCGCGCGCTGGCCGACGATGGACCGCAGGCGGGACGCCGGGTGATCTCGAGCCTGCCGTCGATGGGACTGGAAGGCATCGCACCCGAAGCCAGCCTGAAACAGGCGATGTCGTTGATGACCTACTCGCGGCGTCGCCACCTGATGGTCACCGAGGGCGGGCGGCTGGTTGGCATCCTCAGCCTGGGCGACATCGTCAAGAACCTGCTCGGCGAACTGGAGCTGGAGAAGGCCGTGCTGCAGGACATCTACATGGCCGCGCACTGAGGCGGTCACCGGCCCCGAAGGTGGTGAATCACGGCCAGGTGCATCCGCACCTGGCCGTTTGCGTTACCCGGTCCGGCGCGCCAGCCGGGGGCAGGACCACGGTGTCGGGAACGCGGCGACAGCAGCCGTGCAGGCGACACGCGCCGGTGCCGCAGTGCGGGCGCATGCCCGCGCATGGATCAGAACGTGACCTTCACCGAGTCGGCGCTGTAGCGCGCCGGGCCGTGGTAGACCACTTCGATGTTGTTGCCATCCGGGTCGAGCACGAAGGCGCCGTAGTAACCGGGGTGATAAGGGCGCTCGCCAGGGGCGCCGTTGTCGGTACCGCCGGCGGCCAGCGCGGCCTTGTGGAAGGCATCGACGGTGGCGCTGTCGCGCGCCTGGAACGCCAGGTGGTGGCGCCCGGTCAGCTGGCCGGCGGCGGCTTGGCTGCTGGCGGTGGAAATGAACAACTCGTCGGCCCAGAAATAGTCATCGCCTTCGCCGGCGATGGGAATGCCGATCGCATCGAACACTGCCTGGTAGAAGCGGCGGCTGGCGGCCAGGTCACGTACCACCAGTTGCAGGTGATCGATCAGGCGGCCACGGTGCAGTTCCATGGTTTCCATGCAGACCTCGGATGAAGGTGGCGGAGGGGACCACTGGGGTCCGGCGCCATGATGCGCGGGATGCCGTGATCCCTCCGTTACCCACTGCCGTCAGGTGTTGGAGATGATTTCCACCCAGTAACCGTCCGGGTCCTTGATGAAGGCCAGGTGCTTCATGCGGCCGTCGCTCAGGCGCTTCTGGAACGGCACGTCCAGCGCCTCGAAGCGCGCGCAGGCGGTTTCGATGTCCGGCACCGACACGCAGATGTGGCCGAAGCCACGCGGGTCACTGTTGCCGTCGTGGTAGACCGGGCCGTCCTGGTGCTCGGTACCGTGGTTGTGGGTGAGTTCCAGCACGCCGGGAATGCCGGCCATCCAGCGGCGGCGTTCGGCGTCGTCGGCCGGGACCGGGGTGCCGGCCGGTACGTAGGCCAGGAAGTACAGGCTGAAGGCCGCTTCGGGGAAGTCGCGCTGGTCGATCAGCTGGAAGCCGAGCACGCGGGTGTAGAAGTCCAGCGAGCGGGTGATGTCCTTGACCCGCAGCATGGTGTGGTTGAACACGAAGCCATGGGTTTCGGCGGGGACCTGCGCGGCCACGCCGGGCTGCTGACGGAGGGATTCAACGCTCATCGATTACATCCTGTTGCAGTGAATGGGGGAGGGGAAACGGGTTGTCGCGGCAGCATCGGGAATGTTGCATCCGTAATCAACAGCGCCGGGAAAAGTTGCACCGGAAATCAGTATTCCAGCCAAAACCAGCGCTTTGGTGCATCGACAGAAAAAATCGTCATTGCCATGCCCCGCGCATCTTGGCGCTGGCAGATGCGCTGGCTATGCTGCGACGCAGGATAGTCGTTGCCGCTCTGCGATCCGCTGAAGTGCGCGTGCATTGCACTTGAATGGGGCGGAGACGACGCCGGTACAAGGGGTGTACCGGCAATTGCGCAGGGGGCGCACCCACGGACTGACCCACGCCGGAAGCCAGCGCAGTTGACAGGCTTTCTCCGGACGCGCTATTGATTGTATGTATATACAAATATACGAGGACCGTCGGGCCCCATGCCGTACCGCTGCTGGCTGCCACTGCTGCTGATCTGCGTGCTCGCGGCCGAAGGCGTGCTCGGGGCGTGGGTGGGCGCGCGCATGGCGCTGGACACGGCGGCCAGCGTGGCCGCCGCCGGCGATGTGGCGGCACAAGCGGACTGCGCGCCGTCCAAGCCGGTCCTGGCCAAGGCCCATGCCGGCCATGGCAAGCCCGGCGGCACCGATGCCACCGATTGCACCTGCGGTGACAGCACCGGCTGTGAATGCGCCTGCGTGCTGGCGCTGTATCCACCCACGACGGTGGCGTTGTTCGCCGGCAGCTACCCGCCGGTCACCTTCGATGTCCCCTTGCCGGTACTGCAGTTGCCGGCCAGCAAACTCTCCCGGGTATTCCGACCTCCCATCGCCTGAGCGGTGTTTTACGCGTCGTGACGACGCTGCAACGCCCTTGCGCGCGCATCTGCGCACGCCCAGCCCAGAGACAGGTTCCCCAGCGGGAGAGAGACCATGTACGTGAAGTCCAACGCCTTGGCCGTGGCCATTGGCAGTTTGTTGAGTGTGGCCGCCATCCAGGCCGCACAGGCCCAGGAAAACCAGAACGAAGCCGCCCGCACGCTCGATGCGGTGCAGGTCACCGGCAGCCACATCAAGCGCGCGCAGTTGTCCGGCGTCGGCCCGGTCAGCGTGGTGGATGCCGAGGCGATCGAGCGCTCCGGCGCCACCTCGGTGGAAACGCTGCTGCAGCGCCTGCCGGCCTCGGCCGGCTTCGCCGGCAGCCAGAGCAACGCCTATTGGGCCGAGAACGGCTACGGCACCACCCAGGTCAACCTGCGCGGCCTGGGCATCAACCGCACGCTGGTGCTGCTCAACGGCCGCCGCATCGTCAACGGCGGCACCGGCGCCAACAGTTCGGTCGACCTGAACGTGATCCCGGTATCGCTGATCGAGCGGGTGGAAGTACTCAAGGACGGTGCCTCGGCCATCTACGGCGCCGACGCGGTGGCCGGCGTGGTCAACATCATCACCAAACAGGGCTTCGACGGCGCCGAGCTGGCCGTGCGTTATGGCCAGACCAGCAAGAGCGACGGCGAGGAAACCTCGGTGGACTTCAGCTGGGGCGTCACCGGTGAGCGTGGCTCGCTGATGGCGGCGATCAACTACTACGACGGCGGCTCGGTGAACATGGCCACGCGCGCGCCCTGCGGCCTGATCGAATCCGACGGCAAGCTGGTGTGCTCGGGCAGCTCGACCACCGTGGGCGGTCGTGCGCTGCTGGCCGATGGCAGCCGCGTCAACTTCAACCAGGTGCTCGGCGGCGACGGTGATTTCTACGAGCCGTACTCGGCGGCCAAGCACAACTACAACGGCAACCCCACCCTCAATGCGGTCAATCCGATCGAACGCCTGAGCTTCAGTGTGTTCGGCGACAGCAAGCTCAATGACACCACCGAGGCCTTCGTCGAGCTGATGTACACCAACCGCCAGTCCAGGCAGCTGGCAACGGCCGGCGCGCTGGGCGTGTACCGGCCGATCAACATCGCCGCCGATCACCCGACCAACCCGACCGGGCAGGACCTGTTGCTGCAGCGCCGTCGCCTCGAGGAAGCGGGTCCGCGCCACTTCTTCCAGGAAACCGATACCTGGCGCGTCGTGGCCGGGCTGAAGGGCCAACTGGGCACCAGCTGGGACTGGTCGGCGGCCTTCAACTGGGGCCGCAACACCGGCGTGGACGGCTCGGACAACGTGGCCAACCTGGACCGCGTCGAGCAGACCCTGGACCGCGCGCTGTGCAGCCCGCTGCCGGGTGCGGCCATTCCCTGCGGTGACTACCTGGGCTACGGCGACCTGAGCCGCGAGGTGCTGGACTATATCCTGTACAGCTCGCGCGATACCGGTGGCAACGAGCAGAAGAGCTTCACCGCCAACCTCAGCGGCCAGGTCTTCGAGCTGCCTGCGGGCTGGGTGGGCTTCGCCGCCGGCGTGGAAGTGCGCAAGGAAAGCGGTTGGCGCGATCCGGACCCGCTGACCGTGCTCGGCATCGGCAACACCAACCAGCAGGATCCGATCCATGGCGAGTACACCGCCAAGGAAGTGTTCGCCGAGCTGGCCATCCCGCTGCTGCAGGACAGCGTCATCGCCGATTCGCTGTACCTCAACCTGGCCGGGCGCGCCTCGGACTACGATCTGTTCGGCCGTGACTACAACTACAAGGTCGGCCTGGACTGGCAGGTCAACGAATCGCTGAAGCTGCGCAGCACCTACGCCACCGCATTTCGCATCCCGAACATCCCGGAGCTGTTCGGGGGCGTCGCCGAAGGCAACCTCACCACCACCGACCCGTGCAGCAACTGGAGCAGCCTGCCGTCCGATTCGGTGGTGCGCGCCAACTGCCAGGCCTACGGCGTGCCGGCCGGCTACGTGCAACCGGGCAACACCATCCTCACCACGTCCGGTGGCAACGCCGACCTGAAGCCGGAGGACGCCACCTCCTTCACCGCCGGCGTGGTGTGGACGCCTGCGTTCGCCCCGGGCCTGACGCTGACGCTGGACTACTACAACATCCGCATCAAGAACGCGATCCAGCGCATCGCCGGTTCCACCAAGCTGGCCATCTGCTACAACACGCCGGGGCTGGCGCACCCGTTCTGCGATGCCAGCAACTTCACCCGCAACCCGCGCACCGGCGAGGTGGACTACCTGTCCTCGCAGCCGGTGAATGCCGCCAACGAGCGGGTTAGTGGCGTCGACCTGGGCGCGCTGTATGAGTTCGACGTGGCCGGCTTCGATGCCAGCGTCAGTGCCGACGTGTCCTACCTGCAGCGCTATGACGTGCGGCCGTATGAAGGTGCCGATGTCATCGAGTACGCCGGCAAGATCACCGGTGGCCGCGGCAGCTATGCCAAGTGGCGTGGCCTGGTGGCCTTCAATGCCAGCCGCGCGCAGTGGTCGGGTACCTGGTCCACCCAGTACATCGGACGTGCCGAGGACATCAATGCCACGCGCGGCGACATCGGCGACCATGCGCCGTCGGTGTTCTACCACAACCTCCAGTTGAAGTACGCCGTGAACAAGGCGCTGGATGTCTCGCTGGGCCTGGACAACGTCTTCGACAAGAGGCCGCCCTTCATCCAGAGCTACACCGACGCCAACACCGACACCATGACCTACGACCTGCTGGGTCGCCGCTGGTACGCACGCATCGGCTACCGCTGGTGACCGCTGGCGCCCCGCCGGATGACGGCGGGGCGCGACGCTGAGTGAGGATGACTTGATGAAACCCGCATTCTGGGCGCGACGCGCCCACAAATGGATCGGCCTGGTGATCGGCGTGCAGGCGCTGCTGTGGATGCTCAGCGGCGTCTACATGACCGTGGTGCCGCTGGACGTGATCCACGGTGACCACCTGGCGCACGTGCATGGCGAGCCACTGCCGCCGCAGGCCGCCCGCATCGATGCCGATGCCCTGGTGGCCCGCCACCCGCAGCTGCAATCGTTCCGGCTCAAGCATGTGCTGGACCGCGAGGTCTACGAAGTGCGCCAAGGCGGCGCGAAGTTCCTGGTCGATGCCGGCAGCGGTGAACGCCTGCCACCGCTGGACCGTGACGGCGCGATCGCATTGGCCCGCTCGCTCTACCAGGGCGACGGCGAAGTGGCGCGGGTGGAATGGATCACCCAGGCACCGTCGGAGGTGAAGACGCGGCCGGTGCCGATGTGGGCGGTGCATTTCACCGACCGCGGCCAGAGCACGCTGTACCTGTCGCCGGACAGCGGCGAACTGCTGGCGCGCCGGCACAGCCTGTGGCGCTGGTTCGACTTCCTGTGGATGTTCCACATCATGGATTACGAGAACCGCACCGACGTCAACAACACCCTGCTGCGGATGGCCGCGGTGATCGGACTGGGCTTCGCGCTCAGTGGCATCTGGCTGCTGTTCTACAGCTTCGGCAAGCGGAGGCAGGCATGACGCCCTGGATGCGGACCCTGCACAAGTGGGTGGGCCTGGTGATCGGCCTGCAGTTCGTGGTGTGGCTGGGCAGTGGCCTGATGATGGGCCTGCTCGACCCTGATCGGATCGAAGGCACCGCACAGCGTGCGCCCAAGGCCGAGATGCCGGCCTGGCCGTCCGGCACCGTGTCGCCGACCGAGGCACTGCGCGCGGCCCGGCATCCGGCGGCGACGCTGGACAGTGGCTGGTTGCTGGACATGCCGGTCTACCGCCTGCAGTCACCGGAGGGCACCGAGGTGATCGACGCGCTCGATGGCCGCCGCATCGACATCAGCAACACGCTGGCACTGCGCGTGGCCCAGGCGGCCTACCGCGGTGACGGCATGCCGTCGGCACCCACGTACCTGGAAAAGAGCCTGGAAACGCGGGCCAACCCCGACCCGGTCTGGCGGGTGGACTTCAGCGACGCGCAGGACACCACGATCTACGTGTCCGCGCACAGCGGACAGGTGATGGAGCACCGCACCGCCACCTGGCGCCTGTTCGACATCTTCTGGATGTTGCACATCATGGATTACAGCGAGCGGGTGAACTTCAACAACCCGCTGGTGGTGGGCATGGGCATCGGCGGCCTGTGGCTGGCGTTGACCGGCTTCTGGCTGCTGGTGGCCAGCTTCCACCTGCACGAGTTCATCCCGCGCCGTTGGCGCCGGCGGCGTCAGTTGATGGTGTACGCCCCGGGCGGCGCACACCTGCGCACGGTGACCGCGGCCAACGGCGACAGCGTGTACGTGGCGCTGGCCCGCGAAGGCGTGAACCTGCCGTCCAACTGTGGCGGCGGGCAGAGCTGCGGCCTGTGTGAAGTCCGCGTGCGCGGCGGCGCAGGCAAGGCCACCGCATCGGACCGTTCGCACCTGCCGGCGGCCAAGTTGAAGGTCGGTTGCCGGCTGGCCTGCAACCTGCCGGTGGACGAGGACCTGGAGATCGAGGTGGCCGGTGGCGCCAGCCTGTGGACCGAGCACTGGGCCACGGTGGTCAAGGTGGTCGCGGTGACGCCGTTCCTGCGCGAGGTCCACCTGCGCCCGGACAACCCGGCCGACGCCCAGTTCCAGCCGGGTTGCTACCTGCAGCTGCACGTTCCCGAGTACGAACTGCCGCGCAGCGCGTTGTGGCATCCGGACGAACACCGCGAGGACTGGAAGCCATTGCCATTGCCGGCCACCCTGCAGAACAAGGCATCGGTGCGTCGATCGTATTCGCTGGCGATGCCGGTGACTGCGACCGAAGGCGAGTTGGTGCTGCTGGCACGCTTCAGCCCCGGGTGGCAGGAGAACAAGCGTCATCCGCCCGGCAAGGGTTCCACCTGGCTGTACACGCTGCGCGAAGGGGACCGGGTGCGTTACAGCGGCCCGTTCGGTGATTTCGCCCTGAGCGGGGTCGAGCGCGAGAAGGTGTTCATCGGGGCCGGCGCGGGCATGGCACCGCTGCGCGCGATGATCCAGCAGCGGCTGGAGGAGGGTGGCGGCGAACGCATCCATTACTGGTACGGCGCGCGCAATCGGCGTGATTGTCCGTATGCCGAGCAGATGCAGGCCCTGGCCGCGCAGCACCCGAACTTCAGTTGGCACCCGGTGTGGTCGGAGGATGCGTCGGACGGAACGCCACGACGCGTGCACGATGCGATCCATGAGGACCTGCTGCGCCAGCATCCGGATCTGTCGGGCTGCGAGTTCTACCTGTGCGGCCCACCGGCGATGCTGTCGGCGACGCGCCAGCTGCTGCGCAAGCTGGGGGTCGAGGAGTCGAGGATTGCCTACGACGACTTCAAGATCTGAGGGTTGATGGTTGCCTGGGCGCGCTTTTCTGTCCCGCTAGCGGGACAGGGAGCGGCGAGTTCGCGGTGCACACGGATCTCCCTTCTCCCGCCTGCGGGAGAAGGGGCCCCGCAGGGGCGGATGAGGGGAGCTTTTGCTTCCATGTGTTTCAACAGCACCCTCACCCCAACCCCTCTCCCGCATGCGGGAGAGGGGCTTGAGCAGAAAGCCAGGGCACGCACTGCCTGGGAGTCCCCCTTCTCCCGCCTGCGGGAGAAGGTGCCCCGCAGGGGCGGATGAGGGGAGCGTTTGCTTCTGCGTGCTTCAACAGCGCCCTCACCCCAACCCCTCTCCCGCGAAGCGGGAGAGGGGCTTGAGCAGAAAGCCAGGGCACGCACTGCCTGGGAGTCTCCCTTCTCCCGCCTGCGGGAGAAGGTGCCCCGCAGGGGCGGATGAGGGGAGCGTTTGCTTCGACGTGCTTCAACAGCGCCCTCACCCCAGCCCCTCTCCCGCATGCGGGAGAGGGGCTTGAGCAGGAAGCCGAGGCACGCACTGCCTGGGGGTCTCCCTTCTCCCGCGTGCGGGAGAAGGTGCCCCGCAGGGGCGGATGAGGGGAGCGTTTGCTTCGACGTGCTTCAACAGCACCCTCACCCCAGCCCCTCTCCCGCAAAGCGGGAGAGGGGCTTGAGCAGCAGGATTGCAGCCACTTCCTGCCACGAACAGCCGGTCTCTGCCATTTCCCTTCTCCATTGCGGAGAAGGGCTTTTTCATTCGGCCACGAACTCACTCGTGTCGCGAGAACTCACTCAGGCTGCCGTCCTCGGCCAGCAACGCGACGGTGAACGGCTGGCGATAGCCATCCGGCGACTCCATGCCCGGCGAGCCGATCGGCATGCCTGGCAACACCAGCCCGCGGGCCTTGGGTCGCTCGGCCAGCAGCTTCTGGATCGCGGAGACAGGCACATGGCCTTCCACCACGTAGCCATCGATTTCCGAGGTGTGGCACGACATCATGCCCTCGCCAATGCCCAGGCGTTGCTTCACCGAGGCCATGTCGCTGGTGTCATGGATTTCCACCGGGAATCCGGCTGCCTGCATGTGCTCGGCCCAGCCGCCACAGCAGCCGCAGTTGGGGTCCTTGTGCACCTTCACCACCGGCAAGGTGGCGCGTGCGGGTACGGCGTCGACCGTTGCGTTGGCCGCCTTGGCGGCAGGCGCGGCCGGTGTCGCGTTGCAGGCGCTGACCAGCAGCGTGCTGGCGGCCAGGGCGAGGGCGGGCAGGGCGCTTGTTGAAAGCAGTTTCATGTCATTGAACTCCGTCGGGATTGCCGCGCCGGTGGTGTGCCGGCGCGGCCAAGGGCTTACAGCATGGACATGCCGCGCTTGAACTCGTTGAGGTCGAGCTTGCCGTCACGGTTGGCATCGCTCATGTCGAAATGCGGCAGCAGTGCATGCCTAGCCGGCAGTTCCTGGCGGGTGAGGGCGCCATCGTTGTTGCTGTCCAGGCGCTTGAAGGTCGCCTCGACATCGCTTGCCGCAGCGTTGGTGGCCGGCTTGGCGGCGTGTGCGCTGTGGTCGTGCGCGGCGTGGCCCGCATGCTGGGCCTGGGCGAGGGTAGCCGGTGCGACAGTGGCGACGGCGATGAGCAGCAGGGTGTGCAGGATCTTCATGGGATGTTCCTTGGATGAGGTAGGTGCTGGCGCGCACGTCGCACGCCAGCGATGGCGGTCAGAACCAGAAGCGGATACCGGCCACCCAGCGTGATTCGCGGGTACCTTCGCCGGCATCGCGATGGATGTCGGCGGTGCGGCCGAACTTGCGCTCATGCACGAAGCCGACGTAGGGCGCGAAGCGACGGGTGATCTCGTAGCGCAGGCGCAGGCCGGCCTCGACATGGCCCAGCCCGCTGCCCACGCCGCGGCGGGGATCGTCATCGGCGGCGATGCTGGCTTCGATCACCGGCTGCAGGATCAGGCGGTTGGTCAGCAGCACGTCGTACTCGGCTTCGACGGCGAGCTCGGCCTTGCGGGTGCTACCGAGGTAGGCCATCGCCGAGACTTCGAACTTGTACGGCGACATGCCCTGGAAGCCGATCGCCGCGCGGGTCAGGTCCGGTATCTGGCGGCCGTTGTCGTGGCGGACACCGGCCACGGCGTCCCACCACGGTGAGATCGAACGCCCGTACAGCGCATCCACGGACCAGTCGCCGAGCTTGCCGTCGCTGCGGCTGCCTTCGCTACGCACCCACAGGCGATCGATGTCGTTGCCGAACCAGGCGTTGACGCCCCACGACTGGCCGCTTCCCTGGTCGTTGTCCCAGCCCTCCAGGTGGTCGAACACCACCAGGCTGTTGAACGCCGGTGCATGTTCCATCGCATGCGGCTTCAACGCCGGGAACGCGGCGGCATGATCCTCCGCCGTCGGCACCGGGATCGGCTCGCGGGGGGTATCGCTGGCGGCCTTCGCCGGCATGGCGTGCCCTGCATGTGCGTCGTGGTCCATGGCCGACATGTCATGGCCGGCATGCGGGTCCTGCGCCGGCGGTTGCGGCATCACGTGCCCGGCGTGCGGGTCGTCCTTCGGCGCCGCCGGCATCACGTGTCCGGCATGCGCATCGGCGTTTGCCTTCGGTGGTGCATGGCCGGCGTGTGGATCCGCGGCCGGACTCATCGTCGTGCCGTGTCCGGCATGCGGGTCCTGGGCGAATGCGGTGCCGCTGGCAGCCAGCGCGATGAACAGCAAGGTGTGGGAGATCGTCTTCATGCCTCGATCCTCACTTCGCGCATCATCCCCGCTTCCATGTGGTAGAGCAGGTGGCAGTGGAAGGCCCAGCGGCCGAGTGCATCGGCACGCACGCGGTAGGTGCGGCGGGTGCCCGGCGGCATGTCGATGGTGTGCTTGCGCAGCTGGAACTGGCCGTCGGCGTCCTCCAGGTCGCTCCACACGCCGTGCAGGTGGATCGGGTGCTGCATCATCGTGTCGTTGACCAGCACGATGCGCATGCGCTCGCCGTAGTTCAGGCGGATCGGCTCGGCACCGCCGAACGGGATGCCGTCGAAGTTCCAGGCGAACTTCTCCATGTGGCCGGTGAGGTGCAGCTCGATCTCGCGGCCGGGCTCACGGCCATCCGGGTCCTCGAACAACGAGCGCATCGCGCCGTAGGTGAGTACCTGGCGGCCGTTGTCGCGCAGGCCGATGCCCGGATCGTCCAGCTTCGGTTCGGTGGCCGCGGTCTGCATGTCCACCAGCGGGTTGCCCGCCTCGCTCGGCTTGTGCTTCGGCGCCTTGTCACCACCGCCGTGCGCGCCGTGGCCCATGGCTGCGCCGCAGCCACCTTCCATGCCCTTGCCCATGTTGGCGCCGCAACCGCCTTCCATGCCGGCATGGCCGCCGGCGCCCATGTCATGGCCCATGTCGCCCATGGTCAGCAGCGGGCGCGGGTCCAGTTGCGGGATCGGTGCCTGCAGGCCGTGGCGCACCGCCAGGGTGCCGCAGGCGTAGCCGGTGCGGCCCATGTCCTGGGCGAACAGCGTGAACGCATCCTGCCCGGTCGGCTCGACGATCACGTCGAAGGTTTCGGCCGGCGCGATGCGGAACTCATCGATGCTGACCGGATGGATGTACTGGCCGTCGGCCGCGACCACGGTCATCTTCAGGCCCGGGATGCGCACGTCGAAGTAGGTCATCGAGGCGCCGTTGATGAAACGCAACAGCACCTTCTCGCCGCTGCGGAACAGCCCGGTCCAGTTGCCCGCCGGCGCGGTGCCGTTCATCAGGTACGTATAGGTGTGGGCATTGATGTCGGAGATGTCCGAAGGCGTCATCCGCATCCGGCCCCACATGCCGCGATCGGCCAGGGTGGCGCGCAGGCCATCGGTGCGGGCATCGCGCAGGAAGTCGCCGACGGTGCGCTGGTAGGTGTTGTCGTGCATCGGCATCTTCTTCATGCGCCGGTGCAGGGCATTGGGATCCATGTCCGTCCAGTCCGAGAGCATGACGACGTGCTCGCGGTCGAAGTGGTACGGCGGTGGTGCCAGCGGGTCGACGATCAGCGCGCCGTACAGGCCGGCCTGCTCCTGGAACAGCGAGTGGCTGTGGTACCAGTAGGTGCCCGATTGCTTGAGCTGGAAGCGGTACTGGTAAGCCTCGCCCGGAGCGATGCCGTTGAAGCTCAGGCCCGGCACGCCGTCCATGTTGGCCGGCAGCAGGATGCCGTGCCAATGGATCGAGGTCATCTCATCGGTGAGCGTGTTGGCCACGCGCAGGTTGACGGTATCGCCCTCGCGCAGGCGCAGGATCGGCGCCGGCAGCGAGCCATTGACGGTGATCGCACCGCGGGTGCGCCCGGTGAAGTTGACCGCCGAGCGGCCGATGGCCAACTGCAGGTCGGTGCCGCGCAGTTCGGTGGCGCCGGTGGCCATGGCGGCAGGGGTACGGGCGAGGGCATCGGGGATGCGCCCCAGCCCGGCACCGGCGACAACGCCGCCCAGGGCCAGGCCCTGCACGAAGCGGCGTCGCGACAGCGCCGAGCGCGAATCGGAAAGGAAATCGGATGACATGTGGAACTCCCGGCCATGCCAGCGCATCACGATGCGTCGTGGCATGTCCTGAACAGATCAAGGAAGCACCGCGGCAGGGCCGTGGCGCAGGCATCTGCATACCGGCGCGCGGGGCGCCAGCGGGAGATCAGGCGATGGGAGGCCGGTTCAGCTGGCCGGGGGCCACGTCGTAGCGCGAGGGCACCGCTGGCACCGGCGCGAGCGTGTGGCGGGGATTGCCCAGGCGGGCCATGGCGGTGGCCGGCAGCATGTTGCAGTGCTGCTTGCAGTCGCAGTGGTTGCCGTCGGCACAGGAGGCGGCGGTGGCGTCGCTCCCATCGTCGGCGCATTGCAGGCTGGCTTCCTCGTGACAGCAGTCGTGACCGGCGTCCATGGTAATGGCCATGTCGTCCATCGGCATCGCCATGACCGTCGCAGACCATACCGACCCGACCGCACCGGCGATCAGGGAAAGGCACAGCAGCAGGGGCAGCAGGATGCGCGGCACGGGCTGGGGTCCGGGAACAGGCCTGAACCATACCATTTCAGTGTGAAGAAAGGCCTGAATGGTTTGTCGGGTTTCGGGTGTGTGCGAAGGGCATACCCCTCCCCGGCCCTCCCCATGGCTGCGCCAAAGGGAGGGGGCAAAGTCATCGACCTGCGAGGTCGTCGCAATGCCGCCTTTCCGCTCCCTCCCTTTGGCGCAGCCACGGGGAGGGCTGGGGAGGGGGGCTTCCAGCGTCGAACCATCCCCCAGCCGGTAGAATTCCCGGCACTCTTCACTGAAGTGGCGTTCCATGTCCCAGCGTGCATGGGTGGCGTCGGCCATCCGCAAGATCGAAGCCGATTTCAACCGTTCGGCCGACACCCACCTGATCCCGATGGACCTGCCGGGCTTTCCCGGCATCGACCTGTACCTGAAGGACGAGTCCAGCCACCCCACCGGCAGCCTCAAGCACCGTCTGGCGCGTTCGCTGTTCCTGTACGCGCTGGCCAACGGCTGGCTGCGCGAGGGCTGCCCGGTGATCGAGGCCTCCAGCGGTTCCACCGCGGTGTCCGAGGCCTATTTCGCGCGCCTGCTTGGCCTGCCGTTCATCGCGGTGATCCCGGCCAGCACCTCGCCGGAGAAGATCGCCGCCATCGAATTCCACGGTGGCCGCTGCCACCTGGTGCAGCGCGCCTGCGACCTGAACTGCGAATCGGAGCGCCTGGCGCGCGAAACCGGTGGTCACTTCATGGACCAGTTCACCTACGCCGAGCGCGCCACCGACTGGCGCGCCAACAACAACATCGCCGAATCCATCTTCAAGCAGATGGCCGAGGAGCCGCACCCGGTGCCGGAGTGGATCGTCTGCAGCCCCGGCACCGGTGGCACGGCCGCCACGCTGGGCCGCTACGTCAGCTACCGTCGCCACGACACGCTGATCCTGTGCGCGGACCCGGAGGTGTCGGTGTTCTACGACGGCTACTGCGCGGCATTGGCCGGCGACGATTGGCGCACGCTGACCTGCGAGGGCGGCTCGCGCGTGGAAGGCATCGGCCGCCCGCGGGTGGAGCGCAGCTTCATCCCGACCAGCGTGGACGCGATGGTCAAGGTGCCCGATGCGCTGAGCCTGGCGGCGATGCGCCACGTCAGCGCCACGCTGGGGCGCCGGGTCGGCGGTTCCACCGGCACCAACTTCATCGGCGTGCTGTACGCCGCGCAGCAGATGCGTGACGCCGGCCGCAGCGGTTCCATCGTCACCATCCTGTGCGATGCCGGCGAACGCTACGCGCACAGCTACTACAACCCGGCCTGGTATGCGCAGCAGGGCATCGACATCGCCGCCGCAGATGCGCGCATCGCCGCCGCCGTGGCCGGGCAGGGCGTGCTGGCGCTGCCTTGTGCCTGGCTGGAAGCGTCGCCATATCAGGCGTGAAGCCGGCCGGGCCGGCGCTGTTTTCCCAGGATGACCATGAACACCAACCCCCTGCTCGATTTTTCCGGCCTGCCGCGTTTTGACGCGATCCGCCCGGAGCACGTCACCGCGGCCATCGACACCCTGCTGGCCGAGGCCGAGGCGGCGGTGAAGGCCGCCGAGACGGTGGCGCCGGTCAGCTGGGACAGCTTCGTGAGGCCGCTGGACGACGCCACCGAGCGGCTGTACCGCGCCTGGGGCCAGGTGTCGCATCTGCAATCGGTGGTCAACACGCCGGAGCTGCGCGAGGTGTACAACGCCAACCTGCCGAAGCTCAGCCGTTTCGGCAGCGCGGTGGCGCAGAACCCGGCGTTGTACGCGCAATACAAGGCACTCGCCGCCGCCCCGGAAGCAGGCGCCTACGACGACGCCAGGGCCAAGGTGCTGGCCAACGCCCTGCGTGATTTCCGCCTGGGCGGCGCTGAGCTGGGCGAGGCCGACAAGGCCCGTTTCGCCCAACTGCAGGAGGAGCTGTCCGGCCTGCAGGCGACGTTCTCGCAGAACGTGCTCGACGCCACCGACGCCTTCGCGCTGTACGTGGACAACGAGGACGAATTGTCCGGGCTGCCGGCCGATGTCATCGCCGCCGCCCGCGCCGCGGCGCAGAAGGACGGCCGCGAGGGCTGGAAGCTGACCCTGCAGATGCCGTGCTACCTGCCGGTGCAGACCTATGCCGACAACCGCGCGCTGCGCGAGCGGCTGTACCACGCCAATGCGGTGCGCGCCTCGGAGTTCGGCGACGCGGCCTTGGACAATGGCGGCAACATCGACCGCATCCTGGCCGTCCGCGCCGAACTGGCTGCGCTGCTGGGCTTTGCCAACTACGGCGAGTACTCCATCGCCACCAAGATGGCCGACGACGCGCTGCAGGTGCTGGGTTTCCTGCGCGACCTGGCGGCACGCGCCAAGCC
This sequence comes from Stenotrophomonas sp. STM01, assembly GCF_014852135.1. Taxonomy (NCBI): domain Bacteria; kingdom Pseudomonadati; phylum Pseudomonadota; class Gammaproteobacteria; order Lysobacterales; family Lysobacteraceae; genus Stenotrophomonas; species Stenotrophomonas sp. STM01. Next base: position 693,014 of record NZ_JACVBA010000002.1, on the reverse strand, counting down.
GTACGCACAACGCGACCGGGCCGAACTGGAAACCTTCGCCCGCGACGAACTGGGCCTGGATGATCTGCAGGCCTGGGACCTGGCCTATGCCGGCGAGAAGCTCAAGCAAGCGCGTTACAGCTATTCCGAGCAGGAGGTGAAGCAGTACTTCACCGAGCCGAAGGTGCTGGCCGGCCTGTTCGGCGTGATCGAGCGGCTGTATGGCCTGACGGTGCAGCCGGACACCGCGCCGGTCTGGCACCAGGACGTGCGCTTCTACCGGCTGGTGGACGCCGAAGGCGCGCTGGTCGGCCAGTTCTACATGGACCTGTACGCCCGCGAGGGCAAGCGTGGCGGTGCGTGGATGGACGACTGCCGCAACCGTCGCGTCACCGCCGGTGGCGTGCAGACCCCGCTGGTGTACCTGGTGTGCAACTTCGGCCGCGGCAGCGACGGCAAGCCGGCGACCTTCAGCCACAACGAGGTCACCACCCTCTTTCACGAGATGGGGCATGGCCTGCACCAGCTGCTCACCCGCGTCGGCGAGTTGGCGGTGGCGGGCATCAACGGCGTGGAGTGGGACGCGGTGGAGCTGCCCAGCCAGTTCATGGAGAACTTCTGCTGGGAGTGGGAGCAGGTCGAGGCGATGACCGCCCATGCCAGCACCGGCCAACCGCTGCCGCGCGCGCTGTTCGAGCGCATGCTGGCCGCGAAGAACTACCAGAGCGGCATGTTCACCGTGCGCCAGTTGGAGTTCGGCCTGTTCGACATGCTGCTGCACAGCCAGTACCAGCCGGCGCAGGAAAGCGTGCTGCAGGTGCTGGAGCGGGTGCGCGGCGAAGTGGCGGTGAATTTCCCGCCGGCATGGAACCGCTTCCCGAACCAGTTCAGCCACATTTTCGCCGGCGGCTACGCGGCCGGTTACTACAGCTACAAGTGGGCCGAGGTGCTCAGCGCCGATGCCTATGCGGCCTTCGAGGAAGCACCGGACAAGCTGCAGGAAACCGGCGCGCGTTTCCGCGCCGAGGTGTTGTCGCGTGGCGGCAGCCGCAGCGCCGCGGAGAATTTCCGTGCGTTCCGCGGCCGTGACCCGCAGCTCGACGCGCTGCTGCGGCACAGCGGCATGGTCGCCTGAGCCGGCACCCGGCGGCAGTGACGCCGTGGCACCTGCCTTGGGCGGGCTACGGCGAGGCTTGGCCGGGGTTTCGGTTTCATCCACATTGGGCGTGGCACACTGTGGGGACATTCGCGCCAATTCACATTCACCATGAAAAGGTGGTTCGGCCCCTCCAGGGGCAAGCCCGGTACCGTATTCCGCATCGTGGCCTCGGCCGCGATCATCGGTGTGGTGATGTGGTTCCAGCCGCGCATCAATGAGCCGGCGGCCGAGGTCAGCAATGGCCTGAACCTGCGCAGCGCACCGGACCAGCGCGCCGAGCGCCTGGCGGTGTTGCCGGTGGGCACGCAGGTGGAAGTGCAGCGCTGCCTGGACGACCTGCAATGGTGCAACGTGCGTGCCGCCGGCAAGAGTGGCTGGGTGGCGGCCGATTACCTGGTTGCCCGGAGCGACGGCAAGCGCGTGCGCCTGGCCGAGGCCGGCAAGCAGATGGGCGTGGTGATCGAGACCGCGCGCCCGGGTGGTTAAGTGAGAAGGACACCGCCCCCTCCCTTTGGCGAAGCCAAGGGGAGGGTTGGGGAGGGGTAGCACTTCGCGCGATGGTGGTCTTCCAGCGTCGCGGCCTAGGCCGCTCCTACGAAAACAGCCGCTTGCGCGGCTGTTTTCGTGCATCCACAACGGAACGGATCACACCCGGCCGAAGATCAGCGTGGCGTTGGTGCCGCCGAAGCCGAAGCTGTTGGACATCACCGTGTCCAGCGTGGCCTCCTGCGTCTGGCGCAGGATCGGGAAGCTTTCGGCACGTTCGTCCAGCGTTTCGATGTTGGCCGAGCCGGCCATGAAACCATCGCGCATCATCAGCAGGCAGAAGATCGCCTCGTGCACGCTGGCCGCACCCAGCGAGTGGCCGGACAGCGCCTTGGTCGAGGACAGCGGCGGCACCGCCTCGCCGAACACCGCGCGCACCGCGCCCAGCTCGGTCACATCGCCCAGCGGCGTGGAGGTGCCGTGGGTGTTGAGGTAGTCGATCGGGCGATCCACGGTGGCCATGGCCATCTGCATGCAGCGCACCGCGCCTTCGCCGGACGGGGCGACCATGTCGGCGCCGTCGGAAGTCACGCCGTAACCGACGAGCTCGGCGTAGATCTTCGCGCCGCGCGCGACCGCGTGGTCGTAGTCCTCCAGCACCAGCATGCCGCCGCCGCCGGCGATGACGAAGCCATCGCGGTTGGCGTCATACGGGCGCGAGGCCACCGACGGGGTGTCGTTGAAGCTGGTGGACAGCGCGCCCATGGCGTCGAACATCACGCTCATCGACCAGTGCAGGTCCTCGCCGCCGCCGGCGAACATGATGTCCTGCGCGCCGTGGCGGATGAGGTCGGCCGCCGCGCCGATGCAGTGCGCCGAGGTGGCGCAGGCCGCCGACAGCGAGTAGCTCAGGCCCTTGATGCTGAAGGCGGTGGCCAGGTTGGCCGACACGGTCGAGCACATCGTGCGCGGCACCATGTACGGGCCCACCTTGCGCACGCCGCGGTTGCGCAGCAGGTCGGCTGCTTCCACCTGCCATTCGCTGGAGCCGCCGCCGGAGCCGGCGATCACGCCGGTGCGCGCGTTGCTGACCTGGCTTTCGTCCAGGCCGGCATCGGCGATGGCATCGCGCATGGCGATGTAGCTGTAGGCGGCCGCATCGCTCATGAAGCGCTTGAGCTTGCGGTCCACCTGCGCCTCGATGTCCAGCTCGACCTTGCCGGCCACCTGGCTGCGCAGGCCGGCTTCGGCGTGGTCGGGCATGGCGACGATGCCGGGATGGCCTTCGCGCAGGGCGCTGGAAACGGTATCCAGATCGTTGCCTAGGCAGGACGTGATGCCCATGCCGGTAATGACGACGCGACGCATCAGAAGCTCTCGGTAGAAGTGAACAGGCCCACGCGCAGGTCCTTGGCGGAGTAGATCTCACGGCCATCGACCAGCATGCGGGCATCGGTCTGCGCCATCACCAGCTTGCGGTTGATCACGCGCGCGACATCGATCTCGTACTGCACCAGCTTGGCGCTGGGCAGCACCTGGCCGGTGAACTTGACCTCGCCGCAGCCCAGGGCGCGGCCACGGCCTTCGGCGCCCAGCCAGGTGAGGAAGAAGCCGGTCAGCTGCCACATGGCATCCAGGCCCAGGCAGCCGGGCATCACCGGGTCGCCGATGAAGTGGCAGCCGAAGAACCACAGGTCCGGTTTGATGTCGAGTTCGGCCCGGATCAGTCCCTTGCCATAGGCGCCGCCGTCCTCGCGGATGTCGGTGATGCGGTCGAACATCAGCATCGGGTCGTTGGGCAGGCGGCCCTTGTTGGGGCCGAAGAGTTCACCGCGCGCGCTGGCCAGCAACTGGTCGCGGGAGAACGTGTGCAGACGGGTCATCCGGGGAGTGTCCAAAGCCAGGAACGAGCCGCCGAGCATGCGTCAGCACCTGCGTTCAATCAAATGTTTTAACTGGACGGTTGCGTATGTTCGGCGCAGTTAGCAGCCGTTAGAAGGCTGTTACGGAACGTTTTGAATTGCACAATTGTGAGGACAAGTGTGCATTTAGCGACAACAGCTATCATGTTGGCGACCGTTTCGGACTGTTGTCGTGGCCCAGCTTCGCAAGATCATCCATGTCGACATGGACGCCTTCTATGCGTCCGTGGAGCAGCGCGATGACCCCGGTTTGCGCGGGAAGCCGGTGGTGGTGGCCTGGCGGGGCGCCCGTTCAGTCGTCTGCGCCGCGTCCTACGAGGCGCGCACCTTCGGGGTGCGCTCGGCGATGCCGGCGCTGCGTGCCGAGCGGCTGTGCCCGGACGCGATCTTCGTGCCGCCGGATTTCGTCCGCTACAAGGCGGTGTCCCGGCAGATCCGCGAGATCTTCCTGCAGCACACGCCGTTGGTGGAGCCGCTGTCGCTGGACGAGGCCTACCTGGACGTGACCGACTCGCCGACCTGCGACGGCATCGCCACCGAGATCGCCCGCACCATCCGCGCGCAGATCCGCGAAGCCACCCAGCTCACCGCCTCGGCCGGCATCGCGCCGAACAAGTTCCTGGCCAAGATCGCCTCGGACTGGCGCAAGCCGGATGGACAGTTCGTGGTGCCGCCCTCGAAGGTGGAGCAGTTCCTGACGCCGCTGCCGGTCAACCGCGTGCCCGGGGTGGGCAAGGTGATGGAAGGCAAGCTGTCGGCGCTGGGCATCGCCACCGTCGGCGACCTGCGCACGATCCCGCTGGAGCAGTTGCAGGCCTTGTTCGGTACGTTCGGCGGCAGCCTGTACCGGCGCGCGCGTGGCATCGACGAGCGGCCGGTGGAGCCGGACCAGCCCGTGCAGTCGATCTCCTCGGAGGACACCTTCAGCGAGGACCTGCCGCTGGGCCGGTTCGACGAGGTGATCACGCAACTGGCGGAGAAGACCTGGCGCGCGACGGGGCGCACCGAGCGGGTAGGGCACACCGTGGTGCTCAAGCTCAAGACCGCGCAGTTCCGCATCCTTACCCGCAGCTTCACCCCGGAAGCGCCGCCCTCGTCGGTGGAGGAGCTGCGCGACATTGCATTGGCGTTGTGCCAGCGCGTGCAGCTGCCGGCGGACACCTTGTACCGGTTGGTGGGCGTGGGCCTGTCGGGCTTCCGTGACCGCGAGGACGTGGTGGTGCAGGGTGATCTGTTTCGGAATGCATGGAGTGAAGATTGAAATGAGCGGCGGGTTGATGCCGCAGCGTTGGGCGCTCTCTGCGACACAGCTTCTCCCGCTTGCGGGAGGAGGAAGGGTTTTCAGATTTTTTGTTTCGAGCCCCTCTCCCGCATGCGGGAGAGGGGTTGGGGTGAGGGGAAGCTTTTGGCGGGCGAAGATCAAAAGCGCCCCTCATCCGCCCCTTCGGGGCACCTTCTCCCGCTTGCGGGAGAAGGGGGAGTTTTCAGGCGTTTCGCTACAATCTTCTGCTTTCGCAAACGGAGTAATGCATTGGCAACGTCGGCAGTGATTTTCGATCTGGATGGCACGCTCGTGGACAGTGCCAGCGATATCGCCGAAGCGGTGAACCGCACGCTGGAAGATCTCTCGCTGCCACGTGTGAGCGAGGCCACGGTGCGCAGTTGGATTGGCGAAGGCGTGCGCAAGTTGGTCACCACTGCGCTCAATGACGCTGGCAGCGAGCGGACGCTGGATGAAGTAATGCCGACCTTCATGCGCCATTACCGCGATTGCCTGCTGCGCAGCCCGCAGTTGTACGAGGGCGTGGTCGAGACGCTGCAGGCACTGCGCCAGCGTGGCCTGCCGATGGCCATCTGCACCAACAAGCCGGCCGCGCTGGTGCCGCCGTTGCTGGAGCACCTGGATATCGCGGGCTTCTTCGCGCACATCATCGGGGGCGACTCGTTGCCGCAGCGCAAGCCCGCGGCCGAACCCCTGCTGCACACCGCGGCCTTGCTCGGGCAGCCGGTGCAGGCCTGCCTGATGGTGGGCGATTCGGCCACCGACCTGGGCGCGGCCGACAACGCCGGCATGCCGATCGTGCTGGTGCGCTACGGCTATCCGCGCGACCTGGACCTGGATGCCACCGATGCGGTGGCGGTGATCGATGCACTGCCGGAGTTGCTGGGCCACCTCGCATGACCGGCCGATAGTGCCGGGCCACGCGCGGCAGGCGCTTTCCCGGTACAGCCCGGCGCCGCATGGCTGCGCTCTATCTCGCGCGGTGATTTGTCGCACCTGAAAGTTAGTAATAATCATTATCATTTGGTGTAGACTGCCCGTCATTCAGCAGCGCGCCTGGTGTGTGATCCCGGTGGCTGCATCGCGATCCACCGTTCCTCAAGCCGTCGCCAGAGGTTCGCAACCCCACTGTCGAGAGGCTTTGCCATGTCCCGTCGTTCCTCGTCGCGGTTGTCCGCGCGCGCCCTGTTGTCCCGTCGTCGCCCGCTGGCCGTCGCGCTGGCCCTGTCCGCCCTGGTCGCCGGCCCGGCTGCCGCCGAGGGCGTTGCCGCCGCGACCGACATCGACACCGTGCATGTCACCGCCGAACAGATCGCACGCCAGGCGCTGGGCACCTCGGTGATCACCTCGGTGGACCTGGAGCGCCTGCCGCCAGCCAACGACCTGTCCGAAGTGATCCGCCGCATGCCGGGCATCAACCTCACCGGCAATACCGCCTCCGGTGCCTACGGCAATTTCCGCCAGATCGACATCCGCGGCATGGGCCCGGAGAACACGCTGATCCTGATCGACGGCCGCCCGGTGAGCTCGCGTGATTCGGTGCGCATGGGGCGCAGCGGCGAACGCAACAGCCGCGGCGACAGCAACTGGGTGCCGGCCGAAGCGGTGGAGCGCATCGAAGTGCTGCGTGGCCCCGCCGCCGCGCGCTACGGGTCCGGCGCTTCCGGTGGCGTGGTCAACATCATCACCAAGAAACCGACCGGTGACCTGACCGGTTCGCTCACCCTGTACGGCAGCCAGGCCGAGCACAGCGCCGAGGGGGACAGCGAGCGCGTTGGCTTCCAGTTGTCCGGCCCGCTCAGCGAGCGCCTGTCCTTCCGGCTGTTCGGCAACATCAACAAGACCGACCCGGATGCACTGGAACTCAACCAGGACTTCGCCACCGGCGTGACCCCGCCGGCCGGCCGCGAGGGCGTGCGCAACCGCGACATCAGCGGCTTGCTGCGCTACGACATCAACGACGACCACGTGGTCGAACTGGATGCCAGCGTCAGCCGCCAGGGCAACATCTATTCCGGTGAACGCGGCGTCAGCGGCGACGGTTTCCAGCGCCTGAACGACCTGTTCGGCGCCGAGACCAACATCATGCTGCGCCGTTCGTTCGGCCTGACCCATCGCGGTCGCTACGACTGGGGCACCTCGCGCATCACCGCCGCCTACGAGGACACCGACAACACCCGCCTCAACGAAGGCCTGGCCGGCGGACCGGAAGGCTCGATCAACGACAACGCCAGCTTCTCCACCTCCGAGCTGACCTCCGCGCGGGTGGACGGCGAGATCAACGTGCCGCTGGGCTGGGGTGGCATCGACCAGGTCGCGACGGTCGGCTTCGAATACCGCGACCTGAAGCTGGATGACCCGTACTCGGTGACGCAGAGCTCCAGCAGCGGCGGTGGCATCCCGGGATACGGCGGCGCGCGCACCGGCAAGACCGACCAGCAGTTCGCCGCGGTGTTCATCGAGGACAACCTGTACTTCGGTGACCGCTGGACGGTGACCCCCGGCGTGCGCTTCGACCATCACTCGCAGTTCGGCAACAACCTCAGCCCCAGCCTCAACGTGCAGTTCAAGCTGGCCCAGGACTGGGCGATCAAGGGCGGCATGGCGCGTGCGTTCAAGGCGCCGAACCTGTACCAGGCCAACCCGGACTACCTGTACTACACGCGTGGCAATGGCTGTCCGGTGCTGAGCCCGAACATGGGCTCGGGCTGCTATGTGATGGGCAACGCCGACCTGGACCCGGAAACCAGCATCAACAAGGAGATCGGCATCGAGTGGGCGCCGGACAACGGCTGGCACGCCTCGGTCACCTATTTCCACAACGACTACAAGGACAAGATCGTCGCCGGCCAGGAGCGCATCGGCGTGACCAACGACACCAAGGGCCAGGTGTTCCAGTGGACCAATGCGCCGGAGGCGATCATCCGCGGCGTGGAAGGCAACCTGAAGGTGCCGCTGGTCGGCGGCGGCGACGTGCTGTCGTGGAACACCAATGTCACCTGGATGATCGAGAACGTCGACAAGACCACCGACCAGCCGCTGTCGATCATCCCCGAGTACACCATCAACACGTTCCTGGATTGGCAGGTGAACACGCAGCTGTCGTTCATGCTGACCGGCACCTTCTACGGCAAGCAGGAGTCGGCCACGCAGTCCAGCACCACCGGTGCGGTGCTGCCGCCGGACACGCGCGGTGCCTATGACCTGTGGAGTCTGGGTGGCCAGTATCGGATCACCCCGAAGGTGCGCGTGGGTGGCGGCGTGAACAACCTGTTCGACAAGCGCCTGTTCCGCGAAGGCACCACCAGCACCAGCGCCACCGGTGCGGGCGCGGCCACCTACAACGAGCCGGGCCGCAGCTACTGGGTCAACCTGACGGTCGGCTTCTGAGGGCGGTGGCGATGCACAGGGGTACGTACGGCGCGCTGCGCCGTGCCATGGCGGTGATGGCCATGGTGATCATTGCAACGGCGACGCTGCTGGCAGCGCCGCCGTTGGCGGCACAGCAGCGCAATCCCGCACAGGTGATCGGCGAGACGGTGGCCGACCGCAGCTCCGCGCACTACCGCTTCGAGCGGTTCGTGGTGAGCAGCGCCGACGGCAGCCGTCGCTGGCGGGTGAACCTGGGGATCCCGGCCGGCAAGGCGCCGGCCGCGGGTTTCCCGGCGATCTGGATGCTGGACGGCAATGCGGCGTTGATCGAGTTCGATGACAGCGTGCTGGAAGAACTGGCGCGGACCACGCCGAGCCTGCTGGTGTTCGTCGGCTACGACAACCCGTTGCGCATCGACTCGCCGGCACGCACCCGTGATTACACGCCGTTCGCCGATGAAGGCGAGGATGGCACCGTCTCCGGCGGGGGCGCCAATGCCTTCCTGGACGTCCTGGAACGCCAGGTCCGGCCGGAAGTGGCGCGCCGGGCCGCGCTGGACGCCAGCCGGCAGACGCTGTGGGGGCATTCCCTCGGCGGCCTGTTCGTGCTGCACGCGCTGTACACCCGCGCCGGGGCGTTCCAGACCTATGCCGCGGCCAGTCCATCGTTGTGGTGGACGCAGGGCGCGATGCTCGGCGCACCGGAACGGCAGTTCATCGCCAACAATGCCGGCCATCACGCACGCCTGCTGCTGATGCTCGGCGGCGGCGAGCGCACGCCGGACTTCAGCAACCGCGACATGGGCAACCCGCGGGTGCAGGCCCACCTCAAGCGCATCTCCGGCGCGCCCTCCGGGGCCGCCACCGCGCTGGGCACGCGACTGCAGCAGGTGCCGGGACTGGACACCGAGTACATCGAGTTCGACGGGCTCAGCCACGGGCCGATGTTCCGCGCCTCGTTGATGCGCACCCTGCATCGGGTGGCCGGCATCGGCGACCGCAGCGGCGAGCCGCGTCCCTGAGCCGCAACCGCGGCCGACCTTCGCACACGGCGGTCGATGCGCCGCCCGCCAGACAACCCAGGCCGCGTCATGGCCCAGGCAATCACCCCACCCGCACGCCAAGGGCGTGCATCGATCGATGAGGTAATGCGCCATGGCAGTCATCCCTTCCCGTTTCCCGCGCCCGGCCGTGCTCGGCCTGGCCCTGCTGCTTGCGACCGGCGCCGCCGGCGCACAGGTATTCGGCCAGCCCGACGTCGACTTCAAGGGCAGCGTCCGCGCGACCGCGCCGGTGGTGCTGCCGGGCAGTGAAACCGGCATCGAGGGCAGCGGCTTCACGCCGGGGCAGAAGGTCACCCTGCAACGCGGTGACAGCGTGCTCAACGCGCAACCCTACGTGGCCGATGGCGAAGGCCGGTTCCGGGGAACGTTGCGCATCCCGGCCGATGCGGCCGTCGGCGCGCAACCCATCGTGGTGCGCGCCAGCAGCCCGGACGCGGCGTCGATCTTCGCGCTGAAGGTTTCGCGGGAGGTGCCACTGTCCGGCCAGGAGCGCATCCAGGCCGCCAGCAACCGGTTGGTGCAGGGCCTGTACCAGGTGGCCTACAGCCCCGCGAGCAAGGCCGCGTTCGTGACCAGCGCGGTGGGCCGCCCACCGGTGAAGCAGTCCGAACTGCTCAAGGTCGACCCGGAAACCCTGCAGGTCCTGGCCCGCGTCTCGCCGCAGGCGGCACCGGCACCGGCCGCGCAACCGGGCCAGCCCGCGCGCGAAGGCGGGGTGTTCGCCGTGTACGGGGTCGGCGTGGATGACACCCATGGCAACGTGTGGGTGACCAACACCCGCCAGGACACGGTCGCCGTGTACCGCCAGTCGGACCTGGCGCTGGTCAAGCAGTTCCCGGTGGGGGCGGTGTCGCATTCGCGTGACGTGGTCATCGACCCGCAGCGCAATCGTGCCTATGTCTCGGCGACCGGCGAGGATTTCATCAGCGTGTTCGACACGCGCACGTTGCAGCAGCTGGACAACATCACCCTGGCTTCGGGCAAGCGCGGCGAGAGCTTCACCCCGACCAGCCTGGACATCGATCCGGCCACCGGCAAGGTGTACACCGCGAGCCTCGGCTCGGCCGAGGCGGCGATCATCGACGGAGCCGCGGGCAAGGTGGAGAAGGTGATCGCGCTGGGCAACGCGCGCAGCGCGATCGGCGTGGCCTGGAACCCGCTGGCCAAGCGTCTGCTGGTGGTCGCGCAGGGCAGCGACAACCTGCTGGTGGTCGATCCGGAAAGCGGCAAGGTCGAGCACGATGTCTACGTCGGTGCCGGTGCGTTGAACGTGTCCTACAGCCCGGCCACGCGCCTGGCGTATGTCAGCAACCGCGGTGCCGGCACGGTGACGGTGGTGGACGAGGCCGGCAACATCGTCGCCAACCTCGATGGTGGCACCTACCCGAACCACGTCAGCAAGGGCCCGGGCACGGCGATGTTCGCGATCAACAAGTCGCGTGGCGAGGACGATGCCAAGGGTGATCGCATCACCCGCTTCATCCCGACCCGGGAGTAACCGCCACGCCGGCACGCGACGTCGTGCGGGCATGCGGGAGGTGCCGGCGACGGCATCTCCCGCCCTGCCATGAAAGGGCTTGCCGTGGCACGGACCGCGCGCGCAAGCGCCACCAACGAGGAACCCCTGATGAAGAACTCCACCATCCTGCCAACGGGATTGGGCCTGCTGCTGGCGGTGCTGGCAGTGGGTTGCAACCGTGCCCCATCGCCTACGCCGGCATCGCCCACGCCGGCATCACCCACGCCCTCGGCAACCGCTGGCGGCGGCGCCGACACCGCTGGCTTGCCGCAGGGCTGGAAGCGCGTGGCCGGCCAGGATGTCCCGCAAGCCACGGCGGCCACGCCGCGGCTGCCGGCGCGGGTACGCTCCGACGACGGTGCCGAGGTGGAGGTTCGCGACGTCGGCCGCATCGTGGCCGGCGGCGACGACGTGATCGCCGTGCTCGAAGCGCTGGGCCTGGCGGACAACCTTTACGCCGCGCCCGAGCGCTCGGCCACCGCGGCCGGCAAGGCCGCCGAGAAGCATTTCCTGTTCAACCGCACCACCGGCGTGGAAGGCGTGCTCAGCCTGGACGGCAGCCTGTTCCTGGGCAACAGCCTACGGCGCCATGGCGTGCTGGCCGAGCGCCTGCGTGCCACCGGGCATGCGGCGGTGGTGATCGATGACCTGCAGCCGCCGCCGGACAAGGTGCGCAAGGTGGCCGAGGCTGTCGGGCTGCCCGTGCAGGGGCAGGCACTCGCCATGCAGGTGCAGGCGCAGATGGACCAGGCCGCGGCCATGGCTGCGCACAACCCACGGCGTCCGCGCGTGATCGCGCTGTCGGCCAGCGGTGCGGGAGGATTGCCGACCGTCGCCGGCGCCGACAGCGCGGCCAACCAGCTCATCACGCTGGCCGGCGGCATCAACATCGGCGAGGAGGCCGGGGTGGCCAATTACTCGCAGCTCAGCAACGAGGGCGTGGTGGCGGCAGCACCGGAGGTGATCCTGGTGACCGACAACGACCTGCGCCTGTTCGGCGGTGAAGCCGGGTTGTGGAAGGCGTATCCGACCCTGCGGCATACGCCGGCCGGTGCCGCCAACCGCGTCTGGGTGATGCCGGACATCGCGCTGAAGGCCACCAGCGTTGGCTCCGGCGCGGGCGCGCTGGCGCTGGCGCAGGCCCTGGCCGAACTCGCGCGCGGATGATCGCCGGGCAGGTGCGGCGATCAAACGGTGCGCTGTTGCTGGTGTTGTTGGCGGCGGTGCTGCTGGCCGCGGTGCTGCTGTCTTTCGCCGTCGGCCCGCTGAAGCTGCCGCCTGCCGACGTCCTGCAGGCCATCGCCGCCCGGTTCGGGCTGGCCGATCCGCACACGGTCAGCGCCCGCGACATGGGCGTGGTCTGGCAGCTGCGCATCCCGCGTGCGCTGCTGGGAGCGCTGGTGGGTGCGTCGCTGGCGATGGCCGGCGTCGCCCTGCAGGGATTGTTCGGCAACCCGCTGGCCGACCCGGGCATCGTCGGCGTCAGCCAGGGCGCATCGCTGGGTGCGGTGGCCGCCATCGTGCTTGGCGCCGGAACGCTGGGCGCCTGGCTCATTCCCCTCGCAGCCTTTCTCGGTGGCGCTGGTGCCACCACGTTGATCTACCTGTTGGCGCGGCCCGGGCGCGGTGAGGGCACTGCCACATTGCTGCTGGTCGGCATCGCCATCGGTGCGGCCTGCTCGGCGGCGGTTGGCTTCCTGACCTACATCGCCAGCGAGAGCGAACTGCAGTCGCTGGTGTTCTGGCAGATGGGCTCGCTGGCGCACGCGCGCTGGAACGACGTGGCAGCGGTGGCACCGGTGTTCCTGGTCGGCTTGCTGGCGCTGTGGCGCCTGGCGACGCCGTTGGACATGCTGGCCCTGGGCGAGCGCCAGGCGCGCCATATCGGTCTGGACGTGCCACGCACGCGGCTACTGCTGGTGGTGTTCAGCGCGCTGCTGGTGGGCGCGGCGGTGGCATTCGCCGGCAGCATTGGCTTCGTCGGGCTGGTGGTGCCGCACCTGGTGCGCATGCTCGCCGGCCCGGGACACCGTTGGTTGCTGCCGCTGTCGGGCGTGACCGGCGCGTTGTTGATCGTGGTGGCCGATACCGCCGCGCGCACGCTCGATCCGCCTTCGGAAATTCCGCTGGGCCTGTTCTCGGCGGCACTGGGTGCACCGTTCTTCCTGTGGCTGGTGCTGCACAGGCGTGGCCGGGGGGCGGCATGAGCACGCCGTTACTGGAGCTGCGCAACGCCGGGGTGATGCGGGGCAATCGCCGGGTGCTGTCCGGGGTGAGCCTGCGCCTGGAAGCCGGCACGCTTACCGCGCTGGTGGGTCCCAATGGCGCAGGCAAATCAACCTTGCTGGCGTTGCTGGCCGGTGATGCCGTGCCAGACCAGGGCAGCGCGTTGTTGTCCGGGCGTGCACTGGCGGATTGGCCGGTGCGCGAACTGGCGTTGCAGCGTGCGGTGATGGCGCAGGATCACGTGGTGCGGTTCGCCTTCAGCGTGCACGAGGTGGTGGCGATGGGGCGCTTGCCGCATCCGCCTGACCGCGAACAGGACGCACGCATCACCGCGCAGGCCATGGCCGAAGTGGAGGTGGGTGCCTTGGCCGGCCGCGACGTGCAGACGTTGTCCGGCGGCGAGGCCGCGCGCACCTCGCTGGCACGCGCGTTGGCGCAGTGCGCGCCGGTGCTGTTGCTGGATGAGCCCACCGCCGCGCTGGATCTGCGCCATCAGGAGCGCACGTTGCACAGTGCCCGTGAACTGGCCCGGCAGGGGCGCTGCGTGGTGGTGGTGCTGCATGACCTCAATCTGGCCTCGGCCTATGCCGACCGCATCGTGATGCTGTGCGAAGGCCGCATCGCTGCTGATGGCACACCACGTGTGGTGCTGACCCGCGACATCATCGGGCAGGTGTACGGGCAGGCGGTGCACGTGATCGAACATCCCACCCGTGGCGTACCGCTGGTGGTGCCTTGCGACGAATGATCGGCGGGGACTTTGCCGGTAACGCCTCCGCGGAGCACGGCCCTGCTCCATAACACCCAAAAAAATGCCCCGGCGAACCGGGGCATTCTTCATTGCTCGTTACTTGGTAATTACTTGGAGCGGTAACGCAGCGTCAGCTGGTACTCGCGGCCCGGCTGGTTGTACCAGGCAACGGTTTCGTACGCGCGGTCGAACACGTTGGCGGCCTTGGCCTGGACACTCCATGCATCGTTGATGGCGTATTCAGCGCGCACATCCACGGTGCCATAGCCGGCCAGACGCACCGTGTTGGCGGCGTTGTCGAAGCGGTGGCCGCTGCCGGCCGCGGTCACGCCCAGGCGCACCGGGCCGAAGCTCTTGTCCACGTCCAGGCGACCGCTGGTGCGCGCGCGGCGGGCCAGCAGGTTGTCGTAGGTGGCCGCGCCGGAGGTGTGGTCGCGCGGGTCGGTGAAGCTGGCCTGGGCGTTGATGTCGAAACCGGCCAGCGACAGGTAGCCGGTCAGCTCGGCGCCGCGGATGCGGGCCTCGGCGACGTTGACGATGTTGAAGCTGCTGTCGTAGCCGATCAGCTGGTCCACGCGGGTTTCGTACGCGTTCAAGGTCCAGTTCCAGTTGTCGGCGTACTGCGCGATGCCGATGTTCAGGCTCTTGGACTCTTCCGGCTTCAGGTCCGGGTTGCTGAAGCCCGGGTAGTACAGGTCATTGAAAGTCGGTGCCTTGAAGCCGGTGCCGGCGCTGGCGGTCAGGCGGAAGCCGTTGCCGAAGGCGAAGCCGTAACCCAGGCTGCCGGTGGTGTGGTTGCCGAACTGCTCGTTGTCGTCATTGCGCACGCTGGCCTGCAGCGAGTGCGCGCCGAACTGGCCCTGGTACTCGACGAACACGCCGAGGTTGTCGCGGTCCCCGATGTCGTAGGCGGTGGAGCTGGTGACCTTGTCGTTCTGCCAATCGGCACCGGCGGTCAGCTGCTGGCCTTCGGCGAACTGGAAGTCGCCCTGCACGCTGGCGGTGTCGCGACGGGTGTCGAAATTGCTGGCGAAGGTGCGGCTGCCGTTGGCGGCGAAGTAGTTGTCGGCCTGGTCGCGGTTGCGGCCGACCTGTGCGGTCAGCTGGAACGCATCGGACGCGGCCCATGCCAGCTTGCCGCCGTAGACCTGCTGGCGGTTGTCGGCCTCGTTGCCGCCGAAGATGCTGCCGTCGTATTCGTTGAAGCTGTCGGCGTTGAGCACGTGGCCTTCCAGGCTCAGCGTGTCGGTCAGCGCATAGCCGCCGCGCACGTTGATGGAGGTGTTGCGGTAGCCGTCGCGGTCCGGCTCATCGGCGAAGCAGCCAGCGCCCCAGCCAGCGGCGGTGCCGCGGCAGGCATTGATGCCATCGGTCTTCTGGTAGCCGCCCTGGGCCGAGATCCAGCCGCGCTCGCCACGGTTGCTGAAGCCGGCGCTGGCCTGGCGCAGGTTGTTGCTGCCGGCGGTGATGGACAGGTTCTGCTGCAGGCCCTGGCCGGCGGTGCGGGTGAAGATCTGGATCACGCCGCCGATGGCCTCGGAGCCGTACAAGCTCGAACGCGGGCCGCGCACGATTTCAACGCGCTCGATCTGGTCCACCGGCAGGTCCTGCAGTGCGGCCATGCCGCTGGTGGCCGAGCCCACGCGCACGCCATCCACCAGCACCAGCACCTGGTTGGAGTTGGTGCCACGCAGGAACAGCGAGGTGATCTTGCCGGTGCCGCCCTGGTTGGCGAAGTCCAGGCCGGCGCGGCCGCGCAGCAGCTCCAGCACCGAGTTGGCCTGGCTGCGGTCGATCTGGTCGCGGTCGATCAGCTGCACCGGGACCACGCTGGCCTCGACGGCAACCGGGGTACGGGTGGCGGTGACGGTGACGTCGTCCAGGTCGGTGGTCCTGGACTGCGCGGCGGCAACGGCCGGCAGCGCCATCAGCACGGCGAGGGAGAGGGTGTGGTAATGCAGTTTCATGCTTGCTCCTGGGCCTGCGCGCTCCCGCGCAGACAAACGGGTGGGGCTGCCAGGAGAGGGAAGGGACGGAAGCAGGCGCGCGCACGGCGCCGCAGCCGCCGCCATGCCCTCCGCATCGCAACCAGTCGGCTTTCGGGCCGGTCTCCGGACTCGCAGGCGAAGCAGCATGGCTGCTTCCGGTCAGGCGCCTTCCCGTGCCTTGCACAGTGGCGGTGTTGCCTGGCCTTGTCCTGCTTACCGTTGCGGGGGCAGCGCCGGAATGGCGGCAGGCTGGAGATCCAGCCGTGCGCGGCACCGGCTTCCCGTTTCAACCCACCAGCATGGCCGGTGGGTCACCCGAAAGTGCGCGCATTCTATGCCATTGGCCCTGACGGTGCCCGTGAATGCACATCACGCCCTGATGCGCGGTGTCCCGGGGTTCCCTGGCGTGGCGGTCCGCAATCCCGTGGCGGCGGCTAAAATGCCAGATTGCCTTGGCAGTATCGGAACACTCGTGACAGAAACATGGTTCGGGCAGGCCTGCGGGCTGCCTTCGCAGGAGCACCGGCAGCAGGCCATCGCCCGCCAGCGGCAGCTGACCAAGCCGGAAGGCGCGCTGGGCCGGCTGGAAGCCTTGGCCATCGAACTGGCGGCGCTGCAGGGCACGCCGCAGCCACAGGCCCGGCGGGTACCGGTGCTGGTGTTCGCCGGCGACCACGGCGTGGCCGCGCAGGGCGTCTCTGCCTATCCGGCCGAAGTCACCGTGCAGATGCTGCACAACTTCGCCGCCGGCGGTGCCGCCATCGCGGTGCTGGCGCGTGAGCTGGGCCTGCCGTTGCACGTGTGGGACGTGGGCAGCCGCGCCACGCAGCCGATCGCCGGCGTGGTCAGCGACAAGCCCCGGCCGGGCACGGACGACTTCAGCGTCGGGGCGGCGATGTCCGCGGCGGATCTGCACGCGGTGTTCGACGCCGGCCGCCGTGCGGTGGATGCGGCCTGTGCCGACGGTGCCGACCTGCTGGTGTTCGGCGAGATGGGCATCGGCAACACCACCGCCGCCAGTGCGCTGGCCGCCGCGCTGGGGCCGCTGCCGCTGGAAGACCTGGTCGGTGCCGGCACCGGGCTGGACGCGGTGCGCATGGTGCAGAAGAAGAACATCATCGCCCGCGCGCTGGCCCTGCACGGCGAGGCGATCAACGCTGCGGCATCGCCCGGGATGGAAGCCCTGCAGCGCGTGGGCGGGCTGGAGATCGCCGCGATCAGCGCGGCGATGATCCGCGCTGCGCAGCGCAGGGTGCCGGTGCTGGTGGATGGCTTCATCGTTTCGGCGGCGGCGCTGGCCGCGGTA
The DNA here is from genome assembly GCF_014852135.1 of Stenotrophomonas sp. STM01. Taxonomy (NCBI): domain Bacteria; kingdom Pseudomonadati; phylum Pseudomonadota; class Gammaproteobacteria; order Lysobacterales; family Lysobacteraceae; genus Stenotrophomonas; species Stenotrophomonas sp. STM01. The sequence goes on along the minus strand of NZ_JACVBA010000002.1, from coordinate 675,960 downwards.
CGCATCAATCCGGGCGTGCGCCCGTGGCTGCTGTTCTCGCACCAGTCGGCCGAGCGTGGCCACCTGCACCTGCTGGACGCGCTGCAGGCACAGCCGCTGCTGTCGCTGGACCTGCGGCTGGGCGAGGGCTCCGGTGCGGCGCTTGCGTTGCCGCTGGTGCGCATGGCGTGCGCGCTGCACAACGGAATGGCCACCTTTGCCGAGGCGGCGGTCGCCGATCGGGAGGGCACGCCATGATCCTGGACCTGATGCGACATGCCTCCACCGGCCGCTCCGGCCACCTGGACGGCCGTACCGACCCGCCTCTGATCGACGGCGCGATGGATGCGCTGTACCGCAGCCATGCCGGCATCGGCTGGAGCCGGGTGATCAGCTCGCCGCGCCGACGCGCGCTGGACACCGCGCATGCGCTGGTGGCCGGCAGCAACCAGTTCTGCGAGATCCACCCGGACTGGGCCGAACTGGATTTCGGTGACTGGGACGGCCTGCACTTCGACCAACTGCCCGCCGAGCAGCTGGCCGCGTTCTACGAGGAACCGCACGACACGGTGCCGCCCAACGGCGAGTCGTGGCCGCAGTTCCGGGCGCGCGTGGAGGAGCAGCTGCATCGCCTGGTGGACGAGGACGACGGTGACGGCCAGCCGGTGCTGGTGGTCAGCCACGCCGGCGTGCTGCGGCTGGCGGTATCGCGCGTGTGCGGCATGCCGTTGTCGGTGTTGTGGGCGATGCGCATCGACTATGGCACCCGCGTGCGCCTGCGCGTGGAGCGCGGCGACGATGGTCGCCTGTGGGGCGAACTGCTGGAGTTGCGGCAGGCATGAGCATGCGCCGGCTGGTCCTCGCCATCCAGTTCCTGACCCGGCTGCCGACGCCGCAGGTACGGGACTTCCGCCAGGAGGACCTGAGCCGTTCGGCGGTGTACTACCCGTTGGTGGGAGCGATCATCGGCGTCCTGCTCGCGCTGCCGCTGTACGGCTTCGCCGACCGTCCGTGGCTGGCCGGGATGCTGACCCTGCTGGTCTGGGTGTGGGTGACCGGCGCGCTGCACCTGGACGGGTTGGGCGACGTGGCCGACGCCTTCGGCGCATCGCATCGCGATCCGCAGCGTTTCCTCGAGGTCCTCAAGGACCCGCACATGGGCGTGTTCGGCGTGGTCACGCTGGTGATGCAGCTGCTGCTCAAGTTCGTGCTGCTGACCGAGCTGGCGGTCAGCCCGCTGTGGTACGGCATCGTGCTGGTGCCGGTCTGGGCCCGCTGGGGCACCTTGTGGTGGAGCCGGCGGTTGCCCTCGCTGCATGGCGCCGGCATGGCCGAGCGGTTTTCATGGCAGCTGAGCCTGCGTTCGATGTGGCTGTGGGCGGTGCTGCTGGCGGTGATCACCGCGATCGTCGCCTGGCCGTTGCTGGTCGCCCTGCTGCTGGTGCCGCTGGTGGCGTTGTACTGGCGTCGCCGGCTGGGGGGCATTTCCGGCGATTGCCTGGGCGCCAGCGTCGAGGTCACCGAAACGATGCTGCTGGTGGTGCTGGTGGTAGCGGCAGGCGTGTCCTGACAACACACGGTGTCGCGGGAGCGGCCTTGGCCGCTCCTGCGCACAAGCGTGGCTCACTCCTCGCCGAAGCGGATCTCGCCGGTTTCCTCGGGCTCGTCGTCCGGCTGCATGCGCGTCTCGTGCACGGGGCCGGCCACCTGCGCGGCGCGCAGCGTGGTCAGCTCGCCGGCCACCGCTTCGTACTCGCAGACCAGCTGTTGCCGGCGTGCCTCGGGGACCTCCTGCCAGTGGCAGCCCACCAGCGCGCCTTCCAGCGAATACAGCAGGTTGAGGCTGGGCTTGAAGCCGGCCCGGCGCACCTTCATGAAGGCGCCCACCGCACCGACCGCGGCGATGTCCTGTTCGGTGCGCAGGCCGACCTGGCGCAACCAGGCCGCGCTCTTCGGGCCGATGTTGCGCAGCTTGATGGTGCTCACCGCAGCGCCTCGACGAAAACCTGCGCGATGGCTTCCAGCCCGAGCTGGTCATCACCATCGAAGCGCGCCAGCACCGGGCTGTCGATGTCGAACACGCCGACCAGTTCGCCATCGCGTACCAGCGGCACGACCAGTTCCGAACGCGAGGCCGAGTCACAGGCGATATGGCCCGGGAACGCATCCACGTCCTCGATGCGCTGGGTCTGGCGGGTGCTGGCCGCCGCGCCGCACACGCCCTTGTGCAGCGGGATGCGCACGCAGGCCGGCAGGCCCTGGAATGGCCCAACCACCAGTTCGGTGCCGTCGTAGAAGTAGAAACCCACCCAGTTCAACTGTGGCAGTGCGTGGTAGACCAGCGCCGACAGGTTGGCCGCGTTGGCGATCCGGTCGGTTTCGCCGTGTACCAGGGCGCGGGCCTGGGCCAGCAGCTGGGCGTACTGTTCCGGCTTGCTGCCGGTAAGCGTGTTGGTGCTGAACATCGTGAGAGTCTAACCGCGACGGGACCGGTGATTTTGCCACCGCAGGCGCATTGCCGCGCCGCCCGCGCGTCACTGCCTCCTGCAAGGCAGGCCGGTGGCGGCAACGGACGGGCAAAAAAAGACCCGTCAGCGGGAGGGGATGCTGACGGGTCTGGGATTGCGCGGGGGAGGGGACCGCGCAAATTCGGTTGCAGGTTCAGCGCGTCTTGCCGCTGGCCTTGGGCGTGGCGGTGAACGGCTGGCTGGCCAGTGCACCCAGCGCCTCGCTGGTCTTCAGGTTCAGGCCGATCACTTCCTGTCCGGCCGAGGCAAGGCGCTCGAAGTTGTCACGTGCCAACTGCATGCCCTTGGGCAGCAACGCCTGCAGGTCGGCCTGGGCGCCGGCCTGGGCCAGCTCACCGAAGAAGCCCGCGGTGGCATTGGTGTTCCGTTCCAGGGTGCGCAGCTGCACCCCGAACACGCTTTCGGCATTCTCCAGCGTCAGCCGGTTCGCGCGGTTGGCCGCGGCGGCGAGCTGCTGGGTGTAGCTGCTGAAATCGTTGAACTGGGCGGACATCACGGCGTTCCGGAGGGTCTTTGTTGCGTTGCAGCATAGCGCGGATTTTGCGCAGCGCAACACCGCGGGACGGATTTTTCTGACCCATTCAGTTTTGCGCGCCATTTCCCTGCCCTTTCGCCGCAGGCGGAGGGGAGGGGGGAGCGCTTGGCGCGGTGCCGGATGTCGGCAGTGATGCGCCGCCGATGCAAGTGGGCGGGCCGGTGCCTGTACTGGCTTCGCCGCCGAGGCCGCGCCTACGGCAGGGCTGGCGCCCTTCAGCTGCCGCGATAGCTGCAGCCGGAGGTGCAGGTCTCATGCACCACCACTTCACTGAGCAGCGGCAGCGAAGGCTTCAAGCGTTCCCAAATCCACATGGCCAGGCGCTCGCTGGTCGGGTTCTCCAGGCCGGGGATGTCGTTGAGGTAGTGATGGTCCAACTGGTCATACAGCGGCTGGAAAGCGGCCTTCAGGTCACTGAAGTCCATGATCCAGCCGGTGTCGGCGCCCGGTTCGCCGCTGACCCGCAGTTCCACGCGGAACGAGTGGCCGTGCAGGCGTGCGCACTTGTGGCCCGGCGGCACGTTGGGCAGCCGGTGTGCGGCTTCGAGGGTGAAAACCTTGAAAATATCCATGCGCGCAATTGTAGGGCGCTGACAGGCCACGTGCCGGCCGGTCCGATGCGGGCCGCGGACGCAGGTTTTCATATATTCATCCATCTTGATGAAGAGATGTAACTTTTCGTCATGTGTGGATGAGCGGAGGTTATTGGCCGGACATTTACCGCGCATGTCCTACTTGCCGGGCAATTTCCGCTTCCTCCCCCCCGAGCTCATGCCCAATCGTTCCCTGCTTGCCATCGCCGTCGCGGCTGCCGCCGCGGCGCTCTCCCCCCACGCCTTCGCCGAGGCCGCCAACGACAGCAAGACGCTGGAGGCGGTGCGAGTCACCGGCTCCAACATCAAGCGCAGCGACACCGAGACCGCCAACCCGGTGCAGGTGATCGAACGCCAGCAGCTGGAGGAATCCGGCAAGGCCACAGTCGCCGACCTGCTGCGCTCCATCTCCGCCAACACCGGCAACGCCGCCAACGAAACCAGCAACAGCGGCTGGGCCTCGGGCTCGGCCGGCATCGGCCTGCGTGGCCTGTCGCAGAAGAACACGCTGGTGCTGCTCAACGGCCGCCGCCTGGCCAACTATGGCTTCCCGTCCGGTGGCCTGTCCGACACCTTCGTCAACCTCAACGCGTTGCCGCTGGTGGCGGTGGAGCGCATCGAAGTGCTCAAGGACGGCGCCTCGGCCGTGTACGGTTCCGATGCGGTGGCCGGCGTGGTCAACATCATCACCCGGCAGGGCTTCGAAGGCGCCGAGCTGGGCGTCAGCGGCGGCACCTCCGAGGCCGGCGGCCTGGACCAGCAGAACGTCAAGTTCATCGGTGGCATCGGCGACCTGGACACGGATGGCTACAACATCCTGGTCTCGCTGGAAGGCTACAACCGCGACCGCCTGGACCAGGACCAGCGTGCGCTGACCCGCTCGGGCATCTACACCGACCTCGCTGGCGGCCGCTGGAACGGCTGGTCGGCCAAGGGCGCGCGCTACCTGGTCGACGGCAAGTCGGTGCCGATGCTCGATGCCAGCGGCAACTGCCCGGAAGGCACGGTGCTCACCGCCAGTGCACCGATCGACGGCCTGGCCGGCGATACCTGTGCGTTCAACCAGGCGCCATACACCACGCTGATCCCGTCGACCAAGCGCTGGCAGGCCTACGTCAACGGCACGCTGCGCCTGAATGATTCGGTCGATGCGTTCGCCGAAGTGATCTACAGCGACATCAAGGGCGTGTCCTGGTTCGGCTCCAGCCCGTTCTTCACCCTGGAAAGCGGGCGCTTCGCGCTCAACGCCGACACCGGGCTGGCCGAGCCGGTGCGTTCGACCCTGCCCGCCGGCAACCCGTACAACCCGTACGGCGTGGACGTGCCGATCGAGTACACGTTCTTCAACCTCGGTGGCACCCTCAAGACCAATCGTTCGCAGGCCTATCGCGGCGTGGTTGGCCTGCGTGGCAGCGGCGAGAAGTGGGATTGGGAAGTGGGAGCATTCCAGGCCGCGAGCAAGGAGCGTGAAACCGTCTCCGGCGGCTTCGCCAACCGCTGGGCGCTGTACGACGCGCTCGCGTCGGGCAGCTACAACCTGCTCAACCCGTCGGCGACCGACCCGGCCGTGCTCAAGGCCATCGGCCTGAGCACGCTGCGCCCGGCTGATTCGGTGCTCAAGGGCCTGGATGCCAAGGTCTCCGGCACGCTGGGCACGACCTGGGCCGGCACCATCGGCTTCGCCGCCGGCGCCGAATGGCGCCAGGAAACGCTGGACTCCGACAACCCCTGGCAGATCGATGCCGGCCTGCAGGTGCGTCCGGCCATTGCCGAGGTGCACGGCGAGCGCAAGGTCAGCGCCGCCTACGCCGAACTGAACGTGCCGCTGCACAGCACGCTGGAGCTGCAGGCCGCCGCGCGCGCGGACCACTACAGCGACTTCGGCAATGCGTTCTCGCCCAAGCTGGGGCTGCGCTGGCAGCCGCTGGACTGGCTGCTGGTCCGCGCCGCGGCCTCGCGCGGTTTCCGCGCACCGTCGCTGTCGGAGAACTCGGCCTCCACCAGCATCGCCTACGGCTCGGTGGTCGATCCGCACGATCCGGACGTGGCCGGTTCGCGGCAGAATCCGACCTTCTTCACCGTCGGCAACAACAACCTGGACCCGGAGCGCACGCGCAGCTTCAACGCCGGCATCGTGCTCTCGCCGTGGCAGCGCACCAGCCTGAGCGTGGACTACTACCGCATCAAGCTGGACAACCTGATCGGCAGCGGCAACACCACCACGCTGGTGGCCGAGAACAACCCGGCCAACGTGCTGCGTGATGCGCGCGGCAAGCTGCTGGCCGTCTACAACCGCTACCAGAACCTGAGCGAGCTGGAGACCTCCGGCATCGACGTGGAACTGCGCCAGGGCTGGTCCACCGCGCGCCTGGGTACGTTCGGCCTGTCCTCGGCGCTGACCTATGTCATCGACTACAAGCGCCCGCAGGTCACCGGCGGCCCGCTGGTGGACTACGCCGGCTCCAACCTCGGCCCGTCCCTGCCCGATACCAAGGCCACCACCACGCTGGACTGGGCGCTGGGCGACTGGCGCACCGCGCTGACCTGGTACTACACCAGCGGCTATGACCAGGAAGGCAGCGCCGCGGCCAAGGCGGTGCAGAAGGAGGTGGCCAGCTACAGCCAGTTCGACCTGTACCTGGGCTACACCGGCATCGACAAACTCACCGTCTACGCCAAGGTGCAGAACATCGGTGACCGTCAGCCGCCCCATGATGCGACCTTCCCGGGCGTGCGCGCACCGTACGACTTCAGCCAGTACGACCTGCGCGGCCGCTACTACACGGTGGGCTTCGACTACCGCTTCTGACCGTGGGCCCCTCTCCTGCATGCGGGAGCCTTGCTCATTGACTCAAGCCCCTCTCCCGCTAGCGGGAGAGGGGTTGGGGTGAGGGCAGGACGGGTACCCGGAGTGGCTCGGCTCCATCCACCCCCGGGCGCCACAACCCAACGCCCGAGGCGCCCTCATCCGCCCCTGCGGGGCAGCTTCTCCCGCGCGTGGGAGAAGTGAACAGCCGGCACCGTTCGCGATCCGTGCCAAACAACCGGGGAATCCGTCGCCCATGTCATTCCGCCTTGTCCTTGTCCTGTTGCTCGCGGCAGCTGTCAGCGCAACACCGGCCTTCGCCCAATCCAGCTACTACTTTCCAACCGCGCAGCAGTTCGAAGCGAAGGTGCCCTCGCCGCAGCAGTTCCTCGGTTACGACATCGGCAGCCAGTACACCCGGCACGATCAGCTGGTGGCGTACTTCAACGAACTGGCGCGTGTTTCGGACCGGATCACCGTCGAGATCATCGGCCAGAGCTACGAACATCGCCCGCTGTTGCTGGTGACCATCACTTCGCCGCGCAACCATGCGCGCCACGCGCAGATCCTGGCGCAGCGGCAGGCGCAGGTGGACCCGGCGCATACGGCCCCGGGCGCCGACACGCCAGCGGTGGTCTGGCTGGGCTACAGCGTGCATGGCAACGAGACCTCCAGTGCCGAGGCGGCCCTGCTCACGGCGTACTATCTGGCCGCCAACCAGGACGCGGAAACCGCGCGCTGGCTGGACGAGGCGGTGGTGGTGATCGATCCGGCGCAGAACCCCGACGGGCGCGACCGCGCCGCCAACTGGCACAACGCCTGGGGGTCGCGCCCGCCGTCGGCCGACCCGGCCGACAAGGAGCACGTCGAACCGTTCCCCAGTGGCCGCGTCAACCACTACTTCACCGACCTCAACCGCGACTGGCTGGCCCTGGCACAGGCCGACAGCTGGCCCAAGGTCGCGCAGTTCCATCGCTGGTACCCGAACATCCAGATCGATTTCCACGAGATGGGCAAGGACAGCACCTACTACTTCGAGCCCTCGCCGAAGAGCATGGAAAGCCCGCTGCTGCCGAAGTCCTCGTACGCGGCCAACCACTGGCTGGCGCGCTTCCATGCGCAGGCGCTCGATGCGTTGGGTTCGCTGTACTACACCGGCGAGAACTTCGACAACTTCTCGCCGATCTACGGCTCCACCTATCCGGACTTCCACGGCGGCGTCGGCGTCACCGTGGAGCAGGCCAGCTCGCGCGGGTTGGTGCAGGAGTCGCTCAACGGCCCGCTGCATTTCAACTTCACCATCCGCAACCAGGTCGCGACCGGGTTGGCCAGTGTGCGCGGGGCGGTCGAGGACCGGGTGCGTCTGCTCGCCTTGCAGAAGGACTTCTTCCGCAGCGCGTTGACGCAGGCAGCGGCCTACCCGGTGCGGGACTGGGTGTTCGGTGATGCCGCCGACCCCACGCTCGCCCACCGCTTGCTGGCCGTGCTGCTCCAGCATCGCATCCAGGTGCACGCGCTGGCCCGCGATGTCGAGGTCGATGGCAAGCGTTTCCAGGCCGGTTCGGCCTACGTGGTGCCGGCGCGACAACCGCAGTTCCGGCTGGCCCATGCGATCTTCGAGTTCACGCCGCCGGTGAAGGGCGACGTGTTCTACAGCGGAACCTCCTACGCCGTGGCCGCAGCCTACGGGCTGCGCTACGCGGCCAGCCGCGGTGCCTTGCCGGCCGGTGCAGTGGTGGATGGCGTTCCGCAGGCGCAGGGGGGCATCAGTGGCGGCCGTGCGGGCTTTGCCTACGTTGCCGATGCACGGGATTTCGGCAGCTATCGCCTGATCGGTGGGTTGCTGCGCGACGGGGTGCGGTTGCGCACCGCGCACCAGCCCTTCACCGCGGCCACGGCATCGGGCGAGGTGGCCTTCGGCCATGGCGCGGTGGTGATCCCGGTCGCCGGTCAGACGCTTGATGCCGATGCCCTTCGGGCCAGGGTGCTGGCGCGCGCACAGGACGCCGGTGTCACCGTGCATGCCCTGGCCAGCGGTCGCAGCGCCGGCGGCATCGACCTGGGCAGCGACAACGTGCGGGTGTTGCGTGCGCCGAGCATCGCGCTGGTGATGGGCGAGGGCGTGTCGCCCACCGAGATCGGTTCGGCCTGGTTCGCACTGGACCAGGCCCTGGGGCTGCCGTCCTCCAAGCTGGACCCCGTACAGCTGGCCAGCGTGGACCTGTCGCGCTACACCTCCATCGTGCTGTCCGGCGGCACCTATGCCACGGTCAGCGAGGCCGGCATCGCCGCGCTCAAGCGCTGGATCAGCGCGGGCGGCTCGCTGGTGGTCTACGGCAGCGGCGCGCGCTGGGCCATCGACAAGGGGCTGGTGGAAGCCAGGCTGCGTGCCGGCGACGGCAGGGACGACGGCGAACGGCTGGATTTCGGCACCGTGCGTGACGTGTTCGCGCTGGGGCGGGTCAGCGGCAACATCCTCAGTGCCGACATCGATCCGACCCATCCGTTGGGCTTTGGCGTGCAGCAGCGCAGGATCTGGGTGAACAAGGAAGGTGGCCTGGTGCTGGAGCCGGTGAAGAACGCTTTCCTCAACGTGGTCAACATCGATCCGGAGCCGCTGGTGAACGGCTACCTCTCCGATGCCAACCGCGCGCGCGTGTCCGGCTCCAGCTACCTGCAGGTGGTGCCGACCGGCAGCGGCAATGTGGTGGTGTTCGCCGATGACCCGGCGCACCGCAAGTACTGGCATGGCACCGAACGCCTGCTGCTCAATGCCTTGTTGCAGTCCAACCAGTTGACCCCGCCACGCCAGCGCGGGGAGTAGCCCGGGACCAAGGCCCGCTGCAAAGTCGAATCACTGAGGAGCCAAGGCTCCTCTCCCAAGCCCAACCAATGACGAGCCAAAGCCCCTCTCCCGCCCGCGGGAGAGGGGTTGGGGAGAGGGCAGGCCGCAGGCAGCAGTTCCCATCACCCGAAGATCCCAACCAACAAAAAAGCCGACGCAATGCGCCGGCTTTTTTTTAGCTCGGATCCGCTACTGCAGATCAGGCGCTGGTACGGCTCTGCCCACCGCCCTGGCCACGACCGCCGCCACGACGCTGGCCGCCACCCGGGTGGCCGTCACGGCGCTGCTGGCCGTTGCCGCCATTGCGTTGGCCGTTTCCCGCGGCGCGCGGGGCGCCCGGCTTGGCCTGGCCGCCACGGCCGCCGCGCGGGGCGTCGCCGTTGGAGCGACGCTGGCCATGGCCACCGTTGCCACGGCGCGGGGTCTTGTGGCCGCCCGGCACTTCGGCCTTGCCCGGTGCACTGATGCCCCAGCGGATCGGGGTCTGCGGCTCGAAGCCCGGCACGTCGCGGATGTCCATGTCGCGGTCGAGCAGGCGCACGATCTGGCGCAGCAGCTTGGCCTCGTCCTGCGCCACCAGCGAGATCGCCTCGCCGGTGGAGCCGTTGCGACCGGTGCGGCCGATACGGTGCACGTAGTCTTCCGGCACCATCGGCAGGTCGTAGTTGATGACCTTGGGCAGCTCGTTGATGTCGATGCCGCGCGCGGCGATGTCGGTGGCCACCAGCACGGTCACGCGGCCGGCCTTGAAGTCACCCAGCGCACGCAGGCGCTGGCCCTGGCTCTTGTTGCCGTGGATGGCGGCGGTCTTGATGCCGGACTTCTCCAGGAACGTGGCCAGCTTGTCGCAGCCGTGCTTGGTACGGCCGAACACCAGCGTCTGCACGCGCGAATCCTGCGCCAGCAGGTGCAGCAGCAGCTCGCGCTTGCGGCCGCCATCGACCGGGTGCACGCGGTGGGTGATGGTCTCGGCCACGGTGTTCTGCGGCGTCACCTGGATCTGCTTGGGGTTGTGCATGAACTCCAGCGCCAGCTGCTTGATGCTCTCCTCGAACGTGGCCGAGAACAGCAGGGTCTGGCGGTTCTGGCGCGGCAGCTTGGCCAGGATGCGCTTGATCGAGGGCAAGAAGCCCATGTCGAGCATGCGGTCGGCTTCGTCCAGCACCAGGATCTCGATGCCCGACAGGTCGACGCTGCGACGCTCCAAGTGGTCGATCAGGCGGCCCGGGCAGGCCACCAGCAGGTCCACGCCACGGCGCAGCACGTCCAGCTGGTTGCCCATGCCGACGCCGCCGTAGATGCAGGCGCTGGGGATGCGCAGGTATTTGCTGTAGCCACGCAGGCTGTCATGCACCTGGGTGGCCAGCTCGCGGGTCGGCGCCAGGATCAGTGCGCGCGGCTTGCGCGGGCCGTTGCCCACGCTCTGCGGCGCGGTGCCCAGGTGCTGCAGCAGCGGCAGGCCGAACGCGGCGGTCTTGCCGGTACCGGTCTGTGCGCCGGCCAGCAGGTCATGCCCGTCCAGTGCCAGCGGGATCGCCTGCTCCTGGATCGGGGTCGGGTTTTCGTAGCCCTGCTCGGCGAGCGCGCGCAGCAGGAAGGGCGCAAGGCCCAGGTTTTCAAACGACATTGGGAACTCCAGATGGAAATCGCGCCAGACCGAATGGAATGGCGGTGCTGATCGATTCGATCGGCTGACTCGGAGCGTTCCCGTAAACCGCGCTGCGAGAAAATTGGCGCGACCAGCGCGGTGCGCAGGCCGGAATGCGTGACGAAAGGCGTCGGAGTAGGGGCGGGCGGGCGGATCCGGCGGGGCCGGCGATCCTGCACCGCCGGCGGTCCCTCAAGGGAAACGGACGGCCGCTGGCAGACCGCGATAGTCTAGGGGATTGTCGCCGGCGGCACAAAACTGCCTGTTCAGCATTCCCGTGGCGCTGGTCGCCGCTGGCATATTCATTACAATTGAAACTTGTTTACTCCGCAGACTGGACGTTCCCATGAAGCTTGGTTCCCTGAAGGAAGGCGGCCGCGACGGCACCCTGATCGTGGTTTCGCGTGACCTGACCCGCGCCGTGCGGGCCACCGGCATTGCCGCCACCCTGCAGCTGGCGCTGGAGGACTGGTCCAACCTCGCCCCGCGCCTGAACGCCCTGTCCGAGCAGCTCAATGCCGGCGACGTGGATGGCGCGTTCGACCTGGACATGCAGGCGCTGGCCGCGCCGCTGCCGCGCGCCTATGAGTTCGTCGACGGCAGTGCCTACCTGCCGCACGTGGCGCGGGTGCGCAAGGCGCGCGGCGCCGAGGTGCCCGAGTCGTTCTACACCGACCCGCTGATGTACCAGGCCACCAGCGCCGGCTTCTACGGCCCGCGCGACGCGGTCAAGGTGGTCAGCGAGGACTACGGCATCGACCTGGAAGCCGAGATCGTGGTGATCACCGACGACGTGCCGATGGCGGTGACCCCGGCCCAGGCCGCCGGCCACATCCAGCTGGTGGGCCTGGTCAACGACGTCAGCCTGCGCAACCTGATCCCGGCCGAGCTGGCCAAGGGCTTCGGCTTCCTGCAGTCCAAGCCGCGCTCTGCGCTGAGCCCGGTGTTCGTGACCCCGGACGAGCTCGGTGCGGCCTGGCAGGACAGCAAGGTGCACCTGCCGCTGGTCACCCACATCAACGGCAAGTGGTTCGGTGCGCCGGAAGCCGGCGTGGACATGCAGTTCAACTTCGCCCAGCTGGTGGCGCATGCCGCCAAGACCCGTCCGCTGTCGGCCGGTGCCATCGTCGGTTCGGGCACCATCGCCAACGAGGACACCTCGCTGGGCGCCTCCTGCTTCGCCGAGCAGCGCACCGTCGAGGCACTGCGTGACGGCAAGCCGTCCACGCCGTTCATGAGTTTTGGTGACGTGGTCCACATTGAAATGCTGGACCGTGACGGCAACAGCATTTTTGGTGCGATCGAACAGCGCATCGAACACGCGCCGCTGCCCTGAATCCGGCGGCATCGCCGCCGTTATCGAATTGCGGGTGAAGGTGTCCCTCACCCGCAACGGTTATGTTGTGTGCAAGCGACAGGGGGAACAGACATGGAAGCGGGGCTGAAGCTCTACAGTTACTGGCGCTCGAGCGCCGCCTATCGCGTGCGCATCGGCCTGAACCTCAAGGCGCTGGCCTACGAGCTGATTCCCGTGCACCTAGTGCGCGACGGCGGGCAGCAGCATGCCCCGGACTATGCCGCGCTCAACCCGCAGGAACTGGTGCCGACGCTGCGTGACGGCGAGCGCGTGCTGACCCAGTCGATGGCCATCCTGGAGTACCTGGACGAAGTGCATCCGCAGCCGGCGCTGTTGCCGGCCGATGCCGGTGGTCGCGCCCGCGTGCGTGCCCTTGCCCAGCAGGTGGCCTGCGACATCCATCCGCTCAACAACCTGCGGGTGATGCAGTTCTTCGACCGCGAGTGGAACGTGCCGCAACCCGAGCGCGACGAATGGACGCTGCACTGGATGCGTACCGGCCTGGGGGCGTTGGAGACGATGCTGGTGGGGTCGTTCGACACCGGCCGGTTCTGCCATGGCGCCGAACCGGGCTTGGCCGATTGCTGCCTGATCCCGCAGCTGTACAACGCCCGCCGCTTCCACCTGGACCTGGCCCCGTACCCGACCCTGTGCCGCATCGAGGAAGCCTGCCTGGCGCTGCCGGCCTTCGATGCCGCCCGCCCGGAAAACCAGCCCGACGCCATCTGAGGGCTGGCGGCCTGGTAGGAGCGGCCTCGGCCGCGAAGCCACAGAACCGCCCGAGGTGCAGGAGTGGGGTCCACCGGCCCCGCGGGCAGGCTCGTTGCTGCCGCAAAACAAAAGCCCCGCTTTGGCGGGGCTTTTGCCAGGCAGCCATCCCAACGTTCAGAAGCCGTGGCTGATCGTCGCCGGCGCGCCCATGTTGAAGTCCGCGTACGGGTCATGCTCGCCGCTGGCGCCCTCGGACAGGCGGAACTTCAGGGCCAGGCCATCGCGCGAGTCGGCCGCGCGCAGCGCTTCCTCCTGCTCGATGATGCCGTCCTTGACCATCCGGAACAGGCACTGGTCGAAGCTCTGCATGCCTTCCTCCAGCGACTCTTCCATGGCCTGCTTGATCGCGTGCACCTCGCCGCGCCGTAGCAGGTCGCGGATCATCGGCGTGTTGATCAGCACTTCGGTGGCCGGCCGGCGGCGGCCATCCTTGCCCTTGACCAGGCGCTGGGAGATCACCGCGCGCAGGTTCAGCGACAGGTTCATCAGCACGTTCTTGTGCGCGCTTTCCGGGAAGAAGTTGAGGATGCGCTCGATGGTCTGGTCGGCGTTGTTGGAGTGCAGCGTGGCCAGGCACAGGTGGCCGGTCTCGGCGAAGGCGATGGCGGCCTCCATGGTCTCGGCGTCGAGGATCTCGCCGATCAGGATCACGTCCGGTGCCTCGCGCATCGCGTTCTTCAGCGCGTTGTGGAAGGCATGGGTGTCCAGGCCCACTTCACGCTGGTTGACGATGGACTGCTTGTGCTTGTGCAGGAACTCGATCGGGTCCTCGATGGTGAGGATGTGCCCGGTGGAGGTGCTGTTGCGGTGGTCGATCATCGAGGCCAACGAGGTCGACTTGCCCGAACCGGTCGAGCCGACCACCAGCACCAGCCCGCGCGGGGTCATGATCACGTCCTTGAGCACCTGCGGCAGGTTGAGCTCCTCGATGCTGGGGATGCGGCTCTTGATCGCGCGGATCACCATGCCGACCTCGCCGCGCTGCTTGAACACGTTGACGCGGAAACGCCCGGCATCGGCCAGGGCGATGGCCATGTTGAGCTCCAGGTCGCGCTCGAACTGGGGGACCTGGCCCTCGTCCATCAGCGAATAGGCGATCTTCTTGACCATCCCGGGCGGCAGGCCGGTGCTCCCCAGCGGATACAGCTTGCCCTCGATCTTGATGTAGACCGGCGCCCCGGTCGTCAAAAACATGTCCGAAGCGTTCTTTTCGGTCATCAGCTTCAGGAAGTAGCCGATATCCATGCGCAATAGTTCCCCAACAAACGGCAGCGTGCCGTTGCAAGCACGCCATAGGCTTGACCACAATGGCCGCGCTCAGTCACTCCGGCAACGGCTCCCCAATGAAAGCTAGCTTCGCACACTTAAGACGAATCCTGTATGTGACGGCCTGCGCAACCGCGCTGTTCTGCGGTGCCGCGTTGGCGCAGGACCCGGCCTCGGCCGACCTGATGGCCGCGCAGCAGGCGGTGGAACGCGCTGACCGCGCCGACGCCGACCAGTACGCCCCCGACACCATGGCCATGGCCCGCCAGCAACTGGAACAGGCCCAGCGCGCCGCGCTGGATCGCCGCGAGCGCAAGCAGGCCCCGGTGCTGGCCCAGCGTGCCGCCGCCGACGCCGACCTGGCCCGGGTGCAGAGCGAGGAATCGGTCGCGCAGGCCCAGCTGGCCCAGCGCAAGGCCGAGGTCGAGCAACTGCAACGGCAACTGGCAACAGGGGAGGGCCGGTGATGGCACTGAGGAATCTGGTGGTGGTCGGGCTGCTGGCCCTGCCGATGGCGGCCGTGGCCGCCGAGGATCCGGCCGTGGCCGGGCTGAACCAGCGGCTGGTGGCGTTGCAGGCGGACATGCGTACCGCCGAGGTCGCCGCCTACGAGAAGCTGCAGGCCCAGCAGGCCATCGGCGCGCTGGCCAAGGCCAAGCGCAAGGACCTGGACAACGCCCGTTACCTGGCCGAACGCCGGGTGGCGATCGCCGAGGCGGCCGCGCGTACCGCGTTGGCCCGCCGTGAGATCGAGGAGCTCGAACGCACCCGCAGCGAGCTGCTGATCGAGGCCAGCCGCCGCGATGCGCTGCGTGCCCGGCAGGAGGCCGAGCGGTTGCGCGTGCAGACCCAGATCCAGGCCGAGGAGGCCGAACGCCTACGCCAGGCAGCCGAAGCGGAGACCCTGGCCCGCCAGGACGCCGAAACCGCGCTGACCAGCGTCGCCGGCCGACAGCAGCAGCGCCTGAGCGCGGCCCAGCAGAACGCGGCCAAGCTGGCCCGTGAGGAGGCCGAGCTGGTGTCCGGGCAGCGCCTGCCGGGCTCAAAGTTCGACAACCGCGGTGAGGTGTTCACCTTCGCCGGCGACGCTTTCGCCGCCGGCCAGGCTGCGCTGTCGGCAGGCGCGGGCAACCAGGCCAAGGCGTTGGCCGAGTACCTGAACATCGGCAAGAAGGGGCGGGTGACCATCGAGGCCTACGACAGCGCCAACGGGGTCGGCCAGCGCCGCGCGCAGGCGCTGAAGGACGCCCTGGTCGCCGCTGGGGTGGCCGCCAACCGCATCCAGGTCACCGGCAGGAAGGCCGCCTCCACGCGGGCGCGCTCGGCCGAGGTCATTGTTGCGCCTTGATAAACCTAACTGGCTGAGATTGTTAGGTTTTTGTTGTCTGCTTCCGGCTGAATGTGCGTCAAATCGCTGATTCAGCCACTGCATGGATTGAGCCCTTGCCGGAACCTTTTTGCAGGCGTAGGGTCAATTGTCCGGGTGGTACTTCCGCCACCCGGACAGCGGAGGGCCGAGCCGGTGCAATCCAGGCGCGAACCAGGTTCCGAAGGCTTCCGGTCGGTCGACCGGATGATCCCGGGTGGTTCCGTCGCATGCGGGCCCGGCGCTCCATCCTGCAACGCCCCGTGCCGTCAAGGCCGGGGCGTTCTTGTTTCTGCATGAGGAGGTAAGTCATGTTTGAAGGGCAGCCGCAGAGTGAAATCGAAGCCTTGATGAAGGCCAACCCCGAGTTCAAGCAGCTCTACCAACAGCACAAGAAGCTGAACAAGAAGTGCATGGATGCGGAACTGGGAGTGCTACCCATCAGCGATGGCACACTGGGGCAGATGAAGCGGGAGAAGCTGCTGGCAAAGCAACGACTCCTGAGGATGTACGAGAACCGACCCAACTGACGCTCCCCCGCGTTTGACCGTCATGTCGCGGGCGATGGCGGCCTCCTCGTCGGCCGTCATTGTCCGCGCCAGCGGTTGATGCGCATTCATGTACCTGCAGCATTTCGGACGGTTTGCCTGACTTTCTGGCATATCCATCGGATAATCGAGGGTCCAGCCGCTTGACGGCGTGATCCGAATCCGACACATGGCAATCCACTCCTCCGTCCTCGAACTCATCGGCAACACGCCCATCATCAAGGCCCAGCGCCTGGATGCCGGCGTGTGCGAGCTGTACCTGAAGCTGGAGAGTTCGAACCCGGGTGGATCGATCAAGGACCGCATCGGCCTGTCGATGATCGAGGCCGCCGAGAAGCGCGGTGACCTCAAGCCCGGCGCGACGCTGGTGGAAGGCACCGCCGGCAATACCGGCCTGGGCCTGGCACTGGTGGCCCAGCAGAAGGGCTACAAGCTGATCCTGGTGGTCCCGGACAAGATGAGCCGGGAGAAGATCTTCAACCTCAAGGCGATGGGTGCCGAAGTGGTGCTGACCCGTTCGGACGTCGCCAAGGGCCACCCGGAGTACTACCAGGACCTGGCCAAGACCGTGGCCGAGCAGACCCCGGGCGCCTATTTCATCAACCAGTTCGGCAACCCGGACAACCCGGCCGCCCACGAGTTCGGCACCGGCCCGGAAATCATCGAACAGATGGGCGGTGACCTGGACGCGATCGTGTTCGGTTGCGGCAGCTCCGGCACCATGACCGGCCTCTCGCGCGCCTTCGCAAAGCTTTCGCCGAATACCGAACTGGTGCTGGCCGACCCGGTCGGTTCGATCCTGGCCGAATACATCAACGACGGCACCCTGAACGAAAAGTCCGGCAGTTGGCTGGTCGAAGGCATCGGCGAGGACTTCCTGCCGGACATCTCCGACTTCAGTCGGGTCGGGAAGGCCTACGCGATCAGCGATGCGGAGAGCTTCCACACCGCGCGTGAACTGCTGGGCAAGGAAGGCATCCTGGGTGGCTCCTCGACCGGCACCCTGCTGGCCGCCGCGCTGAAGTACTGCCGCGAGCAGACCACGCCGAAGAAGGTGCTGGTACTGGTGCCGGACACCGGCAACAAGTACCTGTCCAAGATGTACAACGACTACTGGATGCTGGACAACGGCTTCCTGGAGCGCCCGCAGTACGGCGACCTGCGCGACCTGATCCTGCGCCCCTATAGCCAGCGCGACACCGTTGTGGTTGGCCCGAACGACCTGCTGACCACCGCCTACCAGCGCATGAAGCTGTACGACGTGTCGCAGCTGCCGGTGATGGAAGGCAGCCAGCTGGTCGGCATCATCGATGAAAGCGACGTGCTGCTGCACGTGTACGGTGACGAAGCCCGCTTCCGCGACCCGGTGTCGGTGGCGATGGTGAGCAAGCTGGACCGGCTGGAGGTCAAGTCGCCGATCGAGGCGCTGCTGCCGGTGTTCGACCGTGGCCAGGTGGCCATCGTCACCGATGGTGACGCCTTCCTGGGCCTGATTACCCGTATCGACCTGCTGAACTACCTGCGTCGCAGGGTTCAGTGATTCTGGCGTGGTGCCCACCAGGGGGAGGGCACCACGGCAGGTTCAGGCCAGACTGATAGAATTCCGCCCCTTTCGCTGGAAGCACTTATGACGGATCAGCACTCACGCAGCCAGGAGGGCGAGCGCAGCTTGTCGCTTGCCACCTTGGCCATTCACGGCGGGCAATCGCCCGATCCCAGCACCGGCGCCGTCATGCCGCCGATCTACGCGACCTCGACCTACGCGCAGTCCAGCCCGGGCGAACATCAGGGTTTTGAGTACTCGCGCACCCATAATCCTACCCGCTTCGCCTACGAGCGCTGCGTGGCGTCGCTGGAAGGTGGTTCGCGTGGCTTCGCCTTTGCTTCGGGCATGGCCGCCAGTTCCACTGTCATCGAGCTGCTGGACGCTGGCAGTCACGTGGTGGCGATGGACGACATCTACGGCGGCAGCTTCCGCCTGTTCGAGCGGGTGCGCCGCCGCACCGCCGGGCTGGACTTCAGCTTCGTCGACCTGACCGACCTGTCGGCCTTCGAAGCGGCGATCACGCCGAAGACAAAGATGGTGTGGATCGAGACGCCCACCAACCCGATGCTGAAGATCGTGGACATCGCCGCGGTGGCCGCCATCGCCAAGCGCCATGGATTGGTCGTGGTGGTGGACAACACCTTCGCCTCGCCGATGCTGCAGCGTCCGCTGGAGCTTGGAGCGGACCTGGTGCTGCATTCGGCCACCAAGTACCTCAATGGCCACTCCGACATGGTCGGTGGCATGGTCGTGGTCGGCGACAACGCCGAGCTGGCCGAGCAGATGGCGTTCCTGCAGAACTCCGTCGGTGGCGTGCAGGGCCCGTTCGACAGCTTCCTCGCGCTGCGCGGCCTGAAGACCCTGCCGCTGCGCATGAAGGCGCATTGCGCCAATGCGCTGGAACTGGCCAAGTGGCTGGAAACCCATCCGGCCATCGAGAAGGTGATCTACCCGGGCCTGCCCTCGCACCCGCAGCACGCGCTGGCGGCAACCCAGATGAACGGCTTCGGCGGCATCGTCTCGATCGTGCTCAAGGGGGGCTTCGCAGCCGCCAAGCGTTTCTGCGAGAGGACCGAACTGTTCACCCTGGCCGAATCGCTCGGCGGCGTGGAAAGCCTGGTCAACCACCCGGCGGTGATGACGCATGCGTCCATCCCCGTCGCTCGTCGCGAGCAGCTCGGCATCAGCGACGCGCTGGTGCGGTTGAGCGTGGGCGTGGAGGATGTTGTGGATCTGCGGGCGGATCTGGAACGGGCGCTGGCTTGAGCAGGGGCGCTCGGATGCAGGATGGGAGCAGGATGACAGCACGTTTCAGCCTGGCCTGGGAAATGGCCAAGCGCGAGGTATTTGCGCGCTACAAAGGGTCCGTGATCGGGTTGGCGTGGTCGTTTTTCTATCCAGTCCTGATGCTCGGTGTTTACACCTTCGTTTTTGGCGTGATTTTCCGTTCCCGGTGGTCGACAACCGCTGGTGAGACGCCACTGACCTCGGAGTTTGCTCTCATCCTGTTCTCGGGGTTGGTCGTGTATGGCTTCTTCTCCGAGTGCCTGAACAAGGCGCCGGCACTCATCACGGTGAATGTGCAGTTCGTGAAGAAGGTCGTGTTCCCTCTGGAAGTCCTGCCGCTGTCGGCCGCACTGGCTGCGTTGTTCCACATGCTGGTCAGTCTGCTGGTTCTTCTGGTGGCCATGCTTGTGCTCAAGGGAAGCATCCCGGTGACAGCGGTTGCATTTCCGTTGGTGGTGGCACCGCTGATTTTTGCCACACTGGGATTGACCTGGTTCTTTTCGGCACTGGGTGTGTATCTTCGTGATCTGAGCCAGATCATGCCGCTTGCAACGACGATGCTGCTTTTTCTATCACCGGTGTTCTATCCCATAACCGCAGTCCCGGCTTCTTTTCGCAAGGTGGTCACACTCAACCCGATCACCGGCGTGATGGATGGGGTGCGGGATACCCTGATCTTTGGCGTCTGGCCCAACTACAGCCTGCTGCTGTGGCAGTTTGCTGTGGGGCTGTTGCTCATGTTCTGCGGGCTTGCGGTGTTTCAGTATGTCCGCAAGGGGTTTGCAGATGTCATCTGAGCCGATCATTCGCGTAAACGGGCTGGGCAAACGCTACGACATGTTTGCCAAGCCCGTGGATCGGTTGGTGCAACTGATCTCCGATCCCTTGAGGAAAGGGCTGGGGCTTGCGCCGAAGGAGCACAGCCGGGAAGTGTGGGCGCTGCGTCATGTGAGTTTTGAGGTGCCGCGTGGCGAGGCGCTTGGCGTCATGGGTCGCAATGGTTCCGGCAAGAGCACCATGCTCCAGATGCTGTGCGGCACGCTGACTCCCACTGAAGGGCAGGTGCAGGTTGCCGGTCGCATTGCCGCGCTGCTGGAGCTTGGCGCGGGATTCAATCCCGAGTTCACTGGACGTGAGAACGTTTTCCTCAATGGCAGGCTTCTCGGGCTTGACCAGGCAGCCATCGAGGCGCGCTTTGATGATATCTGCGCATTCGCCGATATCGGCGCCTACATTGACGAGCCGACCAAGACCTACTCCAGTGGCATGTTCGTGCGCCTCGCCTTTTCTGTAGCCACCTCCGTTGATGCGGATGTGCTGGTGGTGGACGAAGCGTTGGCGGTCGGTGATGCGCGCTTCCAGGCGCGCTGCATGAAGCGCATCCGTCGGATCCAGGATGATGGCGCGTCGGTTCTCTTTGTCAGCCATGACGTCGCTGCGGTACGCACGCTGTGCCAGCGCGCTCTGTGGCTCGAGCGTGGGTCGCTGAAGGATATCGGGCCGGTATTGCAGGTCAGTTCCCGTTACATGGAATCGATCTTCGCTGATGACCCGGAGGCACTTCAGGCACCGGAGGAGGATCATCCTGATGTGCAGGCGGAATTGCCGATGGACGAGCCAGTCAGCCCACTTCCGGACACGAGTATGGGCAAGGGCAAACCCCTGGCACATTGGGGGCAGCAGATCGGCCTGATCCGCGCAGTGGCATTGTCCGGGGGAACCGGTGCCGACGTCGAAATGCTGGGGTGGGGTGAGACCTGCACCGTGACACTCGCGGTTGCACTTCCTGACGATTACACCCCGGATACCTTCTGTGTGGCGTTCTCGATCAAGGATCTGCGCGGGCATGACATCATCGTTTCCAGTACGGCGGACACCGGTAAGACCCCGCCGAGCGATTGGCGTGCCGGCCAGGTGGTGGAAATAGGATTCGAGTTCGTGAATGGTCTGGTGGAAGGCAAGTACTTCCTGGTCGCTGCCGTCGAAAGACGTGCAGGGGCTGTTGTGGAGTATTACGAATACATCGAAGGCGTTCGTTTTTTTTCCGTCATCAGTCAATTTCGTCATTTCGGTATCTATCAGCCGAAGATCACGCAGGTATACAAGGGAGCATCCAGTGTCTGACAAGGCCATCAACTCGGAAGGCTACTGGGATGACCGGTTTGGGGAGGACTGGGAAACGCTGGGCGGGCGTGATCAATCCCGCTATTTCGGTGCACTGGCACTGAAAGTGCTGCCGGCATGGCTTGTCCAGGCAAGCAAGCGCGAGCGTCTGGCCTGGTGCGATTGGGGTTGTGCATTGGGCGACGGAACCAATGAGCTCGCCCAGGGCCTGCCTGGCGTGGATTTCACAGGCGTGGATTTCTCGCAGGTGGCGATTGCAGATGCGGCGCTTCGCTTCCCTGGACAGCGCTTTGTCAGTGAGGACTGGCTTGAGGGGGGGCAGTCGCCGTCAACGCGCAGGTATGACGTACTTTTCAGCTCGAATACCCTGGAGCACTTCCATGAGCCATGGAAGGTTCTTGATTCCATTGCAGCGCGAGCGCGTCACTGTGTCGTGCTCATGCTTCCCTACCGTGAACGGCTTCGTATTGAGGAGCATCATGCCTCCTTCATGCCGGAGAACATCCCGCAGGTGATCGACGGCAAGGTCCTTGTCCACGCCAGTGCCGTTGATACGCGTGGTGACCAACCCTGTTTCTGGCCCGGTGAGCAGATTCTGCTGGTATGGGCGGATCCTGCGTGGTTGAAAGAGCAAGGGCTTTACCTGGAGGACCTGACGCTGCAGCAGGAGCCAGCCAGTACTCTGATCGGCCAGGCCGACGCGGTGGCGCAATTGGCCACGGAGTTGGGTGGTGCCTTGGGGAGGCTTCGGGGAGGTGTGCCTGCTGACAAGGAGCAACTGACCGTTCTGGATGGGGTTCGGGTTGATCTGGATAGATGGCGCTTGGTGCGGGAGACGGCGCTGGCCAATGCCAGCCCAGCATGGCGTGGGGATCTGGTGTCGCGGGATGGGCGGGATGCCGCCGTGCTCGAGAATGCCCTGCAGGTGATTGCGCCGCTACTGGCAGGTACGCACTTGCTGGAATCGCTGCAATACGCTGCAAAGGAAAACAGGCGTGTCCTTGACGAGGTACGGCAGCTGGTCCATCGCCAGGCTGTGCTTGTGGAACAGGAGTCCGCTCTGCGCAAGGAGGCACGGACCCAGCGGGCGGCCGCCGAAGTACAACGCGTGGAAGCCGAAGCACAACGCTTGGAAGCCGAAGCGCAACGCGTGGAAGCCGAGGCGCAGCGTCGCATGGCTGAAGAGCAACGTTTTGACGCTGACCATGCCTTGAAGTTGACACTACGCCTGGGCGAGGAGGTGGTGGCGCACGTGGGGCCAGAGCCGGAGTACTGGTCGGAAGCAGAAGGCGGAAATGAGGATCCGACGGAGACATACCATCGCGCGCGATTGCGCATGGCATCGATGGACCGGGAGCTGAAGGGGGTTTACGCAAGCAACTCCTGGCGGGTGACAAGGCCAGTCCGCGTACTGCGTCGGCTGTTGTCTCATCCGGCTGATGAGCTCAGGCATCTGTTCAAGCGATTGCCCCGTCCGGTGCAGTCTGCGGCACGTTTCAGCGCCCGGACAGTCCGTACCGGCAGGGTAGACCCCAATGACAAGGCGCGGTTGAAGCAATTGCTGTCACCATCGGCCAAGGCGGCTGTGGTCGATCCCGCTGCGCAGGTCGATTATTCCCGTCTGCCGAAGCTGGCCAAGGCGGATGGCACGCTTGCAGACGTTTTCGTGTGGGCCGTGATCGATTGGAATTTCCGGATCCAGCGGCCTCAGCACTTGGCTGCAGCGCTGGCAGCCAAGGGACATCGCGTCTTTTACATATCCAACAACTTTGCCGATAGTTCGGCTGCAGGCTTCAAAGTTGAGCCTCTTGGTGAGTCGGGCAGGCTATTCCAGGTCAACTTGAACCTGGCTGGTTCGCCGCAGATCTACCATGCAATGCCCAAGGTGGCGGACGTGGACGCGATCCGCTCCAGTCTGGCCGCGTTGTTGGGCTGGACCCGTTCGGAGAGCTGCATTTCCTTTGTCCAGCATCCCTACTGGTTGGAGCCGGCACAATGTCTTCCGAACAGCAGGCTGGTCTATGACTGCATGGATCACCATGGGGGATTCGAGGACAATGCCGACGAGATCCTGTCCGGCGAGAATCAACTGATCCGAACAGCGGATTTGCTGATCGTCACCTCGCAGTGGCTCCATGATGAGCTGAGCCCCTCGGCGCGCAGTATTGCGATGGTGCGCAACGCGGCCGAGTACGAGCACTTCTCGTCCCGACCGGCCAAGGTGTTTGCCGACGTGGAGCATCGCCGTGTGATCGGCTACTACGGTGCCATCGCTGAATGGTTTGATGTGGATCTGTTGCGCAAGGTTGCGCGCGACAATCCCGACGCACTCGTGCTGATGGTTGGGCGTGACACGGCGGGCGTCGCAGAAGCGGTCTCCGATGTGAAGAACATCCGTTTCGTGGGTGAAGTCGCCTATGCCGAACTACCTTACTGGCTGTACGGCTTTGATGTATGCCTGTTGCCATTCAAGGTGATTCCACTGACGCTGGCCACGAATCCCGTCAAGGTCTATGAATACCTGAGCGCAGGCAAGCCGGTCGTATCGGTTGACCTGCCGGAGTTGAGCCAGTTTGAAGGGCTTGTGCGGCTGGCCGGGGACCACGAGGGTTTCCTGCACCAGGTCAAGCTGGCTTTGGCTGAGCCGGTTGGGGATGTTTCACTGGAGTCCCCTCGCAGGGAGTTCGGTTCACGGCAGACCTGGCTGCACCGTGCAGCAGCGCTGGATGAGGCGCTGGATTCCCTGGCTGAGCCGTTGATCAGCATCATCGTGCTTACCTACAACAATCTCGATTACACCAAGCAATGCCTGCATAGCCTGGAGTCCTATACGGATTACCGGAACCTCGAGATCATCGTGGTGGACAATGCCTCGTCCGATGGTAGCCGAGAGTTTCTCGCGGAATGGGTGAAGCGCGATCCTCGGCGGGTGTTCTTGCCCAATGAAGCCAATCTTGGCTTCTCCGCAGGCAACAATGTTGGGCTCCGTGTGGCAAAGGGTGACTATCTTGTCGTCCTCAACAACGATACCTATGTAACGCCTGGCTGGCTGCGTACCCTGCGCAATCAACTTCATCGCCACCCGGAAGCGGGTCTGGTCGGTCCGGTTACCAACAACATCGGCAACGAGGCTCGTATCGAAATCAGTTATGAATCGATGGATGAGATGTTGAGACTTGCCGGCGAGTACACGCGCAGGCATGCCGGCCAGTCATTTCCCATACATACCAGTGCATTCTTCTGCGTGATGTTCAGCCGGCAGGCATATGAGTGCGTGGGTGGGCTGGATGAGCAGTTTGGTGTCGGCTTCTTTGAGGATGATGACTATTGCCGTCGCCTCGAGCAGGCGGGGTTCAGCAGGCTATGTGCTGAAGACGTCTTCGTGCATCATCACTTGTCAGCCAGTTTCAACAAGCTGAAGGCTGAGGCGAAGCAGGCGTTGTTCGATAAAAATCGGGCTTTGTATGAAGCCAAATGGGGCCCTTGGGTTCCTCATGATTACCGGCGTTCGCCGCGATGAAGGCGACGAACTACTTCGGGGGGGAAGTGCGTTGAGCAAGTGGATGAATTTTGAGAGGACGACTCTCTGGAAGCAGCTGGCTGCTTCCCTTGTTGTATCGATACTGATGGTTCTGCTGGCGGTATGCGCTGCCAGATTGATCGTGGGGTTCAGCTACGCACCCTTGGCGGTGTTCTGGGACTCCCTGCTCCTGTTTGCAGTAATGGCTGTTGTGCACTGGGTGACACGGAGAACGGTTGCGACAGTGGCATTGGGCTTCGCTCTTGCCGCATTCTTCATCACCGGCAATGGCGTCAAGAGCATCATGCTCGGTATGCCGCTGGGCCTTGCGGACTTGAAGCCCGCGGTGGCTTTGCTCGGCGTGCTTGAGGGCGCGCGGCTTGCCGGAGCGGTTGCCGGCATCGTGGTACTGCTCGGCCTGGCGCTCTGGGGGCTGTGGCCGGGGAAAAATCGCCTGAAGTGGCTTCTCCTGCCGCCCTTGCTGGTGGCTACCATTCTGGGTGCGGTCTGGCTGGTAAATGGTGACGAGATACTCAGCAGCGAAAGCGGGGTCAGTCGTGTTGACGTGCTGAAGCAGCGCGGGGGGTTCCTGTACCTGGCCAGCGACGCGGTCAGATACATGCGCAATGACAGGATTCCAAGCAGATCAAAGGTGGCCCATGCCTTGGCGGCGACCAAAGCGCGCGGATCCTCCATGCCGACTCATGCGCGGAACATCCATTTGATTCTTGTGGAGAGCTTTTGGGACGTGACTGCCCTGGATGGCTTCAAAATGAGCTCGGATCCATGGGATGGGCGTATTCGTGACTGGTGGAATGCTGGCGGGCGTTCAGGTGTGCTGAGCCCGGTTTTTGGTGGTGCAACCGCGAATGCCGAGTTCGAAGTACTGTGTGGTTTGCCCGCCACCGGTGCCGGGCGAGTAGTTTTTTCCGAGGGCATCACCAATGATCTGCCGTGCATGCCGGCCGTCCTGCGCCAGTATGGCTATCTGACGACGGCAAGCCATCCGTACAAGAAGACCTTCTGGAACCGCGATACGGCCTACGCAAAGGTAGGTTTTGAACAGTATCTTCCTGATCAGGCATTTGAAATGGACGATCGGGATGGAATGTTCCTGAATGATCGATCGTTGTTGTTCCAGTCGCTCGCGCGACTGAATCTCCTCAAGAAGGATCGTCCTCATCTTTCCTATGTCGTCAGCCTCAGCTCGCACTACCCCTACGAGCGGGACAGAACCAAGCGCCCGGATCGGATACAGGTGACGCCGGCTGCAGTGGCGTTGGGGAACTATGCGAATGCCATTTCCTACAGCACCGAGGCGCTTGCCGATTACGTTGACGCACTGCGGGATATGGATCCGGACGCGTTGATCGTCATCTTTGGCGACCATGCTCCCGTGCTGGATTCTTCCCCTGATCCTTATGAAATTGCGGGTTTGCGCGAGGGTGGGACGACCTTGCCCGAAGGCTACGCTCGTCTGAGCCTTACGCCGCTCATTGTGATCGACGGAAAGAACGGGCCCAAGTCGATGGGGACCCAGCCACTGTACGAGTTGGCGCCAAAGATTGTGGAAATGGCGACTGCCGGGCAGGTATCGCTGCCTCACGCCGAAGCAATCCTCCATCCGGACATGCGGACCCGGAACTTTCTTGCGTCCATGCTGGTTCCGGGTAATGAGGGCTGGAGAAGGTGTTCCCGTGACGATGACAAGTCCTGTGAAGCAGGACGGGATAGTCGGAACGAGCTCAGGGCACTGCGCGATGATCTCGTATGGGGCCATCAGTACGCCCTGCAGATGTGGGATACGCCCAACGTGGGCAAGCACGGCATGACGATCAACCGCGATCACTACGGTTGTGTGTTTGATGTGGAAGCATGGGGGCCGCAGGTTGGATCCAAGGGGCAGCCGATGAACAAGCAGCCCAGCGGCAACTCCGCGCTCTGGTTCAAGGTGCGCCGCGTTCGTGGAGATCCGGTATTGTTCGTGGACGATGAGCGGGCGGATATCGTCGTCGCAAGCGGCAGCGCTTCGGCTTCATACGCTGCACCACAGTTCATCCATGCAGAAGGCGAGCATCGGGTCAGCTATCAGTGTGAGGATGAAGCACCGGTGGCGTTCGGCAAGCTGACGATCACCGCGAAGTAAGCATCAATGGCAGCGAAGGCTCCGCTGGCAAGGTTGGGAGCGGGGCGCTGTACGCGATCAGAGCTGGCAGGGGGCTGCGCACAGTCCCCTGCCACCGCCGCGGCTCCATCGTCCGATTCCGTGCGATAGGCCGACCTGATGCGGGTTGCCAATCGATGCCCCGGATCGGGGCCGGGAGGGTGTTCGGCCAAGGGCGCAGGCAGTTGACCTTCTGACAGGTATTGATTCGGATTTGGCTGCTGGCGAATATTCGCCAGCGTTCGATTCAAGCGGCGATCCTTGCAGCTTTCCTTCTAGCCTCGCTCCTGCGCCAGAACGAGCTGATGCAGCGCCCTGCGACGGTGTCGCGGTGCCCAGGGGATGCTGGGCACCGGCCGATCAGTTCCTCGGGTAGTTGCCTATGATCCGCTGCAACGGAGTCTTGGGTTCGGAAGAAACGTCGAAGTGCAGCCAGGAAAGCAGCAGCTGCATCCCGAGGATCAATGGCAGGGCCGCCAGCATGACGCTACCGGCAGTGGCAGGCACATCGTCGAGTATCGAGCGTATCCATGCATGGCTGCCATAGATGCTGCCGAACGCTATCAACAGGCCTGCAGCGATCAACTCAGCCGAAGCGACAGAAAAACCCCGAAGGAAATAGCTGCCGAAGAGGCGCTTCACGGTATTGCGCAGATGCCCGCGCATGAACGGGAGCAGGATGCGCGATGGCCTGAGGCTGCTTGGTTCGTCCTCGTACTTTGCAACCATGGGGACGTCGATTACAACGGCTCTTGCCTGGTTGAGCTGGAAGAGCATGTCAGACTCGAAAAAATATCGGCGTGACAGTGTGTCGAAGTCCAGCTCCCGCAAAGCGAGGCGATGGCATGCCGTGTAGCCGTTGGTTGGGTCGAATACCTGCCAATAGCCGCTGGAGAGCTTGGTCATGAAGGAGAGCGCCGCGTTGCCGAACAGGCGTACGGGAGGCATGCGCCGAACATTGCGCAGCCGGTGGAATCTGTTGCCTTTGGTGTAGTCCGCCCGACCTTCGATGATGGGAGCAATGAATCCGTCGATCAGAATGGGATCCATCTGGCCGTCACCGTCAATCTTCACGACGATATCGTGGCCATCCTGCAGAGCGGCACGATAGCCGGTTATCACTGCGCCGCCGACACCCTGGTTCTGTTCGTGGAAGTGAACCTTGACCTTGGGGTTGTCGCAGCTCTGCTGCACCAACTGCCCTGTGGCGACGGGGCAACAGTCATCTATGACATAAATGGCCGTTACCGATTCAGGGATACGGGCGATGACATCGAGCACCAGCTTCCCCACGCGGAAGCATGGAATCACTACGGCGACGGACGGGGTGGGAAGAATATGGGGGCGCATAATCGGTTTACTCACTTGGATTCGTCAAAGCCGATCGACCGTGTGATCTGCTGCACCAGTTGTGTCGCTGGGTCGGTGGAGGCACCAGGGCTATTGGCGCTGAGATGGGTGGAAATATGTTGCAGCTCAAAATGCATGGGCTTGCGTGGCACAGCCGTAAACAAGATGACCTGACTCTGGTCAGTGAGGGATGTCTCCATGTTTCCCTTGGCAATCATGTCCGGGCCGCATACAGCCCATCGGGAAAGGAGGTTGCGGTCCTTGCCACCCATGGTGCTGCGCGAGGATATGCTGATTACGATGGGTTCGCCGGGCAGGGAGCAGGAGAACTGGGCATCAATCGCGACGAGTCCGGGATGAACTGACGAGGGATAGCGCAGCTTGATGTAGTCATCGCCGCTGTGGATGGTTTCATAGGTAAGCGCGGTTCTGGAGTTGATGCGCCAGACGTCGTAGACGCCAGCCCTGTAAATGATGCCGTCACCCACGGTGCCCAGCGCTGCCTTCAGCCCAGGGGTGATCTGGTTCCGATTCGTCACCAGGTGAGTGGTGCCGTGATTCGCCATCAAGGCTGCCCAGGTATTGCCGGTCGGGTCGGCATCGGCATCGCTGCGTTCCGCGGCGACATCGGGGTTGTACCAGGATGTGGTCAGAGTGGGAATGACAAGTTCGGCATTTCCCTGTGAGTCGACATTATGAAAGATGACCTGCATGTTCGACTCCCCCGATGCGGCGAGCATTGCCGCGATGGATCTCTGGGGAGCAAAGTGATCCAGTGTCGCCACCGGGCCATCCTTGATGAACATCCTCAGGGCCCCATGGCGAAGATGCCAGTAGCCGCTTCCGACGACACTCACGTTGAGGGCGCATAGCACTGTCATGCCGATGGCGAGCGGCTTGCTTCCACGAACAAGCAGTTGAAGGCCCGTCGCGGCGGCAATCAGCAGCGCAACTGTCGCAGGCTGTGTGTACCGGACATATTGGATCTGGGAAAAGACTGCAGCAAATGCGCCAACTGCGACCAGTGTGACCGCACGGGTCCGGCGGAAGTAGAGCCCGGGAAACAAGCCGGCGGCACAGAATATGTAGATGAAGCCAGTGGCTCCATTGGTGGCGCTGAGATAATCCGACGTCTTGAATGTAAGCAGCCATGGCAACATCAGGTTGATGTCGCGTTGCCAGGACGTGTCTGTCCAGTTCTTGATCGGCAGGTACGGGGATTCGAAGTATCCGTTCAGGAATGGCAGGAAGGGATTGCCAGCCACGATCGCCGCATAGGTAAAGCTGGGGAGCGCGACAAATGCACCCAACAGGACTGCCGCTGGCAGACCTCGATACGGGAACTGGCGGTGATGGCGAGCAACAAGCCAAAGGGCTGCCGGTGCCAGAAGCAGGGCATTGGACAGCTTTATTGCCAGCAGCAGGCCTGCAAGTATGGCAATGCTGGACAAGGTCCTTGCGTTCAGTACGCGACGTCCGCCGATCTGGCACAGAAGATTGATGAACACCGCCGAGCTTGGCAGTTCGGTCTGCATGCCCGCCAACATCGAGCTGGATATCGGCAGGCTGGCATGCAAGGCGATGGTCAGCAGGTTGAGCGAAGGAGCAAGGCCGAGCTGGCGCCCCAGCCTCCACATGCCTCCATAGAGACATAGCATCCATACCAGATTGACGGGGCCGCGGCTCTCCGTGCCGGTGAGGACCTGGGGAATGGCCTGTACGATGTCGGTCGCCCAAGGCGAAAGCGCCCAGATCGAGCCGTCGATGTCCATGCGGTAGTAGGACAGGAGCTGGAGCTGGGTAGGCAGGGCGAGGTGGTAGGCAATATCGTCCGACTGCATGGTGGGCAGCCAGAGCGGGGTGGAGCACGCTCCCACTACATTGACGACGAGGAACGCCGCCCAGGGATAGGTGCGGAGAATCCTCTGGAACTCCTGATTTCCTTTTGCCGCCGCATCAATGATGGGCTGAAGTCGCAACGCGACGATGATGGAGCCAGCGAGGAAATAGACCCAGGGATGGTGAATGCGGAAAGGCAGAGACCAACTGATCACCGTGGTTATCAGTGCAAGTCCACACAGGGCTACAACTGCCAGGCTGCTCCTGTTGGCAGGAACTACCAGTGTGCCAAGCCCCACCGCGCTGGCCGCGAGCAGGAGCACGGCGGCGCTCGGTCCCAGTCCGGCGAAGTAGACCAAGGCGGCCAGCCACGCGACGCTGACAAAGATGGTCAATGGGATCTGACGCTTCAGCAGCCAGACAAGGGCGGCGATGGCGTTGAGGATCAGGGCTATATGGAACAGCAGTTTGAGAGGTTTGACCTGCATGGGGTCAAAGATCGACTGGCTGAAATATCCAATGACCGTTAGGACGAATGCCGCGAGAGGAAGCGCATAGCGGAAGGGGGCAACCTCAGGGAGGCGGATATGCATGGTGAGGGACGTTCTGAAGGAGGCGGATCAGCGCCGATGGCCCAACGGTGGGTGCGTGAAAGGTTAACCGCATTTAATGACATATCAAGAAGAATGCAGGCCTTCCGGCAGGGAGAACCGGGCCACTGGCTTGCGTGGGGGTAATTTGCGGACGGATCCGGCATCCGAGGGGGTATGGCCGCGGCTTTGCCGGCAGGGTTTATGGGCCGGCAACTGGCCAACCGCGACTGGCCCCCCAGATTGAACAGGCAGATACCGTCTCAGGAGATGAAGAGGGAAGCGATCTATTGCACGTGGCCAGGACCCAAAGCCGGTCATGCGGTGGTGACGGACTGCCCGCAGGTGCGCGGGCATTCATCTTCTCTCCGTTTCTGCCAGGACAGGGCAGTGCCAACCCCATGTTCAGACGATCCGGGCACGGCGGCAGTTGTGGAAAGGCCGCAGTCGCAAGTCGCCCGAGTCTGCCAGCATGCTGAACACCACGGAGATGGGAAGATGGCGTGCTGGCAGGCTCGCGTCACACAATGCGTCGAGGACAGCGGATAGTCGGCAGGGGTCTTCGGTATCAGCTCAGGACGCGGGCAATCAGTTCGACGACATGATGGGAGGCAAGGCCGTCACCATACGGATTGTGTGCCTTTGACATCGTTTGGTAGGCGGTCTGGTTGTCCAGTAATTCGGTGACTTCGGCGACGATCCGGCTTGCGTTGGTACCGACGAGCTTCACCGTGCCTGCATCGACAGCCTCCGGGCGCTCGGTCGTATCGCGCATCACGAGCACAGGTTTGCCCAATGAAGGGGCTTCTTCCTGGATGCCGCCGGAGTCGGTGACGATGATGTGCGAGCGGCTCATGAGGTAGACGAACGGGAGGTATTCCTGCGGCTCAATAAGGTGTACTGCCGCCTGATCACCAAGGATGCGCTTGACGGGTTCCTGGACATTGGGGTTGAGGTGCACGGGATACACCACCTGCGTATCGCCGCGGGCAGCGATTTCCTTGAGTGCCTGGCATATCTGCTCAAAACCGTCGCCAAAGTTCTCACGGCGGTGACCAGTTACAAGGATCAGGCGCTTGGAGTCATCGAGAAACGGGAAACGGGCAGAAAGTTCGCGCTTCAAGGCAGTGCTGCTTTCGATCTTCTCAACCACGGCCAGCAACGCATCAATCACCGTGTTGCCGGTGATATGGACACTGCTTGGGTCAACATTTTCCGCGCGCAGGTTGTCGGCAGACTTCTGCGTTGGAGCGAAGTGCAGGCAGGCCAGTACGCCAGTCAATCTGCGATTTGCTTCCTCTGGCCATGGTGAATACAGATTGCCGGTGCGTAGGCCGGCTTCAATATGACCAATCGCGGTGCGTTGGTAGAACGCAGCCAAGGACGTGGCGAACGTGGTGGTGGTGTCGCCATGAACAAGGACCATGTCAGGCGCATGCTTTGCAATGAGCTGTTGCATGCCCTGCACGATGCGTGACGTTAGTTCAGAGAGGGTCTGGCCGGGTTGCATGACGTTGAGATCCTCGTCGGGTTTGATCTCGAACAACTCCAGTACCTGATCCAGCATCTGACGATGCTGGGCCGTGACCGCGACGATGGTTTCCAGCTCGGGATGCTTCTTCAGCGCCGTGACCAACGGAGCCATCTTGATGGCTTCGGGGCGGGTGCCGAAGACTACCATTACCTTCTTGCGACGCGTCATGTTGCCTGCCACTCCTTGAAATAACGTTCTGACCAGCCAAGCCGGAAAAAAGAACCGCTTGCTCCGCGCATTCTACGCTGGCGCCGGAGTGGATGGTTTTCACTGTGTCCCTAAAGAAAACAGCCTCGTAAGAGGCTGCTTCCCAGGTTCAGCTTGGACTTTCTGGCGCTCGCTTACAGCGCTGCTTCCAGCTCCGGCAGCAGGGCAAACAGGTCCCCCACCAGTCCGATATCAGCCACTTCGAAGATCGGCGCTTCGCCGTCCTTGTTGATGGCCACGATGGTGCCGGCGTCCTTGATGCCGGTCAGGTGCTGGATCGCGCCGGAGATGCCCACGGCGATGTACAGCTCCGGGGCGATGATCTTGCCGGTCTGGCCGACCTGCATGTCGCTGGGCACGTAGCCGGCATCGACCGCGGCGCGCGAGGCACCGACGGCGGCACCGAGCTTGTCGGCCAGCTGGTAGATCACCTTGAAGTTCTCTTCCGAACCGACGCCACGGCCGCCGGAAACCACGCGCTTGGCGCTCTGAAGGTCCGGGCGGTCGCTCTTGCCGGCAGCCAGGCCGATGAAGCGGGTGTGCGAGGGCAGGGCGGCATCAACGTTGATGGCCTCGACCGGGGCGCTGTTGCCCTTGGCCGCTTCCGGCCACGAAGCCGCGCGGACGGTCGCCACGACCACCTGGTCGGCCGGCACTTCCACGGTGATGATGGCGTTGCCGGCGTAGATCGGGCGCTTGAAGGTGTGCGGGCCTTCGACGCTCATCAGGTCGGAAACCTGGTTGACGCCGAGCAGCGCGGCCACGGCCGGGACCAGGTCCTTGCCGGTGGTGGTCGAGGCGCCGAACACGTGGCTGTAGCCGGCGGCGGCCTTGGCGATCTGCGGTGCCTGCACCTGGGCCAGGGCATGGGCGTTGGCCGGGTTGGCCAGGGTGAGCACCTTGCTGACGCCGGCGATCTGCGCGGCTTCGGCGGCGATGGCGGCCGGGTCGGTGGCCAGCACCAGCACGTCGATGTCGCCACCGACGGCGGCAGCGGCCGAAACGGTCTTGGCGACGGCGCTGTTGAGCTTGCCGTCCAGGTGCTCAGCGATAACGAGAATCTTGGCCATTACAGCACCCCCTTCTGCTTGAGTGCAGCCACCAGTTCGGCGGCGTCCTTCACCATCACGCCCTTGCTGCGCTTTGCCGGCGCGGCGTAGTGGGTGGTCTTGAACGTGTCGGCGGCTTCAACACCCAGGTCGGCCAGCTGCAGGGTTTCCAGCGGCTTGGCCTTGGCCTTCATGATGTCCGGCAGCTTGATGAAGCGCGGCTCGTTCAGGCGCAGGTCGGTGGTGATCACCGCCGGCAGGTCGACTTCCAGCGTCTCCAGGCCGGCGTCGACTTCACGCGTGACCGTGGCCTTGCCGTCGGCGATCTCGACCTTGGAGGCGAAGGTGGCCTGCGGGCGCGCCCACAGTGTGGCCAGCATCTGGCCGGTCTGGTTGGCGTCGTCGTCGATGGCCTGCTTGCCGAGGATGACCAGGTCCGGCTGTTCCTTCTCCACCAGCTTGAGCAGGGTGCGGGCGGCGGTCAGCGGCTGGATGGCCTGGTCAGTGACGACGTGGATGGCGCGGTTGGCGCCCATGGCCAGGCCGTTGCGCAGGTGCGCCTGGGCGTCGGCTGGGGCGATGGTGGCGACCACGACCTCGGTGGCGATCCCCTTGTCACGCAGGCGCAGGGCCTCTTCCAGGGCGATTTCGTCGAACGGGTTCGGCGACAGCTTGACGCCATCGGTCACCACGCCGGAGCCGTCCGGCTTGACCTGAATGCGGACGTTGTAGTCCACCACGCGCTTGTACGCGACGAGGATTTTCATGTGCTGCGGAGTCCTTCGGTTGCTGAGGGGGCCGGCCGGGCCGGGAGTTAAGGTTTTTCCCGATTCTAGCTGGGAAGCATGCTCCATGCGAATGCGTATGGAGTACTGCGGTCCATCATTTTATGTCCGGACAATTGGGTGCTTGGCGCATGTTGTTGGCAATCGTGCAGGCTGTGGAAGAGGGCTCGTTATATCCTTGTGCGATTGGCCCGCTGGTCTTGGCGGCCGAATATCAGGAGAACCATCGAGTGACCACATGGCTTGTGACCGGCGGCGCCGGCTTTATCGGCGGCAACTTTGTTCTGGAGGCCGTTGCCAAGGGTGTGCGTGTCATCAATCTGGACGCACTCACCTATGCGGGCAACCTGAAGACGCTGGCGAAGCTTGAGGGAAATCCAGACCATGTGTTCGTCCAGGGGGATATCGGTGACCAAGCACTGGTTGCCCGCTTGCTTGCCGAGTACGAACCGGAAGCGGTGCTGAACTTCGCGGCTGAAAGTCATGTGGATCGTTCAATCGATGGGCCAGGTGCATTCATCCAGACCAATGTGGTGGGCACGCTCGGCCTGCTTGAAGCGGTGCGTGACTACTGGAAGGCGTTGCCTGACAGCGCAGCGCAGGTGTTTCGTTTCCTGCATGTCTCCACCGACGAGGTCTATGGCACCTTGGGGGAAACCGGCAAGTTCAGCGAAACCACCCCCTACGCGCCGAACTCGCCTTACTCAGCATCGAAAGCCGCGTCGGACCACCTGGTGCGCGCGTTTCACCACACTTATGGCCTGCCGGTGCTGACCACCAACTGCTCCAACAACTACGGCCCTTACCATTTTCCGGAAAAGCTGATCCCGCTGGTGATCGCCAAGGCGTTGGCCGGGGAGCCGCTGCCGGTTTATGGCGATGGCAGGCAAGTACGGGATTGGTTGTTCGTGACCGACCACTGCGAGGCGATCAGAACAGTGTTGGCGAAGGGCAAGGTGGGCGAAACCTACAACGTGGGGGGCAATTCCGAGCGGCAGAACATCGAGGTGGTGCAGGCCATCTGCGCGTTGCTGGATCAGCGTCGACCTCGCGCGGATGGTCAGTCGCGCAGCAGCCAGATCACCTACGTGGCCGATCGTCCGGGTCACGACAGGCGCTATGCCATTGATGCGTCCAAGCTGGAGCGTGAGTTGGGCTGGGAACCGAAGTACACATTCGAGCAGGGCATTGCATTCACGGTTGATTGGTATCTGGAAAACCAGGAGTGGGTCCAGAGCGTGCTCGATGGCAGCTATCGCCTGCAGCGCATTGGAACCGTGGCGTGATCGATCAGGCGCCGTCCGGGATTCAGGTCGGCAATGACGTGATGCTTCGACAAGGATTACAGAAATGACGCAACGCAAGGGCATCATCCTCGCCGGTGGCTCCGGTACCCGCCTTTATCCGATCACCAAGGGCGTCAGCAAGCAGTTGCTGCCTGTCTATGACAAGCCGATGATCTACTACCCGCTGAGCGTCTTGATGATGGCGGGCATTCGCGATGTGCTGATCATCAATACGCCCCACGAGCAGGCGCTCTTCCAGCATCTGCTGGGTGATGGCTCGCAATGGGGCATGAACATCCAATATGCCGTCCAGCCGAGCCCTGATGGCTTGGCGCAGGCTTATCTGATCGGGCGTGAGTTCGTCGCCGGAAAGCCGAGCTGCCTGGTTTTGGGGGACAACATCTTCCATGGCACTGGTCTGCGCGAAGTATTAAAACGCGCGGGTGCCCGTGACATGGGTGCGACCGTTTTCGGCTATTGGGTCAATGATCCGGAGCGTTATGGCGTGGCGGAATTCGACAAGAGCGGAAAGGTCATCGGTCTTGTGGAAAAGCCGGAGAATCCTCGTTCGAATTATGCGGTAACAGGGCTGTATTTCTACGACGGCAATGCAAGTGACTACGCATCGCAGCTGAAGCCCTCACCGCGCGGCGAGCTGGAGATCACCGATCTCAACCAGCGTTATCTGGATGAAGGCACGTTGCAGTTGGAGCCGCTGGGCCGTGGCTACGCATGGCTGGATACCGGTACGCACCAATCCCTGCTGGAAGCATCGAATTTCATCGAGACCATCCAGACCCGGCAGGGGCTGCAGGTCTGTTGCCCGGAGGAGATCGCCTACGGGCAGGGGTGGATCAACCGTGAGCAGCTGGAGGCGCTGGCAGCGCCGTTGGCAAAGAACGGCTATGGGCAGTATCTGCAGAAGCTGGTTGAACGAGGAATTGTTCCGTGAAAGTGATTGAAACCAAGTTGCCGGGCTGCGTGGTCATCGAGCCGGCGGTGTTTGGCGACGAGCGTGGCTTCTTCTTCGAGACCTGGAATGCGGAGCGCTTCAAGGCCGCAGGCCTGCCGGACCGGTTCGTGCAGAGCAACGTCTCTTCCTCGAGCAAGGGCGTGCTGCGCGGGCTGCATTACCAGTGGCCGCGCCCGCAGGGCAAACTGGTCAGCGTGCTGGAAGGGGAGGTCTACGACGTGGCGGTGGACATCCGCCGTGGTTCGCCCACCTTTGGTCAGTGGGAAGCGGTCGTGTTGAGTGCGGAAAACAAGCGCCAGTTCTGGATCCCGGAAGGTTTTGCGCACGGCTTCGCCGTGTTGTCCGAGCGTGCGGTTTTCAGCTACCTGTGCACCGAGGTGTACCTGAAGGAGTTCGACGCCGGCGTGCGCTGGAACGACGCCGACATCGCCGTGGATTGGCCGATCAGCGGCCCGACTCTGTCCGGCAAGGACGAGGCCGCGCCGTTCCTGAAGGACATCCCCGAAGACCGTCTTCCGGTTTACGTCGCATGACCGTGCTGGTGTTCGGTGGCAATGGCCAGGTTGGCCAGGAACTGCTGCGCGCGTTGCACGACGTGGACGAGGTCGTGGCGACCACGCGCAGCGGCCGGTTGCCCGATGGGCGCGACTGCGAAACGGCCGACTTCACCCAGCCGGAGCACCTGACGACCTTGCTTGATCGCGTCCGTCCAGACGTAGTGATCAACGCGGCGGCCTACACCGCCGTGGACCGCGCCGAGCAGGAGCCGGAGGCCGCGTTTGCCGCCAACGCGCAGGCCCCGGGCGTGATCGCCCGGTGGTGCGCAGCGCACGGCGTACCGATGGTGCATTACTCCACCGACTATGTGTTCGATGGCCAGGGCACGGCGCCGTACCGTGAGGACGAGCCGACCGCGCCGCTGGGTGTCTACGGCACCAGCAAGCGCGATGGCGAAGACGCGGTGCGTGCGGCCGGTGGCCGGCACCTGATCTTCCGTACGGCGTGGGTGTACGCCTCGCACGGTGGCAACTTCCTGCGCACGATGCTGCGGGTTGGCGCCGAGCGCGATGCGCTGCGCGTGGTGGTTGACCAGATCGGTACGCCGACCAGCGCGGCCTTGATCGCCGAGGTTACGGTGAAGGCGCTGCAGCATCCGGGGGGGCTGTCCGGTACCTGGCATCTGACGGCTTCGGGGCAGACCAGTTGGCACGGTTTCGCCGAGGCGATCTTCGCCGAAGCGGTGACTGCCGGGCTGATGGCCAAGGTGCCGGCGGTCGAGGCGATTTCCAGCGCGGAGTATCCGACGCCGGCCAAACGACCGTCGTGGTCGGTGCTGGACAACCACAAGCTGCAGAACGACTTCGATATCGTGCTGCCGCCCTGGCAGGATGGCCTGCGAAAGGTGATTGCCGAGCTGCGTTCCGGGCAATGACGTGAGAAGGAAAACCCCGGGAATCCCGGGGTTTTTCATGCCATCGCCACGCCGTGGTCAGGCGCGGCCGTAGGTGTCCTCGAAGCGCACGATATCGTCCTCGCCGAGGTAGCTGCCCGACTGCACTTCGATCAGTTCCAGCGGCAGTTTGCCGGGGTTGCGCAGACGGTGGGTGACGCCGAGCGGGATGTAGGTGCTCTGGTTCTCGGTGAGCAGCAGCACCTCATCGCCACGGGTGACCTCGGCGGTGCCGCTGACCACGATCCAATGCTCGGCACGATGGTGGTGCATCTGCAGGCTCAGCGTACCGCCGGGCTTGACGGTGATGCGCTTGACCTGGAAACGCTCGCCATGGTCGATGGAGTCGTAGGCGCCCCACGGGCGGTAGACCTTGCGGTGCCAGGTGGCCTCGCTGCGGCCATCGGCCTTGAGCTGGGCAACCACGTCCTTGACCTCCTGCATGCGGTCGGATTTGCCGACCAGCACCGCGTCATTGGTCTCCACCACGATGACGTCCTCCAACCCGACCATCGCGATCAACCGGTCGCCATAGGCGAAGGTGTTTCGGCAGTCGATGGCGATGACGTCGCCACGGTGTGCATTGCCGTCGGCGTCCTGCTCGGAGACATCACGCAGCGCGGTCCACGAACCAACGTCGCTCCAGCCGGCATCCAGCGGCACCACGGCGGCATCGCCGGTCTTTTCCATGACCGCGTAGTCGATGGAGTCGGACGGGCTGGCCTTGAAGGCGTCGGCATCCAGGCGGATGAAGTCGGTATCGCGGCGTGCCTTTTCCCATGCGGTGCGGCACGCAGCCAGGATCTGCGGCTGCAGGCGTTCCAGTTCCTCCAGGTAACGTGAGGCGCGGAACAGGAACATGCCGCTGTTCCAGTAGTACTCCCCGGAGGCGACATAGATTTCGGCGGTGGCCAGGTCAGGCTTCTCGACGAAACGCTCGATCGCGCGCGGGCCATCACCGGCCACGGCCTTGATGTAGCCATAGCCGGTTTCCGGCGCGGTTGGCTGGATGCCGAAGGTGACCAGCTTGCCCTGCTCGGCGATGGCCGCGGCCTGGGCGATGGCCTGGTGGAAACGGGTGATGTCATTGATCAGGTGATCGGACGGCAGCACCAGCAGCAACGGGTCATCGCCGTTGCGACGGGCTTCCAGCGCGGCGGCGGCGATGGCCGGTGCGGTGTTGCGGCCAATGGGCTCGAGCAGGATCGCCGACGGCGCGGTGCCGGCCTGCTGCAACTGTTCGGCCGCGACGAAGCGGTGCGATTCGTTGGCCACCACGATCGGCGGATGCGCGGCGATGTCGGCCACGCGCAGCCAGGTGGCCTGCAGCATGGTGCGCTCGCCGGTCAGCGGCAGGAACTGCTTGGGATAGGCCTCGCGCGACAGCGGCCACAGGCGCGTGCCGGAACCACCGGACAGGATGACGGGCAGGATCGAACTCATGGGTGTCCTCAGGCAGAGAGCAGTTCGGAGATCTCGCGGGTGCGCTGCGCCAGCAGCGCGGCGTCACCGCGGGTTTCCACGTTCAGGCGCAGCAGCGGCTCGGTGTTGGAGCTGCGCAGGTTGAAACGCCAGGCGCCGAAATCGGCACTGATGCCGTCGGTATGGTCCAGCGCTGGCGACTGGTCGGCGAAGTGCGCCATCACCCGTGCCACGGCGGCCTTGGCATCGCTGACCTTGAAGTTGATCTCGCCGCTGCACGGGAAACGGGCCATGCGGTCCTCCACCAGTTCGGCCAGCGACTGGCCGCTGCCGGACACCAGGGCGGCGATCAGCAGCCACGGGATCATCCCCGAGTCGGCATAGGCGAATTCGCGGAAGTAATGATGCGCGCTCATCTCGCCGCCATACACGGCGTTCTCGGCGCGCATCTTCTCCTTGATGAACGCATGGCCGCTCTTGCACAGCACCGGCACGCCGCCGGCCGCCTCGACCATCTCCACGGTGTTCCAGGTCAGGCGCGGGTCATGCACGATCTTGCCGCCCGGATTGCGCGACAGGATGGCCTGGGCGAGCAGGCCGACCAGGTAATAGCCTTCGATGAAGCGGCCACTGTGGTCGAAGAAGAAGCAGCGGTCGAAGTCACCGTCCCAGGCGATGCCGAAATCGGCGCCGTGTTCGCGCACCGCATTGGCGGTGGCGGCGCGGTTCTCCGGCAGCAGCGGGTTGGGGATGCCGTTGGGGAAATTGCCATCCGGTTCATGGCAGATGCGCACGAACTCGAGCGGCAGGTGCGGGGCGAGCAGGTCGACGATGGCGCCGGCGCCGCCGTTGCCGGCGTTGACCACCAGCTTCAGGGGCTTGAGCGTGGAGACGTCCACGTAGCTGAGCAGGTGCTGGATGTAGGCGCTCTTGTCATGCTCGGCGCGCTGGCCAGCACGCGGCGGCTGCGGGGCACTGTCATCGGCGGCCACCGCATCGGAAATGGCAAACAGGCCGGTGTCCGAGCTGATCGGGCGTGCCTGTTCACGTACCAGCTTCATGCCGTTGTAATCCATCGGATTGTGGCTGGCGGTGACCATCACGCCACCGGCCGCCTGCAGGTGACCGGTCTGGAAGTAGACCTCCTCGGTGCCGCACAGGCCGATGTCGATGACCTCGCGGCCTTCGCCGCGCAGGCCTGCCGCTAGCGCATCCTGCAGGGCCGGGCTGGCCAGGCGGACGTCATGGCCCAGGACCACGGTGCCCGGTGCCAGCTGGGCAGACAGGGCCTTGCCGATCTTGCGGGCCAGGTCCTCGTTGAGCTCTTCCGGAACCCGGCCACGGATGTCATAGGCCTTGAAAGCGGGAAGGGGCATGCTTGCATCCTGCGAGGGAGAGATGCCGCCTAGTTTAGTCGGCTGCAGGGCCGTTGGCTGTCTGCGCGCTGGACGAAGGTCCAAGGTAGCCGTCACCGCAACGCCGCTAGAATGCGCTCATCCTTGGTTACTGTGGGCAAGAAGCGATGAGTGATCTCCCAACCCCGACCGGCAAGCGCGGCAAGGTATTCGCCAGCGCCGCCGAGGCCCTGGCCGGCATCGTGGCCGATGGGCAGACCCTGGCCGTGGGCGGTTTCGGCCTGTGCGGCATTCCCGAGGCGCTGATCGCTGCCCTGCGTGACAGCGGGGTCAAGGGTCTTACGGCCATCTCCAACAACGCCGGTGTCGATGGCTTCGGCCTGGGCCAGCTGCTGGAGACCCGCCAGATCAAGAAGATGATCTCGTCCTACGTGGGCGAGAACAAGGAATTCGAGCGGCAGTTCCTGTCCGGCGAGCTGGAGCTGGAGTTCAACCCGCAGGGCACCCTGGCCGAGCGCCTGCGCGCCGGTGGTGCCGGCATCCCGGCCTTCTTCACCGCCACCGGTTACGGCACGGTGGTCGCCGAGGGCAAGGAAACCCGCGAGTTCGACGGCAAGCACTACGTGCTGGAGACCGCGTTGAAGGCGGACGTGTCGCTGGTCAAGGCCTGGAAGGCCGATGAAGCCGGCAACCTGCTGTTCCGCAAGACCGCCCGCAACTTCAACCCGGCCTGCGCGATGGCCGGCAAGGTCTGCGTGGTCGAGGTGGAGGAAATCGTGCCGGTGGGCGCGATCGACCCGGACCAGGTGCACCTGCCGGGCATCTACGTGGACCGCATTGTTTTGAACGCAACGCCGGAGAAGCGCATCGAACAGCGCACCGTGCGTCAGGAGGGGAACTGAAATGGCCTGGACCCGTGATGAGATGGCCGCCCGCGCGGCCCGTGAGCTGACCGACGGCGCTTACGTGAACCTGGGCATCGGCCTGCCGACGCTGGTGGCCAACCACATCCCCGAAGGCGTGGACGTGTGGCTGCAGTCGGAGAACGGCCTGCTCGGCATCGGCCCGTTCCCGACCGAGGTCGAGGTGGACGCCGATCTGATCAACGCCGGCAAGCAGACCGTCACCGCACGTGCCGGCGCCAGCTACTTCGGCAGCCATGATTCGTTCGCGATGATCCGCGGCGGCCACATCAACCTGGCCATCCTCGGTGCCATGCAGGTCACCGACAAGGGCGACCTGGCCAACTGGATGGTGCCCGGCAAGATGGTCAAGGGCATGGGCGGGGCGATGGACCTGGTGGCCGGCGTGCAGCGCGTGGTGGTGCTGATGGAGCACACCGCCAAGAACGGCGAGCACAAGGTGCTGCCGGAATGCACGCTGCCGTTGACCGGCGTGGGCGTGGTTGATCGCATCATCACCGACCTGGCCGTGTTCGACGTCACCGACGACGGGCTGGTGCTGGTCGAAGCGGCGCCGGGCGTCAGCGATGACGAACTGAAGGAAAAGACCGGCGTGCCGTT
Organism: Stenotrophomonas sp. STM01; assembly: GCF_014852135.1. Classification (NCBI taxonomy): domain Bacteria; kingdom Pseudomonadati; phylum Pseudomonadota; class Gammaproteobacteria; order Lysobacterales; family Lysobacteraceae; genus Stenotrophomonas; species Stenotrophomonas sp. STM01. The sequence continues at coordinate 633,714 of NZ_JACVBA010000002.1, read as the reverse complement.
CCGGCGCGCGTGAGCAAAGTCCGGAGGGACGGCGGTGCCGTCCCTTCGCATATCGCATGTTGTTTCCCCCCGACCTTCCCGGCGCAGACGTCAGCCATCTTCCGGCCTGGCTGCCGCAGCCCGACGCCGATGCCCTGCTGCACGACCTGCAACAGGGCGTGCCGTGGGAGGTGCACCGCATCCGCATGTTCGGCCGTTGGGTGGATTCGCCGCGCCTGAGCTGCTGGATCGGTGATCCGCAGGCCCACTACCGCTATTCCGGCGCCGACTTCGTGCCACATTCGTGGCCGGCGGCGTTGCTGCCGTTGCGTGAACGCTTGCAGCAGCGTTGCGGTGCCCGCTTCAACAGCGTGCTGGCCAATCGCTACCGCGATGGGCGCGACAGCATGGGCTGGCACAGCGACGATGAGCCGGAGCTCGGCACGCAGCCGCTGATCGCCTCGTTGAGCCTGGGGGCGGCAAGGCGGTTCCTGCTGCGGCGGCGTGATGACCGGGCGCAGGTCACCGAGTTCGTGCTCGGCCACGGCGACCTGTTGGTGATGGCCGGGGATACCCAGCGCCACTACCAGCACGCCCTGCCGAAGACCGCCCGCCCGATGGGCGAGCGGATCAACCTTACTTTCCGCTGGATCGCGGCGCCGGCAGCCGCGCCGCGTCGTGCTGGCCGCTGAGCAGCGTCCAGCCGATCAGGTCGGTGGAGACCTTGTCCAGCGCGGTTTCGAAGGCGCGCGCGACGGTGGGGATGTCGGCGGACGCGGCCGGTTCGGCGACCACGAAGGTGCGTGCGGCGACCACGCGCTGGTCCACGCTGTGGATCAGCTTGGCATTGAGCTCGATGGTGGCCGCGGGCGTGTCACCGCCGCGGTAGTCGGCCTCGAAGCGGCGCAGGTCGGTGGTCAGTTTGTAGTCCGAGCGGATGCCGGTGGCGATGCGTGCCACCGCGGCGATCCGCCCGGAGTCCTCGAAGCCGCGCAGCAGCGTGTCCTCGAGCATGTCGGTGGCAGGCTGCGACCAGGTCGCGCCCCGGTAGACCTCCAGTTCGCCCGGGCTGGGGCGGACGTTGATGCGCGGGCTGTCCACCAGCCGCGCCGCGCTGGGCTTGGCGAGCACCAGTTGCCAGTCGACCTGTGGCCAGGCAGGGTCGGCCTGCACGCGCACCTGCGGTGCGTAGATGGTGACCGACTGGCGGTCGCCGCCGGCCAGCACCGAACAGCCGGCCAGCACCAGCAGGCACAGCGGAGCGAATCGCTTGATCGAGGGAAGGACGGTCATTTCGGTTCAAACTCCTTGGGTGCGTCGCGGCCGAGCAGGTAGCGGGCAGGGTTGTTCTCCAGCCGGTCGCTGACCCGGCGCAGGTCGCGGATCAGGCCGCGCAGTTCGGTCAGGGTCGGGCCGAGCTGGGCCAGCCCGTCATTGGCGAAGCTGTTGATCGCGGCGCGGTTCTCGCCAAGGATCGCATCGGCGTTGCCGGCGGCCGAATCCAGCTTGGACAGGCTGGTGTCGAGCTTGTCCAGCGTGGCCGGCAGCTGGCGCAGCACGTTCTGGTCCAGGTGGGCGATCGCGCCATTGGCGGTGTTCAAGGTGGCGTTGAGGTTGCGGGCCGCGTCGCGGGCCTCGACCAGCAGGGCCTGCGTGCCCTTGTCGCGGTCGGCCAGGCCGCCACTGATCGTTTCCAGGTGGCTCAGCGTGGCCGAGATCTTGCCGACGTTCTCGTCGCTGAGCAGCTCGTCCATGCGCTCGACCACGCGGTTGGCCACGTCGGTGATGTTCTGCAGGGCCGAGGGCGCGGTGGCGATGGTGGGAATGGGTTCCTTGCTGGCCACGGCCAGGGCGGTGGCCTGCGGGCTGCCGCCGCTGAGCTGGATGATCGACGGGCCGGTCAGGCTGGTGATGGCCAGCTTGGCGGTGGTGTCCGTCTTGACCGGCGTGGTCGAGTTCAGGCGCAGCTTGGCGATGACCTTGCGCGGGTCGTCCGGCGCCAGCGTCAGCTCGGTGATCGAACCGACCGCGATGCCGTTGTACTGCACCGGGCTGCCGACCGACAGGCCGGTGACCGCCTCGGTGAAGACCACGCGGTACTCCTGCCAGGTGCGGTCGGAGGAGTACTTCGCCGCCCACAGGCCGAAGGCCAGCAGGGCCACCCCGACGATGAGGGTGAAGGCGCCGATCAGGACGTAATTGGCTTTGGTTTCCATGGTCACACGTGCTCGGGCTGGAGGCCGCGCGCGGCGCGGGCGCGGGGGCCGTGGAAGTATTCGCGGATCCACGGGTGGTCGAGTTGTTCGATTTCCGGCAGCGGCGCATTGGCCACGACCCTGCGGTCGGCCAGCACCGCGACGCGGTCGCAGATGGCGTAGAGCGTGTCCAGGTCGTGGGTGATCAGGAACACGGTCAGGCCCAGCGCTTCCTGCAGGGTCTTGATCAGGCGGTCGAAGGCGGCCGCGCCGATCGGGTCCAGCCCGGCGGTGGGCTCGTCCAGGAACAGCAGCGGCGGGTCCAGCGCCAGCGCGCGTGCCAGGCCGGCACGCTTGCGCATGCCGCCGGACAGCTGCGAGGGCAGCTTGTTGATGGCATCGGCCGGCAGGCCGGCCAGCTTCACCTTCAGCAGCGCCAGCTCGTAGTGCCAGCGCTCGTCCAGCTCGGGATGGTGTTCCTTCAGCGGCACCTGCACGTTCTCGCCCACGGTCAGCGAGGAGAACAGGGCGCCGTCCTGGAACAGCACGCCGGTGTTGCGCTCGATCTGCAGGCGGTCGGCCGGATGCTCGGAACGTGCGTCCACGCCCAAGACCTCGATCTGGCCTTCGTCGGGCCTGCGCAGGCCCAGGATCGAGCGCATCAGCACCGACTTGCCGGTGCCCGAGCCGCCGACCACGCCGAGGATCTCGCCACGCCGCACGTCCAGGTCCAGGCCCTCATGCACGGTCTGGCTGCCAAAGCGGTTGACCAGCCCGCGCACGCGGATGGCCAGTTCGGTAGTGCGCTCGTCGTTCCTGGATGCGATGGCCATCGTCACCAGCCCATGTGCATGAACCACAACGCGGCCAGCGCGTCGAGGATGATGACCAGCGAGATGGTCTGCACCACGCTGGAGGTGGTGCGTTCGCCCACCGATTGTGCCGTGCCTTCGACCTTGAGCCCTTCCAGGCAGCCGATCAGCGCGATGATCAGCGCGAACACCGGGGCCTTGGACATACCGACCAGGAAGTGCCGCAGTTCCATCGTCTCGTGCATGCGCGCCAGGTACATCTGCGGCGGGATGCCCAGGTCGAAGGCGCCGACGGTGATGCCGCCGGCCAGGCCGGCGATCATCGCGATGAAGGTCAGCAACGGCAGCATCAGCAGCAGGGCGACCACGCGCGGCAGCACCAGCAGGTCGACCGGGTCCAGGCCCAGGGTCTGGATGGCATCGATCTCCTCGCGCGCCTTCATCGCCCCGATCTGCGCGGTGAACGCGCTGGCGGTGCGGCCGGCCAGCACGATGGCGGTCAGCAGCACCGCGAATTCGCGCAGGAAGGCGATGTTGACCAGCTCGACCACGAAGATCTCCGCGCCGAAGTCGCGCAGGATGGTCGAGCCGAGGAAAGCGATCACCGCGCCGACCAGGTAGGACAGCAGGGCCACCAGCGGTACCGCGTCCAGCCCGACCTCTTCCATCTGGTTGACCGCGGCGGTCATCCGGAAGCGGCGCGGCTGGCGCACCAGGCGCGCCAGCTTGGACAGGTTCTCGCCCAGGAAGCTGACCAGCACCACGATGTTGCGACCGATGGCGTGGACCGAGCGGCCCAGGCGTTCCAGTGCCGCCGCCACGCCGTAGTCGCGCTGTGGCTTGGGGCGCTCGTCGGCGACCTCGTCGATGGTGCAGACCAGTGCCTGATGCTCGTCGCGGAACTGCAGGGCATGTTCCTGCAGGCCAGCCTTGCTGGCAAAGCGCAGCAACAGCAGTACGCCGGCCGAATCCAGCTGGTCGATGCCGCGCGCATCGATGGTGGTCACCGGCGACGGGCTGGCCTTGAGCGCCTCCATCGAGCGCAGCGCGGTGGACAGCGTCCAGCTGCCGGAAAGCCGCAACCGGCCTTCGGCATCAGGGTCTTGCGCGCATTGGGGTGGGGAAATGTCTGTCATTGGTGGCATCCGCTGCCGAGGATAACCCGACGTCCGTACAACCCGGATGAGTATTGCATCGGCTTCAGGCGATACTAATGGCCATGTCTGCCGAAACCCTTGCTCCCGCGCCCCCTCGGGCCACCTATGCACAGCGCGTGGCCTTCGTCTCGGAGATGGCCGGGCGGCTGCACAGTTACGGCACCACCGCGCAACGGCTGGAGGCTTCGGTGGTCGCGTTGTCCCAGCAGCTGGACCTGGACTGCGAGCCGTGGTCGAACCCGACCGGCCTGATCCTGAGCTTCAGCGACCCGACCCGCGCGATCGGCTCCAGCGACATCACCCGCGTGATCCGGATGGGGCCGGGCAGCACCGACCTGCACAAGCTGGCCATCGCCGACGAGATCGCCGACGCGGTGGCCGGGGGGCGCATGAGCATCGCCCAGGGCCATACCGCGCTGCGCCAGCTGGACAGTGACCCGGGCCTGAGCGACCGGATCGCGATGCTGACCTCCTTCACCCTGGGCTCGGCCGGCGTGGCGGGCCTGTGGCGGCTGCCATGGCTGGATATCGCCACCGCCGGCGTGACCGGCCTGCTGATCGGCCTGCTGCTGTTCTATACCGACCGGCGGGTGGCCACGCGCGAGGCCAGCGAAGCCTTGGCGGCGCTGCTGGCTGGCTTCGTGGCGGTCCTGGTGGCCAGCTTCATCGGCCCGCTCAACCTCAACTCCACCATCATCGCCTCGCTGGTGGTGCTGCTGCCCGGCATGGCATTGACCAACGCGGTCAACGAGCTGGCCAGCCAGCACTGGGTATCGGGCACGGCGCGGTTCGCCGGTGCCCTGACCACCATCATGAAACTCACCGTGGGCGCGATGATCGCGGTCACCATCGCCCATTACATCGGGCTGGAGCCGGTGGTGCGGGCCTCGCGCCCGCAGTCCAACTGGGTGGAGTGGGGCTCGGTGCTGGTGGCGGCGTTCGCCTTCGCCATGCTGTTCCGCGCCAGTGTCCGCGATTATCCGTGGGTGATCGCCGCCTCGGTGGCCGGCTATGCGATCTCGCGTTATGGCGGGCTGCTATGGGGCGGGCCGGCCGGTATCTTCCTGGCGGCCATGTTGCTGACCGCCGCCGGTAACCTGTTTGGCCGGCTGGCCAAGCGCCCCGGCGCGATCGTGCGCCTGCCCGGCATCATCATGCTGGTGCCCGGCAGCATCAGCCTGCGTGGGGTGCTCAGCCTGATCCAGCAGCAGAATGTAAATGCCGGTGAATCCGCGTTGCTGACCGTGGTGAATGTGGTGATGGCGCTGGTGGCCGGGCTGCTGTTTGGCAACCTGCTGATCCCGGCGCGTAAGAACCAGAATCTGTAATTTCAGATTCATATATATCCGGTAGTGCGCGGGCAGGACGGGGCCAAATAAAAACGCCGGCTTGCGCCGGCGTTTTTGATTTCGATTACCCGATTACTTCTGGATCAGGAAATCCTCGACCTTGCGGCCCTTGCCGGTCAGCTCGGCCAGCCAGCGCGGCTGCTTGCCACGGCCGGTCCAGGTTTCCTCGGCATTGGCCGGATTGCGGTACTTCGGGGCAACCTTGGCCAGCTTGCGGCCCGCCTTCGGGGCGCTGGTCTTGGCGGCCTTGGCCGGACGGCCGGCCTTCGGCGCGGCGCCGCCAAACAGTTCCTCGATGGTGTAACCGGCCTTCTTGGCGGCAGCGGTCAGCTGCGCACGGACCTTGGTGATCGGCAGACGCTTGGCCACGACGGTCTTGCGCTTCTGCGCGTCGCGGATCAGGGTGGCAAGTTCCTTGGCCGACAGGCCGGACAGATCAATACTCATCTAATGGGTTACTCCAGGGAAATGGATTCGAGACAGCCACTCCGTGGCAGCGGCAAACAGCATACCGGGCCATATGTACGGATGACAAACTACATAACGTGCGTTGTGTGATGCAGGAATGAAAAAGGCCGGGAATATATCCCGGCCTTTTTCTGCTCAGCCTGCGATTTTCTGCAGGACCGCCGCCTTGTCCAGATTCTCCGCCTCGCTGGCGGTGCGGGCCCGGTACTCGAAGGTGCCCGCGGCCAGGCCGCGCTCGGAAACCACGATGCGGTGCGGGACGCCGATCAGTTCCATGTCGGCGAACATCGCGCCCGGACGCAGGCCGCGGTCATCCAGCACCGCGTCGACGCCGGCGGCCTGCAGTTCGGCCAGCAGCGATTCGGCGGCCGCGGTGATGGCGGCATCCTGCTTCGGGTTGATCATGCACACCACCGCCTGCCACGGTGCCATCGCCACCGGCCAGATAATGCCGGCGTCGTCGTGGTTCTGTTCGATGGCGGCGGCGACGATGCGCGATACGCCAATGCCATAACAGCCCATCGACATCACCGCGGCCTTGCCATTCTCGTCCAGCACGGTGGCCTTCAGTGCCTGCGCATACTGGCGGCCCAGCTGGAAGACATGGCCCACTTCGATGCCGCGCGCGATTTTCAGTTCGCCGCCGTCACGGGCGCGGTCGCCGGCTTTCACGTTGCGGATATCGGCCACTTCCGGCTCGGCCAGGTCGCGGCCCCAGTTGACGCCGGCAATATGGAATCCCTTTTCATTGGCACCGACGACGAAGTCCGCCATCGCCGCGACCTCGCGGTCGGCGACCACGCGGATGGCCTTGCGCGGATTCAACGGGCCCAGGAAACCCGGCTCGCTGCCCAGGTGGTCGGCAATCTCCGCTTCGCTGGCCATGCGGTAATCGCGCAGGCCGGTCACCTTGGCCAGCTTGATCTCGTTGATCTCGTGGTCGCCGCGGACCAGGGCCAGCACGAATTCATCCTCGGTGGTCATCACCGCCACCGACTTGACCGTGCGCAGCAGGGCGATGCCCATCAGCGCGGCGACGTCCTCGCAGGTCTTCTGGGTCGGGGTCTCGACCTTGCGCAGTTCCTCGGCGGCGGCGGCACGCGCGGCCGGGTCGGCGGCGATGGCGGCCTCGACGTTGGCCGCGTAATCCGAGCCGGTGGAGAACACCAGCGCGTCCTCGCCCGAATCGGCGATCACGTGGAATTCCTGCGAGGCATCACCGCCGATCGCGCCGGAGTCGGCCTGCACCGAACGGAACTCCAGGCCCAGGCGGGTGAAGATGCGGGTGTAGGCAGCCTTCATGTTCTCGTACTCGGCGACCAGGCTGGCGTCGTCCAGATGGAAGGAATAGGCATCCTTCATCAGGAACTCGCGCGCGCGCATCACGCCGAAGCGGGGGCGGATCTCGTCACGGAACTTGGTCTGCACCTGGTAGAAGTTGACCGGCAGCTGCTTGTAGCTGGACAGCTCCTGGCGCGCGAAGTCGGTGATGGCTTCCTCGGCGGTGGGGCTGTAGCAGTACTCCTGCTCCTTGCGGTCCTTGATCTTGAGCAACTGGCCGCCGAACTTCTGCCAGCGCCCGGTCTCCTCCCACAGTTCCTTCGGCTGGATGGTCGGCAACTGCAGTTCCACCGCCCCGGCGCGGTTCATCTCCTCGCGGACGATGGCTTCCACCTTGCGCAGCACGCGCAGGCCCAGCGGCGACCAGATGTACAGGCCGGAGGCCAGCTTGCGGATCATGCCCGCGCGCAGCATCAGCTTGTGGCTGACCAGCTCGGCGTCGGCGGGAGTTTCCTTGGTGGTGTGCAGGTGGAAGCGGGAAAGGCGCATGGGAGGGGCTTCGCAAAACGGCGGAATCGCCTATTTTGCCAGCCTCGCGGCCCGCTGGGGTGGCTGCGCCGCCAGGCCGTGCCCGACCTGCCTGCTCAGGGGCTCGCGGCGGGCTTGCAGTAGGTGGCCACCATCGACTCGGCCAGGCGCTTCTGGGCCTGGCGCTGGCCGTCGTCCAGGGTCTGGTCGGGCTTGCCGTCGCCGTCGGTATCGCGCATCACCGGGTTGGGCTTGGACAGCAGCTCCAGGTTGTGGCGGGCCGAGGCACACTGCAGGTTGTCGACCGTCGCCGGTGCAGCCGCCGCCGCAGGTTCGGCCTGGACGCTGGGCGCGCCGCTCTGGGTGATCTGCCGGGTCTCGTATTTCTGCCCGACCGGCGGCCGCTCCGAATACTGGGTGACGCCATTGGCGTCCTTCCACTTGTAGAGCTGCCCGGCGCTGGCGGCGGAACTGGCGAGCAGGAGCAGGCAGCAGAGGCGGGGCAGGACGGGCATGGCGACTCCGGGCAGGGCGGACGGGCAAGGCGCCGATTGCAGCACCCGGTGACGCGGCTGGCAAGTCGATTAAACTGGGCGGCATGGACGAATTGAGACCCCCACCGCGTTCGCGCAGCATCTACCTGCTGCCGAACCTGTTCACCACCGCCGGCCTGTTCGCCGGGTTCTACGCGATCATCGCCGCCGCCAACGGGGACTTCGTCAACGCCAGCATCGCCGTGTTCGTGGCGGCGGTCATGGACGGCCTGGACGGCCGCGTGGCGCGCCTGACCGGCACCAGCAGTGAGTTCGGCGTGCAGTACGACTCGCTGGCCGACCTGGTCAGCTTCGGCATGGCGCCGGCGCTGGTCATGTACCACTGGGCGCTGTCCTCGCTGAAGTTCGACGGCGAGATCCTCGGCCGCGTTGGCTGGTCGGCCGCGTTCCTGTACGCCGCCTGCGCTGCGCTGCGGCTGGCGCGCTTCAACACCCAGGTCGGCACGGTCGACAAGCGCTGGTTCGTCGGCCTGGCCAGCCCGGCCGCGGCGGGCCTGATGATGTCCTTCGTCTGGGCCTTTGCCGACGGCAACCTGGGCTGGAGCGGCGAGCAGCTGCGCTACGTGGCGCTGGCGGTGACGATCGTCTCGGGCCTGCTGATGGTCAGCCGGATCCGCTTCTGGAGCTTCAAGGGCGGCAACGAGAAGGGGCCGCGCTCGGAGCGCGTGCCGTTCGTGGTGCTGGCGCTGGTGCCGATCATCATCGCCATCATGGTCGTGGACCTGCCGCGCACCCTGTTCGTGGTGGGCATCCTGTATGCCATCTCCGGGCCGGTGATGTGGCTGCTGCTGCGCCGGCGCGCGCCGGCCGGCAAGGTGGAATGACCGGGCTCGCGCCCGCGCCGTTGTGGTCCGCGCAGCAGCAGGCGCTGCTGCAGGCGATGGGCTACACGGTCTACCTGGAGGGCAGTGCGCTGGACGCACCGCCTGCCATGGAGGCCGCCGCGCCGCCGGTCGCCCTGGAGATCGCGCCGGCGCGTACCCCGCCGCCGCCGCGCCCGGCCGCCCCGCCCGCCCGCCGTGAGCAGGCTGCCCGCGCGCCAGAGGCCCCGGCGACCACGCCGGACAGGCCCGCGTCCCCGGCATCGGCGGCGACCCTGCCACGCCGCGGCGGTGGCCTGCGCATGCCCGACCGCCTGCAGATCGCCCTGCTGCGCGCGTCCGGCTGCAACCCGAATGACCCGCAGACGCGGGCATTGATGGACAGTTGGCCGCTGGACGAGCTGCGTGCCAACCCGGCCGCCAAGCGCGCGCTGTGGCCGCAACTGCGCAGCCTGCGGCGGAAGCAGCGGCAATGAACGCGCAGGCCCGCCCGGCCGGCCCGGTGTTGCGGCCGATGCAGGAAGACGACCTGGACGCGGTGATGGAGGTCGAGCTGCGCGCTTACCCCTTCCCGTGGACGCGTGGCATTTTCCAGGACTGCCTGCGCGCCGGTTATCCCGGGCGGATCCTCGAGGTGGAAGACGGCCTGGTCGGCTACGGCATGCTCAGCCTCGCCGCCGACGAGGCGCATGTGCTCAATGTCTGCGTGGACCCGCTGGTGCAGTCGCGCGGCCATGGCCGGCGGCTGCTGCGCGAACTGGTGCGGGTGGCGCGCCAGCGCGGCGCGGTGCGGGTGTTCCTGGAGGTGCGCCCGTCCAATGCCCCGGCCATCGCGCTGTACCACAGCGAAGGCTTCAACGAGATCGGCCGGCGACCGCGTTACTACCCCGCCGACAACGGCCGTGAGGACGCGCTGGTGATGGCGATGGAGCTGGTGGACGAGGACATCGCCCGCATGCCGCCGCTCTGAGCGGCGGGTGCATCAGGCCAGCCGCAGCAAGGCCACGCCGATCAGGATCACCGCCGCGGCCAGCAGGCGGCGCCGGCTGATCCGCTCCTTCAGCAGCAGCGCCGACAGCGCCAACGCGAACAGGATCGAGGTTTCGCGCAGCGCGGCGATGATCGCCACCGGTGCCAGCGTCATCGCCCACAGTGCGATGCCGTAGGACGTGGTGGTGCCGATGCCGCCGACCAGGCCGCGTGCCCAGTTCCGGCGCAGGTAGTCCCCCAGCTCGGCGCGTCGCCGGGCCAGTGCCCACAGCGGCAATGGCAGCCCGGACAGCAGGAACAGCCACAGCGTGTAGCTGAGCGTGTTGCCGGACAGGCGTGCGCCGCGGGCGTCGACCAGGGTGTAGGTGGCGATGACCACCGCGATGAACAGGGGCAGCTGCAGGTTGCGGCGGTTGCCGCTGCCGGCCATCAGCACGATGCCGCCGCAGACCAGGGCGATGCCGGCCCAGCCGGCAGCGGGCAGGTGCTCGTCGAAGGCCAGGCTGCCGGCCAGGGCCACCAGCAGCGGTGCGCAGCCACGCATCAGCGGGTAGGACAGGCTCATATCCGCCACCCGGTAGGCGCGCGCGACCAGGACGTAGTAGCCGGCCTGCAGGACCGCCGATACCGCCAGCCAGGGCCAGCTCCTCGCTGCGGGCGCGGGCAACCACGGCAGCAGCAGGGCCGCGAGCACCGCCGCCCAGCCGGTGACCAGCAGGGTGGTCAGCAGCGTGTCGCCGCCGAGCTTGACGATGGCGTTCCAGCTGGCGTGGAGCAGGGCGGCCAGCAGCACCGCGCAGAAAAGGCCCAGGGACATTGGCGGTGGCGGTCGGGTCAGGCCACAAGGCTAACTGGTGCCTGCCCGGGCGGTGGCGGGGGCAACGAAAAACGGCGCCGAAGCGCCGTTTCCCGGGTGCCGCCGCGCTTCGGGTTCAGAGCGCGTAGCCGAACTGCTGCTTGAACTGGTCGTTGAACTCGGCGAAGTCGAAGCGCTGGTTCTGGGTGCCGGGGTGCTCGACCTTCAGCGCGCCCATCAGGTTGCCCATGCGGCCGATGGTGAGCCAGTCGTAGCCCTTCTCGATGCCGTAGATCAGGCCGGCGCGGAAGGCGTCGCCGCAGCCGGTCGGGTCGACCACGCGGCGCTCGTGCGCCGGCGGGATGTCGAAGCTCTTTTCCGGGGTATGGATGATCGCCCCGCGCGGCCCCTGGGTGGTGATGTAGGCCTGGGTGCGCTCGACGATTTCCTTCTCGCTCCAGCCGGTGCGCTGCTGCAGCAGGTTGGACTCGTAGTCGTTGACCACCACGTAGTCGGCCTGTTCGATGAACTGGCGCAGCTCCGGCCCGTTGAACAGCGGCAGCGCCTGGCCCGGGTCGAAGATGAAGGGGATGCCGCATTCCAGGAACTCGGCCGCGTTCTGGATCATGCCCTCGCGGCCGTCCGGCGCGACGATGCCGAAGGTGACGCCCGGCACGTCCTTCACGTGGTTCTCGTGCGAACGCATCATCGCGCCCGGGTGGAAGGCGGTGATCTGGTTGTTGTCGTGGTCGGTGGTGATGAAGCACTGCGGGGTGAACATCTCCTCCAGCACCCGCACCTGGCTCAGGTTGATGCCCAGCCGCTCGAAATGCTCGCGGTACGGGCCGAAGTCCTGGCCCACGGTGCCCATCGGGATCGGGTCGCCGCCGAGCAGCTTCAGGTTGTAGGCGATGTTGCCGGCGCAGCCGCCCAGCTCGCGGCGCATGCGCGGGACCAGGAAGGACACGTTCAGGATGTGCACCTTGTCCGGCAGGATGTGGTTCTTGAACTGGTCCGGGAACACCATGATGGTGTCGAAGGCAAGGGAACCACAGATCAAAGCGGACATCGCGAACAGGCCTATACGGGAAAAGGAAAACGCCGCCGTGCGGCCGCAGGCGGGCCGGCGCGCAGCGCGCCAAAGCGCATAAGGTTACCGGGTGCCGCGGCGGACGGCCACAACCGAATCTGTACCGCGTCTGCCTGATGTGGTCCGGAACCCGGATTTTCCAAGGATTTTTCTTGCCCGGGCCATGGTGGGTTGATAGGCTAGCGGCCCTCATTTTCTGCCCATTTTTTCGCCAACCGGCGTGGGCACGACACCCGTCAGGATCACTTCCCAGATGTTCAAGAAGCTGCGTGGCATGTTCTCCAATGACCTGTCCATCGACCTGGGCACGGCCAACACCCTCATCTATGTGCGCGGCCAGGGCATCGTGCTGAACGAGCCGTCGGTCGTGGCCGTGCGCCAGGACCGTGCCATCGGCGGCACCCGCTCGGTGGCCGCCGTCGGCGCCGAGGCCAAGCAGATGCTCGGCCGTACCCCGGGCCATATCACCACCATCCGCCCGATGAAGGACGGCGTCATCGCCGACTTCACCTACACCGAGGCGATGCTCAAGCACTTCATCAAGAAGGTGCACAAGTCGCGCGTGCTGCGCCCGAGCCCGCGCGTGCTGGTCTGCGTGCCGGCCGGCTCGACTCAGGTCGAGCGCCGCGCCATCAAGGAGTCGGCCGAGGAGGCCGGTGCGCGTGACGTGTTCCTGATCGAGGAGCCGATGGCCGCGGCGATTGGCGCCGGCATGCCGGTGACCGAGGCGCGTGGCTCGATGGTCATCGACATCGGCGGCGGCACCACCGAAGTGGCGGTCATCTCGCTGAACGGCATCGTCTATTCGGCCTCGGTCCGCATCGGCGGCGACCGTTTCGACGAGTCCATCACCAATTACGTGCGCCGCAACCACGGCATGCTGATCGGTGAAGCCACCGCCGAGCGCATCAAGGTCGAGCTGGGCTGCGCCTACCCGCAGGCGGAAGTGATCGAGATGGAGATCTCCGGCCGCAACCTCGCCGAGGGCGTGCCGAAGATGATCAAGATCAGCTCCAACGAGGTGCTCGAGGCCCTGCACGAACCGCTGTCGGGCATCGTCTCGGCGGTCAAGCTGGCCCTGGAACAGACCCCGCCGGAACTGTGCGCCGACGTCGCCGAGCGCGGTATCGTGCTGACCGGTGGTGGCGCCCTGCTGCGCGACCTGGACCGCCTGATCTCCGAGGAGACCGGCCTGCACGTGCAGGTGGCCGATGACCCGCTGACCTGCGTGGCCCGCGGTGGCGGCCGTGCGCTGGAGCTGGTGGACATGCACGGCAACGAGTTCTTCGCGCCGGAGTGAGGCCGGGATCGGGGTGGGGAGCCGGGAATGACGATGCGTGGGTTGCTGCGATCTGCCCCGGTCCGCGTGTTCCTGCCCCCGCTGCAGATGACATCCGGTGTGCGCGCTGACGTTCGGGGGCTCCTGCGGCCCCCATTCCCTTTTTCCCTTTCCCTGCTCCCAGCGCCTGATCCGTGCCTCCTTACGCCGGCCCTCCCGTAGCCTCCCGACAGGGTGACGCCAGCAGCACATTGCGACTGCTGGCTTACCTGGCGTTGGCCATCACCCTGATCGTGCTCGACATCCAGGGCGGCTGGCTGTCGCGCCTGCGTGCGCAGGCCAGCGTGGTGGTGCAGCCGGTCTGGGCACTGGCCGGGCTGCCCGGCCGCGTCGGTGCCACGGTCAAGGACCATGCCGCCAGCCACGGCCAGCTGGTCGAGGAGAACCGCGAGTTGCGCAACCAGCTGCTGCTGGCCAATGCCCGCCTGACCCGCCTGCAGACCGCCGCGCTGGACAACGCCCAGCTGCGCGAGCTGCTCAATGCCGCCGAACGCAATGGCCTGGACGTGCAGCTGGCGCCGATCCTGGACATCGACCTGGACCCGGTGAAGCAGCGCGTGGTGCTGGACTCGGGCAGCCGCAACGGCGTGCACGTCGGCCAGGCGGTGATCGATGCCGGCGGCCTGATGGGGCAGGTGATTGCGGTCAATGCCAGCCATTCGACCGTGCTGCTGCTGACCGACCCGGACCACGCGGTGCCGGTGAACGTGGCCCGCAACGGGGTGCGGCTGATCGCCTACGGGCGCGGCGACCGCCTGGAGCTGCGCGACATCCCGCTCAGCGCGGGCGTCGAGGTGGGCGATGAGATCGTGACCTCGGGCCTGGGCGGGCGTTTCCCCGCCGGCTTCCCAGTCGGCAGGATCCTCAAGCTGCGCCCGGACGATACCCATGCCTTCCTGGTCGGTGAACTGGAGCCGGCGGCCAAGCTGGACCGTGGTCGCAACGTGCTGCTGCTGCGCTCGGTGCCGGCCATCCCGCGCCTGCCGGTGACCCAGGGCCTGGAGCTCCCGGCCGACGCGGCCGGTACGGTCACGCCGTCGGCGCATCCGGCCCCGGCCGGTGCCACGGCCGTACCGCCGGCAGGCCCGTCGCCCACCGAAGCGGCCCCGGCCACTCCGGCGGGCGCCGCCGGTGCGTCCACGGCTCCCGCCGAAGCGCCGTCGCCGCAGGCCACGCCGGAGCAGCGCCGATGAGCCGCCTGCGCAACAAGGGCTGGGTGCTGCCGGTCAGCATCGTGCTGGCGTTCCTGCTGGCACTGGTGCCGTTGCCTGACCTGCTGCTGCCACTGCGCCCGTACTGGCTGGCGCTGGTGCTGGCGTACTGGGTGATCGAGACCCCCGAGCGCGCAGGGCTGGGCTTCGCCTTCTGCATCGGCCTGCTGGCCGATGTGCTGACCGGGGGCATCCTCGGCGAGCAGGCGCTGCGGCTGGTGGTGATGGCCTTCATCCTGCAGCGTTTCCGCGCGCGGATCCGGTTCTTCCCGTTGTCGCAGCAGGCGCTGTCGATCGGCGGGCTGCTGTTCAACGACCGCGTCATCGACGCGGCCATCCACCTGCTCGGTGATGCGCCGCTGCTGCCCTGGAGCTACTGGTGGGCGCCGCTGCTGGGCATGGCGCTGTGGCTGCCGCTGTATGTGCTGCTGGATGCGGTGCGGCTGGGCAAGCGCGGACGCTGAGCATGTACAACCGGCGCCAGACCAAGAACCCGCACGCCGAGGCCGAACAGTTCCGGCGGCGCGCGGCACTGGGCTTCCTCGGCGTGCTGCTGGCGCTGGGCTTCCTGGGCGGTTGGTACTTCAAGCTGCAGGTGCTGGACCACGACATCTATGCCACGCGCTCGGAGGCCAACCGCATCAAGGCGCGTCCGGTGGTGCCGGGGCGCGGGCTGATCTACGACCGCAACGGCCGGCTGCTGGCCGAGAACGTGCCGGCCTTCCGCCTGGACGTGACCCCGGACAAGGTGCAGGACATGGAGGCCACCCTGGCCGGCCTGCGCCAGATCTTCTCGCTGGGCGATGAGGACATCGAGCGCTTCCGGCAGTCGCGCAAGGCGCGTCGCAGCTTCATGCCGGTGACGCTCAAGCTGCGCGTCAGCGACGACGAGATGGCGCGCTTCGCGGTGGACCGCTGGCGTTACCCGGGCGTGGAGCTGGAGCCGTACCTGACCCGGCGCTACCCCTACGGCGACCTGTTCGCGCACATCATCGGCTACGTCGGCCGGGTCGACGACAAGGACCTGGAGGAGCTGGGCGAGGGCAATGCCGCGCTGACCCACATCGGCAAGTCCGGCCTGGAGCGCTACTACGAGCAGCAGCTGCGCGGGAAGATCGGCTACGAGCAGGTCGAGACCAATGTGCAGGGCCGCGCCATCCGCACCGTCGGCCGGGTGCCGGCGCAGTCGGGCACCGACCTGCGGTTGTCCATCGATGCCGACCTGCAGCGGGCGATGGTGGCCGCCTTCGGCGAGCAGGAAGGCTCGGCGGTGGCGATCGACCCGCGTACCGGCGAGATCCTGGCCATGGTCAGCCTGCCGTCGTACGACCCCAATCTGTTCGTGAACGGCATCTCGCACGCCGACTTCAAGCGCCTCAACGAGAACCCGTCGCGTCCGCAGTTCAACCGGCTGGTGCTGGGCGGCGTGGCGCCGGGTTCGACGGTCAAGCCGTTCCTCGGCCTGGCCGGGCTGGACAGCGGGCTGCGCCGGCCGGAGGACAAGATCCTCTCGCGCGGCATGTTCTACCTGCCCGGCGTCAGCCGTGGCTGGGGTGACGCCAACCGTGGCGGCCATGGCTGGACCGACCTGCGCAAGTCGATCTCGCAGTCGGTCAACACCTATTACTACCAGCTCGGCATCGACATGGGCATCGAGCGCTATGACGAGTACATGGGCGGCCACTACGGCTTCGGCCGGCCCACCGGCATCGACCTGCTCGGCGAGATCGGCGGCATCCTGCCCTCGCCGGCGGCCAAGGCCAAGGCGAACCGCGAGCGCTGGTACCCGGGCGATACCGTCAATGCCAGCATCGGCCAGGGCCTGTGGAAAGTGACGCCGCTGCAGCTGGCGCGCGGCGTGGGCGGCTTGGCCACCGGGCAGCTGCGGCGCCCCCACCTGGTCACCGAACAACGCGCCGGTTTCGACCACGACTGGATGGCGATGGCGCAGCCGGCACCGCTGCCGATCAGCCCCAACCCGTCCAACCTGCAGGCCGTGCGCGAAGGCATGATGGGCACCATGCAGCCCGGTGGCAGCGGCTGGCGTGTCGCCGCCGGGGCCCAGTACCGGATGGCCGGCAAGACCGGCACCGCGCAGGTGATCAGCCGCAAGGGCACCGCCGCGCTGAACCCCAAGAGCCTGCCGATGCACCTGCGCCACCGCGCGCTGTTCGTGGGCTTCGCGCCGGCCGAGGACCCGGTCATCGCCATCGCCATCGCTGTGGAGGGCGGTGGTTACGGTGGTTCGGCGGCCGCGCCGATCGCGCGCAAGGTGTTCGATGCGTGGCTGCTGGGCGTGATGCCCGAGGGCCTGCAGCCGCTGGATGCCGAGCGCGGCACGGTCGCGGTCGGCATCGCCACCTTCGATACCGAGGACCCGACCGCACGCGCCCGTGGTGAACAGGCGGCACTGCTGTTCGATGCCATGCCGGTGATGGTGGGCGCGCCCGCGCCACCGCCACAGGCACCGTCCTCCCTCGAATCCCCCGCGGTGGCGCCATCGCGCCCGGCCGGGCCCGAGGCACGCGGCCCGGAGGCACAACGATGAGGGACTTCCTGCGCTGGGCACTGGAGATGGGCCAGCGCCTGACCCGCGGCCTGGACTGGCCGCTGCTGATCGCGCTGGCCGTGCTGATGGGCATCGGCCTGTCGGTGCTGGACAGCGCCGGCGGTGGCGGGCTGGTGATGGCGCAGGGCGTGCGCTTCGCGGTGGGCCTGGTGGCGATGTGGGCCATCTCGCGGGTTTCCATCCTGCGCATCCGCGCCTGGACGCCGCTGATCTATGCCGTCTCCATGCTGCCGTTGCTGGCGGTGTTCGTGCTGGGCACCGGCAAGTACGGCCGGCAGTGGCTGAACCTGGGGCTGTTCTACCTGCAGCCGGCCGAGTTGCTGAAGGTCAGCCTGCCGATGATGGTGGCCTGGTACCTCAATCGCATGCCGCTGCCGCCGCGCATCCCGGTGGTGCTGGTGGCGGCGGTGATCATCGGCGTGCCGACCGGGCTGGTGATGCTGCAGCCGGACTTCGGCACCGGCGTGCTGATCGCCGCCAGCGGCGCGTTCGTGCTGCTGCTGGCCGGCCTGCCGTGGTGGTGGGTGGGCATCGGCGTGGGCGGCGTGGCCGCGGCCGCGCCGGTGGCGTGGCTGTGGCTGCTGCGGCCCTACCAGAAGGACCGCATCATGATGTTTCTCGACCCGGAGAGTGACCCGCTCGGGGCCGGCTGGAACATCATCCAGTCCAAGATCGCGATCGGCTCCGGTGGCCTGACCGGCAAGGGTTGGGGGTTGGGCTCGCAGTCGCACCTGAACTTCATCCCCGAGCAGACCACCGATTTCGCCTTCTCTGTGCTCAGCGAGGAATACGGCTGGGTCGGCGTGGCGGTGGTGCTGGCCCTGTACCTGTTCGTGATCGGCCGGTGCCTGTGGATCGCGGTGGAGGCGCGCGATACTTACTCGCGGCTGCTGGCCGGTGCCACCGGCCTGGCCTTCTTCGTGTACATCCTGGTCAACGGCGGCATGATCTCCGGCCTGCTGCCGGTGGTGGGCGTGCCGATGCCGCTGATCAGCTATGGCGGCACCTCGGCGGTCTCGCTGCTGGCCGGCTTCGGCCTGGTGATGGCGGTGCGTGCGCACCGGCCGGTCCACGGTGGCTGAGTTGGGTTGATTGCTCGGCTTTTGATCGAGATCAAACACAAGGCTTTACGAGTTCTTCACAATGTCAGCGTCGCTGGCAGCTGTCGCGCCGCGACATCCGGTTGGTTGTTGGCGGGTCGGCATGGGGAGATGACGACCCGGTTCCCCCACACCAATCCGGGCGTCGGTCATCTCTGCGGGATGGGGGGATGGCCGACGCCTATTTTTATGCCCGGTGGACGGGCAGGGCCGGCAAAGCGTGGCTGCATTCATCTTCCAGGGTCGCCGCAGGGTGCCATCCGCGGACGGATTTTCCCCTTCAATTTCGTTGGGATTCATGGTCTTATTGATGGAAATTCATCTTTGACCTGCTAATCTCGGCCGATGATTCGACGCGCTCTGATTTGCTGTCTCACGTTCGGTCTGGTCGCCTGCGCGACCCAGCCGCATGCTCCCACGCCGTCGCCGGTTCCGGCCGAGGCACCCGCCACGCCGGCCAAGCCAGGCACCGGTCCGGCCGAGGCGACTCCGGAAAGCAAGCAGGACTTGCCCCCGGTCGACCTGACCCCGGTGCCCTTCGAAACCGCCCGTGCCAATTTCGTCCGTGACACCGCGGCGCGTTACCGCATCGATCCGGCCTACATCGAAGCCACGCTGGCGCAGGCGCAGATCCGCGAACCGATCATCGCGGCGATGTCGCGGCCGGCCGAGCGGGTCAAGCCGTGGAACGAATACCGGCCGATGTTCATCACCCAGGCCCGCATCGACGGCGGCCGTGCCTTCCTGGCCCAGCACCGCGACGAGCTGATGCGGGTGCAGGAACGCACCGGCGTGCCGGCCGAGGTGATCGTGGCGATCATCGGCGTGGAGACCAGCTACGGCCGCAACGCCGGCAACCACCGCGTGCTTGATGCGCTGTACACGCTGGCCTTCAAGTACCCGCGCAGCGGCGACCCGGCCAAGCTCGAGCGCGAGGTGCGCCGCGAGCTGTTCTTCCGCGACGAGCTGGCCAAGCTGTTCGAACTGGCGCGCATGGAGAAGCTGGACATCACCACCCTCAAGGGCAGCTATGCCGGCGCGATGGGCATGGGCCAGTTCATGCCATCCAGCTACCTGGACTTCGCCGTGGACGGCAACGGTGACGGCCGCCGGGACCTGTTCAACAGCTATGACGACGTGTTTTCCTCGATCGCCAACTACTTCGTGAAGAAGGGCGGTTGGGTGCGCGGTGGCACCGTCGCGGTGCCGGCCATGCTCGACGCCGGCCGCGAGGAGTTCAACCCGACCGACTGGACCCCGACCTGGACCATCGATGACCTGGCCGCGCGCGGCTACCACGCGGTGACGCCGATCCGCGCGGCCAACGCCACCGCCACGCCGGTGACCCTGGAAGGCAGCAACGGCAAGCAGTACTGGCTGGGCTTCCAGAACTACTACGCGATCACCCGATACAACATCTCCAAGATGTACGCGATGGCCGTGTTCCAGCTGTCCCAGGCCATCGCCGGCAAGGAGCTCCCCCCGGCATGAACATCAGGTGGCTGGTCCCTGCGTTGATCGTGCTCGGGCTGGCCGCCTGCAGCAGCGCCCCGAAGAAGGCCGGCGGCGGCAGTGCCGCTGCCAGCGCGCATGCCGGCACGGCGGTGCATGGCCGCGGTGACGCCCGTGCCGGTTGCCCGGAAGGCTCGCCGTACGCCAAGGCGCAGGAAGACCTCTCCACGCGGGGCAATTACACCGCCGGAGGCCTGTACAAGCCGGGCGTCAGGGACAGCACGCCAAGCTACATCCCCAACGTGGACTGCATCCCCGAACCGGTGGTGACCAGCGAGCCGCGGTCGGCGGTGGGCAACCGTTCGCCCTACGTGGTGCTGGGCAAGCAGTACCAGGTGATGGACGACGTCAGCCGCTACGTCGAGCAGGGCACGGCCTCGTATTACGGCCAGAAGTTCCACGGCCGGCTGACCTCCAACCGCGAGGTGTACGACATGTACGCCTTCACCGCCGCGCACAAGACCCTGCCGCTGCCCAGCTTCGCCCGTGTCACCAACCTGGACAACGGTGAGTCGGTGGTGGTGCGGGTCAATGACCGCGGGCCCTTCCACGACGGCCGCGTGATCGACCTGAGCTACGCGGCCGCGGTGCGCCTGGGCATCACCCAGCGCGGCACCGGCCGGGTCGAGGTGCGTGGCCTGACCCCGGGCAGCGACAACGTGCTGGCCGGCAGCCGCCGTGGCCGCGGCGAACGCGCGGCCGCGCCGGTGGTGGCGACGGTCAGTGCGCCGGCCCGACCGGTGGCACCAAGCCGCATGGACCAGTTGGTGGAAAAGCTGCCGAACCCGCCTGCCGCGACCCCGCCGACGGCCCCCACCGCGGTCGCCAGTGCCGATCATTTCGACGCGTGGATGAAGGACAACGGTGTGCGCGTGGCCACCGGTCGCCCGGCTGCCACGCGCGCCGCCGGTGCCGAACCGGCCCCGGTGGCCGTACAACCGCTGCCGGCGACGGCGCCCGCACCGGCCGTGCGCGCGGCCACCACGCCGGCGGTTCCGGCCGACCCGGCCACGCGTGCGTTGGGCGCCATCCTGCTGCAGGTGGCCAGCTTTTCCAGCCGCGACAATGCTGCACGGGCGCTGAGCCAGTTGTCGGCCGCCGGTATCGTCGGCGCCTCGCTCAGCGATATCGTCAGCGGCGGGCGCACCCTGTGGCGCCTGCGCGTACCAGCCAGCGACCAGAGCAGTGCGGCGGAACTCGCCGGGCGCATTGCGGGTCTGGGCTTTGGCAGTCCGCAGATCGTCCGCGACTGACGCCGGATGTCGCACCGCAATGGCGGTGCGCCCGTCCTACAATGATCGTCCGTTTCTTTTTTCCTCGTCCCGCAGGAACCGATTTCCGATGAAATTCCGTTTTGCCGCCGCCGCGCTGGCCACGACGCTCGTCGTTGGCCTGGCATCCGCCCAGACGCCCACCCCCACGCCGACCCCAGCCCCCGCTGCCGCGGCCGCTCCGGCCCAGGTGGCGACGCCGCCGGCACCGGTCCCGACCACCGCCACCGCCTGGGTGCTGATGGATTACGCCACCGGCCAGGTGCTGGCCGGCGAGAACGTCCACATGGCGGTGCCGCCGGCCAGCATCACCAAGGTGATGACGTCCTACGTGCTCGCCGCCGAGACCAGGAACGGCAAGATCAAGCCGGACGACCAGGTGATGATGAGCGAGCGCGCCTGGCGTGAAGGCGGCGCGGGCACCGACGGCAGCTACAGCGGTTTCCCGGTCAACCAGACCGCGCGCCTGGAGGACATGGAAAAGGGCATGGCGATCCAGTCCGGCAACGATGCCGCGATCGCCCTGGCCGAACATGCCGCCGGCAGCCAGGAGGCCTTCGCCGCGCTGATGAACAGCTACGCCGCCAAGATCGGCATGAAGGACTCGCACTTCGTCAACGCGCACGGCCTCAACGCCGAAGGCCACCAGTCCAGCGCCTACGACCTGGCGCTGCTGGGCCGCGCCTTCGTGCGCGATTACCCGGAGACCTACGCGTACAACAAGATCAAGGAATTCACCGTCGGCAACATCACCCAGCCCAACCGCAACCTGCTGTTGTGGCGTGATGCGAGCGTGGACGGCATCAAGACCGGCCACACCTCGGCGGCCGGCTACTGCCTGATGAGCTCGGCCCAGCGCGGCGACCAGCGCCTGATCGCGGTGCTGATGGGCGGTGCCTCGGAGAAGCAGCGTGCCGATGACAGCCTGGCACTGCTGAACTGGGGCTTCCGCTTCTTCGAAACCCATCGCCTGTACGAGCCGGGCAAGGCCGTGACCAGCCAGCACGTCTGGAAAGGCAAGGCCGATGAAGTGCAGCTGGGCGTTGCCCAGCCGATGCTGGTGAGCGTGCCGCGCGGCCGTTACAACGACCTCAAGCCGAGCATGGACGTGCCCAAGCAGCTGGTCGCCCCGATCACCGCTGGCCAGCAGATCGGCACCGTGAAGGTGTCGCTGGACGGCAAGGTGATCGCCGAGGCGCCGCTGGTGGCGGTGCAGGCGGTGGAAGAGGGGGGCTTCTTCAAGCGCCTGTGGGACGCCTTCATGATGTGGTGGAAGTCCGAGTAAGGGCGGCCACCGGCCGGAACGGCCAGGCGGCGCTGCCGCGCTCGACGATTCGTCGGACGCGGCAGCGCCGCTTTTGTTTGGGGGCCTCGCTGCCGGCGCCTGCCTGGCGCGCGGCTACGCAGCGAAGCCGCAGGCGGGTCAGAGCGTGCGGCTGACCGTGAAGCTGCCGAACACCGGGGTTTCCTTCTGGCCTTCGAACTCGCGGGTGCGGTGGTAGCGGGCCAGCGCGAACTTCCAGCGACCGCGCATCACCGCCACGCCATAGCCGATGTCGCCGACGAACGGGCGCTTGTCCACGCGGTGGCTGGTGCGGAAGGTGTTGCCATCCAGGGTGATGTCACGCAGCACCCAGCGAGCGTCGCTGGTGAGGAACAGGTGGCCGGACCAGCCCGCGGCGCGGCCCAGCCGGGTCGGCGCGGTGTTCTCGCCGGCCGGGCGCATCGGCGAGCTGCCGAAATCGTCGGGCAGCTTCCAGCCGAAGCGGACTTCGCCACCGGCGTTGGCGTAGGTGGCGAGGTTGCCCAGCGCGCCACCCCAATGGCTGATCGCGTCCCAGCCCCAGCCAGCGGTGCTGGGCTCGGCCGGCCACCGGCGCATCCGCTCATGCACCAGCTTGAACACCGGCTCGTTGTGCAGCTGGTTGTCCCAGCCCTTGAACTTCTCGTCGCCCAGCACGCTGTGCACCGCCTGCTGCACCTGCTTGCCCATGGCGGCCGGGCCGACCATGCCGACCGCCAGCTGGGTGGTGCGCAGGTGTGCGCCGCTGCGCGCGTTGTAGCCGAAGTTCACCAGCAGCGCGGCGGCATACGGACGGTCGTCGCGGATCAGGTCCGAGCGGGTGTTGTCGGTCGGCGTGAACAGGCCCTGGCCGAAGCTGAAGATCATGTTCTGCTGTTCGAACCCGCCCGGATGCAGGCGTTCCAGGTGCCGGTTGGTCCAGCGTGCCAGGCGCGGCAGGCAGGGGTCGTCGGTGTAGTCCTTCAGGTTCGGCGAGACCAGGGTGAACATCGCGCCATTGGTGTAGCCCTGGTCTTGCTGGGCGCCGCCGAACAGGTCGTTGTCGACGCGGAAGTTGATCGCCGGCGGGTGCTCGGCCAAGGCGCTCTGCGCGCATTGTTCAGCGGCCTGGGCGGTGCTGGCGAGCAGGGTGCCGGCCAGCAGCGCGGCGAGAGGAAAGCCCTTGCCGTCCCTCATGCGGCGTTCTCCATGATGTCGTTCGTAAGATCGGACCAGCTTAGCGGCGCGGGCCGGTTTGAACATCGGGCCCTGAACGGACAAATTGTTTCGGGAGCAAGGGGAAATGACCGCGCATACCGGTGGAAGGCGCGGGCAGGCTACTGGTGGTTTCCAGCAAGATGAATGGGGGTTTGCAACGTGACGTCCATCGAAATTTGCGGACGATCACACCCTGGGAGGCGCAAGTCGCGGGGTTTTCCCACAAGACTTTGATGGAATCCCTTGATCTTCGTGCGGTAGCATCGGCGCGACCGGCCCGCGCTCGCCTGCCCGAAAGTGGGGTGGAACAGGATTTTGCCGCTAGGTCGCAAACGCCAAAGGAACGCACCTCGATAGGTGCAGGTAACGGGGAAGTAACTGATATGCGTAACGTCTTTTCGCCGCTCGTTGCAGCGGCGCTCACCGTAGGTATTGCCGCGGCTGTCACCAGCCAGCCCGCCGAAGCATCATTCAAGAACCGGGGCACCCAGGCGCAGGAACAGCGCAAGGCTGCGGTCGCCCAGATTCCGACCTGCCAGCGCCCGATCGGTTCGATGTCGGTGATCGAGCCCGAAGATGCCACCAACTGGTGGACCGGCCAGCAGCTGCCGGCGCCGAGCCGCCTGATCAAGGTGTTCGTCAACCGTTCGCGCTGCTTCACTCTGGTCGACCGTGGCGCCGGCATGGCCGCCGGCCAGTTCGAGCGTGAGCTGGCCGCCAGCGGCGAGCTGCGTGGCCGTTCCAACGTCGGCAAGGGCCAGATCAAGGCCGCCGACTACGTGATGATCCCGGACCTGATCTCGCAGAACAGCAACGCCGGTGGCAATGCCATCGGTGGCCTGCTGGGCGGCCTGATCGGTGGCCGCGCCGGCGCGATCGTCGGTGGCCTGAACTTCACCAGCAAGACCGCCGATGTGGTCCTGACCGTGACCGACGTGCGTTCCTCCGAGCAGGTGGCCATGGCCGAAGGCTCCGCGCGCAAGAGCGACATGGGCTTTGGTGCCGGCGGCGGCCTGTTCGGCGGCAGCGGCCTGGGCGCGGCGGGCGTGGGCGGTTACGCCAACACCGAAATCGGCCAGGTGATCACCATGGCCTACCTGCAGGCCTACACCGACATCGTCGCCCAGCTGGGTGGCCTGCCGGAGAATGCCGCCGCTTCCAACGCGCAGCAGGCCGTGACCGTGACCCGTGCCGGTCGCCTGCTGGCCAACGCCCGCGGCACCGGTGCCCCGGTGCGCACCCTGGATCCGGGCATGATGCTGTACCCGACCGGCACCAAGGAAGGCGTGATGTGGGAAGTGGAAGATGAACTGGGCAACCGTGGCTGGGTCTCCTCGACCCTGCTGGAACTGTCCAGGTAAGCTGCCGATGCCTGCCGGAAGGGCCGCGAAAGCGGCCCTTCCCGTTTTGGAAGGCTGTAAACCGGCCATGGCCTTGGGTTTGGGGCGCCACGCCCCGATAATGTCCACCATGGAAATCAAGTCCGACAATCCTGAACACGGCTTCCAGTTCCCCGGTACCTTCGAGTTGAGCGCCATGGGCGCGGCCAACATCGGGCTGGAGCAGGAACTGCCCAGGTTGCTGCAGAGCGCCGGGGTGGAAGTGCTCAACGAGCGCATCGCCTGGAAGCATTCGTCCAACGGCAAGTACGTCTCCGTGCGCATCGCCTTCCGGGCCGACAGCCGCGAGCAGTACGACGCGGCGCATGCCGCGCTGCGTGACCATCCGGAAGTGAAGTGGACGCTGTGACCGCCTGCGCGGTACCGGCGGCGCCCGCGCGCCAGCGGCCCGCCGTCCTGCGTGACCTCGGCCGGCAGGGCTATGCGCCGGTCTGGCATGCGATGCAGCAGTTCACCGACGGCCGCGACGACGGCACCACCGACGAGGTCTGGGTGGTCGAGCACGACCCGGTGTTCACCCTGGGGCAGGCCGGCAAGGACGAGCACGTGCTCGCCCCGGGCGACATCCCGGTGCTGCACGTGGACCGCGGTGGCCAGGTGACCTACCACGGCCCCGGCCAGATCGTGGTCTACCCGCTGCTGGACCTGCGCCGGCTCGGCATCGGCGTGCGTGACTACGTGTGCCGCATCGAGCAGGCCATCATCGATACGCTGGACGAGTGGAACATCGGCGCCGAGCGGCTGGAGGGCGCCCCGGGCGTCTACGTCGGCGGGGCCAAGATCGCCGCGCTCGGCATCCGCGTGCGGCGCGGCTGCAGCTTCCATGGGCTGGCCTTCAACGTTTCGCTGGACCTGGAACCGTTCCACCGCATCAACCCCTGCGGTTACGCCGGGATGCAGGTGACCTCGGTGCTAGACTTGGGCGGTCCCTCGGGCATCGAGGCGGTCAAGTCGGTGCTGCTGTCCCATCTGGCCCAGCAGTTCGGGCTGGCGCTGCAGCCGACGCCCGAATTGCCCGACCTGACTACGCGGCCCTGACGCCGCCGGTAACGCCATGACTGAATCCACCACGCGCTCCATTCCCCTGCAGGTCGTGCAGGCCGATACCTCGTCCGCGCCGTTGCAGGCCGGTGTCAAGCAGATCGGCGGTGACAAGATCGGCCGCTCGCCGGTGCAGTTCGCCGACGCCCCGGTGCTGCGCAAGCCGTCGTGGATCCGCGTGCGCATCCCCTCGGGCAATGCGGTGGCCAACCTGAAGGCCAAGCTGCGCGAGAACCGCCTGGTCACCGTGTGCGAGGAAGCCAGTTGCCCGAACATCCACGAATGCTTCGGCCACGGCACCGCCACCTTCATGATCCTGGGCGAGGTCTGCACCCGCCGCTGCTCGTTCTGCGACGTGGCCCACGGCCGGCCCAAGCCGCCGGATGCCAACGAACCGGCCAGCCTCGGCCAGACCGTGGCCGACATGGGCCTGAAGTACGTGGTGGTGACCAGCGTCGACCGCGACGACCTGCGCGACGGCGGTGCCCAGCACTTCGTCGACTGCATCGCGGCCATCCGCGCCAAGTCGCCGGGCACCCGCATCGAGGTGCTCACCCCGGACTTCCGTGGCAAGGGCCGCATGGAGCGCGCGCTGGAGATCCTGGCGACCAACCCGCCGGACGTGTTCAACCACAACATCGAGACCGTGCCGGACCTGTATCGCAACGTACGCCCGGGCGCGGACTACCAGTGGTCGCTGACCCTGCTGAAGAACTTCAAGGCGCAGCACCCGGACGTGCCGACCAAGTCCGGCATCATGCTCGGCCTGGGCGAGACCTTCGAGCAGGTGCAGGCCACCCTGCGCGACCTGCGCGCGCATGACGTGGAGATGGTCACCATCGGCCAGTACCTGCAGCCGACCGCGCACCACCACCCGGTGCTGCGTTACTGGACGCCGGAGGAATACAAGGCGTTCGAGGACTACGGCTACGCGCTGGGCTTCACCCACGTGGCCTCCGGCCCGATGGTGCGTTCGTCCTACCACGCCGACCAGCAGGCGGCCGGTGCCGGCGTCCACGTCTGAGCGCGGCCTGAGTGCCCCCGCGCCTGCCGCAGCGCAGGCGTGGGCAGGGCGGTCGCCGCCAGCCCGTGTCCGGGCGATTCACATTCTGCTACGGGGCTGCGGCTAGTCTGGCCGTGGACAGCGTGACAACGGCCGAAACTTTCGGCACTGTCGAAGTGTCCGAGCTGTCCGCAACCTCCCCCCAACGTCCGGTGCCCCGAGTACTTTGATGACTTACCGAGTTCCCGCCTTCCTGCTGGCCTTCGCGCTGACCGCGCCCGCCGCGATGCTGGCGCGCGCCGATTCCCCGGCCCTGCCGTCGTCCCCGACGCTCGACCAGACCACCACCTCCAAGCTGGTCTACGGGCTGCTGTCGGACAGCCGCTACGCCTACCGCCCGCGCGCGCTGGACGCGGCCACCTCGCAGGACGTGTTCAAGCGTTACCTGGAGTCGCTGGACAGCGGCAAGCAGTTCTTCACCAAGGACGACGTGGACGGCTTCGCGCCGTTGGCCGCGCGCACCGGCGATGCGATCCGCTCCGGCGAGCTGGACCCGGCGTTCCAGGTGTTCAGCGTGTACCGCCAGCGCGCCACCGAGCGCGTGGCCTATGCCCGCCGCCTGCTGCGCCAGGAGCCGGACTTCAGCGTCCAGGAACGCTTCGACTACGACCGCAAGGACGTGCCGTGGGCGACCAGCGCCGAGCTCGACGAGCTGTGGCGCAAGTCGGTCAAGAACGACTGGCTGCGGCTGAAGCTGGCCGGCAAGTCGGCCGCCGACATCCGCAAGACGCTGGACAAGCGCTACGAGACGCTGGGCAAGAGCATCAACGAGCTCAAGAACGACGACGTGTTCTCGTTCTACATGAACGCCTATACCAGCGCCGTCGACCCGCACACCGACTACTTCACCCCGCGCACGGCCGAGAACTTCAACCAGGCCATGTCGCTGTCGCTGGAGGGCATCGGTGCCCAGCTGCAGCGCCAGGACGACGTGGTGGTGATCCGCGAGGTGGTGCCCGGTGGTCCGCTGGACCTGGACGGCACGCTCAAGGCCGGTGACCGCATCGTCGGGGTGGGCCAGGGCCGTTCCGGTCCGATCGAGGACGTGATCGGCTGGCGCATCGATGACGTGGTGTCCAAGATCCGCGGTGCCAAGGACACCCAGGTGCGGCTGGAGTACATCCCGGCGGCCGAAGGCGTGGACGGCAAGCACCGCATGGTGACCATCACCCGGCAGAAGATCCGCCTGTCCGAGCAGGCTGCCAAGGGCGAGACCATGACCATCCCCGGCGCGGCCGGCGAGGCGCAGCGCCGCATCGGCATCGTCAAGCTGCCGACCTTCTACCAGGATTTCGAAGGCCGTCGCCGCAACGCGGCCGACTATGCCTCCGCGACCCGCGACGTGGCCAAGCTGCTGGCCGGCTTCAAGGCCGACAAGGTCGACGGCGTGGTGCTGGACCTGCGCAACAACGGCGGCGGCTCGCTGGACGAGGCGATCGAACTGACCGGCCTGTTCATCGAGCAGGGCCCGGTGGTGCAGGTGCGCGAATCCGGTGGCCGCGTCACCGTCAACAGCGACCGCAACCCGGCCGTGGCCTGGGACGGCCCGCTGGCGGTGCTGATCAACCGTGGCTCGGCGTCGGCATCGGAGATCTTCGCCGGTGCCATCCAGGACTACGGGCGTGGCCTGGTCATCGGTGAAACCACCTTCGGCAAGGGCACCGTGCAGAACGTGGTGCCGCTGGACCGCTGGCCGGCCAGCGAGAAGGAGCGCTTCGGTCAGGTGAAGCTGACCATCGCCCAGTTCTTCCGCGTCAGCGGCTCCAGCACCCAGCACAAGGGCGTGGTCCCGGACCTGGCCTTCCCGGCCAGCGTGGATGCCAGCGAGTTCGGCGAGAGCACCTACGACAACGCGCTGCCGTGGACGCGCATCGCCGCGGTGCCGCACACCCAGTACGGCAATTTCGCGCCGATCCTGCCGCGCCTGGAAACCCGCCATGGCCAGCGCATCCAGAACGACCGCGAGTTCCAGTGGTGGGAAGAGGACGTCAACCAGTTCCGCACCGAGGCGGCCAAGAAGTACGTCTCGCTCAACGAGGCCGACCGCCGCGCCGAGCGTGACCGCCAGGAAACGCAGCGCAAGCAGCGCCAGGCCACCCGCAGGGAGCTGGGCCTGCCGCTGGACCCGCTGGCCGAGGACAGCAGCGACGACGGCCTGACCGGCAACGAGCGCGACATCGTCAAGGATGCCGCACGCGAGAAAGCCGCCGAGAAGCGTCCGGACCCGCTGTTGAAGGAGTCGGCCTCGATCCTGGCCGATGCGCTCAACCTGCTGGAAACGGACCGCCCGCTGTCGGCGCAGGTGCTGCCGCAGTCCACCGGTCCCGGCCGCTGGGCTGACTGAGCAACAACGCAACAGCGTGTTGAAAACGCCGTCAACGTCCCTGGACGTTGGCGGCGTTATGCTGTGGGCATTCGATGATGGGTGGAGGCGTCCATGCGCGCTTACGGGCTTCGTGCGCTGGCCGGGCTGATGCTGCTGGCGCTGGCTGGCTGCGGTGGCAAGGCCGTCAACAGCACGCTGCTGCGCGAGTCGTTCGATTCCGGCGACACCTATTCGCGCGACTTCGAGATATCGCCGGCGCAGGCCTGCGAGGCGGCGCGCCGCGCGCTGCTGGGGCAGGGCTATGCGATCACCCGTGCCGATGCCGGCAGCGTGGAGGCCAACAAGAACTTCCAGCCCAAGGAGGACGTGCATGAGCAGCTGGTGCTGCGGGTGTCCTGCGCGGCGCGTGGCGACGGCCATGCACAGGTGTTCGCCAGCGCGGTGCAGGACCGCTATGCACTGAAGAAGTCGCCCACCTCGGCCAGCGTGGGCGTGGGGACGCTGGGGTCGGTGTCGCTGCCGTTCGGCAGCAACGATGACTCGCTGGTGCGGGTGGCCAGCAGCACGGTGCAGGATGCGCAGTTCTACCGGAACTTCTTCGCGCGCGTGCAGCAGTTCGCCACCGCGCTGGTGCCGCCACCGACCGACGGGGCGCCGGCCCGGTGACGTGGCGCCGGCACGCGATGGTTCGCGTCGGCGCTGCGTTGATGTGGGTGTTGGCATCCACGGCGCAGGCCACCGACGGCTGCGCGATGCGGCTGCTGCGCGAGCTGGGGTGGCAGATTGAATCGGGCCCGCAGCAGGGGGTCACGGTCAATGCCGGGCGGCCCTGCCAACGTGCTTCGCTGCAGCAGGCGCAGGCCCGGGGTGATCTGCGCGTGCAGGTGCCCGAGGGTTTCGATGCCACGCAGCGCGAGCGGATGGCCGAAGCCCTGCTGCAACAGCAGGCCAGCGTGTGCGCCTATGCGTTCCGGCTGGGCGATGCCACGCGCGCGGCGGCCCGTCGCCTGCAGGACAACCCCGGTTACCGGTTCTCGGCGCTGCAGCTGGGCTGGATCGGCTTCGGCGCGCGCGGCGCGGGTGCGCAGGGCTGGCAGCGCTTCCGCAGCTTTGGCCGTGGCTATGCGCCGAGCGGCAGCAACAGCCGGGCGCTGGAGGCCTTCTACAGCGGTCGGGTGCGCTCCGAGTGCGGGGTGGGCCGGCAGGTCGCCCAGCTCGCCGCCCAGCGCGAGCTGTATGGCGATGCGGCGTTCGATGCGGAGTTCAGTGCCGGGGAGTTGTCCATCGGCACCTTCCTGACCCTGCACGATACGCCGAGCATCCTGCTGGGCAGCAATGCCGGCGAGCTCTTCGCCGATGGCAAGGCGGTCCGCACCGCGGCGATGGGGCGGCAGGCGTTCATGGGCCTGCCGGGCTACATCAGCCACGTCTACGACAAGCGCTATCTGGACGACATCAACAACCAGGCCGAGAACTTCGTGATCACCGACATCAGCGAGGCTGCCGCCCAGGCGTTGGCCCGGCATGGCGGCTTCGCGCACTACGACGCGCTCAACGCGCGGATATGGGAGCTGGCGCGGCAGATGCCCGGGCATGGCCGGCGCCGCTTCGAACGCCTGCTGCACGAGCGCGATGCGACGCTGCGGGCCGCGCTGCCGGCGGAGCAGCAGGTGCTGCTGGCGCGCATCGATGCATTGATGGCCGACCCGGTGTATGGCGGCTTGATGCTGTACGTGCATCCCAAGGGCGTGCGCCCGCTGGGCTACCACATCGCCCGCCTGCTCGACCGCAACCCGCGCACCCCCTTCAGCATCGAGCTGACGCTGCACAACCTGCACACCACCCTGTACCGGCGCTGGATCGATGCGCGCCTGCGGGCGTGTGCGGACGGAATTTCCTTCAACACAACCCGAGGTGAGAAATGGAACTGGGCATGATCGGACTGGGCCGGATGGGCGCCAACATGGCGCAGCGACTGCAGGGCGGTGGCATCCGCGTCACTGGCTTCGATCCGGGCGAGCAGGCCAGGGCGCAGGTGGCCGCCAAGGGCGTGGCGGTGGTCGCCTCGCTGCAGGCGCTGGTGCAGGCCCTGCCCGCACCGCGGGTGCTGTGGCTGATGGTGCCGTCCAAGGTGGTGGACGCGACGCTGGAGGCGTTGTTGCCGTTGCTGTCGGCGGGCGACGTGGTGGTCGACGGCGGCAACTCCTGGTACCGGGAATCGCAGCAGCGGGCCGGGCGTTGCGCAGCGCACCAGGTGGACTTCGTCGACTGCGGCACCAGCGGCGGGGTGTGGGGGCTGCAGGAGGGCTACTGCCTGATGATCGGTGGCGAACAGGCGGTGGTGTCGCGGTTGTCGCCGCTGTTCCAGGCGCTGGCGCCGGCCGCGGACCGTGGCTGGGCCCATGTCGGGCCGGTCGGGGCGGGCCACTTCAGCAAGATGGTCCACAACGGCATCGAGTACGGAATGATGCAGGCCTACGCCGAAGGCTTCGCGCTGATGGAGAAGAAGGCCGAGTTCGCGCTGGACCTGGCACAGATCGCCGAGGTCTGGCGGCATGGCAGCGTGGTGCGGTCCTGGCTGCTGGACCTCAGCGCCGATGCGCTGCGCCAGAACCCGGCGCTGGATGGCATTGCGCCCTACGTGGAGGATTCCGGCGAAGGGCGCTGGACGGTCAGCGAGGCCATCGACCTCGACGTGCCGGCACCGGTGATCACCCTGTCGCTGCTGGAACGGCTGCGTTCGCGCGAGGACAACTCGTTCACCGACCGCATGCTGGCGGCCATGCGCAACGAGTTCGGTGGTCACGCGATCAAGCGCAGCGACGGCTGAACCGGAGCACGGCGGGGAGGAGGGCGCGAGGCGTTCACTCCCCGCAGGTTTCATGCAATCCTTGGCCCCTGTCAGGCAAACGCCTGGATACGGCCGCGGTTTCTGCCGATTGACGGAAACTGCCGTCGATGGCGGCTGGTGTGACGCAGGGGGCGTCCACGCGTGACGAAGGAAACGGGATGGCACTGGGATTGAGCGACGAGGGGTGGAGCCGCTGGCGCCTGATGGGGCTGGCCTTGGCTGCGCTGTTGATCATCATCGTCCCGGCGTTGACCCTGCAGCGGCTGTCCACCCAGAGCGTGGCCTCGGCCAACTGGGTGGCGCACACCCATGCGGTGGGTGCGCGGTTGTACAACCTGCAGGCCGACATCCGCGACGTCGAGTCGGCGGCGCTGACGCTGTCCAAGGGCATCGACTCGCCGGCGCTGCAGCAGCGCATGGACCAGGCCGACCGGGTGACCGACAACCTGCGCGAACTCGCCGGGCTGGTCAGCGACAGCCCCGAGCAACTGGTCCGCATCGGCAAGATGGAGTCGATGCTGGAGCGGCGCATGGCGCTGGCCAAGGAGATCGCCGTCAGCACCGATTCGCCGCGCCAGCGCGAGCTGATCGAGCAGATGACCTTCGAGTACCCGATCCGCGACATGGTGGTCGAGCTGCAGCAGCACGAAGAGGCGCTGCTGGCCGAGCGCGGCCTGCAGGCGCAGCGCCAGCAGCGGATGTCCTCGCTAGTGAGCTGGAGTGCGCTAGTGGTGCAGTTGCTGTTGCTGGCACTGGTGCTGTGGCTGCTGAACCGGCAGATCGGCAGCCGTGCCGATGCCGAGCTGCGCCTGAGCAAGTCCACCGCCCGCGCCAACTCGGTGCTGCAGACCGTGCGCGAGCCCATCGTGCTGCTCGACGAGAAGCTGCGCATCGTGCTGCACAACAACGCCTTCGCCGAGTTGTACGGCGTCGATGGCCAGGACGTGAACCAGCGTCCGCTGCAGGAGATCGGCGAGGGTGCCTGGGAGGACCCCATCGTGCGCCAGCGCCTGGCCGACGTGCTGCTGCGCGGGCGCGAGCTGTGGGACTACGAGCACCAGCAGCAGGGCGTGGACGGCCTGGCCCGCACCATGCTGATCAATGCGCGGCGCATGTCGCTGCCCGATGCCAACGACGACGTGGTGCTGATGACCATCAGCGACATCACCCTGCAGCGCGCGGTGCAGGTGCGGGTGGAAGAGCTGAATCGGCAGCTGGAAGGCAAGGTCGAGCAGATGGCCGACGTCAACCGCGAGCTGGAGGCCTTCAGCTACTCGGTCTCGCACGACCTGCGCGCGCCGCTGCGCCACGTGGCCGGGTTCTCGGACAAGCTGCGCCGGCACCTGGGCGAGGGCGCCGATGAGAAGGCGCAGCATTACCTGGACGTGATCGGCAGCTCGGCGCAGCGGATGGCGGCGTTGATCGACGACCTGCTGGTCTATTCGCGGCTGGGGCGTGGGGCCATGCGCCTGCAGCCGGTGGACATGCAGTCGCTGGTGGCCGACACCCGCGCGCTGCTGGATTCCAACCTGCGCGCCGAGGCCGGTGCCGACGGCACGCCGCGCGAGGTGGAGTGGCACATCGGCACGCTGCCGGTGCTGGTGGCCGACGAGAACATGATGCGGCAGGTGTGGTTGAACCTGCTGGGCAACGCGATCAAGTACAGCGCCGGGCGCGAGAAGGCGGTGATCGAGGTGTCGGCGCGGCAGTTGCCCGACGGCAGCCAGCAGTTCAGCGTCACCGACAACGGCGCCGGTTTCGACATGCAGTACGCCTCCAAGCTGTTCGGGGTGTTCCAGCGCCTGCACAAGGCCTCCGAGTACGCCGGTACCGGCATCGGCCTGGCCAGCGTGCGACGGGTGCTGACCCGCCATGGCGGGCGCATCTGGGCCGAGGCACAGGTGGACAAGGGGGCCACCTTCAGCTTCATCATTCCCCCGTTCAACGACGCACACCACAAGGATCTCCCGGCATGACCACGTTGCGCACCATCCTGATCGCCGAAGACAGCGCGGCCGACGCCGAAATGGCGATCGACGCCCTGCGCGAGGCGCGCCTGGCCAACCCGATCGTGCACTGCGAGGACGGCGTGGAAGCGCTGGACTTCCTGCTGCGCCGCGGGGCCTACGCCGACCGCGAGGAAGGGCTGCCGGCGGTCCTGCTGCTGGACATCAAGATGCCGCGCATGGACGGGCTGGAGGTCCTGCAGCGCATCCGTGCCGAGGAGGAGCTCAAGCGCCTGCCGGTGGTGATCCTGTCCTCCTCGCGCGAGGAAAGCGACCTGGCACGCAGCTGGGACCTGGGCGTGAATGCCTACGTGGTCAAGCCGGTGGACATCGACCAGTTCTTCAACGCGGTCAAGACGATCGGCACGTTCTGGGCGGTCATCAACCAGGCGCCGGAAGGCGAGTGAGCGTGCATGCCTAACAAGGGAGCACCACTGGGGCGGTTGCGGATCCTGCTGGTGGAGGATTCGCCCGAAGATGCCGAGCTGGTCAGTGACCAGTTGCTTGACGCCGGCCTGCAGGCCGAATTCGAGCGGGTCGACAACGAGGCCGGGCTGCGCCGCGCCCTGACCGAGTACATGCCCGACATCGTGCTCTCGGACCTGAGCATGCCCGGGTTCTCCGGCTACCAGGCGCTGCAGATACTGCGCGAGCTGCACCCGAAGGTTCCCTTCATCTTCGTCTCCGGCACCATGGGCGAGGAGACCGCGGTGGAGGCGCTGCGCAAGGGCGCCAACGACTACATCATCAAGCACCTGCCGGCACGCCTGCCGCCGGCCGTGGCGCGGGCCATCCGCGAGGCGCGCAGCGAGATCGAGCGCGCCCGGGTGGAGGACGAGCTGATGCGTTCGCAGCGCCTGGAGAGCCTGGCGCTGCTGGCCGCCGGTCTCAGCCACGACCTGCGCAACATCCTGCAGCCGCTGCTGATCGTGCCGGACCTGATCCGCGAGCGCAGCGACGATCCCAAGATCGTGCGCCTGGCCGACGTGATCGCTGAGTGCGGCCGGCGTGGCCACGAGATGGTCGAGTCGATGCTGTCCTTCGTGCGCGGTTCGCGCCAGCCCAGCGAGCGCATCGTGCTGCAGCGGTTGTTCCAGGCGGTCGGCATGCTGCTCAAGAGCAGCCTGCCGCGCAACGTGGACCTGCACCTGGAAGTCTCCGATGACCGCATGGCCATCGAGGCCAACTACACCGAGCTGCAGCAGGTGCTGCTCAACCTGGCATTGAACGCCATCCAGGCGATGCCCGACGGCGGGCGCCTGAGCCTGGTCGCCGAACGCGGTGGCCAGGGCCAGGAGGAGTGCGTGCGCATCCGCGTCAGCGATGAAGGCATCGGCATGGACGAGGCGACCCAGGCGCGTCTGTTCAGTCCGTTCTTCACCACCAAGGCCAACGGTACCGGGCTGGGGCTGGTGTCATGCCGGCGCATCATCGAGAGCGTTGGCGGGCATATCCGCGTGCACAGCTGCAAGGGCGAGGGGACCTCGTTCGAACTGCTGCTGCCGATGCAGGATGCCCTGCTGGCCGAAGGCGAGGGCGAGGTGCCGGCGATCCGCGCCGGCCGCGGCGAACGCCTGCTGGTGGTCGATGACGAGGCCACCCGGCTCTCGCTGCTGGGCAATGCGTTGTCCAGCCAGGGCTACCGCATGCGCCTGGCCAGCGATGGCGCGGTCGCGATGCGGCACCTGCAGGAAGCCGGCCTGCCCGACGTGGTGCTGGTCGACAGCGGCATCCCGCTGCTGTCGGCCGGGCAGTTGCTGGCCGAGATGCAGGCGATGGGCTACCGCGGGCCGGCCATCGTGCTGGAGGACGCCAATGCCCCGGCATTCGCCGACGGCCAGGCCCCGTCGGGCATCAGCGTGCACGTGCTGCCCAAGCCGCTGGAGATGCAGCGGGTGTTCCGTGCCGTGGCCGATGCGCTGGGCAGCGACTGAAAGCACTCCGGCGCGCATCTGGCCGACGCCCGCTGGCCTTATCATTGTCGCCCCCACTCCTGATGCAGGGCCGTGGTCCGCCCTGACCGGTGCGGGCAGGCCCGCAGGCAAAGCCACCGATGACCACCGTGCTCCTCAGCCTGGGCAGCAACCTCAATCCACGCCATTACCTCAAGGCCGCCGTGGACGTGCTGCGCGAACGTTTCGGGACCCTGCGCGTATCGCCGGCCTACCGCACCCCCGCGGTGGGCTTCGACGGCCCGGACTTCCTCAACAACGCGGTGCTGCTGGAAACCGACATGCCGCTGCTGGCCCTGGACGAATGGCTGCACGCGGTGGAGGACGCGCACGGGCGTGACCGTTCCGGCCCGCGTTTCAGCGACCGCACCCTGGACATCGACGTGGTGTATTACGGCGACCTGGTGGTCGAGGGTCCCAAGCACCTGCGCATCCCGCGCCCTGAGCTGAAGCATGCCTTCGTGCTCAAGCCGCTGGCCGACATCGCGCCGGAATTCATCGACCCGGTGCGTGGGCTGAACCTGGCGCAGATGTGGGCCGAGCATCCGCAGTTCGGGCAGGATTTCGATGTGGTGGCGCTGGAACGGGAGTGAGGTCCCATGGGGAAGCGCAAACGCTTCCGTGCGGCTTTGCGCTGCCTCCCCGGCTGGTGCCAAGGGAGGGCGGCGGGTTTGCCGCGGCCTTGATCCCTGGCTTACGTCAACGTCCGCCCGCCATCCAGTCGCAACGTCTGGCCGGTGATGTAGCCGGCATCGTCCAGCAGCCAGCGTACCGCCGAGGCGATCTCGTGCGGGGTGCCGATGCGGCCCAGCGGCGTGCGCTCCATCAGCTTCTGCTTGGCCTGCTCGCTCTTGCCTTCCTCCGGCCACAGGATGGCACCCGGGGCCACGGCGTTGACCCGTACGTGCGGTGCCAGTTCCAGTGCCAGCGAGCGGGTGACCATCTCCAGCGCCGCCTTGGCGATGCTGTAGGCGGGGTAGTCGCGCAATGGCTGGGTGGCATGCAGGTCGGTCAGGTTGACGATGGCGCCGCGCTGCCGGATCAGGTGCGGGGCGGCGACCTGGGCCAGGAAGAACGGTGCGCGCGCGTTGACCGCCAGCAGCTCGTCCCATTGCGCCGGCTGCACCTGGCCGAACGGGGTGGGGAAGAAGTTGGAGGCGTTGTTGACCAGGGCATCGAGCTGGCCGAAATGGCTGACCACCTGTTCGAGCATGTCCGGCAGCGCGGCCGGGTCACGCAGGTCGGCCTCCACCGCCAACACGCTGCCGGGCCGCTCGCTTTCCAGGTCGAAGGCCAGCGACTGCATCTCTTCGGTGGATGAATGCGCGTGCAGGGCGATGCGGTAGCCGTGGGCGTGCAGGTGGCGGGCGATGGCCGCGCCGATGCGGCGCGCGCTGCCGGTGACCAGGGCCACCCGTTGGTAATCTGTCATCTGCATTTTCCTCACTCGGCTATCCTGTGCATTGTCCCTGTAAACGGCCGCACCATGCATTCCGACCTGCCCACGCCCGAACCCGAAGCGCTTGAACACAGCGAGCAGTTGGCCGCGCACCTGCGCGCGGACATCTGCGCCCAGGGTGGCGCGGTGCCGTTCTCGCGGTTCATGGAGCTGGCCCTGTATGCCCCGGGCTGGGGGTACTACAGCGCCGGTGCGAGCAAGTTCGGTGCCTCCGGTGACTTCGTCACCTCGCCGGAAATGGGGCCGTTGTTCGCCGCCACCACCGCCAACGTGATCGCCCCGGTGCTGCAGCAGCTCGGGCCGCAGGCGCGGATGCTGGAGCTGGGCGGCGGCAGCGGCGCGTTCGCCGAGATCCTGCTCAAGCGCCTGCTGGAGCTGGACGCGCTGCCGGAGCGCTACGCTATCCTGGAACCCAGCGCGGACCTGCGCGAACGCCAGCGCGAGCGCCTGGAGAAGGCGCTGATCCCGCCGGTGTTCGCCCTGGTGGAATGGCTGGACCGCCCGTTCGACGACGACTGGGACGGCGTGCTGTTCGCCAACGAGGTGATCGACGCGTTGCCGACCCCGCGCTTCCTTGCCAGCGATGGCGAGATCTACGAGGAAACCGTGGAGCTGGACGGCGAGGGCCGCTTCGTGCGCGGTGCCAAGCCGGCCGATGCGCTGACCGCTGCGGCGGTGCGTCACCTGGAGCACTACCTGGAGCGCCCGTTCGCGCACGGCTACCGCTCGGAGGTGTTGCCGCAGCTGCCGTACTGGATCCAGGCGGTGGCCGGTGGCATGCAGCGTGGCGCGATGCTGTTCGTCGATTACGGCTACCCGCGCAGCGAGTTCTACCAGCACGACCGCGACGACGGCACGATCCGCGCCTTCTACCGCCACCGCGTGCACAACGACGTGTTCCTGTGGCCGGGCCTGCAGGACATCACCGCCTCGGTGGACTTCACCGCGTTGGCCGAGGCCGGCACCCATGCCGGCTTCGACCTGGCCGGCTACAGCAACCAGGCCAGCTTCCTGCTCGGCAACGGCATCACCGGCCTGCTCGAAGCGGCCGAGGAGCGCACCGACGACGTGGGCCGCATGCGCCTGCGCGAGGAACTCAAGCGGCTGACCCTGCCGACCGAGATGGGCGAGCGCTTCCAGGTGATGGCCTTCAGCCGCGACGTGGACATGAGTGCCGCGTTCCTGATGGGCGACCTGACGTGGCGGCTGTAAGCCCGATCAAGCCGTTGCGGCATGCGCGGTTCTGGCTGTCGTTGTGGGGGGCGGCGGTGCTGGCGGTGATCGTGGTGTGCCTGATCCCGCCGCCGCCACTGGACCTGCCGCAGAACAGCGACAAGGTCGAGCACTTCCTGGCGTATTTCCTGTTGGCCGCCAGCGCGGTGCAGGTGTTCGCCACCCGTCGCGCCTTGTGGGTGGCGGGCGTGGGGCTGGTGCTGATGGGCGTGGGCATCGAATGGGCGCAGGGCGCGCTGACCGACAACCGGATGGCCGACCCGATCGATGCGCTGGCCAATACCAGTGGCGTGGTGGCGGGCATGCTCATCGCGCTGACGCCGCTGGCGAACCTACTGTTGCGGCTGCAGCCCCGCCGCGCCTCCTGAGCGCACGCGCGTAGTTGCGGCTGCAACCGAAATTTCCTTTCAAAACAGTGCCTTTCTGTCTTTTGGCACTTACTTCGGCGAGCCCGGGACTGATACCGTCGCCAGGCCATCGGGGCCCTGTCGTGACCCCGTTGGCGCTGCTGCAAAGATGGCGCGGTGCGGGCCGCAGGGTGGAGAGGACCATGCGGACCGCACCGCGCCTTCCCGGCCACTACTTCGCCGGTTGCAGGCGAACCTGGTCGAGCACCCACATCTGCGGGCGGGTGTCGCCACTGAAGGTCATGCACAGGTCGGTGACCTGTTCCGGCCCGGCGCGCAAGGGTGCCTCCAGCTCGATGAAGCCATCGGCGCCGGCCTCGCGCGGCAGCGGCACCGAAGCCAGCACGCGGCCTTCGCAGCCGGCGCGGACTTCGAACTCGCCATGCGCGGCGCCCGGCTTGCGGTAGCCGCGCTTGGCCTCTTCCTCGCGCAGCAGGCCGAAGTTGTAGGGGATGCGCCCGGCGCGCACCTTGAACGCGCGGATGTCCTGCAACTGCGCGTCCTCCCACAACCAGCACGGGTTGAAGATGGTGACGTCGAAGTTGTCACGCGCGCCCTGCAGCGGGTTGTCGTCTTCCAGCCGCAGCAGCAGGCGGCCGCCCTGCGGGCATTGCGCCAGGGTCTTGTCGGTGCGGGTCAGCAGCGATTCGGCATCCAGGTTCCAGCGGCTGGGTGCATCGGCCACCGGCTTGCCGTTGAAGAACGTCAGCGCCTTCAGCTCGGTGGGCACCGGCAGGGTCAGTGCGCCGGGATAGGCCGCTGACTGCGCGGTGGGGGTGCTGCCATCGGTGGTGTAACGGATGTCGCGGTAGCTGAGCGGGTTGGACAGCTCGACTGTGACCTTGTTGCCGGCGCGGTCGTCCTGGCGCTTCATCGCCACCGACAGCGCCGTCTGCGCATAGGCGATGTCCAGCGCCTTGTAGCGCTGCAGCTGCGCCGGCAGGCGGGCGAGGAAATCGTCATAGCTCTTGCGCTCCGGCGCCGTCCAGGCGATTTCCGACAGCGCGGCCATGCGCGGGAACACGTTGTGCTGCAGGCGCTCCCAGGTGCGGGTGTGTTCGGTCCACATGTTGGCCTGCACGCCGAGGATGTGCCTGCGCTGCTCGGCGGTCAGCTGCGCCGGCACCGGGTCGAAGGCGTAGACGCGCTGCATCGAGGTGAACTTGGGGCGCCCCGGCGGTTCGTCGGGCAGGTTGGTCTGCAGGAAGTCCAGGTACAGCGTGTTGCCCGGCGACATCACCACGTCGTGGCCATGCGTGGCGGCCTCGATGCCGCCCTCGATGCCGCGCCAGGACATCACCGTGGCCTGCGGCGGCAGGCCGCCTTCGATGATCTCGTCCCAGCCGATCAGCTTGCGGTCGCGATCCTCCAGGAAGGTTTCCAGCCGCTTGAGCATGTGCGACTGCAGGGCCTCCTCGTCCTTCAGGCCCAGCGCGCGCAGGTGCGCCTGCACCGCCGGCGAGGCCTGCCACTGGTACTTGACCGCTTCATCGCCACCGATATGGATGTACTGGCCGGGGAACATCTCCAGCACTTCGGCCAGGATGTTCTCCAGGAACTGCAGGGTTTCCTCGCGGGGGTTGAACAGGTAGGGGTTGACGCCCCAGTTGGCCGACGGCTGGGTCGGGCCATCGACCACGCCATGCTCGGGATAGGCGGCGACCGCGGCCTGCGCGTGGCCCGGCACGTCGATCTCGGGCACCACGGTGATGTGGCGCGCGGCGGCGTAGGCGACCACGTCGCGGATCTGCGCCTGCGTGTAGTAGCCACAGTACAGGTGTGGCTTGCCATCAGGCCCGACCCCGGCCTGGCCGGCCGGCGCGCGGCAGCTGCCCACTTCGGTGAGCTTCGGGTAGCGCTTGATCTCCATGCGCCAGCCCTGGTCGTCGGTCAGGTGCCAGTGGAAGGTGTTGAGCTTGTGCAGCGCCATGGCATCGAGCAACTGCTTGATCTGCTCGATGCTCTGGAAGTGGCGCGCCGAGTCGAGCATGAAACCACGCCAGGCAAAGCGGGGGGCATCGGTGATGTCCACGGCCGGGACCTGGCCGTCCTGGCCATCACCACCGCTGAGCAGCTGCACCAGCGTCATCGCGCCATTGAACAACCCCGCGTCGGTGGCGGCGCGGATGCGCACGCCCTGGGCGCCAACCTGCAGGCGATAGCTGCCCTTCACGTTGCCTGCCAGCGACGCATCGTGCTCGAAGCGGATGCCGCGTACCGGCTTGCCGACGCTCGCCGGCTGCAGGTGCAGCGCGCTGGTCTTGCCCAGCAGGGCGATGAACTGTCCGGCGACGGCGCGTGCGCCTTCGCCGTCCACGCTCACCGTGGTGGTGGCATCCACGCGATAGGGAGCGGCGCCGGGCTGTACCTGCTGCGGCAGCGGGATCAGGGGAACGGCGAGCGAGGGCGGTGCGGAGGTGGCGTGGGCGGCGGTCAGGCCGGCGCCCAGCAGCAAGCCGGTGGCCAGCAGGCTGCGGACGTGCGTGCGCGTATGCAGTCGGGTCATGGGAGCTCCAGGTGGACAAGCGTTATCGCAAAAAAAAGCGGGCCTGGAAAACCCAGGCCCGCTGGAGGAGAAAAACAGCGGAAAAACGATGTTGCCAGGGAGAAATGCTTAGAAGTTGAAACGCAGCGAGGCGTTGTAGCGACGGCCGCTCAGGTAGGCACCGCGGGTGAGCTGTTCCACGCCGGAGTAGGAGTGGTATTCCTCATCGAGCAGGTTCATCGCATCCAGGCCGACCGACAGGTTGTCGGTGATCTTGAAGGCCACCGAGGCATCCAGCGAGGCGTAGTCCATGGTCCACAGCTGGCGGCCGCCACTGACCTGGGTGAAGTACTTGTCACGCCAGCCGTAGGTGACGCGCGCGCTCCAGGTGTCGTTCTCGAAGAACGGGCTGATGTTGAACTGGTTCTTGGAGTTGAACGGCAGCGGGCGATCGCCGGTGGCTTCACCATCGGAGTAGGTGTAGTTGGCGATCACGCCGAAGCCGTAGCCGAAGTTCTGCTGCCATGCCAGCGAGTAGCCCTTGATCTTCGCATCGCCGGCATTGCGCGGACGGTCCACCATGTAGGTGTCGTCCTTGTTCTGGTTCTGGTTCCAGTGCAC
Organism: Stenotrophomonas sp. STM01; assembly: GCF_014852135.1. Classification (NCBI taxonomy): domain Bacteria; kingdom Pseudomonadati; phylum Pseudomonadota; class Gammaproteobacteria; order Lysobacterales; family Lysobacteraceae; genus Stenotrophomonas; species Stenotrophomonas sp. STM01. The sequence goes on along the minus strand of NZ_JACVBA010000002.1, from coordinate 591,348 downwards.
TTCCGGGGTCGACTCGGTGAGGATGTAGTCGGCCACGTCGCGGTAGAAGATCGAACCGGCCAGGATGGCGTTGTCGGAGAAGTACCACTCGGCCGAGAAGTCCAGGTTGGTGGACTGGTACGGCTTCAGGGCCGGGTTGCCGCCGCCGCCGGTCAGCGCGGTGTCGGACAGCCACAGGTACGAGGACACGTCGGTGTAGTTCGGACGGGCGATGGTCTTGGCGGCGGAGAAACGCAGCACCAGCTTGTCGGTGACCTCGTAGGCCAGGTTCAGGTTGGGCAGCACGTTGTTGTACTTGTTCTTCACCACGACCGGGCTGTACGAGGCGGCCAGCTTCTCGGCCGACCAGCCGGCCTGGGTGCAGCCGGCCAGGCCGGTGTTGCAGGCGAAGCTGCCCGACTCCAGGTCGGTACGCACGTAGCGCACGCCGATGTTGCCGCGCAGGCGGTCGAAGCTGAAGTCCGCCTGCAGGTAGGCGGCGCCGATGTCTTCGTTGATCGACCAGTTGTTGCGGGCGAACTCCTCGGCGCTGAACTGCGACATCACCGGCATCGTCTGCCAGGGCGCCAGCCAATCACCGCTGGTGATGTAGTCGGCCAGCTTCCAGCCATCGATGGTGAAGCGGTTGCCCAGGTCGCCGTAACCGCTGAAGCCCTTCAGGTAGTTGCCCGGCAGCTTGCGGGGGTCGAAGTCCGAAGCCTTGGCGTCGCCGTAGCCGGCCACCGAGGCCAGGCCGATGCCGCGCTGGATCTGGGTGGTTTCATGCTTGCGCTGCTTGTAGCCGAAGCGCAGCAGGTAGACCGGCGAATCGAGCTTGATGCCGAAATCGACCTGGCCGTAGGTTTCCTTGTCGGTGGTCGGCTTCTCCACCAGGTTGCCGCCCCAGCCGGTGTTCCAGCTCGGCTGGTTCGGGTCCGCGCCCCAACCGCCGTCCATCTGGAACTGGTCCGGGTTCTGGAACGGGTTGGCGCCGGTGAAATGCACGCTGCCCGGCTTGCCCGGTGCATCGGCGATGGACCAGGTGTAGTCGGTGCGGGCCAGGAATTCGCCGAACACCTGCTTCGGGCCACCCTCGGCCTTGGTGCGGCCGATGTGGGTGGAGGCGAACCAGCGTTCGTCGTTCCAGTCCAGCTTGATGTCGTAGGTTTCCGAATCGACCTGCGCGCGACGGTTCTGCATGTCGAACACGACCAGGCCGTTCTTGTGGCTGGCGCTGGTGATCAGGCCGTCCTTGACGGTGAGGCCGCTGAGGGTCTTCAGGCTGTTCCAGGTGTTGCCCTGGTGGGTGAACATCGACTGCGCCATGTGGTCGAAGTTGGCGTCGATCTTCAGTGCGTTGAACTCGATGTTCATCTGCTCGACCGGCTTGAACTGCAACGCCACCGAGTAGGTCTTGCGCTTGCGCTCCTGCTCGAAGAAGTGGGCGCTGGTGGAGTTCGGGCCGATCGCGTCGGGGTTGGCGTAGACGGTGTCGGCGCAGGCGCCGACGCAGGTGGCCGGCGAGGTCGGCTGCGAGCCGTCCGGGTTCGGCGCCACCGACCAGTCGGTGGGCAGGTTGGTGATCGAGCCGTTGGCACCCCCCACGCCGGCGATGTAATCCTTGGCCCGCACGGTGCCGTAGGACTCGATGCCGTCACGACGGATGCTCTCGTTCGAGGCCTGCGCCGACACGATGAAGCCGAAGTTCTCCGCGGCGTTCTTCCATGCGAAGGCGGCCGAGGCGCTCGGATCGGTCTTCTCGACGCGGTCGTTGCGGCCGTAGCTGACGCGGCCGGAGATGCTGACCTTTTCCGGCATGTCCAGCGGCTTGCGGGTGGAGACGATCACGGTGCCGCCGATCGAGCCTTCGTCGATGCGTGCTTCCGGCGACTTGAACACCTCCACCTTGCCGACCAGTTCCGGCGCCAGCAGCGAGTAGTTGAAGGTACGGGTCGGGAAGTCGGACATGTTCCAGTCGCCCGAGGCGATGGACTGGCCGTTGAGCAGGGTGCGGTTGAGCGCCGGGTCGGTGCCGAGGATGCTGACCTTCTCGCCCTGGCCGTAGGCGCGGTCGATGGTCACGCCGGGGATGATGGTCATCGCTTCGGCGACGTTGGTGGCCGGGAACTTGCCCACGTCCTCGGCGGTGATGACGTCGACGATGGCGTCGGCGTTGCGCTTGGTTTCCAGCGACTGCTGCAGGCTGGCGCGGATGCCGGTGACGACGACGCGGTCAAGGTCGGTGGCGCTCTTGTCCGCTTCCTGCGCGTGCGCGGAGAAGCTCAGACAGGTGACGATGGCGGCGGATAGTACGGACTTGCGGTACCTCATGATGTCTCTCCTCATCATTGATGGATTCCGGCGGCTCAGCCGGCAGTGGCTTGACGTGGACCGATGCAGGGGCGGGATGCGTTCGCGTGCACGGGGACTGCTGCGCTTGGTGGAGTGCAAGGCTCGAGTTCCCTGCGTTCCAGGTACCAACTGGCGGCGCCGATGACGCCCAGTTGCCCGTGCTCGACCAGCCGCACGGGAATGCGTTCCAGCGCCTTGCGCATCGGTCCCTTGTTGAGGAAGCGATCGGCGAAGGTGCTGTTGGCAAGGAAGTGGCCGATGCGCGGGGCGATGCCGCCGGCCAGGTAGATGCCACCGTGCGGGCCGTACACCAGCGCCATGTCGCCGATGGCCGAGCCGAGCAGGCCGCAGAACAGTTCCAGGGTCTGCACGGCCAGCGGATCGCTGCCTTCGCAGGCGGCGTGGCTGATCGCGTCCGGGGTGGCATGGCGGGGCGACTGGCCGCGCAAGGCGCACAGCGCGCCGTACAGGTTGAGCAGGCCGGGGCCGGACAGGGCCTGCTCGACGGAGACATGCGGACGGCTGCGCAACAGCTGCTGCAGCACCGCGATCTCCAGCTCGGTGGTGGCGGCGAAGGCGGCCTGGCCGGCCTCGGTGGCCAGCACCAGGGAGCGGCCGCCGAAGGGAACCCGCAGCGCCGCGCCCAGGCCGGTGCCGGCGCCGACCACCAGGACCGGGCCCTCGGCCGCCTGGGCCGGGCCGCAGAGCAGGGTGGACTGGTCGTGGTCGATGTGGGCGGTGGCATGGGCCACGGCCTCGAAGTCGTTGACCAGGTGCACGGCCGGCGTGCCGAGCGCGGTACGGATGGCGGTGGTGGACAGCGCCCACGGCAGGTTGGCCGAGATCACCGTGCCATCGGCCAGGGCATGGCCGGCACTGGCGATCACGCAGGCGGACAGCGAGGCAGGGTCGACCGGGAACTGGCGCAGGATCGCGGCCAGGTCATCGTGGTCGGCGCAACGGTACTGGCGATAGTCCTGCACCTGCAGGCGCTGGCCCCCGCTGGCTGGCCAGACCAGGCCCACGCGCACATGGGTGCCGCCGACGTCCGCGGCCAGCAAGGGCCGGGCCGTGGCGGTGGTGTGCTTGGACGCTGCTGGAAGACTGGCAACCACGAAGTTCCCCCGAAGTCCGTGCGGCCCCCTTTGGCGCTACGGCAGGTGGAGTTTCCGTGCTGTGTGACAACGATGTCAAGCTGTGTTGCAAAAAATTTTCATGTGCCGGGCATGACTTTGGTCATCCATAGGCTGATGATTTCAATGGAAATTTAGATTTCATTGCAATGGGTGTCGGCATCTTGCCGCCGGCGGGCGGGTTGAACGGGATGTCCGTGAAATTTTTTGGCAAGCCGTCCGGGGCCTGCAAAGCCACCCTCCGGCGGGGCATGCAGCCGCCTTGCCACAGGCAGGAAGCGGCGCGCGGGTTGGTGCGGGTGGCCCCTGCGAGGGCTGGAAACGCGGAAGGCCACCGCGAGCGGTGGCCTTCCAGGAGACGACGGCAGGGACGGTCAGCGGGCCGGTTCGAGCCGGATCCAGTCCAGCGTCCACATGTTCGGTCGCGTATCGCCGGTGAAGCGCACGCACAGGTCGCCGCGTGCGGCTGGCGCGGTGATCGGTGCCTCCAGTTCCAGGAAGCCGTCGGCACCCGGTTCGGCAGGCAGCGGCACCGAGGCCAGCGGCGTGCCTTCGCAGTTGGCCAGGATCTCCATCTCGCCGTACCTGCTGTGCGCCGGAGCGAACTTGCGTGCCGGTTCGTCGTGGGCCAGCTGGAAGTTGTACGGGATGCGGCCGGCACGCACCTTGATCCTGCTGATGCCGGCCAGGTTCACGTCTTCCCACAACCAGCACGGGTTGAAGATGTTGACGTTGAACACTTCGCGCTCGCCCTCGGCCGGACCGTCGTCTTCCAGGCGCAGCAGCAGCTTGCCGCCGTTCGGGCACAGGCCCAGCTGGGTGTCCTCGCGCACCCGCAGGGAGTCGGCGGTGAGCGCGAAGTTGCTGGCCGCGGCCAGTGGCAGGTCGTTGAAGAAGGCCGCCGCCTGCACCTGCACGGGAACCTTCAGCTGCAGCGGCTGGCTGTACAGCGGCGAGCGGCTGCTGACCGCGCTGCCATCGAGCGTGTAATGCACCGGGTAGCCCAGCGGATTGTCCAGGGTGACGGTGACGTTGCCGGTGGCAGCGTCCCCCTTGTCGCGCAGGTCCACCTGGAACGGTGTCTGCGCGTAGGCGATGTCCATCGCACGGTAGCGCTGCAGCTGGCGCGGCAGGCGCTGGGTGAAGCCACGGAAGTCGCGCTTGTCCTGCGGGCTCCAGCCGGTCTCGGCCACCGCCGCCACGCGCGGGAACAGGTTGTGTTCCAGGTGGCGGTTGTTGCGGGTGTGCTCGACGAACATGTTCGCCTGCAGGCCCAGGATGTGCGAACGCTTGTCGGCGGCCAGTTCGGCGGGCACCGGTTCGAATTCGTAGGCCTTCTGCAGGGGGATCGTGGTCGGGCGGCCCGGCGGCTCGTTCGGCGATTCGGTCTGCAGGTAGTCCATGTACATGTGGGTGACCGGCGACATGATCACGTCGTGGCCTTCGCTGGCTGCCTTCAGGCCGCCCTCGGTGCCACGCCAGGACATCACCGTGGCTTCCGGCGGCAGGCCGCCCTCGAGGATCTCGTCCCAGCCGATCAGGCGGCGGTCGTGCTGCTCCAGGAATTTCTCCAGGCGCTTGATCATGTGGCTCTGCATTTCCATCTCGTCCTTCAGGCCGAGCTGGCGCATGTGCGCCTGCACGCGCGGGGAAGCGATCCACTGGTCCTTGACCGCTTCGTCGCCGCCCACGTGCACGTACTTTGCCGGGAACATGTCGATCACTTCCAGCAGCACGTTCTCCAGGAACTGCATCGTGCTTTCTTCGGTGTTGAACAGGTTGGGGAACACGCCCCACTGGTTGTCGATGACCAGCTTATGGTCGGTCACGCCCAGCTCCGGGTAGGCGACGATGGCCGCGGTGGCGTGGCCGGGGACGTCGATCTCCGGGATCACCTGGATATGCCGCTGCGCGGCGTAGGCGACGATCTCGCGGATCTGCTCCTGCGTGTAGAAACCACAGTAGGTGCGGGGCTGGCCGGTGGCCTCGTTGTGGCCGGCATCACCGAGCGGCACGCGGCAGCTGCCGGTTTCGGTGAGCTTCGGGTAGCGCTTGATCTCCATGCGCCAGCCCTGGTCGTCGGTCAGGTGCCAGTGGAAGGTATTGAGCTTGTGCTGGGCCATCGCATCGAGCAGCTTCTTGATCTCCTCCATGCTCTGGAAATGGCGGGCCGAGTCGAGCATCAGCCCGCGCCAGACGAAGCGCGGCGCATCGGTGATGGTGGCCGCGGCGACCTCGCCGGGGGTCTGGTCGGTCAGCAGCTGGGCGGCGGTGACGGCGCCGTAGAACAGGCCGCGGTCATCGCTGGCACTGACGTCGATGCCGGTGTTGGAGACCTTGAGCGTGTAGGCCTCGGCCGGATGGGTGGCCGAAGGGTCCAGGCGGAAGCGGATCTGTGCCTTGTTGGCGTTCTCGGCCACGGCCAGCGTGGGCCCGCCGTTCTGCTTGAGCAGCTCTACGAACTGGGCGGCGACGCGGCGCGAGGCTTCGTCATTGCCGCCGACCCGGGCGGCATGCTTCAGCACGAAGTCCTTGCCGCCGTCGGCCTGGTAACTGGCGGGCAGGGGGATCAGCGACGGTGCGCCGGCGGCGGCGTGGGCCTGCACGGTGGTGAGGCCGAGCAGCATGCAACTGCCGAGCAGGGTTGCGCGACGGCGCGCACGGAGGGACTTCGTCATCGGGGCGGAGCTCCTGTTGTAAGGCGGTGGTGCCGGGCCGGGCCTGGCAGGTGGTGCGGGATTGCGGGCAGTGCAGTGCCGGGTCATGCGCGGCACGACGAAAGCAGGATTGTGCAACGGCAGCGCCGGACCCTGCGCGGAAGGTGCCCAAGGGGGCACGTTGCGTGACGCCCGCCATCGGCCGGCATGCCGGTGGAGGGGCGTGCCGCACTCCCAACGAAAAACGCCGGGCCCGGAGTGATCCAGGCCCGGCGCGTCACGCTGTCCGGCGATGTTGCGTGCCGGGATGGATCAGAACTTGATGCGGGCGTTCAAGTAGTACTGGCGACCGTTGTTGTAGAACGCAACCGGAATGGCCGAGCTCTGGTAGTACTTGTAGGTCGGGTCGTTGAGGTTCAGCGCATCCAGGCTGAAGCTCAGCCAGTCGGTGGCCTTGTAGTTCAACGAGACCGACACGGTGCCGAACGAATCCTGGTAGTACGGATTCACCGAGGACAGGCCGATCAGGAACGAGGAACGGTAGGTGTAGCCGACGCGCGCACCGAAGGTGTCGTTCTCGAAGTAGGCACCGACGTTGTAGGTGTCCTTCGAGTTGCCGAGCAGGTTGTTGCTGCCGTCGGCCCACGTGTGCGAGGTGCTGCCGTCGGAGTAAGTGTAGTTGGCATCGATGCCGAAATACTCGCCGATCGGCTGCTGGTAAGCCACTTCCAGGCCCTGCACCTGCGCGTTGGCGTTGGTCGGCAGCGAGATCTCGTACTGCTCAAGCTGGTTGGTCAGCTCGCTGAACAGCATCTGCTTCTCGGTGCCGTAGGCCACGTAGTCCTTCATGTTCATCGAGAACACGCCGAACGACAGCAGGCCGCGCGGCATGAAGTACCACTCCACGTTGGCGTCGAAGTTGGTGGAGACCACCGGCTTCAGGTTCGGGTTGCCGGCCGAACCGGTCTTGTCCAGGTCCGAACCGGAGGCCGAAGCGCCCAGTGCCGAGTAGTCCGGCAGGGTCTGGGTCTGCGAAGCGGCGACGCGGAACACCAGGTTCTCGGCCAGGTCGAACTTGAAGTTGGCGCTGGGCAGCAGGCGACGGTGGGTGTTGCTGTATGCCAGCGCCTCCCACATGCCGAACAGGCTGCTCACGTCAGCGTTGGCGGCATTGCTGACCGCACGGTAGGAGTCGATGTCCTGGTTCACGCTGACGTAGCGCAGGCCGATGTTGCCGGCCCAGTTGTCGCCGGTGAAGTTGGCCTGGACGTAGGCGGCCAGGTTCTTCTCCTCGACCTTCCATTCCGAGCCGTAGTTGTGGCGGCCGGTCGGGCCGTCGTTGTTGGACAGCCAGGTGGAGTTGTTGGTGATGGCTTCCTTCAGCGCGCCCGGGGTGAAGTACCACAGGTTGCGCGGGAAGTTGCCGCCGATGCCGCTGGCGAAACCGCTGGGGTAGTTGGCGGTGGCACCGTTCTGCAGGTCCGACCAGATGTCGCCCGGGCTGGCACCTTCCGGCGACATGGCTTCACGGCTGTGCTTGGCAAAGCGCAGGCCGAAGTCCAGCGAGCTCAGCACGCCGGTATCCATGTACTGGTTGAAGTCGAGCGTGGCCCACTTCTCCTTGTCCTCGGCCACGATCTGCTGGTTGCCCCAGGTGCCGAAGCTGGTCACGCCGGACGGGCTCAGGTCGCCGCCCAGGCTCCAGTCGGTCGGCGAGCTGTTGCCATGGGTGCTCCAGCTGGCGCCGCCGCCATTGGCCAGGGTGACCTCGGCGATGTACTGGCGGGCGGTCTTGCCTTCGCCCTTGGTACTGCCGGCCTGGAATCTGGAGGTCAGGCTGTCGTTGATCTGCCAGTCCGCGTCGAAGGTCAGGTAGTTGGTCTTGGCCGACGACTCGCGGTAGATCATGTCGTAGACACCGTAGTTGGTGCCTGCCACGCCTGCGTAGGTGGCGTTGGTGAGCACGCCGTCCTTGACCACGTAACCGGCCTGCGGGGCCTGCGAGTTGGCGAAGTTGCCGCCCCACAGCATGAAGTTGCGGTTGTAGTTGTTGGCGTCGAGCTTGGAGCTGAAGCCGCTCACGCCCAGGGTCAGGTCATCGTTGGGCTTGAACTGGATCTCGACCAGGCCGCCCTTGCGCTCGCGGGTCTGCTCGAACAGCGTGGAGCCGAGCAGGCTCGGGGCCCACACATCGAGCAGGTCCGGATTGCTCTGGCCCAGGGCGTTGACCGTACCATCGGCATTGCGGCCCATCTTGAACCAGCCACCCGGGAACTCCTGGGCTTCGCGGCGCAGCTCGCGCTTCTGGCTGAAGCCCTGCACCATCACGCCGAAGGTGCCGTCTTCGTTCTTGTAGTTGAACAGGGCCGACAGCTGCGGGTCGGTCGATTCGGCCTGGTCCGAGCGCACCGCGCCGATCGATGCTTCGGCGGTGAACTGCTTGGCGAACTGCAGCGGCTTGCGGGTGATGATGTTGACGGTGCCGGTGGTGCCACCGTCCATCAGCTTGGCCTGCGAGGACTTGTTCACTTCCACCGAGCTGACCAGCTCCGACGGCAGCAGCGAGTAGCTGACGCTGCGGCCGACGTTGCCGGCCTGGGACAGCACGAACCAGTCGGCCGAGCCGACGGTGTGGCCGTTGATCAGGGTCTGGGTCAGGCTCGGGCTGGTGCCGCGCAGGCTGACGCGGTCGGCTTCGTCGAAGCCGCCTTCGTCGGCGCTGGAGGAGCTGATGTTCACGCCCGGCAGGCGCTGCAGGGTGTCGGCGACGTTGTGCGCCGGCAGCTTGCCGACGTCTTCTGCGGTCACCACTTCAACGCGGGCATTGGCTTCGCGCTTGGTGTCCAGCGACTTTTCCATCGAGCCGCGGATGCCGGTGACGACCACGGTGTCCAGGTCGGTGGCGGTGGGGGCGGCTTCCTGCGCGTGGGCACTGAAAGCAAGGCAGCTGACGATCGCTGCCGAAAGCAGGGTCTTGCGATGCATGTTGTCTCTCCTCAACATCAGATTGGATGGCACCGGGGTGCCGCGTTACTGCTGGGTATTGCTGGTGGATCTGTTGCTTATGCTGCGAAGGCTCAGGTGGCCGACTTTTCCAGATACCAACTGGCCGCGCCGATCACGCCCAGTTGCCCGTGCTCTACCAGCTTCACGGGAATGCTTTGCAGCGCCTTGCCCATCGGCCCCTTGTTGAGGAAGCGTTCGACGAAGGTGCTGTTCAAGAGGAACTGACTGATCTTCGGCAGGATCCCGCCCGCCAGATAGATGCCGCCCTGCACGCCATAGAGCAGGGCCATGTCGCCGGTGGTGGAGCCGAGGATCCCGCAGAACAGTTCCAGGGTTTCCACCGCCAGCGGGTCACTGCCGTCGCAGGCCGCGGCGCTGACCGCGTCCGGCGTGGCATGCGTGGGGGCGACGCCGCGCACCGCGCACAGGGCGGTGTAGAGGTTGAGCAGGCCCGGGCCGGACAGCGCGCCGTGCTCGATGGAGACGTGGCTGCGGCCACGCAGCATCTGCTGCAGCACCGCCATCTCCAGCTCGGTGCTGGCGGCCAGCGAGGCCTGGCCGGCCTCGGTGGCCAACACCACCGAGCGGTTGCCGACCGGGATCCACACCGCCGCGCCCAGGCCGGTGCCGGGGCCGACCACCAGGGTCGGGCCGCGCGGGGCCTCGGCCGGGCCGGTCAGCTGCAGCACCTGGCTGCCGTTGATGTGCGCGGCGGCATGGGCGACGGCTTCGAAGTCGTTGACCAGATGGACGGCGTCGAAGCCGAGGTCCTCGCGGATGCGGTTGGACGACAGCGGCCAGGGCAGGTTGGCGGAGATCACGGTGCCATCGGGCAGCGCGTAGCCGGCGGTGGCGATGACGCACTCGGCGACCGGCGGCTGGCTGCTGGCGAAGTCGGCTAGGATCGCGCCCAGCCCGGGGTAATCGGCGTTGCGGTACTTGCGGTAGGACAGCACCTCCACGGCCGGGCCCAGCCCGCTGCCGGCCTGGATCAGGCCCACGCGGACGTGGGTGCCGCCGACGTCGGCCGCGAAGAAGGGCCGGGGCGCGAGCGCAGGGCGGGTGCTCTGTAGCGGGGGGGCGACTGCAGTCACTCGGTTTCCCTATGGCATGGGAGCGCCCGTCGGGGGCGCCGTTCGGGGGCCGAGTCTGTAATCGTTCTGACAACGATGTCAACGAATAATTAAAACTTTCGATGCTGCGCCGCAGCGCGATTGCGCAAACCTCGCGGGAAAGCGATTTCCCGCCGTCCCCGGCGATGGCATGCCGACGTATAGGGGTTTTGCGAGGGAAAGCCTGATCCCTCCGGCGTTCGCGCCGATTGCTCTCAAATGCAAGTATCGGTTGGGCGATCACGCGTTGTTGACAAATCCGTCAGCAGCAAACCATAAATGTGACAACGTTGTTCCCACGTCTTCCCGAGCGGCCCCGATCCGTATCCCGCATTCGCAGGAGCCTTGCCCATGTCTGCTGTTCCCGCCTATCCGCCGCGCACCAGTACGTTGTCGTCCATCGCCATCGTCGGCGTGCTGTTCTTCATCATCGGCTTCTGTACCTGGATCAACGGACCGCTGATCACCTTCGTGCGGCTGGCCTTCGACGTCAGCGAGGTCTCGGCCTTCCTCGTGCTGATGGTGTTCTACCTGTCCTACTTCTTCCTGGCCCTGCCGGCCTCGTTCATCCTCAACCGCACCGGCATGAAGAAGGGCCTGGCGCTGAGCCTGGCGGTGATGGCGGTCGGTGCGATGGCCTTCGGCGAGTTCGCCACCCGCCGCTGGTTCGGCGGCGCGCTGGGTGGGCTGTTCGTGATCGGTGGCGGCATGGCGCTGCTGCAGACCGCGGTCAACCCCTACATCAGCATCCTCGGCCCGATCGAGGGGGCGGCCCAGCGCATCGCGCTGATGGGCATCTGCAACAAGATCGCCGGCATCCTCGCGCCGGTGGTGATCGGCTCGCTGGTGCTGCACGGCATCGGTGACCTGGAAGCCCAGGTGCAGGCGGCCGACGCGGCCACCAAGACCGAGCTGCTGAATGCCTTCGCCGCCAAGATCCACACCCCGTACATGGCCATCGCCGGCGTGCTGCTGCTGGTCGCCGTGGGCGTGCTGTTCTCGCCGCTGCCGGAAGTGAAGCCGGACCAGGCCAATGCCGCCGCCAATGATGGCAAGGCCGCCCGGCGCAGCATCTTCCAGTTCCCGCACCTGTGGCTGGGCGTGCTGTGCCTGTTCGTGTACGTCGGCGTGGAAGTGATGGCCGGCGACGCGATCGGCACCTACGGCAATGCCTTCGGCCTGCCGCTGGACCAGACCAAGCTGTTCACGTCCTACACCCTGTTCGCGATGCTGGTCGGCTACGTGGCCGGGCTGGTGCTGATCCCGCGCTTCATCTCGCAGGAGAAGTACCTGGCGGTGTCGGCGGTGCTGGGCGTGGTGTTCACCCTGGGCGCCTACTTCACCCACGGCTATGTCTCGGTGGGGTTCGTCGCCGCGCTGGGTTTCGCCAACGCCATGATGTGGCCGGCGATCTTCCCGCTGGCCATCCGCGGCCTGGGCCGCTTCACCCAGACCGGCTCGGCCCTGCTGGTGATGGGCATCGCCGGCGGCGCGATCATCCCGCAGGCCTTCGCCCTGCTCAAGCATGCGTACCCGGAACACTTCCAGCTGGTGTTCGCCGCGCTGATGGTCCCGTGCTACCTGTACATCCTGTTCTTCGGCACCCTGGGCCACAACGCGGGCAGGGCGCGTGGCGCGTGAATCAAGCATCATGGCGACCATCGAGCCAACGCGGGAACCGGTAATGCGCAGACCCACCATCAAGGACGTCGCCGAGCGGGCAAAGGTCTCCCTGAAGACCGTGTCGCGGGTGATCAACAACGAACCCTCGGTGATGCAGGCCACCCGGGCACGGGTGCTGCGGGCCGTGGCCGAGCTGGACTACGAGCCGGACCCGTCCGCACGCAACCTGCGCAGCAACACCACCTTCGTGATCGGGCTGGTCTACGACAACCCGAACCCGTACCACATCATCGGCGTGCAGAACGGCGTGCTCTCGGCCTGCCGTGAAACCGGCTTCGGCCTGCAGATCCACCCCTGCGATTCCACCTCGCCGATGCTGGCCGAGGAGCTGGCCGACTGGGTGCAGCGCTCGCGCCTGGCCGGGCTGGTGCTGACCGCGCCGATGTCCGAGCGGCCGGAGCTGGTCGCCGCGTTGAACGCGCGCGGGATCAAGAACGTGCGCATCATCGCCGCCACCGAGGACCCGGGCGATGGCCCGTGCGTGTTCGTCGACGACCGCGACGCCGCCTACGAGATCACCGAGCACCTGATCCAGCTCGGCCACCAGCGCATCGGCTTCCTGTGGGGCGGTACCTCGCACCACTCCAGCGGTGAGCGCTACGCCGGCTACGAGGCCGCGTTGAAGGACTACGGCATCCCGCTGGACAAGCACCTGGTGATCCCGGGCGACTACACCTTCGACGATGGCTTCCGGGGGGCACGCCGCCTGCTGGCGCTGCGCGAGCCGCCCACCGCCATCTTCGGCTCCAACGACGAGATCGCCGCCGGCGTGCTGGCCGCGGCCAATTCAGCCGGGCTCAACGTGCCGTACGACCTGTCCATCGCCGGCTTCGAGGACAGCCCGTTCTCGCGCCAGTCGTGGCCGGCGCTGACCACCGCCAAGCAGGCCACCGGCGACATCGCCCGGCATGCCGCGCGGCTGCTGATCAGCCAGTTGCGCACCGATGCCTATGACGACGCCCCGGTGCAGCTGCACAACCAGGGCTTCGTGCCGCAGCTGGTGGTGCGCGGTTCCACCGCACCGTTGCGGCAGCAGCCGGCGCGGCCTCCCTCATCCCCCCCCGACCTTTCCGAGTAACGATCCATGGCACTGCCGAGTGAGACGCAAACCCTGATGTTCAACGAGGCCGCGCAAAGCGCCTCGGTCATCGCCGCCCAGTTCGCGCGCAACCGCGAGGTGGTCCAGGCACTGGCCAGCGACCTGCGGCAGAACCCGCCGCCGTTCGTGGTCACCTGCGCACGCGGCAGTTCCGATCACGCGGCAACCTATGGCAAGTACCTGTTCGAGACCCAGCTGGGCCTGGTGACCGCCTCGGCGTCGCCGTCGGTGGGCTCGGTCTACGAAGCGCCGCTGCAGGTGCGCAGCGCGCTGTACATCGTGATTTCGCAGTCGGGCAAGAGCCCGGACCTGCTGCGCAACGCCGAGGCCGCCAAGGCCGGCGGCGCGCGCGTGGTGGCGCTGGTCAACGTCGAGGATTCGCCGCTGGCGCAGCTGGCCGACACGGTGATCCCGCTGGGCGCCGGTGCCGAGCGCAGCGTCGCGGCGACCAAGAGCTACCTGGCCTCGCTGGCCGCGATCCTGCAGCTCGGTGCTTACTGGAAGAACGATCCGGCGCTGATCGCTTCGCTCGACGCCCTGCCGGCCGCCATGTCCCAGGCCTGGGAATGCGACTGGACCGCGCTGACCGATGGCCTGGTCGATGCCCACAACCTGTTCGTGCTGGGCCGCGGCCCGGGCCTGGCCGCCGCGCAGGAGGCCGCGCTCAAGTTCAAGGAAACCTGTGGCCTGCACGCCGAGGGCTACAGCTCGGCGGAAGTGAAGCACGGCCCGATGGCGCTGGTCGGCCGCGACTTCCCGGTGCTGGCCTTCGCCCAGCCGGATGAAACCGGCAGTGGCACCCGCGCCGTGGCCGAGGAGTTCGCCGCGCGTGGCGCGCAGGTGTGGCTGGCCGGCGAAGGCGGCAGCCTGCCGACCATCGTCGCGCCGCACCCGCTGTGCGCGCCGCTGCTTACCATCCAGAGCTTCTACCGGGCCATCAACGCGCTGGCCCTGCGCCGAGGCCACAATCCGGATTTGCCGCCGCACCTGAACAAGGTCACGGAAACGGTCTGATGAACACCGTACTGCGCAACGGCCGGATCCTTGCCGGCGAGGACTTCCGCGACGACGTCGCGGTGGTGGTGGAGGACGGCCGCATCGTCGCGGTGCTCGCCGATGACGACGCGTCGCTGCAGGCGGCCGATGTCCAGGTCGATCTGGGCGGTGGCTGGCTGATGCCGGGCTTCATCGACGTGCAGGTCAACGGCGGCGGTGGCGCGCTGTTCAACAACCAGACCGATGTCGATGCGCTGCGCACGATGATGGCCGGCCACCGCCGGTTCGGCACCACCGGCATGCTGCCGACGCTGATCAGCGACGACGCCGAGGTGATGGCGCGTGCGGTGCAGGCCACCCGCGATGCCATCGCCGCCAAGGTGCCCGGCGTGCTTGGCATCCACCTGGAAGGCCCGTACATCGCGCCGGCCCGCAAGGGCACGCACGATGCCGGCAAGTTCCGCGTGCCCGATGCCGATGAAGTACGCATGGCCACCGCGCTGGACAACGGCGTCACCCTGATCACGCTGGCACCCGAACGCGTGCCGGTGGAAACCATCGCGCAGATGGTGGCCAACGGCGCCATCGTCGCGGCCGGCCACACCGCGGCGACCTACGAGGAAATCCGCGCCGGGCTGGATGCCGGTGTCAGCGGCTTCACCCACCTGTACAACGCGATGTCACCGTTGCAGGGGCGTGACCCCGGCACCGTCGGTGCCGCGCTGGAGGACCCCCACAGCTGGTGTGGCGTGATCGTCGACGGCGTGCACGTGCACCCGGCCAGCCTGCGCGTGGCCTTGGCGGCCAAGCCGCGCGGCAAGGTGTTCCTGGTGACCGATGCGATGCCGATGGTCGGCTCGGACAGCCCGGCCTTCGAGCTGTACGGGGAGGTGATCACCGCCGTCGATGGCGTGGTGCGCAATGCCGCCGGCTCGCTGGCGGGCTCGGCTTTGGACATGGCCACGGCCGTGCGCAACACCGTGCAGTTGCTGGGCCTGCCGCTGGCAGAAGCCTCGCGCATGGCTTCGACCTACCCGGCCCGGTTCATTGGTCTGGGCGAGCGGTATGGGCATATCGCCGCCGGCTACGCGGCGGACTTCGTGTTGCTGGATGAGGCCCTGCAGGTGCGGGCCACCTGGATTGCCGGTCAACCAGAACAGGCCTGATCGCCATGAGCAAACCCCTGCGTTATGCCTCGGTTGATGCCCTGCGTGGCCTCACCGTGGCCGCGATGCTGCTGGTCAACAACCCCGGCAGCTGGGGGCATGTGTTCGCGCCGCTGCTGCATTCGGAGTGGGACGGCTGCACGCCGACCGACCTGGTGTTCCCGTTCTTCCTGGTGATCGTCGGCGTGTCGATCGCGCTGGGCGTGGTGCCACGGGTGGAGCAGGGCGCCGACCGCGCGGCGCTGAGCCGCACGGTGCTGGTGCGCGCACTGCGCATCCTTGGCCTGGGCCTGCTGCTGCACCTGCTGGCTTGGTGGTGGCTGGACCTGGCCCACTACCGGCCGTGGGGCGTGCTGCAGCGGATCGGCATCTGTTTCGCGGTGGCGGGCATGGTCGCGATCTGGCTGCGACCGCGCGCTCAGTGGCTGTGCCTGTTCGGCCTGCTGGCGGGCTACGCGCTGCTGCTGGCCGCGGGCGGTTCATTGGCGCCCTGGCTCAACCTGCCCAGTCGCGTGGACACCGCGCTGTTTGGTTCGCTGCTGTACCAATACGACCCGGTCACCGGCCACGGCCACGATCCGGAAGGCCTGCTGTCGACGCTGGGCGCGCTGGCATCGACGCTGATCGGCCTGCAGGCCGGTGCGTTGCTGCGTACACGCCCCGCGCGCCTGCTGCCGGGTGCGGGCGTGCTGTTGGCGCTGGGCGCGGTGTGGTCGATGTGGCTGTCGTTCAACAAGAACCTGTGGACACCCTCCTACGTGCTGTGGACCGCGGGCTGGGCGTTCGCGGCATTGTGGCTGGCGCACGTGCTGATCGATATCCGCCATTGGCCTGCGCTGGGCCGACGCTTCGGCGTCAACGCGATCACCGCCTACGCCGGCTCCTCGGCGATGGTGCTTGCGATGATGGCCACCGGTAGCTGGGGCTGGCTGTACACGCACGTATTCGAGCGCTGGATCACGCCGCTGGCCGGCGCGCAGGGCGCGTCGCTGGCGATGGCATTGGCGTTCGTCGCGTTGTGGTGGCTGCCGATGGCATGGATGGACCGGCGGAAGATCTATCTGAAGATCTGACGTCGCGCATCAGGGGCGCCCGGCATCGCGGTGCTGTCGGGATGACCTTTTCGCAGGCTTCATGCGAGTTCCACGTAGGAACGGCTTCAGCCGCGAAGCCGCTGATGCGACAACTCGCCAAAGATCATGCAATTGCATGCGGCAGCACTTGCCTCTTCATCCCGGGCTTCGCGGCTGAAGCCGCTCCTGCAGCGGCGCGGTGTTGACCGCGTGGCGGGCGCCACGAGCCGGGAGTTCATCCCCGGCTACGGTTGGCTCCGGGCATTGTGGATCGCGGCGACCCGCGCCTTGTTCAATGCTTCACCGATCGCCGGGCCGTGCAGGCCTGCGGTGGCGATGTCGCGGGCGTTGATCGCCAATGCGGCGGCGTGCAGGCGCTGCAGCGTCTGCCCCTGCGGATAGTCGCCGTCCTCGAAGCCGAGCCGGCCGCGTTTGTCGCATTCGCAGGCCAGCGCCATCTGCGCGATCCGCTCGGGGCGGCGGAAGCCGTCGCAGCGCTGGATCAGCTCGAGCACGGTGGCGTCGCGCAGTTCGTCGATGCGGTGCACGTTGAGGTGCTCGCGGCACACTGCTTCGGCGAGTTGGCGATGGTCGGTCGGGACCTTCAGGCGCTCGCACAGCGCCGCCAACGGCTTGAGCCCGCGCTGCTCGTGCATGATGTGGCGCGGCAGTTCGTCGCTGGGCGTCAGGGCCTTGCCCAGGTCATGGGTGAGCGCGGCGAAGCCGATCAGGTCGTCGCCCGGCGCCAGCCGCGCGGCCATGTCGCTGACCATTTCCTGGTGGATGCCGGTGTCCACCTCCGGGTGGAACTCGGCGCGCTGCGGCACGCCGTACAGCGCATCGAGTTCGGGCAGGATCGCCTTCAGTGCGCCGGTATCGTGCAGGCAGCGCAGGAACGCGGAGGGCCGTGGCAGGGCCAGGGTGCGGCGCAGCTCCTGCCAGATGCGCTCGGGCACCAGCGCGTCGAGTTCGCCGCTGGCGGCCATCTGCCGCATCAATTCGGCGGTTTCAGGGGCCAGGGTGAAACCCAGCGGGGCGAAGCGGGCCATGAAACGGGCCGCGCGCAGCACCCGCAGCGGATCTTCGATGAAGGCCGGGCCGACGTGGCGCAGCACGCGCCGCTCGATGTCGCGCATGCCACCCCAGGGGTCGACCAGCTCACCGGTGGTCTCGTCGCGGGCGATGGCGTTGATGGTGAAGTCGCGGCGTTGCAGGTCTTCTTCCAGCGTCACCGACGGGTCGGCGTCGACCACGAAACCACGGTAGCCGCGCCCGGATTTGCGTTCGGTACGTGCCAGCGCGTATTCCTCGCCGCTGTCCGGATGCAGGAACACCGGGAAATCCTTGCCCACGGCCTTGAAGCCGCGCGCTTCCATGTCCGATTGCGTGGCGCCGACCACCACCCAGTCACGGTCACCGGCCGGCTGGCCGAGCAGTGCGTCGCGGACCGCGCCGCCTACAAGATAGATCTTCATGCCGACATGATGCGGCGCAGGGCGCGTCAAGGGTAGTGCCGGGCCGTCCCCGGCAGGACTCCAGGGCAACGCTTCAGCACCGCATGGCTGCGCTTGGCCATGCGGCGTTGGTCAGGGCGTGGGGCAGGTGAATGCCTTGCGTGCCCCGTCGACCTTGCCGACCATGCGGTCGCTCAGGGTCAACGCGTTGCCGTTGAGGCGCCAGTCGTAGATGACGCTGAAGGCCAGTACGCGCGCCACGTACTCGCGGGTTTCCTTGTAGCTGATCGTCTCGATCCAGAAATCCGGGTCGTAGTTGGGGCGCTGGGTCTGCCAACGCGCGGTCGGGGTGGGGCCGGCGTTGTAGGCGGCGATGGTGACGTACGGCTGGCCGCCGTACTTGTCCATCAACTGGCGCAGATAGGCGGTGCCCAGGGTGATGTTGGTGTCCGAGTCGTACAGGCTGGCCGCACCGCCGTAGCCGCTCAGGCCGATGCTCCTGGCGACGCTGGCACCGGTGGCCGGCAGCACCTGCATCAGGCCCATGGCATTGGCCGGCGAGCGCGCCTTCGGGTTGAAGATGCTCTCGGCACGGATCTCGGCGGCCACCCAGGCCGGGTCCAGCGCATTGCGACTGGCTTCGCGGCGGATGGTGTCGTCGTGGTGCAGCGGGAAGCGCAGCGTGTACAGGCGCTGTTCCTGCGCGCCCTTGAGCGCGAACACGGCGCGGTCGAACCAGCCGTTGGTGCTGGCCACTTCCACGGCCAGGCGGCGCTGGGTGTCATCGAAGCGGGTCAGCGCGTCGGCCCACTCGCGCGCCGCCCAGGTTGGGCGTTCGATCCTGAACAGTTCGATCGCACGGACCAGTGCCGGGTCACGTGCCACCGTTGCCTTGGCCTGTGCGCTGTCGCCGGGGTTCCACGGGCACAGCGCGTAGGGTTGCTTGAGCTTGTCGGCGGCCAGGAAGCCGTGGAACGTCGGTTCGGTGGCGGCGGCACGGTACAGCGCGGTGGCTTCGCCGGGACGGCCGGTCTTCTCCAGCAGCCGGCCCTCGAACCAGCGCCAGCGCGAATCATTGCGCTGCGTCGCCGGCATCCTGCGGATGGCTGCCAATGCCGCCGGCCAGTCGCCGCGGGCCATGGCTTCGCGGGTGCGCCATTCGTGCAGGCGTTCGTCGTAGGCCGATTCGGGCACCGCAGCCAGCCGGCGTGCCGAATCCGGCAGGTAGGAGGCCACCGTCCACAGTGCGATCTCATACAGCACCTGGCCCTGCTGTTCGGCGCTCAATCCCAGCGCCTGCGCGTACTGTGGCAACTGCTGCTCGGCGGCGCCGGGGTCGGCCTTGGCCAGCCGCTGCAGGCCGTCGGTGGCGATGCGGCGGCTGCGCTCGTTCTTCGGCCAGTTCAGTGCGCGGGCGTCGGGCTTGTCGACGAAGGCGGCGTAGTCATTGGCCTGGGCCAACTCGGCGGCCGGCAGACCACGTGCGGCGGCGCGCATCACCGCCGGTTGCTGGGCATCGGCGGCCGCATCGATGCGTTCCCAACGCAGCGCCGGTGACAGGCCGCCGCGGCTGGCGAGCACCGCGAACACCGGGTCGCAGGCATCGGGCAGCGACTTGCCGCTGCTGCGCCACAACGCCTGCGCATCGCTGGTCCACTGTGCGTCGGCCTTGCCGGTGGCCTGGCGGGCGTTGAGTTCGGCGCAACGCAGGCCGGCATCGTTGCCGGGTTTCCAGTTGGCCAGCAGGGTCGGCCAATCCTGGCGGCGGGCCAGCGCCGGCAGCCAGGCGGCACGGAAGGTCTCGGCCACCGCCTGGCCCTGGTAGCGCTTGAGGAAGTCCTGCGCCTGCGGCGTGCCCAAGGTGTCGATGTTGCGACGCAGGGCGCTGTACTCCAGCCAGCCGTACAGCGGGTGATTGCGCAGGCTGGCGGCGGCATTGGCATCGAACTGGCCGCGTTCGGCGTTGTCGATGGCGCTGCGCATCGTCGCGCGCTGGGCATCAAGGTTCTGTGCGCAGGCGGCAAAGCCGGTCAGCAGGGAAAGGGCGGCCAGTGGCGTCAGGAAAAAATGCTTCATGGCCGAAGGATACCGACCGCGGCGTCAACGACCGAGCGACATTCCAACTGGTGGATGAATGGAACGGGCCTCCTCACGCCAACGCGGGCTGAACGGGCATGCCAACCGCGATGGCATTGCTCCGGCAGCGGCGTAGCGTTGGATCCGAGGCAACCGGCCTCGCCCCGGGGAACTGGACATGGCATTCAGTGCGGCAGGCAATTCCGGACGTCCGTTGGCCGACATCAACGTCACCCCGCTGGTGGACGTGATGCTGGTGTTGTTGATCATCTTCATCGTCACCGCGCCGATGGTGGCCGTTCCCATCCCGGTCGACCTGCCGCAGCGCAGCGAGCGGTGGGTCCCGCGCCCGGATCCACCGCCGCCGATCGAGCTGCGCGTGGATGCCGGCAACCAGTTGTTCTGGAATGGGCAGCCGATCGGCCGCGCCACGCTGCAGGCGCAACTGCAGGAACAGGCGCAGGCGCATGCCGGCAACCTGCCGGAGCTGCGGATCGACGCTTCGCCCGACGCGCAGTACGAGGTGATGGCGCAGGTGCTGGCCGATGCCAGCAACGCGCACATGCAGCGGATCAGCTTCGTGCGCTGAGCAGGCGGGGGTGGCGCACGCGGGCAGGCCCGCCGATGCCGGCGGGAACCGCCATGAAATGACGAAGGCCGGCAATGCCGGCCTTCGTTTCGTTCGTTTCGTTGCCGCGTTGCCTGGCCTCAGCGCAGGCTCTCGCCCGGGACCTGGACTTCCATTTCCACCGCCAGGTGGTCCGAGTGCGCCGCAGCGACCGCGCGGGTGTCGACCATCTTCAGGTTGTCGGTGAGCAGGATGTGGTCGATGGCGCGGTCCGGGCCCCAGCTCGGGAAGGTCAGCACGTTGCAGCTGGGCGGCTGCAAGCGGGTCTTGTGGTACAGCACGCGCATCTCGGGCCGGTCGGCCATGCAGTTGAAATCGCCCATCAGCACGGCATTGGGCAGGTCGGACAGCAGGTCGGAGATGAAGTCCAGCTGCGACAGGCGCGAAGCCATGCCCAGCGACAGGTGCGCCACCGCCACGGTCAGGCCCTGGTCGCCATCGCCGAAGCGGGCGACCAGCACGCCGCGCCCGCCGAGGCGGCCGGGCAGGGCATGGTCCTGCACTTCGACCGGCTCCAGCCGGCTGAGCAGTCCATTGGCGCTGGAAGCGACGCCGCCCATGCGCCGGTTCGGCTGGTGGCTCCAGTAATTGAAGCCGGCCCGCTCGGCCAGGTAATGGGTCTGGTTGGTGAAGCCCGAGCGCAGGCTGCCGGGGTCGGCTTCCTGCAGGCCCACGATGTCGCGGCCACTGGCCAGCTTGGCGATGGCGTCCAGGCTGGAGCGCTTCTGTCCGGCGGGCAGGGCGTGGGACCAACTGCGGGTGACGTAGTCGCTGTAGCGGCGGGTACTGGAGCCGGCCTGGATGTTGGCCGTCAGCAACCGCAATGTCTGGGTCTGGGATTTCACGACGTGCAAAACCAAGGGCCCCGTTTCCGAGGCCCTGGTGTCCTTACTGGGCGTTGGCGGCGCGTTCGCGCGCGATCAGGTGGTCGGCGATGCGGAGCATGTCTTCATAGCTCTTGCCCTTGACCAGGTACTTGCCGTTGACGATCAGCGACGGGGTGCCGGTGATCTTGCTGCGCTGGGCGAACTGCTTGGCGCGGTTGACCTTGGCGGCCACCGAGAAGCTGGCCATGGTGTCGGTGAAGGTCTTCGGCTGCACGCCGTACTTGGCGTAGAAGTTGGCGATGTCTTCCGGGGTGTCCATGCCGCGCTCGCCCTTCAGGGTCTGCTCGATGTGGATGGCCGAGTACAGCGCGTCATGGGTCTTTTCCTGCACGCCCAGGGTTTCGGCGGCATAGAAGGCGCGGGCGTAGTTGTCCCACATGCTGCCGAAGGCGGCCGGGACATAGACGAAGTTCACGTCAGCCGGCAGGCCGGCCTTCCAGGAGTTCACCAGCGGCTGGAAGCGGGCGCAGGCCGGGCAGACGTAGCCGAAGATCTCGGTCACCTCGACCTTGCCGGTGGCCGGCTGGAACGGCTGGCCGCCTTCGATGGCGACGTAGTCGGTGCCTGCCACCGGCTCGGGGCCGACCGGACGCGCCGGTGCCGGCACCGGGGTGTTGGCGGCAGCGTCGGCCGGGGCGGCCTCGCTTGCCGGAGCGGCTTCGGTGGCGGCCGGGGCCGCTTCCGGGGTGGTCTGGGCTGCCGGAGTGGTGGCCGGGGCGGTGGTGTCGGCGGTGCCGTCCTGGGCCTTGCAGGCAACCATCAACGGAAGCAGGGCCGTCAGGGCCAGGGCGAAGCGGATCTTCATCGGGTGGGATCTCCAGCGGGATTCTTGGATGCATTCAGGCCGCAGCGTCGCGGCTGGCGCTCGCATGATGCCATTATCGACAGGCTTGGCTGAACCGGCAGATCGGCCCAGCCATGGATCGCAATGTCTCAGCGGGCCCTGCCGCCGCCGGCGCGTTCGCGGGCGATCAGGGCGCTGGCGATGCGGAGCTGGTCATCGAAGGTCGCGCCCCGCACCAGGTACTTGCCGTTGACGATCAGCGCCGGGGTGCCCGGGACGCGTACGCGCTGGGCGAAGGTCCGGGCATTGCGGACCTTCTGCTCGACCGCCTCGCTGCGCAGGGCCTCGATGAAGCGGTCCGGCTGCACACCGTAGCTGGCGTAGAAGTTGGCCAGTTCGCTGGGCGAGACATTCTGGACCGGCAGGCTGCGCTGCTCATGCAGGGCCTTGAACACGTCGGCATGGCTGCGCTTGAGCACGCCCACCTGCTCGGCGGCGTAGAAGGCGCGGGCGTAGGCATCCCAATAGCCGCCGAACGCGCCCGGTACCGGGGTGAAGCGCACGTCGGCCGGCAGCTTGGCGGCCCAGGCTTCCAGCTGCGGCTCGAAGTGGGCGCAATGCGGGCAGGTGTAGCCGAACACTTCGACCACCTCGATCTTGCCGGCCAGCGGCGCAAACGGGCCGGGCTGTTCGATCAACTCGTAGTCCTGGCCCTCGACCGGGGTGGCATTGCTGGCCGCGCAGGCGGCCAGGGGGAGCAGGGCACACAACAGCAGGATCAGGCGGGGGAACAACGTCATGGGGGAGTCTCCAGTGGAAAAAGCGACGCCGACCTTGCGGCCGGCGTGTCTGCGTATCGTGCAGTTGCCGGGTCGCCGGAGCGACCGGCAGGGTCAGGGTTGCGAGGCGGCGGCAACCACCTTGGCGTCCGAAGCCCGATCATGCAGGCCCTGGATGTAGCTGGCCAGCGCCTGGATCTCCTGCTCGGTGAGCGCATGGCTGACCTGCTGCATGATCCTGAACTGGGCCGCGTCGGTTTCCTGGGTCTGGCCGGACTGGTAGCGCTGCAGGCGCTGGGCCACGTAGCCGGCGTGCTGGCCGCCGATATGCGGGTAGGCCGGGCCGGGATTGCCGGCACCGGTGGGGCCGTGGCAGGCCATGCAGGCCGGGATGTTGCGGCTGGCGTCGCCGCCGCGGTAGAGCTTCTGGCCGATCTCGAAGAACTTCATGCCGGCATACGGGCCCTCGGCGACGGCGGCATCGTCGGCCACGCCGGCACCGGGCTTCTGGGTGGCGAAGAACGCGCCGATGTCACGCATGTCCTGCGGGGTCAGGCCCTGCACGAAGGGCAGCATCGCCGCGACCGCGCCTTCGTTGCGCTGGCCGTTGGCGATCAGGGCCATTTCCTTGGCGATGTAGCGCTCGCTCTGGCCGGCCAGGCGGGGGTAGATCTCCACCGCGGAGTTGCCGTCGGCGCCATGGCAGGCGGCGCAGGTGGAGGCCTTGGCTTCGCCGGCCTTGGCGTCGCCGGGCTTGGTCTTGCTGAAATCGACCTCCAGCGAGGCGGTCTGCACCGGCGCGTTGTCCGGGACCGGGACGACCGAACTCTGGGCAAAGGCAACAGCGGCAATGACGGGAACGACTAACGCGGTAACGGCAAGAACACGAGCATGGCGCATGCGGAAGCTCCGTGTGGACCGGCCGGGCGGGGCTGTGCGCCGGCATCGGTCGGATTATCAACGCCGTTTTGCGGCAGGGTCAACGAAGCAGTGCAGCAAAAAAGCCGGGGCAGGGCGGTGCTGCAGGGCAGCGTGAACCACGCGCGGCACCGCAACATGCGATCCTATGCGCATGTCACAGCTCATCGAACGCGCCCGTTACCTGCTCTCGGCCCACAATGCCCGGCAATTGCCGGACGACGAAGGGGCCGAAGTGGCTTTCGCCGGCCGCTCCAACGCCGGCAAGTCCAGCGCCCTCAACGCCCTGACCCGCCAGAACGCCCTGGCCCGCGTCTCCAAGACACCGGGCCGCACCCAGCAGCTGGTGTTCTTCCAGATCACGCCCGAGGCGCATCTGGTCGACCTGCCCGGCTACGGCTACGCCAAGGTGCCGCTGGAGCTGCAGGCGCACTGGCAGGCTTTCATCGACAAGTACTTCCGCACCCGCAATGCCCTGAAGGGGCTGGTGGTGGTGATGGACATCCGTCACCCGCTGAAGGAATACGACCTGCAGATGCTGGGTTACGCGGTGCAGCGCGGCCTGCCCGCGCACGCGCTGCTGACCAAGGCCGACAAGCTCGGCCGTGGCCAGCAGGGCCAGACGCTGCAGAAGGTGCGCAAGGAGCTGCACGCCAAGTTCGGCGATACGGTCAGCGTGCAGGTGTTCTCCGGTGAGTCGAAGCAGGGCGTGGAAGAGGCCCGCACGATCATCGGTGGTTGGCTGGGGTTGAACCCGCCGGCCGAGGAAGCGCCGGCCCCGCAGGGCTGAGCCCTGCCCGGCACGCAGGCCATCGGCAGGGCCGCCGCCGCGCGGCCCGGTGCTGCCGGGTGGTGGTTTCCGCCAAGGCACCCCTCCCCGACCCTCCCCTTCGCTGCGCGAAAGGGAGGGGGCCGGTCATGTTCCTTCGCTGCGCGAAAGGGAGGGGCCGGTCATGCCCTTCGTCGTGCGGAAGGTAACGGGCCGGTCATGGCCCTCGCCGTACGGAAGCGAGGGGGCAGGGCCGGTCTGTCATGGCGTCAGCGGCGAGAATTCGGCCGGTACCCAGGCGTAGGCCTCGCCTTCACGGCGGACGTGGCCCAGGCCCGGGAAAGGCAGGTGCGCACCGGCGACCCACCATCCCTTGTCGGCGGCCTCGGCCAGCATGCGACGGCGGCTGGCGATGGCCGCTTCGGGATTGCTGTCCGCCTCGAAGGACACGTCGGGGCGGGCGAACTGCACGGCATGGAAATGCACCAGATCGCCCCACACCAGCAGTTGCTGGCCGTTGCCTGCGTCCACGTTGTAGGAGGTGTGGCCGGGCGTATGACCGTGGCTGTCCAGTGCGCTGATACCGGCGGGCAGAGTATCGGCCGGTACGAAGCGATGCAGGCGGCCGCTGGCCGCGTACGGGGCGACGGCCTTGCGGGCGAGCGGGAACGCGGCCTGCACGCGCTTCGGTGCGGCGGTCTCGCTGGCTGGGTCCAGCCAGTAGTCGGCATCGGCGCGTGACAGCCAGACCGTGGCGGTCGGATAGGCCGGTTTGCCGTCGGCGTCGAGCAGCCCGCACATATGGTCCGGGTGCGCGTGGGTCAGCAGTACCTCATCGACTTCGGCCGGGTCGTAACCGGCGGCGCGCAGATTGCCCAGTACCTGGCCCAGCCCCGGGCCGAAGCATTGGGCGGTGCCGGTGTCGATCAGCGTGAGGTGATTGCCGTTCTGGATCAGGAAGGCATTGACCGCCGTCTGCAGGCCCTGATCATTCTCCGGGACGTAGCGGTGGTCCAGCAGTCGGGTGACGGTCGCGGTGTCCACGCCGGCCATTTCCTGTCGGCCCAGCGCCACGGTGCCGTCGAACAGCGCGGTGATCCGCAGCGCGCCGATTGTTTGGTGATAGACGCCCGGGACCTGTCGGTCGGGGGTGTGCGAGGTGCCGGCCTGGGCGCTGCCGGCGCAGGTGGCGGCCAACAGCAGGAGAGCTGTCAGTGAGCGCTTTGAACGTGGGGACATGCAGGTTTCATCCGTTTGCGGCGGCGCCGCGGTGTCTGCATGGTGCGTCGGTTGCGGCGGGCGTTCCGCTCAGAATGGTGCGCGAACCGCTCGTGGTGCTCAGTCGTTGCCGATGTCTGCCGGTTCCATGCCGTAGCGGTCGACGAAGCGCTTGTTGAAGCTGGCCAGCGAGCTGTAGCCGGAGCGTGCGGCCACCGTCTTGAGCGGCAGCCGGGTGGTGTAAAGCAGCTGCATGGCATGGGCCAGACGGGCATCGACGACCAGCTCGCGCAGTCCGAGTTTTTCCATTGCCAGACGTCGCCGCAGGGTGGCGCCGCTGATGCCGAGATGCTGTTCAAAATCGCGCGACTGCCAGTCGCGTTCCGGTTGTGCGGCGACCAGATCGCGGATGCGTTCGCCCAGGCCGGGTTCGGGGGGAATCAGCAGGCCGCCCAGACCGCGCCGGCACAGGGTCAGGGTGAAGGTGGCCAGCGCCGAGCGGGCCTCGCTGTAACGGGCTTCGCGCAATGCCTGCCGCCATTGCAGCAGGATCGGGGCGTGTTCGTGCAGCGGCTGTACGGCCAGCGCCTGCCCGGGTTCGGGCAGCGGTTCGTTCCACAACATCCGCGCGGCGCTGAGTACATCGGGACAGAACGGCACGATGGCGCTCACATACCTGCCGGTGTCGGGGTCGGGACTGTTGACCACGTCGAAGCGGCAGCGGCGGGTGACCACGAACAGATCCCCCGGCCCCAGATCCAGCGACTGCTGGGCGGTACGGACCTGCTTGCGCCCCTGCAGCAGGATGGCGAACTGCGGCTGTGGAATCTCCACCGAGCTGGCACCGTGTTCGCGTCGGGCGGTGATGCAGGCGTAGCCATTGGCGAACTGGCAGTCGGCCAACGAGGCAAACTGGGCCAGCACCTGGGTGGCATGGTCGGCGGGCAGGTTCATGGCTTAGACCGCAGTATTGAACAACTGACCGATGCCGGCGGCTGCGGACATAGCCAACGCACCCCAGAACATCACCCGCAAGGCACCGCGCAGCACGGGTGCGCCGCCGGCCTGCGCGGCCAGCGCGCCGGTGATGCTCAACCCGACCAGGGTAGCCGCGGTGGTGATCGGTGCCACGTGTGCATGCGGGGCCAACACCGTGGTCAGCACCGGCAGGGCCGCGCCGGCGATGAAGGCACCGGCCGAAGCCAACGCGGCCTGCAGCGGGCGGGCGCGCAGTTCCTCGGTGATGCCCAGTTCGTCGCGGGCATGCGCGGCCAGCGCGTCGTGCGCGGTGAGCTGCTCGGCGACCTGCTGGGCCAGTTCCGGCGACAGGCCGCGCTGGCGGTAGATCATCGCCAGCTCCTGCAGTTCGCTGTGCGGGTCCTCGTGCAGCTCGCGGCGCTCGACCGCCAGGTCGGCGTGTTCGGTGTCGGCCTGGGACTGCACCGAGACATACTCGCCGGCGGCCATCGACATCGCGCCGGCAACCGTGCCGGCCACGCCGGTGGCCAGCACGGTGGAGGCCGGGGCGCCGCTGGCGGCGATGCCGACCACCAGGCCGGCGACCGAGACGATGCCGTCATTGGCGCCCAGCACGGCGGCACGCAGCCAGCCGACGCGGTCGGAACGGTGGATTTCGCGATGCGGGGTGCGAGTCATGCCGGGCAGTGTAGGACGCATGGCCCGGGGCCAGCGGAATCAAACGCGTTATCAGCTGCATGCCGCGCCGGCGGCGGGTCCGGGGCGCCGGCAGGGGCCGGTCAAGCCGTTGCCGGTGGGATGCTGAAAACCGCCACGGTGACCGGTGGATAACGGGCTCCGCGATATAGTGCGCACTTGTGATGCCGGGGCCGGGTCCCCACATCCCCGCCCAGAACAGAACCTTGCGAGCCTGCCCTTGTCGAGCCCCAGCCACGTCGCCGATACCCCCATCACTGACCGCGACCAACTGGTCCAGAGCATTGCTTCCGGCGAAAAGCCCAAGGCGCAATGGCGGATCGGCACCGAGCACGAGAAGTTCGGCTTCCGGCTGGATGACCTGCGCCCGCCGACCTTCGACGGTGACCGCGGCATCGAGGCACTGCTGACCGGCTTGACCCGTTTTGGCTGGGAGCCGGTGCTGGAGAACGGCCGCACCATCGCGCTGCTGCGCGACGGCGCGTCGGTGTCGCTGGAGCCGGCCGGGCAGCTGGAGTTGTCCGGCGCGGCCCTGGAGACCCTCCACCAGACCTGCGTGGAAACCGGCACGCATCTCAACGAGGTGGCGCAGGTGGCCGGCGAGATGCAGCTGGGCTTCCTGGGCATGGGTTTCCAGCCCAAGTGGGCGCGCGCGGACATGCCGTGGATGCCCAAGGGCCGCTACCAGATCATGAAAAGCTACATGCCCAAGGTCGGCTCGCTAGGCCTGGACATGATGACCCGCACCTGCACGGTGCAGGTCAATCTTGATTACGCCAGCGAAGCGGACATGGTGAAGAAGTTCCGCGTGTCGCTGGCGCTGCAGCCGATCGCCACCGCGCTGTTCGCCGACTCGCCATTCACCGAGGGCAAGCCCAACGGCTACCTGAGCTACCGCTCGCACATCTGGACCGACACCGACGCCGACCGCACCGGCATGCTCGACTTCGTGTTCGAGGACGGTTTTGGCTACGAGCGTTACGTGGACTACCTGCTCGACGTGCCGATGTACTTCTCCTACCGCGCCGGCATCTACCACGATGCCAGCGGGCAGAGCTTCCGCGACTTCCTGCAGGGCCGGCTGCCGGTGCTGCCGGGCGCGTTGCCGACCCTGCGCGACTGGTCCGACCACATGACCACCGCGTTCCCGGAAGTGCGGCTGAAGAAGTACCTGGAGATGCGTGGCGCCGACAGCGGCCCGTGGAGCCGCATCTGCGCGCTGCCGGCGTTCTGGGTGGGGCTGCTGTACGACCAGACCGCGCTGGACGCGGCCTGGGACCTGGTCAAGGATTTCAGCCTGGCCGAGCGCCACGCGCTGCGTGACGGCGTGCCGAAGCACGCGATGCACCTGCCGTTCCGCGACGGCACGGTGCGTGACCTGGCGCGCCGCGCGCTGGAGATCTCGCGCGACGGCCTGCGCCGTCGTGCCGCGCTCAATGGCGATGGCCAGGACGAAACGCGGTTCCTGGACGTGCTGCAGGAAATCGTGGATTCGGGCAAGACCGCGGCCGAGCGCAAGCTGGAACTGTTCCATGGGGAATGGAACGGCAACATCGACCCGGTGTTCACGACCTTCGCCTATTGAGCCGGCGCGGGGCGCAATCCGCTTCCCGCCGCCGCTCCGTTCCGACCGTTGCCGGTGCAGCCCTGCCTTCCCGTGCACGGCTGAGCGCGGCGATGGGCGGCTCAGCCGTTGGCCAGGTCCGGTGACAGGCAGGGCAGGCTCAGCGTCGCCCGCAGCCCACCATCGTCGCGATTGCGCAGGCGCAGGGTGCCGCCGTGGTCGAGCACCACGCTGTGGGCCACCGACAGGCCCAGGCCGATGCCGCCGGTATCGCGGTTGCGTGATTCCTCGCCACGCGCGAACGGCAGGAACAACTCGTCCTCGCGCGCGGGGTCGATGCCGGGGCCATC
Source organism: Stenotrophomonas sp. STM01 (assembly GCF_014852135.1). NCBI lineage: Bacteria > Pseudomonadati > Pseudomonadota > Gammaproteobacteria > Lysobacterales > Lysobacteraceae > Stenotrophomonas > Stenotrophomonas sp. STM01. The sequence goes on along the minus strand of NZ_JACVBA010000002.1, from coordinate 561,991 downwards.
ATCGTCCACGTCCAGCACCACGTTGCAGCCCTCGCGCTGCAGGCGCAGCCGCGCGTGCTGGCCGTATTTGAGGGCGTTGTCGATCAGGTTGGACAGGGCGCGGCGCAACGCCAGCGGGTCGCCGCTGACCAGCGCCGGCTCGGAGGCGGTGACGGTGACATCGTGCCCGGTGTCGGCCAGGTCACCGGCCACGCTTTCCACCAGCGAGGCGAAGTCCAGGCGGCTGCGTGGGCCGTGCTGTGACTGCCCGTGCAGGAAATCCAGCGCGGCGGTGATCATGGTGTTCATCTCGGCGATGTCGGCGCTGGCCTTGTCGCGGGCCTCGTCCGGCAGCGCATGCAGGCGGAACGACAACCGCGCCAACGGCGTGCGCAGGTCGTGCGCGATCGCGCCGATGGTGCGGGTGCGTTCGTCCAGCAGGCGGTTGATGCGGGCCTGCATGGCATTGAACGAATCGGCGGCGCGGGCCAGCTCGGCCGGGCCGCTGCGGTCCAGCGGCGGCGCGCCGGGATGGCTGCCGAGCCGGTCGGCGGCCTGGGCGAAGCGGCGGATCGGTGCCGACAGCGCGCGCGAGAACCACCAGGCCAACGGCAGCATCACCGCCGCACCGAGCAGGAACAGCACCAGCACGTGGCGCGCCACGCTGGGCAGCGCGCCGGGCATGCGGTGGGTCACGCTGCGCCAATGCCCGTCCGGCTTGCGCACCGCCACGAAGAAGTCACCGAACAGCGGCGCGTTGGCGCGGCGGATGTCGTCGGGCGAGGGCGGCTGCCGCGGGGTTTGGCCGGCCGCCGGCGGCGGGCGGTCGTCCGGATCGAAACCCGGGCCGGGCCCGGGGCCATGCCCTGGCGGGCGGGTCGGATCGAACGGGCGTTGCCATTGGCGGCTCTGGCGCAGGACGTCCACCGGTACCGGCAGGCGCATGCCGCGGCAGTAGTGCAGGGCATCCACGTCGACGTTCATCCAGCCGGCCAGGCGCCGGCCCATGAACCAGTCTTCCTGCTGGCCATCCGGGCAGGCCGGGCGTTGCGCGCTGTCGGTGACGGTCAGCCGGCTGTTGGTGGGGGGCAACTGGCTGGACAGCAGCGCCACCACCTCGGACAGCGGCACGCCCACCGGCCGCACCGGCGGCCGGGTCAGCAACAGCCCGAAGCCCAGCGCGAGGGCCACCAGCAGCGCGCCCAGCAGCAGCAGGAAGGTGCGGGCGAAGATCGGTAGGGGCTTCACAAACGGCGGACCGTGGGCAGCAGCAGGTAGCCTTCGTTGCGGACGGTGCGGATCAGTTCCGGGTGGCCGCGCTCGTTGAGCTTGCGGCGCAGGCGGCTGATCTGGCTGTCGATGGCGCGGTCGTAGACCTCGCAGTCCTGGCCGCGGGCCTGGGTGAGCAACTGGTCGCGGCTGAGCACCCGCTGGGGATGCTCGACGAAGCTGCGCAGCAGGGTGAACTCACCGTCGGACAGCGAGATGTAGGTGCCCTCCGGGTCACGCAGGTCGCGGTGCAGGGCATCCAGCCGCCAGCCGCCGAATTCGTAGATCGGGTGCGGCGCCGAGGAGGTCGGCTCCACGCTGGTCTGCGCCCGCCGCAGCAGGGCGCGGATGCGCGCCAGCAGCTCGCGCGGGTTGCAGGGCTTGGACAGGTAATCGTCGGCGCCGACTTCCAGGCCGATGATGCGGTCGGTGTCGCTGCCCAGCGCGCTGAGCATGATCACCGGCGGCGGGTTGCGTTCGCTGGTCAGCTGGCGCACGGCGCTGAGGCCGTCCTCGCCGGGCATCATCACGTCCAGCACGATCAGGTCGGGGCGCTGGTCGCGCACGGCCAGCCGCAGCTGGGCGGCGTTCTCGGCGGTGGCGACGTGGAAGCCGTGCTGGGCAAGGAAATCGGCGATCAGGCGGCGCAGGTCCGGATCATCGTCGACCACCAGGATATGGCTGGACATGGGGTTCCTTCAGCGAAGGGAAGAGTGCCGGCATCCGCGCCGGTATGGCGGACCGCCGATCATAGCGCCGCTCTTTGTCAATGCTTGTCAGTGCTTGTGGCCGGTGCCAGGGGCGGGCCATCGCATGGCCATCGGGGGTGCGCAGACTGCGCCCTCTTTTCGCCGGGTGCAGTCGATGGGGCTTCCGCAAGTACGCCTGATCAGCCGTGAGAACGGGGTGGGCCTGAGCCGGGACCTGGACCTGATGGCGGGCCTGCTGGCCGGGCAGGCCCGGGTCGAGCGGCTGGGCATCGGCGGGCGCAGCCGCATGCGGCTGCAGGAGCTGGGCCTGTGGGGCCGGCGGCTGCTGCACGGCAAGGCGCCGCTGCAGCTGTTCGCCGAGCGGGTCTACCGCCGTTGCCTGCCGCTGGCCGAACGCAACCTGCTGGTGCCCAACCCGGAATGGTTCCTGGAGCGCTGGCTGCCACTGCTGCCGGCCTTCGACGCGGTGCTGTGCAAGACCCGCCATGCCGAACGCATCTTCCACGCGCTGGGCTGCGACGCACGCTACATCGGCTTCACCAGCCCGGACCGGATGCAGGCGGCGGTGCCACGCCAGCGGGTGTTCCTGCACCTGGCCGGGCGCAGTTCGGCCAAGGGTACGCAGGCGCTGCTGGCCACCTGGCAGCGGCATCCGCATTGGCCACTGCTGGTGGTGGTGCAGCACCCGAAGATCGCCACGGCCAAGGTGGTGGCGGCGAACATCGACCACCGCATCGCCTACCTCGACGATGCCGCGTTGCAGGCCCTGCAGAACCAGTGCCTGTTCCATGTGTGCCCGTCCGAGACCGAGGGCTTCGGCCACTACCTGATGGAGGGGCTGAGCGTGGGGGCGGTGGTGCTGACGACCGACGCCGAGCCGATGGCCGAACTGGTGGCGGCGCAGCGTGGCATCCACATCCCGGTGGCGGGCAGCCGGACCGACGGACTGGCGCGCCGCTACTTCGTCGACGGCGAAGGCATCGCCGCGGCGGTCGAGCAGGCACTGGCCCTGGACGCGGCGGCGCTGGCGCGGCTCTCGCACGCCGCGCGCAGCTACTACCTGTGCAATGACCAGGCCTTCGCCCGGCGCTTCCAGCGTGAGGTCCTGGCCTGGACGCGCAGTGCGGCGGCGTTGCCGTTGGCCGAGGTCGAGCGATGAGCGCGGCCGTGCCGGGCCGGTGCTTCCTGGTGGGGTGTCCGCGCTCGGGCACCACCTTGCTGCAGCACCTGCTGGCCACCCAGGCGCAGGTGGTGTCGTTGCCTGAAACCCACTTCGTGCAGCGGCTGCTGCGTAGCGAGGACCACCGGAGGCAGGCGCGCGCGGCGGGGCCGCCGTGGCGCCAGCTGCAGCAGCTGCGCCGCCGCTGCCAGGCCGGCCTGGGCTGGGTGCCGCGCCACCAGGTGCAGCGGGCATGGCAAGGCATCCCGGAGCTGGCCTGTCCGATCGACACCAGGGCGCGCTGGCAGCCGGCGAAACGGCAGCTGCAGGCGTTCGTGGCCGCGCTCGATGCCTACTGCGCGCGGCACGGCGCCGGTGCGTGGCTGGAGAAGACGCCTGACCACCTGTTCTACCTGGCGCAGATCCAGCGCCACGTCGCCGGCGCGCGGGTGATCCACCTGGTGCGGGATGGCGCGGAAGTGGTGGCGTCGCTGCATGCCGCCGCACACCGCTACCCGCCATGGCGACCGTTCCTCGACCTGGACCTGGCGGTGGACCGCTGGAACCGCGCGCTGCAGGAAAGCCTGCGCTGGCAGGGACATCCCGCCCACCTGCTGCTGCGTTACGAACACGTGCTGCAGGCACCGGGCCCCACGCTGGCGCGCCTGCGTGCCTTCCTTGGCCTGCCCGGCGACGCGGCCGCACTGCGGCACCCGTCGCACGGCCTGCCGCTGGTACGCGCCGACGAACCCTGGAAGCGTGATGCCACCGGCCCGCTGCGCGATCACCGCAAGTTCGAGCAGATGTTCACCCCACGGCAGCAGGCCCGCATCCGCGCACGCCTGCTGCCGCTTCCCGGCGCGTTGCAGCACGCTGCGGCCGCCTAGCCCACAACGGAGACAACAACGATGAAGCCAATGGAAACCCTGCGCGGGCATGTACCGGCCACCGCCGCGCTGCTCGGGCTGGCGCTGGTGGCCGGTGCCTGGATGAACGATGCCAACGCCAGCGCGCCGGACCAGGCACCGCCGGGCGAACACCGCGAGCCGCCACCGGGTGCGCCGCACCCCGGGCATCGGCCGCGGGATCCGGCATTCACCCAGGCGCTGGAGGAATGCGCCACCGCACTCGGGATCACGCTGCCCAAGCCCGGTGACACGGGCGGCAAGCCGCCGGCGCCGCCGCAGGGCCATGACCGCGAGGCCATGGACGCCTGCCTGAAGGACAAGGGCGTGCAGCCGCCACCCCCGCCGCCGCCGCGCGACTGAGATGCCCGCCGCGGCGGATGCACAGGCCCGGCGCTAGACTCCGCATTCCTTTCGCGGAGCAACCGGCATGGGCAACAGCAGCGACGAGATCGTCTTCTACACCAATCCGATGTCGCGCGGGCGCATCGTGCGCTGGATGCTGGAGGAGGTGGGCCAGCCCTACCAGGCCGAGGTGCTGAGCTTTGGCGACAGCATCAAGGCCCCGGCCTACCTGGCGATCAACCCGATGGGCAAGGTGCCGGCCATCGTCCATCGGGGCGTGGTGGTGACCGAGGCCGCGGCCATCTGCGCCTACCTGGCCGATGCCTTCCCGCAGGCCGGGTTGGCCCCGGCCAATGACGATCCACTGCGTGGCAGTTACCTGCGTTGGCTGTTCTTCGCCGCTGGCCCGGTGGAGGCGGCGGTCAGCGCCAAGGCACTGGGACTGCTGGCACCGGCCGAGCGGTCGGGCACGGTGGGCTATGGCAGCTTCGAGCAGGTGGTCGACACGCTGGAGCAGGTGGCGGCCGATGCGCGGCCGTGGTTGCTCGGCGAGCAGTTCAGCGCGGCCGATGTCTACGTGGGCAGCCAGATCCTGTGGGGGCAGATGTTCAAGACACTGCCCGAGCGCACGGCCTTCGCCGAGTATGGGCAGCGCCTGCGCGAGCGCGCGGCGTGGCAGCGTGCGACGGCGCTGGATGATGCCCTGATCCCGCCGCGCGGGTGAGGCGCGGGTGACGCGTGGCGGTGCCGCGCGGGAGCGGGAATGCCTCGCCGGGCAGGGCTCGGCGCTGGCAGGCAGCCTGCCGTGCAGGACATGACCGGCGGATCATTGCGGCCACGCTAGAATCCGGGCACGTTGTCGAAGGGATGCCCGGTGTCGCCATTCAACCTGTTCCAGCGCCTGTCGCAGGCGCCCACCAACCCCCGCGCCGAGCCGGTCGCGCGCAGTTTCGACGTGGCCGAGCTGTACGAAGGGCCGGTGCAGTTGCAGGGCTCCGGCGAGGCCGCGCCGTTGGCGCTGGATGAGAAGCTGCGCCAGGCGTACTTCTGGATCGTCAACAACGCCATCATCAGCCCGCACTACGACATCGAGTACCACGATGGCCCGTCGGCGAGCTTCAGCGTCGGCGATACCCGCCGTACCCTGACCCTGCCCTCGGCGCAGAGCTACTCCAGCTACGTGCTGCTGCCGCTGCTGACCTTCGCCACGCGGCGCAAATGCCTGTTCGTCGGTGGCCCCGGCCGTGGCAAGACCGCCAGCGCGATCCTGATGGGCGTGCTGGCCGGCTACCCGGTGCGCGAGGTGCGCCGCGCCATGCAGCATGGCCATCCGCAGATGACCATCGCCGACCTGCTCGGCAACCCCTTGCCGGCGGACCTGGTGGCGGCGCAGGACATGGGCCAGATCCGCATCGCCTGGCGCAACTGGCTGGGCATGCGGGTCAAGATCATCGACGAGTACAACCGCATCCCGACCCGCACCCAGAGCGCGCTGCTGACGGTGATGGGCGACAACTACGCCGAGATCCTCAACCAGGTCTACGAATGCCCGGAATCGGCGTGGTACCTGACCGCCAACGACGACCGCGGCGGCGGCACCTACCAGGTGATCGAGGCGCTGCGCGACCGCATCGACGTGGTGGTGCAGGCGCTGGCGTTCAACCCGCGCTTCCTGGACGAGATGCTGCTGCGCATCGAGCAGAACCTGCGGCCGGAGGAGCTGGTGCCGCGCGAGATCATCTTCAGCGAGGCTGAGTCCGAGCAGATGATGGCGCAGATCCGTGCGGTGGACGTGCCCGACGACGTGCGCCGCCGCATCGAGTTCTTCAGCAGCCAGTTCGAGCTGATGGAGACGGCCGGCGCGCAGTTCGAGTACCTGACCAAGGACACCGTGCGCCTGGCCGGCACCGACTGGGCGCAGGCCACCGCCGCCGACAGCGGCCGCGACCGCATGAAGGACCTGGGCTGCCAGACCCGCAACGGCTTGTCGGTGCGCAACCTGGGCACGCTGCTGGTGTACGCCAAGGCGTTGGCGTGGTTCCGCGGCAACCAGGCGGTGGCGCTGGACGACGTGCGCCAGGTGCTGCCGTTCGTGCTCAACGACAAGCTGCAGCCCGACCTGGACGCACCGTTCTTTGCGCTGCCGGAGAACGCGGCCTACCGCAGTGACCGGCTGAGCTGGTTGCGCTGGCTGCTGGATGCCTCCAACGCCGAGTACGACCGCCTGGACCTGGACCGCAACGACCCGGTCGGGGAGTTGTCCGCGCAGTTCGCCCGCGGGCTGGACGGCGTGACCGAGCGCGAGACGCGCGCGCGCCTGACCCGCATCGAGCGGTTGATCGAGGAGCGGGTGAAGGGGCGCAAGCTGTACGGCCATCTCTACGACGACCTGCTCAAGCTCAAGTACCTGCACCAGCGCTACACCAATTACCTGCACTGGCTGCGGGCACGCTGAGATGGTGTCGTCGGTACTGGCCGGTGTACTGGCCGCGCGGCGCAGCCTGTTCAACCAGCGCGTGGCTGAGGCACGGCACCGCTGGCCCGGCTTCGATACGGCGGCCTTGTCGGCCTTCATCACCCAGACGCTGGACCCGGTGTGCGTGGCGGTCGCGCAGGTTGATGCGGCGGCCACGTTGGTGGTGGCCGAGACCGGCTTCGACGTCGGGCTGGAACTGGTCGCGCAAGGGCTGGCCGGCCCGGCCGCGCGCCTGCCGTGGGTGGACGCGGCCTGGCAGCAACTGGCCATGCCGGCGGCGGCGCTGATTGCCCACGAGCCGCTGCAGGTGCTGGGCGCGTTGAGCAATGCGGTGGTGCGGATGGACAACGTGCCCGGCGTGCGCGTGCCGGAATGGATCGCCGCGATGCAGCCGCTGGCCGCGCGCTGCACCTCGGGCGCGCAACTGCGCGCTGTCGGCGCGCTGTGCGCCTGGCAGGCGGGCATGGTGCAGCTGCGCGAGGCGGCTTTGGCGCAATCGGCGCAGCTGCCCGATGACCTGGTGGCCGAGGCCCTGGGCGTCGCAGGCGGGCAGGTGGACGCGGTGCGCCAACAGCTGCAGCGGGAGCGCTGGTGGAACCCGCGCACGCAGGCAATGGAGGCGCAGGGACAACTGCTGGGCGGTTTCACCGGCCTGGGCGGCCCGTTCGCCGCGCCGCCGGAACTGCGCGCCTGCGCGCTGGGCTTCATCGCGCGCAGTGGTGAGCGTCACCACCTGTTGCTGGCCGATGCCTTCGGCGCCGTGGTGCTGCCCGCCAGTGCGGCGGAGTTCGCCGCGGCCAGTGCAACGCCGGCACGGGCCGCGGTGGTGGATGCGCAGGGCGTGCAGCTCGGCGCACGCCACATCCGGTTCGCGGCACCCGGCGAAGGCCTGCAGCTGGTGGCAGGGCCGGCCGGCATCGCGATCCATTCGCCGTATTCGCATCACGTGCGCGTGGTGCCGGAGGTCGCGTGAATTCGCCTGATCACGACGCGTTGCTGGCCGCTTGGCGTACCGCCTGGCCGCAGGCGCTGGCCGACTGGAGCCGGTTCACCCGGCTGCAGGATCCACGGTTGTGCGATTCCAGCGTGGACGCCGCCGCCGAAGGCCTGACTGGCAGCTTCGCGATGATCCGGCTGGCCGACCAGCGTGTGGTGATCGACCTGCCGCGCGTCCAGCAGCTCGGCCTGCAGGCGTTCGCCCGCGAGATCCTCGCCCACGAGATCGGCCACCACGTCCTGGCGCCGGCCACCGCCACCGACCATGCCCGCCTGCTGGCGCGCATCCATCGCGCGTTGCCGACGCTGGAGGCGCATGCGCCGATGGTGGCCAACCTCTACACCGACCTGCTCATCAACGACCGCCTGCAGCGGCAGTGCGGCCTGCGCATGGCCGGGGTCTACCAGCGCCTGGCGGCCGGCGCACAGGGCAGCACCCCGCTGTGGACCCTGTACATGGGCATCTACGAGCAGCTCTGGCAGCAGCCGGCCGGCAGCCTGGGCGGACCGGTGGACGATGCGGCCCTGCGCGGCGATGCCTGGCTCGGCGCGCGGGTGATCCGCACTTATGCGAACGAATGGATGATCGGTGCCGGCCGCTTTTCGGCGTTGCTGCTGCCCTACCTGCTGGAGACGGTGAGCGACGCGCGCGTGGATGCGTTGATGGATACCCGTCACGCCGGGCGCGGCAGCCAGCCGTCCGGGTTGGACCGACTGGAGGAAGACGAGCTGGAGCCGCCCGTGCACCCGGCGCACGACCCGCGTGTCACCGGCGAGGCATCGGAGGCCGCTGCCCGGGCCGAGCCCGAGGCCGAGCCGGCCGCCGCGCACAGCGTGGGCCAGGCGCGCGAGCCCTTCGAGTATGGCGAGATCCTGCGCGCGGCGGGGCTGGAACTGGACCCCAGCCAGTTGGCGATCCGCTACTACCGCGAACGTGCGTTGCCGCACCTGATCCGCTTTCCGGTCCGTGCACAACCCCAGGCGATGGAACCGGAGATGGAAGGCCTGGAGCCGTGGGAGCCGGGCGACCCGCTCGATGCGGTGGACTGGCTGCAGACGCTGATGCAGTCGCCCCGGGTGGTGCCGGGCGTGACCACGGTGCGGCGCGTTTATGGCGATGCCCCCGGCAACGAGCCGGCGGCCGAGCCGATCGACCTGGACCTGTACGTGGACAGCTCCGGCTCGATGCCCAACCCGCAGCAGGTAACGTCATGGCTGACCCTGGCCGGCGCGGTGATCGCGCTGTCGGCGCTGCGCGCAGGTGCGCGGGTGCAGGTGACCTTGTGGAGTGGCAAGCACCAGTACCTGCACACCGAGGGCTTCGTCCGCGACGAGAATGCGATCCTGGAGGTGCTGGTCGGCTATTTCGGCGGCGCCACGGCCTTCCCGATCCATCGCCTGCGTGATACCTACGCGCAACGCAGCCGCACCGGGCGCGCCGTGCATATCCTGCATATCTCCGACGACGGCATCACCACGATGTTCGAGGACGACGAACGCGGCAACAGCGGCTGGGACGTGGCCGCGCAGGCACTGCGCGCGGGCCGGGCCGGCGGCACGATGGCACTGAACCTGTACAGCCCGTTGCCCGATCACCTGGCCGGTGCCAAGGGCTGGACCGCCGACCTGCTGCGCGCCCGCGACGCCGGCTGGGACATCCATGTGGTGCGCGACATGGCCGATCTGCTGGCCTTCGCCCGCGATTTCAGCCGCCGTCACTACCAGCAGGAGGCGCGGCGATGAGCCGGCAGATAGGAAACCTGTTTTCATGCCTGACATGCCCATGACCACCGGCCCGTCGCTCGACGTCCTGTTGCGTCGCTTGCTCGACACGCCTGCGGACTTCCTCGACCCGCCACGGCGCGGCCGCGAAGGGCAGCTGCACGTTGCCGCCGTGGTCAACGACGTGTTGGCGATGCACGGCACGGCGATGGCATCGTCGCTGCGTGTGACCTTGTCGGGCGGATTGCAGGGGGTCAACGCGAACCAGTTGAGCCTGTCGGCGGTGATGGCGTGGTTGCTGGCCGATGCGACGTGGCAGTCGTTCGATCGCGATGGCGAACAGTTGCAGGCGTTGTTCAGCGAGGCGGTGCCGGCGCTGGCGACCGAGGCGGCGGCGACGCGTTACGTGCTGGAGCCGGACCGGCGCGAAGAGCTGGCACGTACCACCATCGCGCGGCTGGGCCTGTTGCCCGCCGGCGAAACCGCGGCACAGGCGGCCGACCGGCTGGCCAGCGTCAGCGGGGTGGAGCGGCGCCGCCTGCTCGCCGCCAGCCGCGCCGCCGAAGCGCGTGCACGTGCCATCCGTGAAGCCCTGGCGCGCAAGGCGGCCGAGGAATCGGCGGACAAGTGGACGCGCGAGTGAGCCAGGCGCCCACCGATGCCGAGCGCTACCCGACCCTGAGCGAGGAGGGCCGGCGCCTGCTGCGGCGGATGCGTGAGCATCCGGCCGCGCCGATCTTCCGCAACCAGAGCGGCAACCGCCTGTTGGCCGAAGAGGTGACGCAGCTGCGTGCCTATGAGCAGCAGGTGATGGCGGCACGGTTTGAATGGCAGCTCGGTGTGCCGCCGCCGTGGTTGGCGGGGTTCCTCGACGCGGTGCATGCACAGGTGCCGTACTTCCGTGCGCGCGGCCGTGGCACGGCGTTCGAGGCGCTGCCGACCACCGACCGAGGCGACCTGGCCGCCGACATCGCCCGCTTCGTGCCCGACCCGGTGCCGCTGGAGCGGATGATGAACTTCCGCACCACCGGCACCACCGGCCATCCGTTGGTGCTGCCGTCGCACCCGGTGGTGGCCGCGCGTTACCTGGCTTACCACAAGCGTGCATTGGCCCGGTTCGGCATCGGCCTGCAACATGGGCGCGGGCAGATGGGGGTGATGCTGCTGGGCATGCAGCAACGCTGCTTCACCTATGTGTCGGTGACGCCGACGATGGATGAGTCGGGGCTGGCCAAGATCAACCTGCACCCCAACGATTGGCGCGACGTGGACGACCGTGCGCGCTACATCGACCAGATGCAGCCGGAAGTGATCGCCGGCGACCCGATCTCCTTCGCCACCCTGCTCCAATTGCCACTCTGGCACCGCCCGCGCGTGCTGCTGTCGGTGTCGATGGCCTTGTCGACCGGCCTGCGCACCGCGCTTGAAGCGCGCTTCGGTTGCCCGGTGCTGGACCTGTACTCGATGAACGAAGCCGGCCCGCTGGCGGTGCACGACGATGCCTATGGTGGACATGTGCTGCTGCAGCCGGGCATGTACGTGGAAGTGGTGGATGCGGCGGGCCGGGCATTGCCGGCCGGGCAGGAAGGCGAGATCACCCTGACCGGTGGTTTCAACTTCTGCCTGCCGCTGCTGCGCTACCGCACCGGCGACCGCGGCGCACTGGCGATGGCCGGTGACGTGCCGATGATCGTCGGCCTGCAGGGCCGGCGCCCGGTGCGTTACCTCACTGCCAACGGCCGCTGGATCAACAACATCGACGTGAGCCACGCGCTGGCCCCGTTGCCGTTGTCGCGTTACCGCGTGCACCAGCACGCCGATGCCGGCATCACCCTGCACCTGCCGGTGGCAGAAGCCGGGTTGGCCGACGATGCCGTCGCCCGCCTGCAACAGGCCCTAGACGGACGCGCCGTGCAGGTGCAGCGGCTGCATGCCGAGGACAAGCTGCTGCAATACACCACTGACTTACCGGAAGGCTTCACCGCATGACCGTTCTTGAAATCGCCGCCAACGTGATGGCCGCCGCTTCGATCCTGCTGGCCGCGCGCAACAGCGTGCACACCTGGTGGACCGGCATCGTCGGCTGCTCGTTGTTCGGCCTGTTGTTCTGGCACACCCAGTTGTACGCCGACGTGCTGCTGCAGGTGTTCTTCGTCGTGGCCAGCCTGTTTGGCTGGTGGAACTGGCATGCAAGCGCCAACCATGCCGCGCTGCCGATCCAGCGCACGCGGCTGCGCAGCTTTGCGCTGATGAGCGTGGCCGCGGTGCTGGCCGCGCTGGCCTACGGCACGCTGCTGCACCGTTTCACCGACGCCTATGCGCCGTTCGCCGACTCGGCGGTGCTGTGCCTGTCGGTGCTGGGGCAGCTGCTGTTGATGCAGCGGCGGGTGGAAACCTGGCCGGTGTGGATACTGGTCAACAGCATCGCCGTGCCGCTGTACGCCTCGCGCGGCTTGAGCCTGACCTCGGTGCTGTATGCCGCGTACTGGATCAACGCCTGGCTGGCGTGGCGGCATTGGCACCGGCTGTGGCGGGCACAGGAAGCGCGCGCGTGAAGCCGCATCGCGTGGGGCTGGTGGTGGGCAAGTTCTGCCCGCTGCACCGCGGCCACCAGGTGCTGCTGGACCATGCGCAGGCCGCCTGCGAGCGGCTGGTCGTGGTCAGTTACACCCGGCCCGAGTTCGATGGCCTGTGGCCGGCGCGGCGCGAGCAGTGGTTGCGCAATCTGTATCCGCAGGCACAGCACTGGGTGCTGGATGACGCGCGGTTGGCCGCGCTCTGCCAACAACGCGGCGTGCCGGTGCGGGCGCTGCCGCACAACGACGAGGACGATGCGACGCACCGCCATTTCGTGGCCTGGCTGCTGCGCGAGATCGTACGGAGCGACGTCGATGCGGTGTTCACCAGCGAGGCCTACGGGCCGGGCTTCGCCGCGGTGTTGTCGCAGGAGCAGCAACAGCGCGGTGGGCGCGCAGTCGTGCATGTCGCGGTGGACCCCGCGCGCGTGCACGTGCCCACCTCGGGCACCGCGATCCGCCGCGACCTGCACGCGCACCGACAGCTGCTGGCGCCGCAGGTGTACGGCGACTTCGTGCGCCGGGTGGTGCTGCTGGGCGGGGAATCCACCGGCAAGTCGACGCTGGCAGTCCATCTGGCCCAGCGCTGCGGCAGCGTGCATGCCGCCGAGTACGGCCGCGAGCTGTGGGAAGCGCAGGAGGGCGTACTGCAGGAGGCGGACCTGCTGCGGATCGCGCGCACCCAGGCGGCGCGTGAAACGCAATTGCTGGCCGATGCGCAGCGTTGGCTGGTCTGCGATACCTCGCCGTTGACCACGCTGCTGTATGCGCAGGCGATGTTCGATCGCGCTGACCCGGCGTTGGTCGCGCTGGCCACGCGCCGCTACGACCTGGTGCTGCTGTGCGGGCCGGACGTGCCGTTCGTGCAGGATGGCACCCGCCGTGACCCGGCATTCCGGCAGTGGCAACACGATTGGTACGTGCGCGAGCTGGACGCACGCGGCGTGCCCTACCAGACCTTGCACGGGGACTGGCAGGCGCGCACGCAGGCCGCCTGGCAGGCATTGCAGCTGGCCGACGCGGTGGCCTGAGGGGCGTGCGTTTCAGCCCTGCAGGCGTGCCGGGGCGGTGTCGGTGAGCAGTTGGTTGATGCGGCGCAGGGCACTTTCCAGTTGGCGGCGGTCCGGCGCCAGCCCGAGGGAGAGCCGCACACCATCGTGCAGGGGCTGGTCCACGGTACTGAAGATGGACGACGGGGAGACCGCCAGGCTCTGCAGCTGCGCGGCATGTGCGAACGCGGTGTCGGTCCACGGCGGCGGCATCGTGCACCAGGCATGCACGCCGCCGACCTGCGCGCGCAGATACGGGCTGAGCAGGTGATCGGCTAGGCGGGCGCGCTCGCGTGCTTCAGCCAGGGCCTGCTCCAGCAGCGCCTGCGCCGAGCCGTCCAGCAGCAGCTGGCTGGCCAGCGCCATGCCGAACGGCTGGCCCATCAGGCACAGTGCCCGCAGCACACGCGCCAATGTTTCGGCGTGCGCGGCCGACGGACAGTGCACGAAGGCGGTGCGCAGGCCGGGGCTGATCGCCTTGGACAACGTGGAGACGTAGTGCACGTGCGCCGGTGCGAACGCGGCGATCGGCGCCGGCTTGCTGGCATCGTGGTGCCAGTACGGGTCGTCCTCGATGGCGAGCAGGTCGTGTTGCTGCAGCACGCGCGCCAGTTCGGCGCGACGCAGCGGCGGGATGGTCAGCGCGGTCGGGTTGTTGCAGGTCGGGTTGAAGTACACCAGCCGAGCGTCGTGCAGCCGCGCGGTACGCTCCAGCTGGTCCGGGCGCATGCCGTCGGCATCGGCATCGACCGCGATCAGTCGGCGCCCGAGCGAGTCGGCCAACTGCAGCAGGCCGGGATAGACCAACCGGTCGCACAGTACAGCGTCACCTTCGCGGGTCTGGCTGACCAGCAGCGCGGCCAGGGCGAACTGCGCGCCTTCGGCGACCACCAGCCGGGCGTCAGCCACCTTGCCCAGCATCGGTTCCAGCCAGCCGGTCGCCGCGTGCAGGTCGGTGCGGCTGCCGCCGGTGAGGTGGTAGGTCATCAGGTTGGGCGCATTGCTGCGTGCGAGCACGGCGGCGGCACCGCGGCGCAGCGCATCGTTCAGTGCGGCCGCATCCGGTACCGGCGGCACGTTCATGCTCATGTCCACCGGCTGCCCGAAGGCGGCCTTGGGCGGTGCGATGAAACTGCCCTGCGGTCCGCGTGCCTCGATCAAGCCACGCCGGCGCGCTTCATCGAAGGCGCGCGTGACCGTGGTCAGGTCGATGCCCAACTGCTTGGCCAGTGCACGCTGCGAAGGCAGGCGATGCCCGGGTGCCAGCTCGCCGGTGTTCACGGTGCGCTCGATCGTATCGACGATGCGCAGGTAGATCGGCCCGTTGCTGGCCAGCGCGTTGTCGATCCAGGTCATCGCGCACCTTCGTGGAAGCGGGGCAGGGCTGCGACAAACGGTCGCGCCATGTAGGGAGGATGTCGTGCCCTATCGTTTACCTCAGCGGCGGGCGCCTGCTCACAACCATCGGTCGGTTGGAGTGGGTGCCCGCTGTTCTTCGTGGACGTGCGACGGCGCCGCGCACCGAGGGCGAAGGGAAGGCACATGGCGCTGTCAGGGCGTGGTTTGCCAGCGGCAATAGCAACCGACGGCGAGCAGGCCGCGCGGGCGCACGGGCTTGCCGGCGACCAGCTTGTCCAGGATCGGCTCGACGAAGCTATTGGCCGAGTTGCACACCATGCCGATGCTGTACGGGCCGGCGTAGGCGAGGTGGCCGTCGCGGTCCCAGATCGCCACCGCCGGGCTGGCCGGGATCTGCTCCACGCCGGCGAGGGTGGGCAGTTCCTGCAGGCGGCCCTTGAGGTAGTCGGGCAGTTCACCGGTGGTGCGGGGGCGGCGCACTGCGTAGAAGTCGATGCCGGCGCGGCGGTACATGCTGATCAGGTAGCTCAGGTGCGCACCGGTTTCGCGGTTGCAGACCATGCACGCCGGGTCCCAGAAATGCACCACGCGGATACGGCCATTGGCACCGGCCAGTTGCGGTGGCAGCTGCAACTGCGCGTCGTCGAACACGATGGCCTGCTCGGCGAAGCTGGCCTGTTCGCTGAAGCCGAAGTACTGCCACAGCGCCACGCCCACGCCGAACATGAAGACACAGGCCGCGGCGATCAGCAGGTGCATGCCACGGCGACGCGCGGGCGTCGCGGCAGGGGTGTTCACGACGCAGCGCCTGCGCCGAACTTGTGCTCGTACTGCTTGACCATTTCCCGGCACGAATCGGCCTGGGCACGGCGGTAGATCTCGGTGCGGTCAGGCGCGCGGCTGCGCTCCCAGCACTGGGTGATGGCGGCCCGTTCGGCGGCCTGCACGCTGGCGGTCTGCGGACGGGTGCAGACATAGGCCAGCGAGGCCAGCGCCACGCCGACGAAGCCGGCGCAGCCGAACATGACCAGGTGGAATTTCAGCTTGTCCCGACGCATAACGAAGCACACGCATTTACATACAAGAATTCAAATGTATCATTTTTGTATGGATATGACCGGGGCGGCGCTAGACGATGGCTTGCGTTCGCGTCTCAGGCGCAGTCGAGATGATCTCGGTCAGGCGGGTCAGCGCGGCTGCCAGGCTGGGCTGGTCGACTGCCCCGCCCAGCGACAGGCGGATCGCGTTGCCGGCCTGCTCCTCGATGCTGAATGCCTCGGAGCTGGCGATGCCCAGGCCTTGGGCCTGCGCGGTCTGGATCAGCCGGTACTGGTCCAGCCGCGCGGGCAGCGGCAGCCACAGGTGCAGGCCGGCCGGATGCGCCTGGTAGGGCCTGGGCAGAAGGCGTGCGGCGATCTGCTGGCGCTGGCGCAGCTCCTGCTGGAAGCGGCGCACCATCTCGTCGGCCTGGCCGCTGCGGATCCAGTGCGAGGCCACCGCCACCATCGATTGGGTCGGCATCAGCGCGATCGAACGCAACGCGTCGAGCACCGGTTCCATCGGCTCGCCCTGCGGCACCACCAGATAGGCTGTGCGCAGGCCCGGCGCCAGGCACTTGGACAGGGTGGAGACGTAGTAGACCGGCGCCTGCGGGCTGCTGTCGACGGCCAGCGGCGCGGCGGCATCGCCGGCCAGCAGCCAGTACGGGTCGTCCTCGACCACGGCCACGCCGTACCGGCGTGCCACCGCGAGCAGGGCGCTGCGGCGGGCCTGCGACAGGGTTGCCGTGGTCGGGTTCTGGATGGTGGGGATCAGGTAGACCAGGCTCGGCTTGCGCTGCTGGCAGGCCGCTTCCAACGCCTCCGGCAGCATGCCTTCGGCGTCCATCGCGATCGGCGCGATGCCCCGCTGCAGCACGCGCGCGGCGGCCAGCAGGCCGGGGTAGGTGAGCTGTTCGGCGGCGATCACGTCGCCGGGTTGGGTCCTGGCCAGCAGGATCGCGCACAGCGCGGTCTGGGCGCCGGGGCAGATCACCACCCGTTCCGGGGCGACGGTGCCCAGCATCGGGGCCAGCCACTGCACGGCCGCGGCACGGTCCTCGCGCGAGCCGGCGCCGACGTGGTAGCTCATCAGCTCGCCCTGGCCCAGTTGCTGGCTGAGCTGCTGGAAGCCGCGCTCCATGCCCTGCGCGAACGACCCGCTGCCCAGCAAAGGGGGGATGTTCATGCTCAGGTCCACCGAGGTGGCGCCGTTGCCGGCGGACAGGGCGATGAAGGTGCCGCCGGCGCCCTGTGCGTCGAGCAGTTCGGACTGGCGCAGCTCGGCATAGGCGCGGGTCACCGTGGTCAGGTCCACCCCCATCTGCTGGGCCAGGTCGCGTTGCGGCGGCAGCCGGTCGCCCGGTTGCAGCACGCCGTCATCGACCGCGGCGCGGACCTGCTGGGCGATCTGCAGGTACAGCGGGCCGGCGCCCTCGGTGAATGGGCGGACCCAGGTCCGGTTCGGCTTTTTCAGGCGTCGGCCAGTGGCGTGTTGCTGCATCGGGGAGGCACCTTCCATACATGGCATGTGCATCAAGCCATACAATGATGTATCTTGTATGGACTTGACTGGAGCGGAGTTCCTTTTGTAGGTGCCGCCGTACGGACAGTGTAGCCGCTCCGCGCGCCCGCGCCGGGCGCTGGATGTCCCCGGTCAAGCAGCTCCTTCAACCGGGTCGACCTTCAATGAATATCTGCTGGAAACGCATCCGCCCAGCGCTGGCCGCTTTGGCATGCGTGGGATTGGCTGGCTGCAACTGGGTGTTGCTGGACTCCAAGGGGGACGTGGGCCTGGCCCAGCGCGACCTGATCCTGATCTGCATCGGGCTGATGCTGATCGTGGTGATCCCCGCCATCGTGCTGACCTTCGTGTTCGCCTGGCGCTACCGCGCGGGCAATACGGCCGCCCGCTACATGCCCGACTGGGCGCACTCGACCAAGGTGGAAGTGGTGGTGTGGGGCGTGCCGCTGATCATCATCGCGGTGCTGGCCGCCATCGTGTGGAAGTCCACCCACGAGCTCGACCCCTACAAGCCGCTGGACATCCCCGGCGAGCCGCTGCACGTGGAAGTGATCGCCACCGACTGGAAGTGGGTGTTCGTCTACCCGGACCTGGGCATCGCCACGGTCAACCAGCTCAACTTCCCGGCCAAGCGCCAGCTGGCCTTCGACATCACCTCCAACTCGACGATGAACACCTTCTTCATCCCGCAGCTGGGCGGGCAGATCTACGCGATGGCCGGCATGCGCACGCAGCTGCACCTGGTCGCCAACGAACCGGGTGAGTTCCGCGGCATGTCCGGCAACTACAGCGGCCATGGCTTCTCCAACATGAAGTTCACCGCCACCGCGATGACCGATGCGCAGTTCGATGCGTGGGTCGCCCAAGTGCGCAGCGCACCGGAGCAGCTCAGCTTCGATGCGTTCAAGCAGTTGGCCGCACCCAGCCGCAAGGCGCCGGTGCGCCATTTCGCCTCGGTCGAGCCGCTGCTGTTCAAGAAGGTCATCGACCAGTTCATCGGCGTGGGCGAGAACACCGCGGCCAGTTCGGGCCATCACGCAGAAACACAGGCCTCGCAGGAGTAATGAGCATGTTCGGTAAGTTGACGTGGGACGCCGTGCCGTTGCACGAGCCGATCGTCGTGGTGACATTGTTGGGCATGGTGCTCGGTGGCCTCGCGCTGCTCGGCGCGGTGACCTATTTCAAGCTCTGGGGCACGCTCTGGCGCGACTGGTTCACCACCGTGGACCACAAGAAGATCGGCATCATGTATGTCGTGGTGGCGCTGGTGATGCTGGTGCGCGGCTTCGCCGACGCGCTGATGATGCGTGCGCAGCTGGCCGCCGCCGGTCCGGGCAGCGAGGGCTTCCTGCCGCCGGAGCACTACGACCAGATCTTCACCGCGCATGGCGTGATCATGATCTTCTTCGTCGCCACGCCGTTCGTGGTCGGCCTGATGAACATCATCGTGCCGCTGCAGATCGGTGCACGCGACATGGCGTTCCCGTTCCTCAATGCCTTCAGCTTCTGGATCTTCGTGGTCGGCGCCGCGTTGATGATGATCTCGCTGGGCGTGGGCGAGTTCGCGATGACCGGCTGGGTCGCCTATCCGCCGCTGTCGGGGCTGGAGTTCAGCCCGGGGGTGGGTGTCGATTACTACATCTGGGCGTTGCAGGCGTCGGGCGTGGGCACACTGCTGACCGGCGTCAACCTGTTCATCACCATCCTGCGCATGCGTGCGCCGGGCATGACCCTGATGAAAATGCCGGTGTTCACCTGGACCGTGCTGGTCACCAGCGTGATCATCATCGCCGCGTTCCCGATCCTGACCGTCGCGCTGGGTGCGTTGACGCTGGACCGCTACCTGGACTTCCACTTCTACACCAATGACCTGGGTGGCAACCCGATGATGTACGTCAACCTGGTGTGGGCCTGGGGCCACCCGGAGGTGTACATCCTGGTACTGCCGGCGTTCGGCATCTTCTCCGAAGTCACCGCCACGTTCGCGCGCAAGAAGCTGTTCGGCTACAAGTCGATGGTGGGCGCGACGCTGGCCATCGGCATCCTGTCGTTCGTGGTGTGGTTGCACCACTTCTTCACCATGGGCTCGGGCGCCAGCGTCAATGCGTTCTTCGGCATCATGACGATGATCATCGCCATCCCCACCGGCGTGAAGATCTTCACCTGGCTGTTCACCATGTACGGCGGCCGTGTGGAGTTCAGCGTGCCGATGCTGTGGACCATCGCCTTCCTGGTGACCTTCACCATCGGCGGCATGACCGGCGTGCTGCTGGCCATCCCGGGTGCGGACTTCCTGCTGCACAACAGCCTGTTCCTGGTCGCCCACTTCCACAACACCATCATCGGTGGCGCGTTGTTCGGCTACCTGGCCGGCTTCGTCTACTGGTTCCCGAAGGTGTTCGGCTTCACCCTCAACGAGCGCCTGGGCAAGTGGTCCTTCGCCTGCTGGGTGATCGGTTTCTACCTGGCCTTCATGCCGCTGTACATGCTCGGCTTCATGGGCATGACCCGGCGCATGAACCAGTACGACAACCCGGCGTGGACGCCGTACCTGATCGTGGCCTTCGTCGGTGCGTTGTTCGTGTTCGCGGGCATCGTGCTGATGTTGGTGCAGATCTACGTCAGCATCCGCGACCGCAAGAAGAACCTGGACGTCACCGGTGACCCGTGGAATGCCCGCACGCTGGAATGGGCAACGCCCTCGCCGCCGCCGTTCTACAACTTCGCCGTGGTACCCAGGGCCGACCAGCTCGATGCCTTCCATGAGGCCAAGAAGGAAGGACTGCCACCGCCACCGAAGACCTACGCGCCGATCCACATGCCGAAGAACACCGGCGTGCCGCTGATCCTCAACGTCTGGATCCTGGTGCTGTGCTTCGCCTTGATCTGGCATATCTGGTGGATGGCCGGCGCCAGCTTCGTGGCGATGATCGTGACCCTGATCGTGCGCTCCTATGACGAGGACGTGGATTACTACGTAAGCGCCGATGAAGTGGCAAAGATCGAGAAACAACACCAGAGCAAGCTCAAGCAGCACGGGGTGACCGCATGAACCTGATGTCCAACACCGCCGCCATCACCGAGCAGGTGGCCGGCCACGGTCACGACGACCACGGCCATGCGCAGGGCGGCATGAAGGTCTTCGGCATGTGGATCTACCTCATGTCCGACCTGGTGCTGTTCGGCTCGCTGTTCGCCTCCTACGCGGTGCTCAGCACCGCCTATGCGGGCGGGCCGACCGGCAAGGAGCTGTTCTCGCTGCCGTTCGTGATGGTGGAAACCTTCGTGCTGCTGTTCTCCAGCATCACCTACGGCCAAGCCGTGCTGGCCATGCACCGCCAGAACAAGCAGGCGGTGCTGGCGTGGCTGGGCGTGACCTTCGCGCTCGGCGCCACCTTCATCGGCATGGAGGTGTTCGAGTTCAGCCATCTGATCCATGAAGGTGCCGGTCCCGGCACCAGTGCCTACCTGTCGGCGTTCTTCGCGCTGGTCGGAACGCACGGCCTGCATGTGGCCAGTGGCCTGCTGTGGATGGCGGTGGTGATGCACCAGGTGCATCGCCGCGGCCTGACCGCCACCAACGTCACCCGCATTTCCTGCCTGAGCCTGTTCTGGCACTTCCTGGACCTGGTCTGGATCTGCGTGTTCACCTTCGTCTATCTGGTTGGAGCGTTCTGAGCATGTCCGACATCGATACTTCCCGCGCCGGTGGCGGCCACGGCTCCACCCGTTCCTACCTGATCGGCTTCGTGATCTGCGCGGTACTGACCGTCATCCCGTTCCTGCTGGTGATGAACCCGACGCTGTCGCGGCCGCTGACGCTGTTCCTGCTGGTGGCCTTCGCCGTGGTGCAGATCATCGTGCAGCTGGTCTACTTCCTGCACATGAACCGCTCCTCGGAGGGCGGCTGGAACCTGGCCAGTTTCGTTTTCACGCTGGTCATCCTTTTCATCGTGGTCGCGCTCTCGGTCTGGATCATCTGGAGCATGCACTTCCACATGATGGTCAACTGACGCCGTCGCACGGGCCGGCAGGCAACTGCCGGCCCGTTGCGTGTCCGTCGGTGGGCCGTCCCTCGCATTGCCAACGCCATGTCCCGTCATTTCCCCCTCGCCACCGGCCTGGCCGCGTTGGCACGCACGTTTTCCCTTCCCGTCGTGCTGGTCACCGCCGCCAGCCTGCTGCTGGTCGCCTGCGCGGCCAAGCCCAAGCTCGATTACTACGGCAAGGACATCTCCTGCCAGGACCTGGGCCAGCACTGGACGCTGCCTGACAGCGCTGGCATCAGCCGCTCGCCGGCCGATTTCCAGGGCAAGGTCACCTACCTGTTCTTCGGCTTCACCAGCTGCCCGGACGTGTGCCCGACCACGATGGTCGAGCTGGGCCAGGTGAAGCACCTGATGGGCTCGGACGCGGACAAGTTGCAGGTGGTGTTCGTCACCGTCGACCCCGAGCAGGATACGCCTGCGGTCGCGCAGACTTACGTGAAAGCCTTCGACCCCAGCGCGACCGCGTTGGTCGGTGATGCCGATCAACTGGCCGCCATGGCGTCGCGCTTCAAGGCGTTCTATGAGCGCGAGGACGGCCCGGTGCCCGGCGCGTACGCGATGACGCATACCGCGGGCGGCTACCTGTTCGACCGCCAGGGCAGGGTGCGCCTGTTCGTGCCGTTCGGCATGCCGGTGGAGCAGTTGTTCTCCGACATCCAGCGGCTCACGCTGGAGCCGGACCATCCGGTCAAGGCACCGGGTGCGGGGCAGTGCCCGGGCGTGGCCGGCAAGGGCTGAGCCGGTCAGGCGGGGACGCCTGCACGTCCCCTTGGTCGAATCCACGGATGGCGCGCGTGCGCCATGCGGTCACGCGCGCCGGCCGAAGTGCCGGTTCAATCGGCGGCGTCGGCCGCGTTCCAGGCCTTCACCTGCGCACGGGTGGCGTCGAGCAGTGCATCCAGCGCCGCGCGGTCCTGGACCTGGCCGCGCAGGATCACTGTATTGATTGCGGTGGTCGCACCGATGTCCTGCAGCGGATTGCGCTCCAGCAGCACCAGGTCGGCGGCCTTGCCGGCCTGCACCGCGCCGTAGCGGTCGAGCTTGCCGAACCAGGCCGGGCCGGCGCGGGTCGCCGCCGCCAGCGCCTGCGGTGCGCTCAACCCTTCACGCACGTACAACGCCAGTTCGTTGTGCAGGCCGATGCCGGGATAGTTGTACGAGTTGAGGAAGCCCGCATCGGTGCCGGCCATGATCTGCACGCCGGCCTGCTGCAGCATCGGCAACACTGCGGCGACCTGCGCGTAGTGCGCATGGCGGTCCTGGATCTGCTGTGGCGTGGCCTTGGCGGCACGGTCCACGCGCCAGGCGTAGGTCTTGCGCAGGCCCGGGCCGATATACGCCAGGTAGGCGTCGTCGGCATGCGGTTCGACGTCGAGGAAATCGATGATGCGCCCACCGTCCAGGGTCGGGGTCACCGCCACGCCGTGTTCGGCGAAGCGGCGGTAAGCCGCCATCGCGGTGTCGCGGTCGAAGCCGCCGCGCAGCCGGCGGTTGGCCTCGGCGCGGTCGATGCGCCCGGCGGCGAAGTCGGCGGCGATGGCCGCCTCGTCCTTCACCCCGGCCTTGAACGCGTAGTCCAGGTGTTCGATCGAACTGATGCCCGCATCGACGGCCTGCTCCACGGTCAGCGCCATCGGGATGTGGCCGGAGGTGCGCAGGCCACGCTGCTTGGCCTGGCGCAGCGCGTACAGGAACAGCTCGGGCTTGAGCGTGCTGTCGGTGATCTTCACGAAGTCCACCTGGTCGCGCTGCTCGCGGTCCAGCGCGGCGTCCACGCCGGCTTCGTCGCCGGCCTCGAGGGTGCCTTTCCAGACCGGCGCGATGCCTTCGATCTTGGCGCCGGAGGTGAACAGCTGCGGCCCGAACAACTGCCCGGCCGCGATCTGCCCGCGCCACGACAACACCTGCTCGGGCAGGTCGCCGGAGGCGTCGCGCACGGTGGTGATGCCATGCGCCACGTACAGCGGCAGCAGCGCCTTGTTCTCCTCGACCAGGGCCGGGCCACCACCGAAGTGGACGTGCATGTCCCACAGCCCGGGGATCAGGTAACGGTTGCCGGCATCGACCACCTGCGTGGCCTGCCACTGCCGGGCCAAGGTGGCGTCATCGCCGACGGCGACGATGTCCTGGCCGCGGATGGCCACCGCCTGGCCGGGCTGCAGGCGGGCGTGCTCCACGTCGACCACGGTGGCATGGCGGATCAGCACATCGGCGCTGGACGGGGCAGCCAGCGCCGGCAGCGCAACCGCGAACAGGGCCGAAATGGCCAGGGAAAGCGTGGTCTTCATCAGGGGTTCTCGTGGGCCGCGCGGGTGCGCAGGGGAAAGGACGCCGTGCTCATCGCGCGTTGGCGGCGAGCAGCAGACGGATGTTCTCGGCCTGGCCGCGTTGGCGGGCATGCTGCAGCGGCGTGATGCCATTGCCGTCGGCGAGGTTGACGTCGGCACCGGCGTCGATCAGCAGCTTCACGATGGCCACGTGATCGGGGCCGCCGTCGCCGAGGATGATGGCCTCCAGCAGCGCGGTCCAATCCAACCGGTTGACGTGGTCGACATCGACGCCGGCCTGGATCAGCGTGCGTACCACCTCCACGTGCCCGCGTTCGGCCGCCGGGATCAACGCGGTACCGCCGTAGCGGTTGGTGCTGCGCAGGTCGGCGCCGTGCTGCAGTGTCAGTTCCAGGATCTCGCGTTGGCCGCTGGCACCGGCGAGCAGGTAGGCACTGTCCAGGATCCGGTCCTTGGCGTTGACGTCGGCACCGGCATGGATCAGCACGCGTGCGGTATCGGCGCGGCGCTGGCGCACGGCGGCCAGCAGCGGGGTACGGCCTTCCCCGTCGCGGGCCTCCAGCGGGGCGCCGCGTTCGAGCAGGGCAGTCACCTGCCGGGCGTCGCCGTGCGTGGCGGCCTGGTGCAGCGCTTCAGCCAGCGCCGGCTCGCCGGCGCCGGCCGAACAGGAGGTCAGCATGGCCGCGGCCAATGCATGCGTGGTGACCCAATGCCGGGTAGCCATGATGTCGTCTCCAGATGCGTGGCGCGGGCGCGCCGCTTGCCGTTCCAGGCCGCCGGCGCAGTTGCCCGGGGCTGGCGCCGATGCTACAAGTCGGCCGTTCCATCCAGAAATGAAATATGGCGATGGGTGATATTCATAAATCAAATAGGTCGATCTTCGACCTCGACCTGCTGCGTGCATTGGTGACGGTGGCCGACTGCGGCAGCTTCACGGCCGCGGCCACGCGCCTGCACTCGACCCAGTCCACCATCAGCCAGAAGGTGCGGCGGCTGGAGGAGCTGGCGGGGCAGCGCCTGCTCGACCGTGGCGTGCGTGATGCGCGTCCCACCGACATCGGCGAGACGGTGCTCGGCTATGCGCGCCGGATGCTGGCCTTGAACGAGGAACTGGCCGCCGCGTTGTCCGGCGAAGGGGCGGGCACCACCATCCGCATTGGCGTGCCCGAGGACTTCGCCGCCGGCCGCACCACCCGGTTGCTGGCCGACTTCAGCCGTGACCACCCGCGCGTGAAGCTGGAGGTCAGCAGCGGGCTGAGCCGCGGCCTGGCCGAAAGCTACGACCGTGGCGAACTGGACCTGGTGCTGGTCAAGCAGCGCCGTGGCAGCCGCGAGGGCCTGGCCTGCTGGCCCGAGCCGATGTGCTGGATCGACGCCGCCGCCGCTCCCACCTTCATGCAGGACCCGGTGCCGCTGGTGGCCTTCCCCCCGCGTGGGCTGTACCGCGAGGACATGATCGATGCCGTCGAGGCGCTGGGCCGGCGCTGGCGGATCAGCTTCACCAGCTCCAGCCTGGGTGGGATCCAGGCCGCGGTCGCCGACGGCCTGGGCATCAGCCTGCTGCCGGCACGCGCGGTGACCGCCGCGCACGTGGTGCTGGGTCCGGCGAGTGGACTGCCGGTGGTGGACAGCATCGAGCGGGTGCTGCTGCAGCGCCCCTCGGCCGAACCGGAGGTCAAGACGCTGGCGGCGATGCTGGTGCGGATGCTCGGCGAGGAGCCGGCCTGATCGCGGGTGCCAGTGGTAGCGGGGTATCCGCCGCAGCATGGCCGGACGAAGGCGGCGACGCGCTAAACTGCCTGCAACCGGGTGTCCATGCCCCGGCCTGTTTTTCATGGGATCCCTACCAATGACGATAGACCTGACTTCCTTGAGCGTGCGGGAGTTGAACCAGCTGATCCGCACCGCGGAACAGACGCGCAAGGCGCTTGTCAGCCGCCCACCTGCCGAGAAGGTGAAGAAGCAGCTGACCGCGCTGGCCAGGAAGGCCGGTTACACGATCGAGGAAGTGTTCGGAGAAGGCATGGACGGAGGCGCCGCACCGCGTACGCGCCGCCGCAAGCTGCCCAAGGTGGCCATCAAGTACCGTGACCCGGAGAACCGCCGCTACACCTGGACCGGTCGCGGCAAGATGCCGCGCTGGCTCGCCTCCAAGGTTCGCTTCGGCCAGGACCCGGTCGATTTCCTCGTCCCCGGCGTGGCCAAGCTCACGCCCAAGGCGGCCCCGGCCAACCCGAAGCGCAAGTTGTTCAAGCAGGGCTGACGGCTCGTGCCCCTTGCGCACATATGCGGCAAGGGCATGCCAATGACGACGAACAGAGGGCAGGGCACACCGCGCAGGCATCTCGACGCCGGCGCCGGTCCGCGTCGTGATGGCGCGCGATGAAGTGCACCTCGGACGAAGTGCGGCTACGTCCGTATCGTGACATGGCAGCAGGCACTCAATACCGCGCCGCGGTCAGCGGCGCATCGGCCCATTGCCAGGCGTCACGTTGCTGGCGCGAGGTCTCGCGTGCGGCGTCGGCCTGGCCCATCGCCTGTTGTGCCTGCGCCAGGCCGAACAGCGACCAGCCGTTGGCGGGATAGGTCTTCAGGTCCTGCTGGAAGACATCGGCGGCGGCCTTGGCATCGCCCGCTTCCAGCAGCGCGGCGCCCAGGTAGGGACGGATCGGCAACGGCCAATCGGCGGGTTCGTTGTAGGCCAGTGCGTCCTCGGCGGTGGCGGCCTCACGTAGTGCGGCAATGGCGTCGGCGGGCTTGCCCTGTGCGCGCAGCAGCTCGCCGCGCAGCAGGGCGTCGGCAATGCGCAACACGGCATCGGCGTGGTTGATGTCGAAGAAACTCACCTGCGCCATCGCCGGATCCAGCGTGATCGCGTGCAATGCCTCGGCTTCGCGCGCGGCATCGGCCAGGGCCCCCTTGCGCAGCTGCGCCATGCCGCGCGCGAAATGGCCGATCGCCGAGGGATACGGCAATGCCGGTGCCTGCGCGGTGTCGGCGAGGATGGCGTCCCAGTCACCGAAGCGCACCTGGGTGAGCAACGGCGTGACCACGAACTGCTGCATGAACTGCATCGGTGCCTCGCCCATCGCGGCTTGGTCGGCACGTCGCGCGGTCTGGCTGGCCGCTTCCATCGCCAGCGTGCGCGAGCCGGTGAGGCCGCTGGTCATCGTCGCGAAGTGCCAGTTGTGTGGCACGTAGCCGAGCGGATAGACGCCGTTGCTGCCGCGACAGACCGCGAGGAAGTCCTTGTCCGCGGTGCTCGCCGCCAGGTTGGTCAGGGTGGCATCGTGGTAGCGGCCCAGGCGGATGTAGATGTGTGCCGGCATGTGCACCAGATGGCCGGAACCGGGGGCGAGCGCGGCCAGGGCGTCGGCGTGGCGCTCGGCGCGGCGTGGGTCGGGGGAGGCTTCGACCGCATGAATGTAGTAGTGCATGGCGCCGATATGGCGCGGATTGCGGGCCAGCACGCGTTCCAGTTCGCCGACGAGGCGTGCGGTGAATTCGGCGGGCGTGCCGTCCGCGCTCCAGTAAGCCCAGGGCGAGAGATCCATCAGGGCTTCGGCGTACAGCGTCGCGGCATCGTCATCGGCGGGAAACGCCTGGACCACGCGCGCCATCGCATCGGCATAGGCCCGGTCCAGCGGCTTGCGGTCTTCCGGTGCGGGCGCGGTATAGCGGACCTGCAGCGCCTGGATCAGCGCACGGTCGGCGGGGCGTGCATTGCCGGCCAGTGCGGCGGCCTTGGCCGCGAGCGTCGCGGCGTCACCGGCCAGCGACGGATCCATCGGCAGGTTGATGTTCGGCCCGAGCACCAGTGCCTGGCCCCACACGCACATCGCGCACTGCGGGTCCAGCCGCGTCGCTTCGGCGAAGGAGCGGGCCGCGGCCTCGTGGTTGAAGCCGTAGGCCAGGCGCAGGCCCTGGTCGAAATAGCGCTGGGCAGCCGGTACGCGGGTGCCAACGTCGCGATGCAGGTCCCCGAACGTTTCGAACAGCGGCACAGCCGTGCCGGGCGGTACCGCCGCGGTCCCGGCCGGTTGCGATGTGCCGCGGTCGCAGCTGGCCGACAACAGCGTGGCAAGCGCGGCGAGGGACAGCAGGAGCGGGGTTCGACGGGTCATCGGGGTCACTCCATGACAGGCACGGCGGACGATACTGCCGGCGAATGCGGGATGTGATAGCGCCGCGTTAAGCACGCGCCAAATGTTGATTCCGGCACATCGGCGCCTGTCCGGTGTCGCGCGCCACCGCGCCTGGCGTGGCATGAGAAAACCTGATGGCTGGGCCGAAATCTGCTCGATTGTGGGCGATGCCGGTGCGGCGCATCGTTCGGTTCCATCCACACAACGAAGGCGGACGCATGAAGATTGGCAACGGGTTTGGCATCCTCGCCACCGCACTGGCCGCGGCCAGCATCTGGCCGGCGCTGGCGGCCGATCCGGCGGAATGGTCGGCACCGGTCGCGCCCTTCCAGGTCGCAGGCAACGTGCACTACGTCGGTACCGAAGGACTGTCCGCGTACCTCATCACCACAGAGGCGGGGGCGATCCTGCTGGATGCCACCCTACCGGAGAACGCGGCGCTGATCGAACGCAACATCGAGAGCCTGGGCGTACGCCTGACCGACGTGAAGCTGCTGATCAGCGACCACGCCCATGCCGACCATGTCGGTGCGATGGCGCGGATCAAGCGCGACACCGGCGCGCGCATGATCGCCAGCGAGGGTGACCGCTGGGCCCTGGAGAACGGACGCAACCAGGGCGACAACAACTACGGCATCCAGCCATTCGAGCCGATCCGGGTCGACCAGGTGGTCAGCGACGGCGAACGGGTGCGCCTGGGCGATGTCGAACTGACCGCGCACCTGACGCCGGGGCATACGCGTGGCTGCACCAGCTGGAGCATGACGGTGAACGACCGGGGCACGCCGCGCGAGGTGCTGTTCCTGTGCAGCATCACCGTGGCCGGCAATACCCTGGTCGGCAATCGTGCCTATCCCCGCATCGTCGAGGACTACCGCGCCACTTTCGCCAAGCTGGCGGTGATGCGCGCCGACATCGTGCTGACCAGCCACCCGTCGGTGGCCGAGGTACTGGAGCGGGAGCAGCAGCGTGCGCGCGGGGACGATGATGCATTCATTGATCCGGTGTTGCTGCCGCGGCTGGTGAAGAACTTCCGCGCGGACTTCGAGCGGACGCTTGCGCAAGCGCAAGCTGCGCCGCGCTGAGGGCCGCGCTGCTCAGCTGCGGCGAGGTGCTCAGTGCACCGGCAGTGCCACCGGCCGCAGTGGCGCGGCGTCGCCACCGCGGATCTTCAGCGGCCCGCCGATGAAGGCAAACTCGTAGACCCGGTCGCGGGCCAGTTCGTCCAGCGCGATCAGTTCGATGATCGGAGCCCCTTGCTGGGCCAGCAGATAGGTATGCAACGGAACGTAGTCGTCGGCCACTTCCGACGGGAAGGTCTCGAAGCTGAGGTTGTCGGCGCCGACCACCATCGCACCTCCATCCTCGACCAGGAAGCGAGCTGCATCCAGGCTCATGCCAGGTGGGTTTGCCATGTAGGCCTTGGGCTGGTTGAACAGTTGCATGCGCCCGGTGCGGATCAACACGATGTCACCTTGCTGCAGACTGACCTTCTGGCGATGCAGTGCATCCTGCAGGTCCTGGCGGGTGACGCGGTAGCTCTCCGGCAGCATGTCCATGCCCTTGGCACCAGCGACGTCGATCAGCACGCCGCGTGCCACCAGCGGCGGGAACTTCTCGATGCCGGTGACCCTCCAGCCGCGGTCGCCCAGGTGCGTGCGGGCCTCGAAGCCGTTCCAGATGCGGCCATGGATGCCGAAGTGATTCAACGCATCGATGTGTGTGCCGGTGTGGCTGTACATCGAAAAGGCGGTGCCGGTATAGCTGCGCGTGATGTTCATGGCTTCGCCCACGCCCATCGGGTCGTCGATCACCGTGCCCTGCGGCGTGTGCGTCATCCAGAACTGGTAGTGCGGGTCGCCGGCATCCTGCCAGCTGGGCATGCCGACGTAGTAGTCGGTGGCGAGGTCGTAGACCTTGCCACCGGTGACACGCGCGAGGATTGCTGCGCGCGACTGCTCGGTGATCAGGTTGAGGCGGCCGATCTCGTCGTCCGGCCCCCAGGGGCTGGTGCCGACCTGCTGCCCCGCGGGAGCGGAGCCGGAATGTGCGGCGGTGAGCGGGGAGAGTGTGGCCAGCAGCACGCCCAGTGCGGCGGCGAGGGGACGT
Source organism: Stenotrophomonas sp. STM01 (assembly GCF_014852135.1). Classification (NCBI taxonomy): domain Bacteria; kingdom Pseudomonadati; phylum Pseudomonadota; class Gammaproteobacteria; order Lysobacterales; family Lysobacteraceae; genus Stenotrophomonas; species Stenotrophomonas sp. STM01. The sequence goes on along the minus strand of NZ_JACVBA010000002.1, from coordinate 532,293 downwards.
TGGATCATGGGGGACTCCTTGCAGGGAACGACGCGTGGCGCGTCAGGACGGGGCCCGTCGCAGGCAGATGGCGCGTTCGACCAGGTTGGGTCGGTGATCACGTGCCACTGTCATGCCCGGCCCAGCGGAAGAGCGCAGGTTAGGCAGTGGTCCGGCGGCGAAACAGTGGCTGCCCGGCAGCTCAGTTTTTGCCAGATGTCAGGAATCCAGCCCTGCGCACTGTGGTAATACGTCCTGCAGGAAGTCGATGAAGGCGCGCACCTTGGGCTGCAGGTGACGCTGGGTGGGGTAGACCGCATATACGATGCGTGGCGGATAGCGGTGGTCGGGCAGTACCTGCTGCAGCTGCCCGCCGGCCAACGCCGGTGCCGCCAGGAACGAAGGCAGGGCGCCGATACCGACGCCGGCAACCAGCAGGTCGCGCAGCAGCAGGCTGTTGTTGGCGCTCACGCGTGTGGGCGGGTTCACGGTCACCGGCCCATCCGGACCTTGCAATGGCCAACCACCTGGTGAGTCGGACAGGCTGTAGGCCAGCAGCGTATGCTGGCGCAGCTGCGCGGCTGTGGTAGGCGCAGGGTGTTGCTGCAGGTATGCCGGCGCTGCGCACAACACCTGCTCAACGGAGGCCAGCCGTCGTGCGACGAGGGTGGAGTCTTCCAGTACGGCGCGCAGCCGCAGCGAAACATCGAAGCCTTCTCCCACCGCATCGACCAGCCGGTCCTCCATCACCAGGTCCAGCGCGACCTGGGGGTAGCGGGCGAGGAAGCGCGGCAGCAACGGCGACAGTGTGTTCAGTGCGAATGACAGCGGGGCGTTGACCCGCAGTCGTCCACTGACTTCCTCGCGCTGGCGTGCGATGCCGCGCTCCAGCGCGTCCAGCTCGTCGAGCAGGCGACAACACTCCAGGTAGTAGGCCTGGCCGGTATCGGTCAGGCTCATGCGCCGGGTCGTGCGCTGCAATAGCACGACGCCAAGATGCGCCTCCAGTGTACGCAGCTGCTTGCTCAGGCCCGCTGCCGACATACCCAGGTCTTCGGCGGCACGCGCCATTCCACCACGCTCGACGATCCGCCGGAACGCGCGCATCAGGTTGAAGGAGTCCACGGCGGTTCTCATTTGGAAAAATCCGTGGAAGGGTAGCGGAAAGCAGGTTCGCGGCGATGGATGATGAAGGTGCATGCCGCGCCTCAGGCGTGCTGGAGGCTTGCCTCCGCGCGTGAAGAATGCCGGTCCTGCGAGGTGCATCACGCCTTGTTCGTGTCATTTATGTCGAACGACACATGTCCGCGCGCTGCTGGAGTGCAAGCATCGCCCCTTTGCAGAGGGCAGGTGCATCCATGGCTTACACGCTCAATCGCCGCTCCTTCCTGGCCAGCACGGCCGCGCTGCCGGCCGTGGGCCTGGTTCCTGCCAGTGCCGCCCTCGCCGCCGCGGCACCTGCCGGCACGGCTTCACTCATCGATGGCGAGCGCAGCGCCATCGTGTCCGCCATGGCCGGCAGCAGGATCGGCGCGACCGCGGTCTGCCTTGTGCAGGATGGGACGCCGCAGTGGGTGGAAGGGTTTGGCCACACCTCCGACGTGGACGGGCAGGCGGTCGATGCCCGCACGCTTTTCAGCATCCAGTCCACCTCCAAGCATTTCGCTGCCGTCGCGGTGTTGCTGGCGGTGCAGGATGGCCTGCTCGATCTGGATGCGCCCATCACCCGCTACCTGCCGGCGTTCACGGTGAACAGTCGCTTCGAGCGCGCGCCGCAGGAGCGGATCACCCTGCGCCTGTTGTTGGCCAACCGCGCCGGCTTCACCCATGAGGCACCGGTGGGCAACAACTATGAGGCTGCTTCTCCCGATTTCGAGACGCACGTGCGCAGCATCGAGAAGACCTGGCTGCGCTTCCCGGTGGGTGAGCGTTACCGCTACTCGAACCTCGGCTTCGACCTGGCCGGGCATATCCTGGAGCGGGCCGTGGGCATGCCGTATGCGCAATGGCTGCAGACGCGGTTGTTCGCGCCGCTCGGAATGCAGGACAGCACCGCCGACGCGGCGGTCCACCAGGCGCGTGCCAACCGCGCGCGCGGTCTCCAGGAGGGCCATGCAGAAGTGCCTTCGGTGACGCCGCTGCTCGTGTCCGGCGGGGTGTGGACCAGTGCCCGCGACATGGCGACCTACCTGGCGTTCATGCTTTCCGGCGGCCGCCACGCGGGCCGCCAGCTGCTGGCGCCGGCGTCATGGAAGCAGATGCACGGCTTCGGGCTGGGCGGTGACTACGGGCTGGGCGTGATGCGTACCGAGCGACGCTACGGCCAGAACCCGGTGCGCCTGCTGCACCATCGTGGCGGAGGTTTCGGCTTCGGCTGCGTGTTCACCTACTGCGTGGAAGCGGGTGTGGGCTTCGCGGCCATGTTCAATCGCGCCACCTCGGCCGGCTATCGCTTTGGTGACGCGCTGATCGATCAACTGCTGGCGGCCCGCTTCGGGCCACGCGCACCGCGGTTGCCGGCCTCGGCGCTGGCCACGATCCAGCCGATCCCGGCGCGGGTGCGTGCCTTCGCTGGCCATTGGATCGGCCGCAACGTGCGCGCGCAGATCCGCAGCGATGACGAGGGACGCCTGCACCTGCATCGAACGGAGGGCGAGCCCGGTGTCGCGCTCGGCGTGATGGATGTCGATGCGGTGTTCACGGTGGATGCGGAGGGTGAGGTGGTCAGCTATCGCTACCACGCTGCCACCGGCGACCAGCCAGCGCATCTTGAATGTGCATCGGGCGAGGAGAGCCTTGACCACAATGACGGCCCGGACCTGCCACGCGGTCCGGACACGCCGCAGTGGGAGCGTTGGCTGGGCCGCTACCGCATCGACCAATGGGGCCGCTCCTCGATGGTGGTCGAGGTGGAGCGGCGCTCGGGGTGGTTGTACCTGGATGGAACACGGCTGGTCGTTGAAACCGAGCCCGGCCTGTTCTTTACCAGCGACGGCGAGGCGGCGGACTTCCGTGGGCCGGTGCCCACCTGGCGCAATCTTCGCCTGCAGCGCGTGTGAGCGCGATGCGGGGCATCGGCTGATCGGGGCGCGCTACGGAAGCGTGCAATGCCGATCGGCGACCGGCATTGCACGGAGCGCTACTACAGCTCGCTTTTGCGCGTGATGAACACGGGTAATGGCACGTCCAGTGCGTCCGCGCCGACCGTCTTGCCGGCGAGGAAGTCCGCGATCCGGTCGGCGATGGCGGCGTTGCCCAGCCAGAGTTCGTTGTCATGGCTGGCGCCGCGTACGCGCAGGTGCTGGCCCTTGCTGAAGCCGGGCAGCAAGGCCTGGGCATTGGCCGGCGGGGTCCGGCCGTCGAGCGTGCCGCTGATGAACAACGTCGGGACATCGCTGCGCAGCGGCGCACGGAATGCTTCACCCAGGTCGGCCAACCCCAGGCCGACCGCCAGTTCCGGAAGCGGGAAGTTCAACGCGTCGCCAAACAGGCTTTCGCGTGCCTGCGCCTGGACCAGGGCGCGCCGTTGCGGGCTCTGTCCGGAAGCAACGTCCATCGCCAACGGCATGGCGCGGAAGCTGCCCATGTCCTCGCGCATCATCAGCACGAACCCGGCCAGCAACGTGTAGTCACCTGCTTCGGCTTCGCGCAGCAGCAGTGGCAGCATCCGCTGCGTCGAGCGCCGGCCAAGCGCGTTTGCGATGGCGATCTGCGCGTCGAACTCGCCGATGGTGACGGTTCTGCCGCCATGCAACGGGCTGCTTGCCTGCACGGGGTGCTGGCGCAAGCTTGCCAGCACGCGTCGGGCGGCGCCTTGCAGGTCGTCGAAGCCGTCCTTGCGCGCGACCGTGGACAGGTCTGCCAGCAGCGTGTCCGCCGCCAGCGGCAGCTTGATCGTATCGTCCGGGCCCTCGGTTCCCATCAGCACCACCCGCTCAAGCTGCGGGCCGTGGCGGCGAACCGTGGCCAGGGCCAGGTGCGTGCCGTAGCTCATGCCCCACAGGCTGATGCGCGGCAGGCCCATGGCGCGCCGGAGGTCGTCGATGTCGTCGGCACTTTCGGCGGTGGTGTACGCGCCGAGATCGACGCCGACATTGCGCCATTCGTTGATGCATTCGGTGGCTGCACCGCGCAGCGCGGCCAAAGCGGCCTCACGCTGCAATGGCTCGGCGTCGGCGAAGCGATGTGCGTGCGAGCATTCCGGGGGCATTTCCGAGAAGTCCGTGCCGCGCTGGTCGAGCAGCAGGACATCGGTCTGGCGACGGACGCGATCGAACACCGGCCAGCGCGGCCCAAGCGCCGTCCCGAAACCCGATCCACCCGGGCCGCCGGCCAGGTAGACCACCGGTGCGGCGCGGCCATCGCCGCCGGTGGCGGGCAGGCGCACCACCCGCAGGCGGATGCGTGGCCCATCGGGCTCGCTGTGTCGGCGCGGCACCTCCAGGAAGGCCTCCTCGGTGGCAATCGTGCCGTGGCTCTTGGTGACCATGGCATAGGGGGAGAACACCAGCGGCGTCGGGGCCTTGCCGGCTGCTGCCGGTGCCGCTGCAGTTGCGGCCAGGGCCAGGCACAGGGTGGCCAGTACGCCGGCCCGATGCGGGGAGGGGCGACGGTCGAAGGGAACGGTGCGCGGTGTGCGGGACATGGCGGACTCCGGTTGTGGGCAAGCGTGGGTGTGGAACTGGCCCCGACGACGGCGGAAGTGGTACCGGGTGCAGGGGGCGTGACCACCATCGCCCCGTACGCGTCGATCCGGCCGCGCCGGTCCGCCCAACGTCTCCAGCTGGCCGTCCAATGTCTCCGTCCAGCCGATACGATGGGCGCATGCAGATCTTCCGGACCATGGCCGTACTCGCGGTACTGACCGCCGCCGTTGCGGCGTGGATGGCCGTTGCCACGCCGGACATGGCCAAGGTGCAGGTGCTGGACGGTGAGATGGCGCCGGCGGTGCTGCCGGCGTCCGGGGCATTGCCGCGGCACCCGCCAGCCACGGCGGACTGGCGCCCGCTGGACCAGGGCGTCCTGGCCGGTTGGCGGGGGCCGTACTGGCTGCGCTGGCACTCGGGGACGCCGGGGGAACAGCACGGGGCCAGCCGTGCACTTCGCCTGTCGCTGCGCGGTGCCAGCCAGCTGTACTGGAACGGGCAGCCCTTGCCGGGCAACGGCGTCGTGGGCCGTACCGCCGAAGCAGAGCACCCCGGCCGCGTCGACATCGTCCGGATACTGCCTGCATCTCCTGACGCGGGCGCGGACGAATTGTTGGTACTTGCCTCCAGCCACCATCAGGGCATCGCGCTGCGCAGCGCCGACGCAGTTGCCGTAGTGGCGCCGCCGGAGCTGCTGTTTGGCCACCTGCTCCGACCCTGGTTGATCGCGGCGTTCGCCATGGGGGCACTGGCGGCGGCATGCCTGTACTTCCTGGCGGTGCAGCGTGGGCGTCCGCGCACGGCGGACACGCGCCTGCTGCTGGCGCTGTGCGCGGTCGGCCTGGTGTTGCCGGTGGTGGAGGCGTGGCGGTCGCTGCTGGGCTATGCCTATCCGTGGCATGGCCCACGCCTGCTCGCCCTGCTGTGCCTGCACGTGGCTGCGGCGGCGTTGTTGCCGGCCTACCTGGCCCAGCGCTTCCGTGTTGCCGTGCCAGCCGGCGCCTGCGCCGTGTACCTGGCGGGCCTGGTGGCAGCGGCGATCTTCATGCCCAGCTTCGACGCCCGCTCCACCGTGGTGCTGCTGCTGAGCCTGTTGGCCTCGGCGGGGGTTCTGCTGCGCGCCCGTGAAGCGCGGGAGGAGCGCTGGCCGATCCTGGCCCTGCTGCTGGCCGGTGCGATGGCCCTGGCGATCGAACGCGGTGCGTTCCTGGATGGGCCGTACTTCCTGCTGTTGTCGGTGCTGATGGTCTTCCTGCTGCTGCGGCACGCCGCGCAACTGCGTGCGCTGGACCGCAACAACGCGCGACTGCGCGAGGAGCGCGCGCAGCTGTCGCTGCAACTGCTGCAACGGGGCATCCAGCCGCATTGGCTCATGAACACGCTGACCTGCCTGCAGGAACTGATCGAACGCGAGCCGCCACGCGCCAGCCGGATGGTTGAATCATTGGCTGACCAGTTCGATCGCCTTCGCGACAGCAGCGCCCGGCCGAGCGTTCCCCTGGCCGATGAGCTGGCGCTGTGCCGCAGTCATCTGGACATCGTTGGCCTGGCCCTGGACCGGCCCATCGCGCTGGAGGTGGAGGCCGCCGACATTGGCGTGTCGTTGCCCCCCGGCGTACTGCACGCCCAGGTCGAGAACGCATTGACCCATGCCGGGGCCGTCGCCTGCGCGCAGCATCCATTCCGCCTGCGCGTGCATCAGGAGAATGACCGTTGGGTCCTGGAGCTGCGGAGTGTGCGCGGATCATCGCCACATCGCGGCAGGGGAACCGGCACGCGCTACATCGAGGCCAGCCTGGAGGTCGCCTGGCCCGGCCGCTGGCAGTTCACCCAAGGGGCCGATGGCGCCGATTGGCGTGGCCGGATCGAGCTGCCATGCGCATCCTGATCGTCGAGGATGAGCCGCTGGTACGCCAACGCCTTCTGCGCCTGTGCGCGGAGCTGGCCGGTGCCCGCGCACGCTTCGATGCGGTGGAGGACCTGGAGTCCGCGGGCGACAGGCTGGGGCGCAGCGTCTACGACGGCCTGTTGCTGGACCTCAATCTTGGCGGCGAGGACGGCTTTGAACTGCTGCGGAAGGCCGTGTCCGGGCGCTACCACTGCGTGGTGGTCTCGGCGCATCGTGAGCGTGCATTGCAGGCGTTCGAGCATGGCGTGCTGGATTTCGTCCCCAAGCCGTTCTCGCGCGAGCGGTTGGGCCAGGCCCTGCAGCGGTTGCTGGACGTGGGGCGCTACCGCTCCGGTCGCGCCCGCTATCTCGGCATCTGGCGGGCCCAGGGCACGGCCCTGGTCGAACTGGCGGATGTCGTGTGGATCCGTGCCGATGGCGACTACAGCGAACTGCACATGTCCGACGGGCGCAGCGAACTGCACGACAAGTCGCTCGCCGGCCTGGGCGCGGTGCTGCCCCCCGATTTCGTGCGTTGCCACCGCTCCTACCTGGTGAACCTGCGCCATGTACGTAGCCTGCATGCCGGCTCGGGCAGTCGCTACTGGCTGGTGCTGAGCGACGGTGCGGCGCTTACCGTTGGCCGTGCCCATGTCGCGGCATTGCGGCAGGAGCTCGGGCTGGATTGAACACGCTGGCTCCTGGCACCGCTGCCACGCCGGTCACCATGCATCCGGCTCGCGGACCATGTGGACGATGCCGGCGGGGTTGGTGATCCAGCCACCCCGGAAGCCTTCCGGCAAGGGTTCGATGGCGTCGCAACGAACGACGCCGGCCTTGGCCAGATGTGCCGCGGCGTCCTCGAAGCGCTCGGTGAACAGCTCCAGCCACACTTCGGCCTGGCTCATTCCCGGTGCTTCGGCGATCCACAGCCGGGTCGGCCCCAGCGCGAAGCCGATGTCCGGCAGCTTGTCGGTGATGGGGGTCAGGCCGATGACGTCCCGGTAGAACTGCAGCGTTGCCTCGTACTGATGCGGCGGTACCTTGATGGCGATGTCGATGCCACCCTGGAAGGTCGTATGCATGGCGGATGCTCCCGGGTTCTATTCGTCGTCCACGAGCGGCGCGCGCGCCGGTTCGCCATTGAGTTCGCTGGGGTAGTAGCCCGCGCGCAGGTTGATGCCGTACTCCAGGAATGCCTTCATGCAACTGAGCATCTGCGACCAGCCTTCGCAGTTGATGTAGGCGCTGCGCTGGCCCTGCACGTCCTCATGCCAACCGGTCTCGGCGATGGTGACCAGGGTGGCGGTGCCATCGAGTGCGGTGAAGTTCATTTCGATGCGGGTCTTGTAGGTGGCGGTGCCATCGGCGGCGCGGGGGCCATCCCAATGCAGGACGATGCGGCTGTCCGGTATCACCTCGGCCACGTCCACCGGCACGTCGCCCCACCACAGCACCGTCGTACCGGCCACCAGCGGTGCGCTGGCGCCGCCCAGGGTGGTGAAGTACGCGCTGAGCGTTTCAGGATTCACGACCGCATCGAACACCGCGCTGACCGGCTTGGCGATGCGTGCGGATACCCGGAATTCAGGCTTCATGGCACTGCTCCTCTTGCACTGGGTGGCTATGTGTTATAAATATATAACATGATGGATGGCGATGCGGAAGACGCGGTTTTCAAGGCGCTGGCCCACCCCCGGCGGCGGGCGCTGCTCGACTGCCTGAAGGAGCAGCCACGCACCACCGGCATGCTGTGCGAGGCATTCGACGACATGGACCGCTGCACGGTCATGCAGCACCTGAAGGTGCTGGAAGCGGCCGACCTGGTGATCGTCCAGCGCGAAGGGCGCGAACGCTGGAACCACCTCAATCCGCTGCCCATCAAGCACATCCACGAGCGCTGGATCAGCCAGTACGCCACCCATGCGCTGACCCTGCTGGACCGGCTCAAATCCGGCTTGGAAGGCTGAGGGCCTCAGCCCGCGTTGAACCGCCGCCGGTACTCGCCCGGGGTCAGGCCGACGATGCGGTGGAACACCTTGCGGAACGAGCCCGGGTCGCTGTAGCCGACGTCCCAGGCCACGCGTTCCAGTGGCAGCCGGGTGGACTGCAGCAGGTCGCGTGCATGGGCCACGCGCACGCGCTGCCCGTACTCGGTGGCGGTCATGCCGGTGGCCTTCTGGAAACGGCGCAGGAAGGTGCGCTCCTCCAGCCCGGCGCGGCGTGCAAGCTCGGGCAGGGCTGCCGCCTTGGCGTGTGTTTCGTGCAGCCATTGCTGCACTGCCAGCACCGCTGCATCGCCATGCGAGACGCGGGGCGCGAAGCTGCTGTAGTAACGCTGCTGGCGTCCGAGCGGATCAACCAGCAGGGTGCGTGCGGTGTCCAGCATCACCGCCACGCCGAGGTAGCGCTCCACCAGGCGCAGGCCCAGGTCGATCCAGGCCATCGCCCCGCCGGCGGTCAGGATGTCGCCGTCGTCGATGACCAGTTGGTCGGTGTCCAGCCGCACCGCAGGGAAGCGGCTGGCGAAGCTGTCGTTGAACGCCCAGTTGGTGGTGATGGTGCGGCCATCGATGCGCCCGGTTTCGCCCAGCAGGTAGGCCCCGGCGCAGACCGAGGCGAGCGTGCTGCCGGTGTCATGCAGGCCACGCAGCCAATCGAGGTAGGGCGCGGCCGCCTCGGTGGTGAGTGGTTCCTCCAGGCTCGGCGGCAGGATCAATACGTCCGGTCGCAGGCTGCACTGCGCGGGGGAAGGTGCGTCCGGCGCTGGGCGCTGCCCCGGTACGGCGATATGCCATTGCGTGACATGCAGCTGCGGCGGTCCTGCGGGCGCGTGACGGTGGGCGATCCTGCCGGCCAGGGCGAGCAGGTCGGCCAACCCGAGTACGGCCGCCAGTTGTGCGCCGGGGTAGCGCAGTATCCCGATCTCGATGTGGCGGTCGTGGTGCATCTGTCGGTGCAGCCCTCAAGAATGTCGGTGACGCCCCTTCGCTGCGTGCGGCTGGCGGCGGAAAATTCTCCCACGTTTTCCATACGTGAACCGGGAGCCCCATGCACAAGCGTGCCGTCATCGTCATTGATCTGCAGAACGAATACCTGCCCACCGGCAAGCTGCCACTCACCGGCATCGAGGCCGCCGTCGCCCACGCGGTGACGGTCATCGCCGAAGCCCGCCGCACCGGCATCCCGGTGCTGCATGTCCGTCACGAATCGGCCAGCAACGAAGCGCCAATCTTCGTGCCGGGCTCGGACGGGGTGGAGATGCAGGCCGTCGTCGCCCCGCGGGAAGACGAGCCGGTGATCACCAAGCACTTCGTCAATGCGTTCCGCGACACCGACCTGAAGCAGCAGCTGGATGCCCGCGGCGTTGGCGAGGTGGTCGTCATCGGTGCGATGAGCCATATGTGCGTGGACGCCTGCGTGCGGGCCGCCGCCGACTTCGGCTACACGGTCACCGTGCTGCACGATGCCTGCGCCACGCTGGACCTGGCGTTCAACGGCGTCACCGCCCCGGCGGCGCAGGTGCATGCGGCGATGATGGCGGCCTTCGCCTTCGGTTATGCGCGCGTGACCTCGACGGACGCCTGGCTCGCCGGCTGATCCCTGCGAGCGCGGATGCGGCGCAACCATTTGATTGAAAACGACTTCATTAATCTTCATCCGCACATCAGGCAGTTCATTCGGGGCCATGGTCGGCTGGGCGCTCCCTACCTGGAGCGCCTCCATGCCCCGCCCGATCCGCCTCGCCCTGCTTGCCGTCCTTGCCTCCTTCGTTCCCTCCCTGGCCGCCTCCGCCGCGGCCTCCACGTCCCCTGACTGGACCGTCGCCGACCCCGCCAGCCAGGGCCTGGATGCCACTCGCCTTGCCGCGCTGGATGCCGCGATCCGTGGCGGCGAGGCGCCCGACACCACCAGCGTGCTGGTCGTCCACCGCGGCAAGCTGGTACACGAGGCCTACTTCAACGGTGCCGACCGCACGACCCTGCACAACACCCGCTCGTTGACCAAGAGCGTGACCGCGATGCTGGTCGGGGCGGCCATCGACCGTGGCTTGATCACCGGGGTCGACGCGAAGGTGCTTGGCTTCTTCCCCGAGCGCACGCCCGCGCACCCGGGCAGGTTCAAGGACGCCACCACCGTCGAGGACCTGCTGAGCATGAGCGCGCAGTGGGAATGTGATGACAACAACGAATACTCGGCCGGGCATGAGGAGCGCATGTATGTCAGCGCCGATTGGACCGGCTTCACCCTGGACCTGCCCGAACGCGGCTACGCGCCGTGGGTGAAGCGACCGGCGGACAGTCCGCACGGCCGTGCGTTCGCCTACTGCACCGCCAATTCGTTCCTGCTCGGCGCCATCGTCGAGCGCGCCAGCGCGATGCCATTGGAGCGCTTCGCGGCAGACGCGCTGGAGCGCCCGCTGGGCATCAGCGGCTCGGTCTGGCAACACGCCTCCGAAGGCGTCGGCATGGGCGGCGGTGGCACCGAGTACCGCAGCCGCGATCTGGCCAGGCTCGGCCAGTTGTTGGCCGACGGCGGTCGCTGGAACGGACGACAGGTGCTGTCGCCGGGCTGGGTGCAGGCGATGATGCAGGTGCGCGCACAGACCCCGTTCGACGCCGATTACGGCTACCAGATGTGGCGCTTCACCATCACCATGGGCACGCAGGAGCTGCATGCGTGGACGATGTCAGGCAATGGTGGCAATGCGGTGTTCGTGGTGCCGGACAAGCAACTGGTGGTCGTGGTCACGCGCACCCGCTACAACCAGCGCGGCATGCACCAGGAAACCCGCAAGCTGCTGCAGGACTACATCCTCAGCGCGTTGCCGTGACGTCCTTGGCGTCGGCCGGCAACCGCCCGGCCGCGTTGATGCGTGCCCGCTCGGCGGCGATGGCGGACGTGATCGTTGCCAGCACCGGCGTGAAGCCGGGGTCGGTGCGCAGGCCTGCGAGCAGCGGTGACACGCGCAGGTAGTTGGCATCGCGGTAGCCCGCGGCAACGGCTGCCTGCAGCGCTGCCAATGCAGCGCTGCGGTCACCGGCCAGATCGGCCAGCAGGGCGGCGTCGATGCCATCGAAGGCATCGCTGCCCTGCAGGCCTTCGCGCAGGGCGTTGGATTGCACCAACAGTTCGGCCGACGTAGGCCGGACGGCGGCACCGGTGATCCAGGCGACCGTCCGTGGCAGGCTGGCGTGCGGCTTCAGTGCCCGTGCCTTGCCTGCTTCCACCTGCGCGCCGTGGGCATCGCCCTGCAGCAGTGCCAGTTCCGCACCGAGCAGGTGCAACCCGGCATGCGCGGTGCCACGGGCCCGTGCTTCGGCCAGTGCCGCACGGGCCTCCTCCATGCGCCCATGTTCGAACAGGAACGTGGGCCAGGCCTGGTTGGAGAACACGTTGTCCGGGTACAGCTGGAAGCTGCGCCGGTAGCGTGCTTCGGCTGCGGCGGCGTACCCGAGCAGGTCGAGGTTGGAGGCCACCTGCAGCTCCCAGAACCGCACCTGCCCGGGATGCCGCACGGCGAGATTGGCGTCGAGTGCATCGGCCAGGCGGCCCTGCCGGGCGTACAGGTAGGCCGCCGAGGCGCGACTGGCATCGGCGTCGGGATCCAGTTGCACGCTGCGCTCGTAGCCGGCGATGGCCGCATCGACCGCGCCGCGGCAGTCATGGGCATAGGCCAGCGCCGCATGCGCGGCAGCCAGCCGCGGCTGGCGGGCGATCACCGCTTCGGCCATCGCCTGGGCTTGGTCGGCATCGTCGCGGCTGCCGCTGTACAGGCACAGGCGCGCGGCCAGGGCGCGTGCCGCGCCCAGCGTGGCGAGGGCGTCATCCGGCGCTTCCTGCAGGCGTTGGCGGTACAGCGCAAGCGCGCGTTCGTTGTTGTCACGCTGGCCGATGCCGGCGTAGTAGTCGGCGCGCTGCAGCAGCGGGGAGTGCGCCGGGTTGTCGGCGTCGGGCCATTGCCACCAGGCGATGCCTGCTGCCGCCAGCAGCACGATGGCACCGGCAATGACCAGGCCGCGTCGTGCGTGCGCGGGGGCCGGCGGTAGTGGCGCATCGAGCGAAGGTTCGCTGCACAGCTGGTAGCCCTGGCCGCGCACCGAGCGCAGGTAGCGCGGTTGCCGGCCGTCCTCGCCCAGTGCCTGCCGCAGCAGGCGCACGCGCTGGGTCACGGTTTCCTCGTTGACATGCGCCGGTGCCCAGATCTGCGCGATCAGCTCATCGAAGCCCACCACGCGCGTGCCCTGCGTGAGCAGGTAATGCAGCAGGCGGAAGCTGAGCCCACTCACGTCCAGCAGCTGCCCGTCCTCGCGCGTCACCCGCTGGCGTGCCACGTCGATGCGCAGGTCGTCGAGCCGGTATTGCGGGGGCGGGGCAGGTGGGGTGTCAGCCATCGCGAGCGGAGGAGGGTCCGGGAGGGCCAAGAGTATCAGCAGCGTTGTGGTCTCCAGGACCGGGCATGGAAGCCATATCCCAGGCGCGGTGTGGGGCGAGTCCTGCCTGCTGTGGTTGGGCAGCGGCAATTGCAGCCGACATCATCCGGTGGCTGATGGGAGGTCGATCAATCGCTGCGCGGATCAACGATGGATGTAGCCTTCCTTCAGTTTCTCGAGCTGCGCTCCCGACTCCATCATGCTTTTGATGCGATCGAGTACTGCCTCGATGCCGTTCAGGCGCTCCTGCTCGTTAGAGGTACCCGCTGCCTCTTTCAATGCGCGCCTGGTGACGATGGCGAGTGCACGCAGCTTTTCCAGCCGTTTGGTCTGTGTCCAGGCGTGATTCGACGTCGTCATCTCAAGGGCCAGATCGTCGAGATCCGCCCTTGCTTCTTCGTAGTTCATCGCTGCGGCCCTGAGCACTGGGTGAGCTCATCTCCAATCACCATAGGCGCTTTGCGGGGGAATTGTGCGATTCAATCGCTTGAAGCCTGTTTATCGCGCTTGGCCGGTACTTCGTCGTGCCGATTTCTTTACGGTTCAGTGATTTCCCACCCGATGCATAGCGGGAGCCCGGTTGGGCGTTGCCGGTATATTCGCGGTAGGCGGCTGGATGATGCCGGTTATCGCGGAAGTTGGATTTTCCCGGGTGAGTATTACTGCTTGCAGTCAACGCGCATGCACTCCGGCGGCATCGGAAAGCGAACGAACGGCTAACGTGGATGCGCGCACCGTGGGGCTGCGGCAATCATGCCGTTGTACGAGGAAGGGATATGAGCATGCCTCCGCAAGGTTCCAATCCGAACGCCAGGACTGAATCGCAGAAGGAGAGCAGTCCGCCTTCTCCGGTCGACAAGGACGGGAAGAAAGTCGATCCGCTGGAGCTTGTTCCGCAGGCCGAGCCTGTCGAAGAAGGGCAGCAGGACCGCAAGGCCGCGAACGACAGCTGAGCTGTCCGAGTGAGTGAGCAGTGGCCCACGTGGTGTTCATGGGAAGCCGCCTGGGCTCACTGTTTGGCTGCCCCGCGCAAGGATGTGCGGGGTGCGGTCCGAGCGGCCGCGTTGGCATACGTGCCATGCGGGAATCCGGCTTTCGACCTCTGTCGCCCGATCTCTGGCGTCGCCGTGTGCGACTGCAGTTCCCCGAAACCCTGCCCGACATCCACGGGTACGTGGCGCTTATGATTGCCGGATTCGCCGGCACCCATGGTCGCTCCTCGTGCAGGGACACAAGGGTCCGGCGCCTCCTTCGTTCCACCGGATGAAAATGCAGTGCTCAAGGTGATTGCCCAGGACTTCATCAAGCCCGAACACATCGCGACGGTCGCACCGCTCTATCGCGAGCTGGTCGAGCGCACCCGCCAGGAGCCACTGTGTATCTCCTACGCGCTGTACGTCGACGAAAAGGATCCGGGGCATTTCGTCTTCATCGAAGAGTGGCCGGACCGTGCAGCGCTGGACGCGCATTGCAGTACGGAGCACTTCCGGCGGCTGGTGCCCTTGATCGACCAATACCAGCGTGCCCCGGGAACCTATCTTCTGATGGACGCGTTCCGGTGATCCCGCCAGGTGCGCCACCCGGGCATGCGTGCTTGCAGGCCGGTGCGCCACATCAGGGGATGGGCGCCCGCTGGTGCCTGCGTGCGGTGGGCGGTTAGTCCTTCTTGCCCCCGAAGTCGATCGGTTTGTCATCTTCGGCACGATTGGACGACCAGACCTGCGCGGAGCGGCACTTGCTTTCCCGGGCGGCGACCTGGGGCGGGAGGTCCTTCACGAAAACCGAGTCATTGCAGGCTTGGTTCATTGCTGAGTCGTCGTAAGTAGCACAGGCCACCGACGCGCTGGAAAGGGCGATTGCAACGATGCAGTTGACGATAGCGGCGTGCTTCATGCGGTGTTGTTCCGGACGGAGAGGGCTGATGCACCAGGTCAGCGCGGTATGACGTGCCAACCATGTATATCCCGCGCATTTGTCGGCAGGAATGTGATGGAAGTCATGTTCTACCGGTGACATGGCAGCCCGGATCCGCGGCCCGGCACGCATGCCAGCCCACGGTGCACGCGGCCTGCGCCAGGAACGGATGCGATTCCGGCAGCGGCGTGGACGGGCACACGCGCCCGGCCCAGCTGATTACTTGCGCTTGTGCGACCTGGCGGGCGTGGCGCTGTCACCGGCTGCGGTGGGCGGCGCCTGCGGGTTGGCCGCGGATTTGTCCGGCGAGGTCTTCATCCGGAAGGGCGTATTGCCGAGCACCTCGATCTTTCCACCGGCGCTTCGGAATGCGGCCATGTCTTCGGCGATGCGCTCACGACTCAGGTCGTGCTTCTGCACGTTCGGGCTGAAGAACGGAGTGGTCTTCACTGCGGGGTAGCGGGCCGACTTGCGGGGAGGTGTCGCCATGGAGTGCTCCTCATATAAGTTGCAATGCGATCGTGCGAGCGCCCTGCCGGGCATGTTCGTCGCGCTCGGCGCGACAGTAGGGGCCGCCCATCACGAAGGATCGGCAGGCGGTTGGCCTGCTGGCGTAGATGCGGCACTGCATGTGCAGCCCGTCCAGGGCAACGCACCACCCCTCCTGATCCTTGGCCATGACATGCAGGCCGCCGGGAAGATGCGTGGTCAGGTGGGCGGGCACGTCATCCTTCTCATCCAGAACCACGGTGAGCTGGCAGCACAGCGCATCGCATGTGGCGCAGGTGATCTTGGCGCGCTTCTCGCGCTCGACCCGGTTCATGTCGCCACCGCGGTCATGCCGCGCGAGTAATGAAGCAGCTGTCCGCGGAAAGGCTCGGTATCGGCATCATCCATCGGGCATCTTGTCGACAGGAAGGCGAAGCCCTGCTGTTCCAGCATCCGGCTGAAGCGTGCGCTGTTGCCCCGGCCGGGGTCGGTGATGACCACCTCAGCGCTGGGTTTGGCATGACGCAGGATGACATCGGCCATCAAGTTGGTCTGCGCGCGCTCGTAGAGCACGTCGCTGGCGATGATCAGGTCAAACGTGCCAAGCGCGGGCAGTTCCCTGTCCCAGCGTAGTTGGCGATAGTGCACGGCAGGTAGTGCGTTCAGTGCGGCGTTGTAGGCGAGGAACGGTTCGGCCAACGGATGCATGTCTGAAGCAATCACATCGGCACCTCGCTGCATCAGCACGATGCTGGCCAGGCCAATGCCACAACCCAGCTCGAGTATGCGTTTGCCCTGGATGTCGAAGCGGGACATGGCCTGGGCAAGCACGTGTCCGGATGGCCACAGTTGGCCGAACAGGCTCCATTGCGCCGAGGAAATGCCAAGGCGTTCGCCATGGCCGTCCGGATCGCTGAATTGCTGCTTGTCGCTGAGGATGCGCAGCAGGTAAGACTGGCCACCGACGGTGACCTTCACATCGCGTGTCGTATAGCCGGGCATCGCGCACTCCGCCGAGCGACCGCCCATGCATCTGGGCAGGTAACGCATGAAAGGGAGCGAAGTGGGCAACAATCCAGACAGTTGCGCAAAGCGCGCGTAGCGGGCCATGCCAGCGATTTCATGCTAGCACGTCACGATGGATGCAGGCCGGCAATCCACGGATGGGAAGCTGAATCCGTCAAGGCTGTTTCTGTACATGATGCGACTGATGGGTGTTGGCCATGAAGGATTCCGGCTCGGGCATCATCCGAAGGGGGGGCGACGTTTGGAGGAGGGCGGGCCTGCGCACTGGATCAGGCAGCAGGTGCACGGGCCCTACGGGCGAGGAGAAGAGCTCCGCGAATGAGACCGACCGCGGGGGCGCATGTATCCATGGAATCGAGTGTCGATTCCGGGCCCTCTCATTCGTCGGGGAAGAAGAAGCACGGTCAGGTCCGCCAAGGGGGTGGATCGCCGGCCTCACCACAACAACGAGGAGCGTTCATGACGACAGATACCAAGGTCAAGGGCCCGGCGTCCTACTTCCCGTCCATCGAGAAGACCTACGGAAAGCCGGTGGCGCACTGGCTCGCGCTGCTGGACACCGTCCAGGACCGGAAGCACATGGAACAGGTGGCCTTCCTCAAGGCCGAGCACAAGCTTGGCTACGGCCATGCCAATGCGCTTGTCGCGTATCACAAGGCCGGGAAACCGGCCTGATCGGGCAGGGGGGGCGTCCCGGTAGCGTCAGCCTTGCTGGGGGCGCTTGCCGATGACTGCAGCCAGCCAAGAGGTCATTGGCATTCCCGGGGTCACCTCAATATACTATCCCCCAGTACAGGATAGGAGGGCCGGTCGGTGCCGCACTCGCCCGAGGAAAAGAAGAAGGTGCTGGCCCGGGTCAAACGCATCCGTGGCCAGTGCGATGCGTTGGAGCGCGCGCTGGAGGCCGGGGCGGACTGCAACCCTGTGCTGCAGCAGATCGCCGCCATCCGCGGTGCCGTCAACGGGCTGATGTCCGAGGTGATGGAGGCGCACCTGCGCGAGGAATTCGGCCAGCCCGCGCAGTCCGATGCGCAGCGCGCCACGCGCGTGGCCGAGATGTCCAGCCTGATCCGCTCCTATCTCAAGTAACCCCTTCAAATCAGTGCGCGGTGCGTCGTGCCGCGCTCCATCATTGCGCAGGAGAATCCCATGAAATCACGTGCCGCCGTCGCCTTTGGCCCGGGCCAGCCGCTGCAGATCGTCGAGATCGACGTCGCCCCGCCCAAGGCGGGCGAAGTGCTGGTCAAGATCACCCATACCGGCGTCTGCCACACCGATGCCTTCACCCTGTCCGGCGATGATCCGGAAGGCCTGTTCCCGTGCGTGCTGGGCCATGAAGGCGCCGGCATCGTGGTCGAGGTGGGCGAGGGGGTGACCTCGGTGAAGCCGGGTGACCACGTCATCCCGCTGTACACCGCCGAGTGCGGCCAGTGCCTGTTCTGCAAGAGCGGCAAGACCAACCTGTGCACCGCCGTGCGCGCGACGCAGGGCAAGGGCGTGATGCCGGACGGCACCAGCCGCTTCTCCTATAACGGCGAGCCGATCTACCACTACATGGGCTGCTCGACCTTCTCCGAGTACACCGTGGTGGCCGAGGTGTCGCTGGCCAAGGTCAACCCGGAAGCCAATCCGGAGCACGTCTGCCTGCTGGGCTGCGGCGTCACCACCGGTATCGGCGCGGTGCACAACACCGCCAAGGTGGCCGAGGGTGACAGCGTGGCCGTGTTCGGCCTCGGCGGCATCGGCCTGGCGGTGATCCAGGGCGCGCGCCAGGCCAAGGCCGGCCGCATCATCGCCATCGACACCAACCCGTCCAAGTTCGAGCTGGCCAGGCAGTTCGGTGCCACCGACTGCGTCAACCCGAAGGACCATGACAAGCCGATCCAGCAGGTGATCGTGGAAATGACCGGCTGGGGCGTGGACCACAGCTTCGAGTGCATCGGCAACACCCAGGTGATGCGGGCGGCGCTGGAATGCGCGCACCGTGGCTGGGGCCAGAGCGTGATCATCGGCGTGGCTGGCGCAGGCCAGGAAATCTCCACCCGCCCGTTCCAGCTGGTCACCGGCCGCAAGTGGCTGGGTACCGCGTTCGGTGGCGTGAAGGGCCGCAGCCAGTTGCCGGGCATGGTCGAGGACGCGATGAAGGGCGACATCGAACTGGCGCCGTTCGTCACCCACACGATGGAACTGGACAAGATCAACGAAGCCTTCGACCTGATGCACGAAGGCAAGTCGATCCGTTCGGTCATTCATTACTGAGATGAGCACGATGTTGAACAAAGAAGCATTGGCCGCCGCGCTGGCCGACACGGGTGACAACCAGGAAGCGCGTGAGGCGATCGAGCGACTGCAGGCGCAGGACCTGGTGAAGATCGATCAGTCGATCCTGTCGTCGTTGGGTAACACCTGGAAGAATGCGGGCTTCGTCGCCGCAGGTGTGTTGATCGCGGCACCCGACGAGTACGAGGATATCCCGGAGTCGTTCTATGTACTGCGCATCGGCAGCCTGGCCAGCGAATCACGCATCGAGGTGAAGGGCAGCCTGGAGGCGTTGAAGACCTGCGAGATCCGGTTGCCGTCGGCATCGGGAGATAACTGAGATGGCGGCCGAACGCATCGAACACCGCGCCTGCTTCGGTGGCTGGCAGGATGTCTACCGGCACGCATCGGACGTGCTCGGCTGCGAGATGACGGTCGGCGTGTACCTGCCGCCGCAGGCCGAGCACGGCCCGTGCCCGGTGCTGTACTGGCTGAGCGGGCTGACCTGCACCGAGCAGAACTTCATCACCAAGGCCGGCGCGCAACGCTATGCCGCCGAACACGGGGTGATCATCGTCGCCCCGGATACCAGCCCGCGCGGCGAGGCGGTGGCCGATGCCGAGGGCTATGACCTCGGCAAGGGCGCCGGTTTCTACGTCAATGCAACGCGCGAGCCGTGGTCGCGGCACTACCGCATGTACGACTACATCGTCGACGAGCTGCCGGCCTGGGTGGAAGCCAACCTGCCGGCCAATGGCGCGCGTGCGATCAGTGGCCATTCGATGGGCGGGCACGGCGCGTTGACTGTCGCGCTGAAGAACCCGGGGCGCTACCGCAGCGTGTCGGCGTTTTCGCCTATCGTGGCACCGTCGCAGGTGCCGTGGGGGCAGAAGGCATTCACCGCCTACCTCGGCGAAGACGCGATGGCGTGGCAGCAGTACGACGCCACCGCACTGGTGGCCGACGCAGCCGAGCGCCTGCCGTTGCTGGTGGACCAGGGGGACGCGGATGAATTCCTCCAGACCCAGTTGCGTCCGCAGTTGCTGCAGGCGGCATGTGCCGCCGTGGGCCATCCGCTGACCCTGCGCCTGCAACCCGGTTACGACCACAGCTACTACTTCATCGCCAGCTTCATCGGCGAGCACATCGTCCATCACGCCCGCGCGCTGAAGGGCTGAGGGGCGGGGACCCGAGGTTCCCGGCGGTACATGGGTGCCGGCCGTTCGCCGGCACGCCATTCGGGGGTGTGGATCACGCGGTCGTGGCGACGGCCGCGCTATCGTCCGTGCATGCGGCCTGGTCGACGGGGGATGCATGCCGGTGGTATTGGTTCTGCTGTATGTGGCCTGTCATGCCCTGGTCATGACCCTGTGGCCGGGGGAGACCGGCGCGGGTTCGTTCGTGTTCCTGACGCTCGCACCGCTGCTGGCTGCCGGGGCCTGCCTGTGGCGGGCACGGCGTGACCGCGCGGCACCGGGTTGGCGCGCCACCGCACTGGCGTTGCTGTTGTGGGCCGGTGGCATGGCCCTGAACATGGTCGATGCGCTGGGCGCGGGCCGTGCCGACGTCACCCCGCGCGTCAGCCTGCTGCTGTATGTGCTGTATGGCGTGCCACTGGTGTTCATCCTGGCCCGCGCGCGGCGTGAGCGCCTGAGCATCAGCCTGATCGACGCCGCGATGGCGGCACTGCTGGGCGTGCTGTTCTTCGTGCATGCCGGGTTCTTCGCCGGTCGCATCGATGTCGACGAACACGCGATGGCCAACATGCGTTACATGTTCGACATCCAGAACCTGTGCATCGCCGGCTTCGCGGTGGTGCGGTGGCTGGCCGGCGATGTGCCCGAGCGGCGCAGCTTCTTCCGGGCGCTGGCCTTGTACGCGGTGGCCTATCTGCTGGTGGCCGGCTACATCAACCACTTCACGTCGGAGGACGCCTTCGGCGCCTACAACGACCTGCTGATCGACCTGCCATTCCTGCTGCTGGGGGTGCTTGCGCTTGCGCCGGCGCCTGCACTGGTACCGGCGCCGGCACGGCACTCGCGCCTGTCACGGCTGGTGCAGGCCGGTGGCCCGATGATCCTGCCGCTGTTGCTGCTGGTGGTCGGCACGCTGGTGGTGGACCATGCACGGCCGCTGGCCCTGGCCGGCTTCGTGGTCGCCACGCTGGGGTTCGGCCTGCGCAGCATGCTGCTGCAGATCCACCTGTTGGAGCGGCAGGCGGCCTTGGACCAGCTGGCGCGGCAGGACGGCCTCACCGGCGTGGCCAACCGCCGCGAGTTCGATGCGACGCTGCGCAATGAATGGAACCGGGCCCGGCGCAGCGGCACCGAACTGGCGCTGCTGCTGGTGGACATCGATCACTTCAAGGCATTCAACGATGCGCATGGCCATCCGGCGGGAGATCGCTGCCTGCAGGCGGTGGCGGCGCAGTTGCAGGCGACCGTGCAACGCGCGGCCGACCGCGTGGCGCGCTATGGCGGCGAGGAGTTCGCGGTGATCGTGCCAGGGTGCGACCTGGACGGGGTGCTGGCGTTGGCCGAACGGCTGCGGGTGGCGGTGCAGGCCCTGCGCCTGCCGGAGGGGCCGGTCAGCATCAGCATCGGCGTGGCATTCCTGCATCCCCCGGTCATGCCGGACAGCGGGCAGTTGCTGGCCGATGCCGACGCCGCGTTGTATGCGGCCAAGCACGCCGGCCGCAACCGGGTGATGGTGCGCGGGGCACTGGGCGGGCCGGTCGCCTGTTGACGGAAGCCCCCCGTGGCGCCGTGCGGTCGCAGGCGGTACCGCCAGGGCGGCGCTAGCGGTGGAAGTCGGTATAGACGTAGCGCGCATCGCGCAGCACGGTCTGTCCTTGGTGCAGGGTGAGGGGGTGCAGGAACATCGGCCCGTCGCTGACGCAGGTGTGGAATTCGCCGTTCTCGCCGCAGGCGTCGACCGTGCCGGGCAGGGCATCGAGCAGGGCGACATCAAACGCCCGGCCGGCGAACCCGGGGTCGAGCCGCTGGCTGTCCACGCAGCACAACCGGGCGCGCAGGCCGCCGGCGATCATCTGCCGCGCCAGCTGTGCGGTGTCGCGGCCGAACAGCGGGAACACCGTCTGCCAGCCCAGCGGTGTGTATTGCTGTTCGCGCCACCGCCGGATGTCCTCCAGCAACAGGTCGCCGAACGCCAGGATGTGCAGGCCGGGCCAACGTAGCCGTGCCTGCAGCAGGGCGTCGGCCATGCGCTGCAGGTACAGGGTGTTGTCGCAGGCCTGTGGGATCCACGCCTCCAGCAGGGGCAGCCCGGCCGCCTCGGCCTGGGCCTGCAGCACCTCGCGGCGCACGCCCTGCATCGACGCGCGGTCATACCCCTCGGTCAGCATGCTCAGCAGCGCGACGACCTCCACCTCGTCGCGCTGGCGCAGTTCGTGCAGGGCCCAGGCGGCATCCTTGCCGCCGCTCCAGGACAACAGGACAGGCGTGCCCAAGGCTCAGCGCACGTCGCGCAGTTCCCAGTTGCTGCCGGCCAGCAGGCGCAGGCGATGCTTGAACAGATCGCCCGCCAACGTGGTGGTGGCCTGCAGGTTGATGCGCAGGTCGGCCTGCTGGCCGGTGACCGTGGCGGCCGGGTCCGTGGCGCCCAGGGACGGATCCACGTCATCGGGCTCGTCCTGGGTGGCCTTCCAGCGCTCGAACAGCTCCGGGGTGCGCAGCGCCGCCTGCAACTGCTCGGCGAAAGCGTCGGCGCCGCTGGCGGTGAAGGACAGGCGCGGATCGCTGCCGCGGGCCTTGCTCGGATCAGGCAGCGAAATCGAATACACGGGCATGGGAGTCTCCTTTCAGGTGGCGCAGTCTTGCACGAAGGGCGTCGTGATTCCGTACACGATTCGCGGCGGATCAGGCCGAGAAAGCATGTGGTCCGTCGGCGAAGCCGATGGTCACCGCGCCCTTGCCGACGTTGACCATGCCGGTCAGGCTCATCAGCGCTTCCATCAGCGTCACGCCGTGCTGGTCGCAGGTGTCGCGCAGCTCGCGGTAGCCGGGCAGGGTGCGCAGTTCTTCCAGCGGGCCGCCGTAGCTCACGCATACCACCGGCGTCATCAACCCGGCCGCCACGCGCTTGCCGACGAAGCCGAACAGCGACTGCACCGCGTTGTCGAAGCCCTTGATCTTGGCCACCGGCTCGGTGTTGCCGCGGTAGCCATGCAGCACCGGCTTGATGTCCAGCGCGCTGCCCAGCGCCGCGCTGAACAGCCCGACGCTGCGGTCCCCCTTGTGGCGGGCGCGGGCGCGCATGTAGTACAGGTCGCGGGTGATCATGTAGCCGTGCACGTTGGCCGCGACCAGTTCCAGCCGCTCGCGCATCTGCGGCACGGTGGCGCCACTGTCGCGCAGGCGCACCGCCTCCACCGCGCTGACCGCCTGGGCGGCGAACAGGTTCTGGGTATCGATCACGCGCAGGCTGAAAGGCGAGTTGTAGCCGGCGGCCTGGCGGATCGGCTTGTACTCGCTGAGGATGGCGTAGCTGGCCTGCACCGCGTTGTCATGCAGCGGGCTGCGGGTGCGGGTGATGGTCATGCAGAAGACCTGGTCGAAGTCCGTCACCAGGCGGTGCAGGAACAGGTCGCGGATCTGCTCGGAACTGTAGGGGGTGGTTTCGGCCTCGGCGCCCTGGTCGCTGAGCGGGCCCTTGATGAAGGCCAGGGTGGCCTCTTCGTCGCGGTTGTCCGGCAGGATCGTGTCGCCGATGCGTACCGTGATGGGCAGCAGGACGAGATTGTTGCGTTGCAGGTATCCAACGGGCAGGTCGCAGGCAGAGTCGACCACAATTCCGATGCGCATGCAGGCCCCCTCCGGGTCCGTATGTTCTCAAAGGTTAGAACCCTATCTCAAAATTTGCCGTCAAGTTGCCCGGTTATGCGGCGTACGTCTCAATCCCGGTTCGGTTATTTCACAAGTTGGTCATACCCAGCCCTGCTGCGGGCCATTAAGCTAGCGACCACGTCGGCGCGGCTTCCGGCCAAGGCGACAGGGTTATGGCAGGGAACACCGCTGCCTGAATACGGGCAGGGTTCTGGGGAAGGAAATGGAAACGGCAAAGTCTGTGGTGGAGTTCTGGCGTGCGGCCGGGCCGAAACGCTGGTTCACGCGGGACGATGCGTTCGACGCCGAGTTCGGCCAGCGTTTCCTCGACCTGCATTGGCAGGCTGCACGCCGTGGCTGCGAGGAGTGGCTGCAGACCGCCGAGGGCGCGCTGGCCCTGCAGGTCCTGCTCGACCAGTTCCCGCGCAACTGCTTCCGTGGCACCGCGCACTCCTATGCCACCGATGGGTTGGCCCGGCATTACGCCATGCGCACCATCGAGGAAGGCCTGGACCGCGAGCTGACCCCGCAGCTGCGGGCCTTCATCTACCTGCCGTTCGAGCATTCGGAAGACCCGCATGACCAGGAGCGCTCGGTGGCGATGTTCGAAGTGCTGGGCGACCTGGAATACCTGAAGTACGCCGAGCTGCATCGCGACATCATCCGCCGCTTCGGGCGTTTCCCGCACCGCAATGCGGTGCTGGGCCGCATTCCCACGCCGGAAGAACTGCACTTCCTGGCCGAGGGCGGTTTCGCCGGCTGACCGGCGCACGCCACCAGGTATGAAAAACGCCGGCATTGCCGGCGTTTTCTGTCGTGCAGCCTGATCGCGGTGATCAGTACTTCGGCACGCTGTTGTCCACGTTCTCCGACCAGGCATCGATGCCGCCGGTGACGTTGAACACGTTGCTGAAGCCCAGGCCATGGAAATGGTCGGCAGCCTGCGCGCTGCGGCCACCGCGGTGGCACAGGAACGCCAGCGGGGTGTCCTTGGGCAGGGCTTCGAGCCGGGCGCGGTTGTCGCCGTCGAAGGTTTCGAACGGGCCGTTGATCGCGGCGATCGCGCGCTCGTCGGCCGGGCGCACGTCCACCAGGGTGATGGCGCCGGCACGCAGCTGGTCATCGGCGCTGCGCACGTCCAGCTCCTGCACCGGCCGGGGTGCGTTCGGGTTGTTGATCGCCAGGCCCTGGCCACGGATGTCGTCCACCCAGTCGATGGTGATGCCGTTGGCGCGGCGGGCGCTGGAAACGTCGAACTGCACGCGCAGGCCGTTGGACTCGGCGGCGATGGCGTTGGCGTCGAACGGGGCCAGCTGGAAGTTCGGCTGGAAGCGCGCGTCGATGCTCAGCTGCAGGGCGCTGCCCGGGGCGTCGGCCAGCGCGCCCTTGAGCATTTCCACCGCCGCCGGGGTGACGGTGATGGTCGGCGGGGTGCGGTCCGGTGCGGCCACGCCCAGCAGGCTGCTCAGCTCACCGCTGTTGGCCATCTGCAGGATGATGTCGCTGCCGCCGACCAGTTCGCCGCCCACGTACAGCTGCGGGATGGTCGGCCAGTCGCCATAGGCCTTGATGCCTTCGCGGATTTCCTGGTCGGCCAGCACGTTGACGTGGGCGAACTCCACGCCCAGGTCCTGCAGGGCGCCGACGGCCTTGGCCGAGAAACCGCACTGCGGCATGGTCGGCTGGCCCTTCATGAACAGGACGACGCGGTTGGCGCCGAGGATGGATTCAATGCGCGAGCGCAGGGCGGGATCCAGGGACATCGTGAACTCGTGGAAGTGGTCTGTGACAATGTCCGATTCTACGCTGTGAGGCACCCCCGGGCATGACCGCCAAGGAAACCCTGTATCGCGTTCCCGTGCGCCCCTGGCGCTGGGTGCCGTGGCTGGTGGTTTCGCAGGGGCTGGTGGCACTGGCCTGGTGGGTGCTGGGCTGGGCCTGGGGGCTGCCGCTGCTGCTGGCCAGCCATGCGCTGTTCGTGGTGCCGGTGTTCCTGCCCAACAGCCGTTTCTACGCCCCGGTGGTCAGCCGCGTGGCGGGCGCGGACGTGTGGCTGACCATCGACGATGGCCCCTCGGACGACACCCTGGCCGTGCTCGACCTGCTTGATCGCTACCAGGCCAAGGCCACCTTCTTCATGGTCGGCGAGCGTGCGCAGGCACGGCCGGCGCTGGTACACGAGGTGCTGCGCCGTGGCCACGGCATCGGCAACCACAGCCGTTCCCACCCCCAGGCGCGGTTCTGGGCACTGGGCCCGGCGGCGATGGCGGCGCAGATCCAGGGATGCCAGCAGGCACTGTGCGAACTGGCCGGCAGCCCGCCGCGCTGGTACCGCTCAGTGGTGGGCATGACCAACCCGTTCGTCGCCGCCGCGCTCAAGCGCCACGGGCTCACGCGGGTGGGCTGGAGCGCGCGCGGTTTCGACGGCGTGGCCTGCCAGCCGCAGGACGTGGTGCGTCGGATTGCCGCCGACCTGCGGCCCGGCGCGATCGTGTTGCTGCATGAAGGGTCTGCGCACGGGCACAACCTGGCCATCATCGAGGGCGTGCTTGAGCAGTTGCAGGCGCGGGGCCTGCAGGCACGCCTGCCACGGGCAAGCGCGTAGACTCGCATCCCGTCTTTTCCCGGAATCCCGTTCGATGCCTTTCTCCCAGCTCGGCCTCTCGCCCTATGTGTTGCCTGCGTTGCAGCAGGCATTGCAGCAGGCCGGCTATGCCGCACCCACGCCGATCCAGCAGCAGGCGGTGCCGCTGATCGTGAAAGGGCGTGACCTGGTGGCGTTGGCGCCGACCGGTTCGGGCAAGACGGCGGCCTACGTGCTGCCGGCGCTGCAGCGTTTTTCCATGGGCCAGGCGCGCAAGCCGCGCCCGCTGCTGCAACTGGTGCTGGTCCCCACGCGCGAACTGGCGTTGCAGGTGAGCGATGTGTTCAACACGCTGGGCCGGCAGATGGCGCGTCGGCCGCACCTGGTGTGCGCGGTGGGCGGGGTGTCGATCAATCCGCAGCTGATGGCATTGCGCGGCGGCGCCGACATCGTGGTGGCCACGCCCGGGCGCCTGCTCGACCTGGTGGCGCACAACGCGCTCTCGCTCGGGCAGGTGCAGCTGCTGGTGCTGGACGAAGCCGACCGCCTGCTCGAGCTCGGGTTCGGCGACGAGCTGCGGCAGATCCTGGCCGAGCTGCCGGTGCGCCGGCAGACGTTGCTGTTCTCGGCGACCTTCCCGCCGGACATCGCGGCGCTGGCCGCGGCCGGCCTGCGCGATCCGCAGCGGGTGGAAATCCGCGACCAGGCGCAACCGGAGATCGCGCAGCGGGCGATCCGCGTCGATGCGGGCCGGCGCGGTGAGCTGCTGTTGTCGCTGCTGGACGACCCGGGTTGGACACAGGTGCTGGTGTTCGTCGGCAGCCGTCGTGACAGCGACCGCCTGGCCGCGCAGCTGCGTGCCGCCGACATCAGTGCGCAGGCGCTGCATGGCGACCAGTCACAAGGACGGCGCGTGCGCATGCTGCAGGATTTCAAGGACGGCCAGCTGCGGGTACTGGTGGCCACCGACGTGGCGGCGCGTGGCATCGACATCGCGCGTCTGCCGGTGGTGGTGAATTACGAACTGCCGCGCTCGCCGGCCGATTACCTGCACCGTATCGGTCGAACCGGCCGTGCCGGCGAAAAGGGCCTGGCGGTGAGTTTCGTCGATGCCGATGCGCTGGCGCATTGGCGCCTGATCGGCAAGCGCAACGGCATGCAGGTGGCGCTGGAGGAATGGGACGGCTTCGCGCCGAAGGACGCACCGGTGCAGGCCAGCGTGGTGGCCGCCGACAACGGCGGCATCAAGGGCCGCCGGCCGAGCAAGAAGGACCGCCTGCGCGCGGCGGCGAATGCCAGGCCGGATCCAGCCCCGAACCCGTAGGGCGGAGCCATGCTCCGCCGGGGCGTTGCCGGGCAGGGCCCGGCACGACCGGTTTCAATCCTCGAAATCGCTTTCCGGCGAGGTTTCCGGGGTCGGCTCGGGCTTCGGGCGCGGGGTGCGCTTGCCGGGCTTGCTGACCACCTCGACGTAGAACTGCGTGTTGCCGGCGGCCACCAGTGCGTCCACCGCGCGGATCAGGGTGCCGAATTCCACCGGCTCGGCGCTGGCTTCGTCGACGCCGGCCTTGCTGTCGAACTCCCAGACATCGGCACCGGCGGGCAGGGTCTTGCCGCGCTCGCGCTTGATGTACTTGCGGATGTCGTGCTTGCTGGCTTCCAGCAGGCGGTCGGGATGCTTGCCTTCGATGTCGAGGCGGTAGGTTCTCTTCACGTGGATCTCGTTGGTGTGCCGGCCCGGTCGGGCGGCAGGAATGGAATGGGGCGATTATCGGCGCAAACGGCTGAGTCGTGCCTCAACTGCGTTGCGCCACCACCAGCCAGTTGTTGAACGGGGTACGCCCGTACAGGGGGGTGATGCGCACCGACAGCCCGGCCTGCTGCAGTTGTGCCTGCAGGCTGTCGGCGTCGGGGTAGTGGCGGGGGCGGAACTGCATCCAGCCGATCAGGTGGGCGGCGCGGTCGCCCAGCCGCGAGATCCGTCCGCGCCGGGTGTGGTCGGCCAGCGCCATGCGCATCACCAGCCGGCTGTCGTCATCGAGCATGGCCGCGGCACGTTGCAGCAGGTGGGCCTGGGCCGCGGCCGGCAGGTACTGCAGCACGTCGAGGATGGCCACGCTGCCGCGGTGCTCGGGCAAGGTGGTGGCCAGGTCCATCCGTTCGAAGCAGGTGGCGTCCAGGCCGCTGCGCGCGGCTACGTCACGGCCGCGGTCGACCTTGGCCGCGTCGTTGTCCACGCCGTGATAGGGCAGGTGCTGGCCGTCACGGCGCAATGCGTGGGCCAGCAGGCCCAGCCCGCAGCCCATGTCCAGCACCGGCGCGCGGGTGCCGCGCAGGGCGTCCAGCACGCCGGGATACAACGGGTCGCTGCGCAACTTGGAGAGCGTGTAGTAGTAGTCCCAGCGGTTGCCCCAGGGCCTGACGGGGGCGAAGGCGCGGGCGATGGCGCGGGCATCCTCGGCCGACAGGGCTACCTTGGCACCGTGCCCGGTCACGCGGCGGGGGGCGCCTTGAGCAGTGCGCTGGCCACCGGCAGGGCCTGTTCCATCCAGCGCCGGTACATCCGCGCGGAAGGATGCAGCCCGTCGTCCGCCAGCATCGCCGGTTCCGCGCCGCCGTCGCGGCTGGCCGGGGTGATGTCGACGAAGGCCACGCCGTAATCGCCGCAACAGGCATGCGCGGCGGCGTTGAAGTCGTCGATCTCGCGGGCGACCTGCGCCGCGTCGCGGCCGTTGTGCTGCGCATAAGGGGTGAAGCCCCAGTCCGGCGTGGACAGCACCAGCACCCGCGCCGGATTCTCGTCGGCCAGCGCGATCGCGCGCTGCAGCAATTGCTCGAACTGCTGCCGGTACTCGGCCAGCGGGCGGCCGCGGTACTGGTTGTTGACCCCGATCAGCAGGCTGACCAGGGCATACGGGCCCTGCGGCGCGGCGGTATCGATGGCCGCGGCCAGCTCGTCGGTGGTCCAGCCGGTGGTGGCGATCACCTCCGGGTTGGCCAGCGCGATGCCGTCCGCGCGCAGCGCGGCGGCCAACTGGAACGGCCAGGTGCCTTCGGTCGGCACGCCTTCGCCGATGGTGTAGGAATCGCCCAGCGCCAGATAACGCGGTGCGGCCGATTCGATGCTGGCCCCGGAGATTCCGCTCACGCGGCTCACCCTGCGCGGGCGACGGCGGCGCGGCCCTTTAGCGGGACCACCTTGGTCACCGCTTCGGCACGGCGGGCCAGCAGCTTGTCGATGCGGCCGAATACCTCGCGCATCACGCCGGCCTCCGGCAGCAGGGTCACGCGGAAGTGGTTGCGGTAGGGCACGTTGAAGCTGGAACCGGGCACCACCAGCACGCCTTCCTCCTCCATGAGCTGCAGGGCGAAGTCGTGGTCGTCGAAGCCCTGCGCGGCCGGGCCGACCACCGCCGGGAACGCATACAGCGCGCCGGACGGCGCGACCAGTGACAGGTGCTCGCTGGCGGCGCAGGCGTCGATCACCGCACGGCGGGTCTCGTACAGGCGGCCACCGGGCGAGCACAGCTCGGTGATGGTGTCCGGGCCGTTGACCGCGGCCTCGATGGCGTACTGGCCGGGCACGTTGGCGCACAGGCGCAGCGCGCTGAGCAGGTCCAGCGCGGCACGGAACTCCCCCAGGCGCTCGGCGGCGCCGGACAGCAGCATCCAGCCCACGCGCCAGCCACAGGCGCGGTGCACTTTGCTCAGGCCGCTGAAGGTCAGGCACGGGTGGTCACCGGCCAGCGGTGCGACCGGCTGGAACTGCGCGCCGTCGTAGAGGATCTGGTCGTAGATCTCGTCCACCATCAGCAGCAGGTTGTGCTTGCGGGCGATGGCGACGATCTTTTCCAGCAGCTCGCGCGGGTAGCTGGCGCCGGCCGGGTTGTTCGGGTTGATCAGCACGATGGCGCGGGTGCGCGAGGACACCAGCGTCTCGATCTCCACCGGGTCGGGCAGGAAGCCGTTCTCCGGCTTGCAACGGTAGTAGACCGGGCGGCCGTCATTGAGGATGGTGGCCGCCGACCACAGCGGGTAGTCGGGCGAGGGCACCAGCACTTCGTCGCCCGGGTTGAGCAGGGCGCGCAGCGACAGGTCGATCAGCTCGGACACGCCGTTGCCCAGGAACACCCGGTCGGCCACCGCATCGGGGGCGCCACGGCGGGCATAGGCGGCGGCGATCGCCTCGCGTGCCACCGGCAGGCCCTGCTGGTGGGTGTACGGGTCGGTGCGGCCCATGTCGTCGGCGATGGCGTGCTGCAGGTGCGCAGGCGCACGGAACCCGAAGTTGCCGGGGTTGCCGATGTTGAGCTTGATCAGCTTGCGGCCCTGGGCCTCCAGCTCGCGGGCTCGCCGGGCCAGCTCACCACGGATCTCGTAGCGGACTTCGGACAGGCGTTCACGGGTGGCGAGCGGTTTGGCGGGGCTTGACATTTCTGCAGGGCCATCAAGGGCATGGAGCCTGCATGGTAGCGGAATTGTTGCGTTGCGGGGCGAAGGTTCCAATGCGAACCAACGCCCCGTGCCGCAACCGTTCCGAAGGGCTTCCCCCACCCTTGCAGCGCAGCGGAAGGGGAGGGCCGGGGAGGGGGCGCTCTGGCCGTGGCCGTCGCCGTTCCCCCTATCTTCCAGCGCAACGGAAGGGGCGGGTCCGGGAGCGGTCGCTCTGGCCTTGTAGAATTGCCCGATGACAGAAGCCTTCGATTTCACCCCGCTCCGCAGCATCGGCTGGCCCTGGCCCGGCGCTCCCGAGGACCCGGCCTGGCAGGCCGCTTTCGCCGCGCACCCCCAGGCCCGGCCGGGGCGGGTGATCGAACAGCATCGTTCCGGCTACGTGGTGGCCGACGCGCCGGAGCACAGCCTGAAGACCGAATCGCCGCCGGAATGGCAGCGGCCGCGCTTCCCCAGCCACGAGCGCGCGGCGGTGGGCGACTGGGTGCTGCTGGACGGCATCCGCATCGTCGCGCTGCTGCCGCGGCGCACCTCGATCAAGCGCGGCGCGGCCGGCGAGCATTACCACCAGCAGGTGATCGCGGCCAACATCGACACGGTGTTCATCGTCTGCGGGCTGGATGCGGACTTCAACCCCCGCCGCATCGAGCGCTACCTGTTGCTGGTGGGCGGTGGTGGCGCGGCACCGGTGGTGGTGCTGACCAAGGCCGACCAGACCGAGTACAGCGAAGACGCGCTGGCCGTGCTGGAAGACCTGGCCGCCCAGCAGATCCCGCTGCTGGCGATCAACGGCAAGGACCCGGCCAGCGTGGCCGCGCTGGAGCCCTGGCTGCAGCCGGGCAACACCGTGGTGCTGGTGGGCTCGTCCGGCGCCGGCAAATCCACGCTCACCAACACGTTGCTGGGCGAAGACCGGATGAAGACCAACAGCGTGCGCGAGAACGATTCGCGCGGCCGCCACACCACCACGCACCGTGCGCTGATGCCGCTGCCGACCGGCGCCTGCCTGATCGACACCCCGGGCATGCGCGAGTTGAAGCCCACCGGCGAGGAGATGCTTTCCGAGGGCGGCTTCGCCGACATCGAGGCGCTGACCACGCAGTGCCGTTTCCGCGATTGCGCGCACCAGCAGGAACCCGGCTGCGCGGTGCGCGAGGCGATCGAGAACGGCGAGATCGAAGAGAGCCGGGTACTGAACTACTTCAAGCTGCGCGAGGAAGTGGCCATCGCCGCGGCCAAGCTGGCGCAGCGCCAGGCCGAGCAGGCCAGCGAGCGCAGGAACAGCGGCCGTGGCGCGCAGTGGCGCCCGGTCGGCAAGGGCAAGCGGCGCTGAGCGTCGCGGCCGGTGACGGGGCAATGTTCGAGGCAACCATGGGCAAGACCATCCGCAACCACGACCCGGCCATCACCCACCACGCGGCACTGGACGCGCGCATGGTGGAGGCGGTGCGCGGCATCCGCCTGCTCGGCCTGACCAGCTGGCCGGCATCGACGCAGGCGCCGTTCCTGCAGAGCGTGGCGCGTGGCCGGCCCGAACTGCCGCAGGTGGCCTACCCCCGGCTGGATTTCAGTGATGCACGGCGCGAGCTGGACGCGATCCTGGGCCAGTGTGATGGGAGCCACCCGCTCGGTGCCTACGTGCAGGACTCCGCGCGCAGTTGGGACCTTGCCGCGCGCCTGCTCGAAGCGCTGGGAACGCCGGAGGTGGACCGCTACTCCACCGAACTGTTCGGCGTGCCCGAGCAGCCGATGCCCGGCAACGGCCCGACCACGCGCGAGGCCGCACAGCACTTCATCCAGATCGCGCAGGAGCTGGACCACGAACTGCTTGCCCCCGAGGAGCAGGTGCCGGTGTCGTCCATCGCGCTGCAGTTGCAGCTGCAGGGGGACCTGGACGACTTCTTCGGCGGGCGGGTGATCAGCGTCGAACTGGACCCGGCGCTGATCGCCAAGGCCGCCGCCGGCGCCACCCGCATCCGCGTGCGCACCAGTGCCTGCTTCAGCGCCTATGACCGCGCGCAGCTGTTCCACCATGAAGCGCTGGTGCATTCGCTGACCGCACTCAACGGCCGCGAGCAGGCGGTGCTGCCGAGCCTGGCGTTGTCCTCGCCGCGCATCACCACCACCCAGGAAGGCCTGGCCACGTTCGCCGAGCAGATCACCGGCAGCATCGACATCCAGCGGCTAAAGCGCATCAGCCTGCGCATCGAGGCGATCGCGATGGCGCGCGACGGCGCGGACTTCATCCAGGTGTTCGAGTATTTCCGCCAGGCCGGGCAGACCGCCGAGGAGAGCTTCTCCTCGGCCCAGCGCGTGTTCCGTGGCGTGCCTACCGGCGGGGGCGCGGCCTTCACCAAGGACACGGTGTACCTGCGTGGCCTGGTCTCGGTGCATACCTTCTTCCGGCAGATGCTGCGCGAGGAAAAGCTGCAGGTCTGCCGCTGGCTGTTCGCCGGCAAGATGACGCTGGGCGACGCGCAGGCACTGGCGCCGCTGTTCGAGGCCGGGGTGCTGGCACCGCCGCGCTGGCTGCCGCACTGGATCACCCGCGCCAATGGCCTGGCCGGCGCGCTGGCGTTCTCGCTGTTCGCCAACCGCATCCGCATGGACCAGATCGGCGAACGCTGACGCGACTCAGGGCGCGCCGAGCAGTTGGCTGACCGCGCGTTCGCCGCTGCCCATCGCAAGGGTCCAGCCGAGCATGCCGTGGCCGATGTTGCAGCCCAGCCCATCG
This sequence comes from Stenotrophomonas sp. STM01, assembly GCF_014852135.1. NCBI lineage: Bacteria > Pseudomonadati > Pseudomonadota > Gammaproteobacteria > Lysobacterales > Lysobacteraceae > Stenotrophomonas > Stenotrophomonas sp. STM01. Next base: position 499,044 of record NZ_JACVBA010000002.1, on the reverse strand, counting down.
CCGAGGTTGCGGATGATCGGCGAGGTCCACGGCGTGACCGGGCGCAGGCCCGCCCAGCGGCTTTCGATGCGTGTGTAGTCCGCCGCTTCCGGCAACGAGGCCTGGGCCATGGCGACCAGTTGCGCCATGCGGGTCGGATCGGGCGCCGGGTCCCAGTCGTTGAGGTCGGCCAGGCCGGCTACGCGGATGCGCTCGCCCAGCCGGCAGAACACCAGCTTGCGCTTGGTGTCGGTGATGCTGACCTGCGGCGCGTTGGCCCCGCAGGGCGCGGTGAACGAGTACCCCTTGATCGCCATCACCGGCACGCGCATGCCGGCCGGCCGCAGCAGGCGCGCGCTGTCGATGCCGGCGCAGACCAGCACGCGCGGTGCCTGCGCCCGGCGCCCGTCGGCGGCCTGCAGCTGCCATTGGCCGTCGCGGCGCTGCAGGGCGCGGGTGTCGAAGTCGAACGCGGCCTGCACCGGATACTGGCCGGTGAGGATGTCCTGCAATCCGGTACTGAACAGGTAGGGGTCGCCGGCTTCCTCCTCGGGCGAGTACACCGCGCCGGCCAGCCACGGCGCGCCGTGCAGCGCCGGTTCGATGCGGCGTGCCTCCTCGGCATCGACCAGCCGCTGGTGCACGCCGTAGGGCTGCTTCAGCGCGATCATGCCGGCCGCGCCCTGCACACCCTCGGTGCTGGGATACAGGTGCAGCTTGCCGGAGACGACGTGTTCGAACGCGATGGGATGGCGTTGCAGCAAGGCCTGCATGGCCTGGCGCGATTCCAGCGCCAGTTCCAGCGTGGCCAGCGTATTGCGGCGCAGTGCGCCGGCATTGGCCTGGCGCAGGAACGACAGGCCCCAGCGCACGAAGTCCAGGTCCGCCGACCAGTGCGTGCGGAATGCGCCGTTGCGGCCGAAGGCCATCTGCGGCAGCTGCCCCCACGTGGCCGGGCCGGCCATCGCGTCGGTGTAGACGTAGCTCAGCTGCGCGCCGTTGGCGAAGGACGTGCCCAGCGCAGGACCGGCGTTGCGGTCCACCAGCAACACCGATGCGCCGCGCCGTGCAGCGGCGTAGGCACTGGCCAGGCCAACCACGCCGGCACCGATGATGATCAGGTCATGGCCGGTGGCAAGGGGGGCAGCGGATGCGGTCATCGGGGGAAACGCACGCGGTGGACGGAATTGGCCATTGTCGCGCCAACCCGCACCCATGGGCACGGGTGTGGCGCACGGAACCGGCCGCTCAGTGCGGCCAGAAGTTCAGGAAGCCGGTGATGATCAGCGCGTTGATGAAGTCGATGAAGAACGCGCCCACCAGCGGTGCCACCAGGAATGCACGCGGTGCCGGGCCATAGCGCTGGGCCAGGCGGCGCATCACCGCCATCGCGTTGGCGGTGGTGCCGAGCATGAAGCCGATGAAGCCGCCGCCCATCACCGCCGCGTCGTAGTCGCGGCCCATCAGCCAGTAGATCGGCACCGCGAACAACGCGACCACGGCCACCTGGATGACCAGGTTGACCAGCAGTGGCAGGCCCATGCCGGCCAGTTCCCACAGTTTCAGGTCCATCAGGGCGATGGCCAGGAACAGCGCAAGGCAGATGTTGCCGATCAGGTCGGTGGTCGGCACCGACAGCTTGACCCAGCCGGTGTAGTCGTCCACGTTGCGGATCACCGCGCCGACCAGCATCGCGCCGATGTAGGTGGGCAGGGTCAGGCCGATGCCTTCGAAGCCCTTGCCGACCCAGACGCCCAGCCACATCGCCATCAGCAGCACGACGATGCTCTTGAGTGCGTCGAACTCGCGGGCCGATTCACTGGGGTAGCGCACCACCACCGATTCCTCGGCCAGCTGCTCGGCTTCGGTGACCTTCTTGTTCGGGTGCTGCACCTTGAAGCGTTGCATCAGCACGGTGATCACCGGGCCACCCACCAGGCCGCCGCAGATGATGCCGGCCATCGCGGCGGTGACCGCCAGGCTCTCGGCACCGGCCAGGCCTGCCTTCTCGAACAGGGGCGCGAACGCCAGGCCGGTGGCCGGGCCACCGGTCAGCGTGGCCGAGCCGGCCAGCACGCCGAACATCGGGTTCAGGCCGAACAGTTTGGCCACGCTGATGCCGATCAGGTTCTGCAGCACCGCGAACACGCTGCCGATCAGCAGGAACAACATCACCTGCTTGCCGCTGACGCGCAGCAGGCGCACGCTGGCATTGATGCCCAGGGTGGTGAAGAAGGCCACCATCAGCGGTGTCTTGAGCGTGGTGTCCAGCTCGAACAGCGTGGTCTGTTGTCCATGGGCCCACCACACCGCCAACGCGACCAGCAGGCCGCCAACCACCGGTTCAGGCAGGTTGTAGCGGCGGAAGAAGGGGATGACGCGGCACAGCGCATATCCCGCGAACAGCGTCAGGCCCGCGAAGGCCACCGTCTGTACGGCATCAAGATGGATCATGGGCAGGCCCCTCAACCAGACAATCCGCGACTTTGTCGTGACTGGCGGCCAAGATCAACCCGGGCCCGATGGCACTGGTCCCTGCCGTGCCGGCGTGTATACCGGTACGGGCAGCGGATTCAGCGTTGCGGGCGCTTGTAGGCCACGCAGTCCACTTCCACCTTGCAGTCCACCACCATGCGGTTCTCCACGCAGGCGCGGGCGGGCGGGTGCTCGCCGAAGTAGTGCTTGAACACGCCGTTGAAGGCGTAGAAGTCGCGGGCATCGTCCAGCCAGACGCCGCAGCGGACCACGTGCTCGGGGCCATAGCCGGCCTCGGCCAGGATCTCCAGCACGTTGCCGATGGCCACGTGGGCCTGTTCGGTGACGGTGCCGCCGACCAGTTCGCCGTTGCGCATCGGCACCTGCCCGGACACGTACAGCCAGCCATCGGCCTGGACCGCGCGCGAGAACGGCATGTGCTGCTTGCCCTGGCCGACGCCGCCTTCGGCGCCATAGCGTGTGATGTCACTCATGGGGGGTTCCTCGGTTGGATTGCAATCAGGGGGCCGGCGCCGGCTCGGGGCGGATGAAGCGGCCCGGCCGGGCGACGACCTGCCGGCCGTCGTAGGCCAGCTGGCCGTTGACCCAGACCGCGGCGATGCCTTCGGCCGCGCGGATCGGGTCATGGAAGCTGGCGGTGTCGCGGATGCGGGCCGGGTCGAACAGCACCAGGTCGGCCCACCAGCCGGCACGCAGCTGGCCACGCGCGCCCATCGCGAAGCGCGAGGCGGGCAGGCCGGTCATCTTGTGCACGGCGGTATGCAGCGGGAACAGCTGTTCGTCGCGTGCGTAGTGGCCGAGCACGCGCGGGAACGTGCCCCACAGGCGCGGGTGCGGTCGGGGATCGCGCGGCAGGCCGTCGGAGCCGATCATGGTCAGCGGGTGGGCCAGGATGCGGCGTACGTCGGCCTCGTCCATGCAGTGGTAGACCGCGCCGGCCGGCTGCAGGCGGATCGCGGCGTCCATCAGCGACAGGTTCCAGTCGGCGGCGATCTCGGCGAGCAGGCGTCCGCCCTGGCCGGGCTCGGCCTCGGACCAGGTGATCAGGATGTCGTAGGCGTCGGTGACCTGCTTCAGGTCCAGCGTCGATGCGCTGGCCGCATAGGGGTAGCAGTCGCAGGCGACATCCTGCGTGGCCGAGGCGGACTGCAGGCGATCGAGCACCTGGTGGCTGCGGCCCCAGTTGTCGATGCCGGCGCACTTGAGGTGCGACACGCGCACGCCGGCCTGCGGTGCCCGCGCCGCGTCGAAGGCTTCTTCCATCGCGGCCAGGATGCCGGCGAACTCATCGCGCAGATGGGTCGCATACAGGCCGCCGGCCGGCAGCTCGGCGGCCAGCTCGGCCACTTCGGCGGAGGGGGCATCGAAGGCGGAGGCATAAGCCAGGCCACTGCTCAGGCCCAGTGCGCCCTGCGCCAGGCTTTCGCGCAGCTGTGCGCGCATGGCGCTGATCTCGGTGGCGCTGGCGGCACGGTCCAGCCGGTCCATGTGGTTCTGGCGCAGCGCGGTGTGGCCGACCAGTGCGGCCACGTTGACCGCCGGCCGGGCGTGCTGCACGGCATCGCGGTAGCTGGCGAAATCGGCGTAACGGAAATCGTCGGCCTCGCCGAGCAGGTTCATCGGGTCCGGCACCTCGCCGTGGATGCGCACCGGGCTGGCGCTGATGCCGCAGTTGCCGACCACCACGGTGGTCACGCCCTGGGACAGCTTGCTGCGCATGTCCGGGTTGCGGATCACCTCCAGGTCGTCGTGGGTGTGCACGTCGATGAAGCCTGGCGCCAGCGCCAGCCCCTGCGCGTCGATCACCTCGCGGGCCGGGGCATCGAGCTGGCCGATGGCGGCGATGCGGCCATCGCGGATGGCCAGGTCGGCGTGGACGCCGGCGGTGTCGCTGCCATCCAGGACCAGCGCGTTGCGGATCAGTACGTCATGCATGGATCAATCACCCAGCGGCAGGCGCGAGTCGCCGCCACGGTGGCGGTCCAGCGCCAGCTTGATGCGGCGCAGGTGCTCGTGGTTGGCATTGGCGCCATTGAGCGCGGTGGTGGTGGAAAGCACGTCGATGGCCAGCATCATCGCGTAGCGCGATGCCGAGGGCTTGAACACGAAATCGGTTTCCTCGATCTGGATCGGCAGCAGCCAGTCGCTGCGTTCGGCCAGCGCGGTGTCGGCCTGGGTGATGGCGCCCACGCGCGCGCCGTAGGTACGCGCGATGTCCACCGCCGAGACGATTTCCGGGGTGATGCCGCTGACCGACAGGGCCAGCACCAGGTCGTCCGGGCCGAGCGTGGCGGCGATGATCTTCATCATCAGTGCATCGCTGCACGCCGACACCGGCCGGCCGAAGCGCACCAGCCGGCTCTGCAGCTCCTGCGCGAATACGGTGGAACAGCCGCCCAGGCCGAAGATGTGGATCATGCGCGCGCTGCACAGCGCATCGGCCAGCGCCTGCACCACGTCTTCCTTCAGGTTGGCGATGTTGTGGCGCAGGCTTTCCTGGATGTCGTCGCAGATCTGCGCGTACAGCGCCGACACCGGCGGTGCGTTCTGCTGTTCGAGGAAGCGCTTGCCGACCGCGCTGGCCGAGGCCAGTCGCGCGCGCAGTTCGCGCACGTGTTCGCAGCCCAGCGCCTTGGCGAAGCGTGAGATGGCCGCGGCGCTGACTTCGGCGCGTTCGGCCAGTTCGCTGACGCCGTACTGCGCGGCGGCATCGACGTCGGCGAGGATGGCGTTGGCGATGCGGGCTTCCACCGGGCTGAACTCATGCAGCCGCTGGCGCAGTTCGTAGACGATGTCGAAGGTGTTCTGGGACATGGTTCAAAGCACCATGGAGAGGCCCATCACCAGCAGCAGCGCGGTGACGGAGATGAGGGTTTCAAGCACGGTCCAGGTCTTGAAGGTCTGGGCCACGCTCATGTTGAAGTATTCCTTGACCAGCCAGAAGCCGCCGTCGTTGACGTGTGACAGCACCACCGAGCCGGCGCCGGTGGCCAGCACCAGCAGTTCCGGGTGGGCGTAGCCCATCGCCGCGGCGATCGGGGCGACGATGCCGGATGCCGTGGTCATGGCGACCGTGGCCGAGCCGGTGGCGATGCGCATCAGCGCGGCCATGGTCCAGCCCATCAGTAGCGGGGACAGGTCAAAGCGCTGTGACAGGCCGATGATCTCGCTGGCCACGCCGGTGTGGACCAGGATGCCGTTGAGGCCGCCGCCGGCGCCGACCAGCAGCGTGATCGCCGCGGTCGGGGCCAGGCACTCCTGCGAGAACTTCAGGATCTGGTCGCGGTTGAAGCCGCGCAGCAGGCCCAGGGTGATGAAGCTCATCAAGGTGGCCAGCAGCAGCGCCACCACCGAGTGGCCGATGAAGCGCAGGCCGTGGTTGAGCGGCGAGCCGGGCGTGGCGATCTGGTCGGCCCAGCCGCCGAGCAGCATCAGCAGCACCGGCAGCAGCAGGGTGGCCAGGGTGATGCCGAAGCCGGGCAGCTGGTCATCGGGGATGCGGCTGTGGCCTTCGTCCAGCAGTGCCGCTTCCATCGGATTGTGCGCGGGCAGCGTCACCCGTGGTGCAACGAACCTGGCGAATACCGGGCCGGCCAGTGCCGCGGTGGGCAGGCCGACCAGCAGTGCATAGAACACGGTGCGGCCGACGTCGGCGCCGTAGGCATGCACGGCCAGCATCGCGGCCGGATGCGGCGGCACCAGCCCGTGCACCACCGACAACCCGGCGACCATCGGCAGGCCGACCAGCAGCAGCGGCACGCCGGTGCGGCGGGCGACGTTGAGCGCGATCGGGATCAGCAGCACGAAACCGACCTCGAAGAAGATCGGCAGGCCGATGCAGAAGGCGATCAGCATCATCGCCCAGTGCACGTTCTTCGGGCCGAAGCGGGCGATCAGCGTGCGCGCGATGCGTTCGGCGCCGCCGGACTCGGCCATCATCTTGCCGAGCATGGTGCCCAGCGCGACGATCAGCGCGATGTGGCCCAGCGTCTTGCCCACGCCCTGTTCGTAGGCGGGCAGGATCTCCGGGGCCGGCATGCCGGCCAGCAGGGCCAGGCCCACCGAGACCAGGGTGACGCTGATGAAGGGATTGAGCCGGAAGCGGGCGATCAGCACGATCAGTGCCAGGATCGACAGGCCGGCGTAGAGCAACAGCAGGTTTCCAGCGGTCATGCAGGCAAGCTCCCCCGTGGCGGCACTCAGAACTGCGTGGAAACGGCGCCGACGACGCGCTGCGCGTCATCGACCACCAGCAGGTGGCGCCACTTGTCGAAGGTCAGGCACGGATGGGAGATGTCGAAGCAGAGCAGGTCGCCCACGCGCAGGTCGTCGTCGGCCTGCACGTCGAGGAAGGCGTGCTGGTCCATCATCGCGCTGATCCGCCAATGCACGGCGGCGGCGCCGGGCGCGGTGTCGCCGGGGCGGTGGTGCAGGGCGGGGACCGGGAAGCCGGCATCGAAGGCGGCATCGCGCTTGCCCAGCGCGATGATCGCGCGGGTGGGTTCGGGGCGTGACTGCACGCAGGCCCACAGCCGCAGCGCCGGCTGCAGGCTGCTGCCGATGTCGCGCGCCACCGGGTTGCTGGCCTGGATGCGGGTGATTGCCTGCTGGTAGATGCCCACGTCATGGCTCAGGTAGCAGCCCGGGCGCAGGACCACCTGCGCGTCGGGGCGGCCGGACAGCGCCGAGAACTCCTCGGCCACCACGTCGAACCAGGCCGAGCCGGCGCCACTGAGCAGGGCCGGGCTGGCCGCGAAGCCGGCGTCGGCATCGATCGCCTGCCACTGCGCCAGGCTGCGCTGCAGCAGGGCGCGTACGCCGGCCTCGTCCTTGGCCACGCCTTCGTAGACCTCCACGCCGACCAGCGCCACCGCATCGGGCCAGCGGCGGATCTCGTCCAGCACCGCCTGCGCCTGGGCCGGGTCGCGCACGCCGGTGCGGCCACCGGCCATGCCGATTTCCAGCAACACCTTGAGGGTCTGCCCGCGTTGGCGGAAATAGCGGCCGAGTGCGGCCACGTTGTCGGCCGAATCGACCACGCAGGCAAACCAGAAGTCCGGGTCCTGCGCCTGCAGCTGCGCGATCAGGTCGAAGTTGCCGCGACCAACCAGCTGGTTGGCCATCAGCACGCGGCGCACGCCGTGCGCGTAGGCGCTGGCGGTCTGCGCGGCGGTGGCCAGGGTGATGCCCCACGCACCGGCGTCGAGCTGCATCCGGAACAGGGCCGGGCTCATCGTGGTCTTGCCGTGCGGCGCCAGCTGGCAGCCATAGGCCAGGCAGAAGCGGCGCATCCATTCCAGGTTGTGCCGCAGCGCCGGTTCGCTCAGCACCGCCACGGGCAGGCTGACGTCCTCATCCAGGATCGAGGCGCCCCGTGCAGCGAGGCCGGCCGGTGTCCACGGACCTCCGGCAGGCAGGCCCTTGCCTTCCAGGGGTGCTTCGGAATGAAAGTAATTTTCTTTGGACAACGTCCTTTCCCCGTGCTGGCGCGCCCGATTTGCGGCGGCCTATTGTGTATCACAGGAAGGGTTGTGTGAAAATTATTTTCTTTGCGGCAGTGTGCGGGCGACGGCCGTGGCTCAGAAGTCGAGCTGCACGCGCCCGGCGAGCACGCCGGTGTGGTCCAGGGTACGCGCGGCCAGTTCATCACGGCGGCGGGTGTCGGTCCAGTCCACCATCACCCGCAGGTGCTTGACCGCATACCAGTTCACGCCCACGGTCCAGGCATCGGCAGCCTGGTCGCGACGGGTCTGGGGCCATTGCTCGCCCTGGATGTGGTCATAGCGTGCCACCAGCTCCCAGGCGCCGCCCTCCCGGGCAGGCTTGAGCTGCACGAAGCGACCGGTGCGGGCGTCGTAGCTGCGTGGTTCGCCGGTCAACAGCCAGCTGCCCTGCACGTAGCCGGAGCGGACCCTGGCCTTCTGCTGGCCGTCGTCGTAGTGGGCGGCGCCATACTCGGCCTGCCAGGACCAGGCCTGGTGAACGCCGGCGGCCTCCAGCCCGTACTTGTCGACCTGCACGTCGCGGCCGTTGCGGAAGTCGAGCAGCAACAGGCGGCTGTTGTCACCGAAGTAGCCGGCCACGCGCGGCTGCACGCGCAGTGCCGCCGCGCCGCTGCGGCCGGGATTGTCGTAGTCCTCGCGGGCGACCGCGGCGGCCAGGTGCAGGACGTGGCCAGGCTCGCTCCACGGCACGTAGCCGGCGCGCCCGCCCAGGCCGCGGCCCTTCACCTTCCAGGCGTCGATGCTTTCCAGGCTGTAGGCGCTGCCGCTCCAGAACAGGCCGTCCCGGTAACCGTTTGCGCCCACGCCGAGCCGGTAGGTCGGGGCCAGCGTCTGCGCCAGGTAGCTGCGCTCGAGCGTCGGGATGTGGTTGGCGCTGGCGCGGTCGTCCAGGGTGAAGAACTGCTTGAACTGGCCCACCGTCACCGTGGTGGTGCCGAAGCGGCGCGCCAGATAGACATCGCGCGCCACCGGGCGGTGGCCGGCGAAGTCGCCCTCGAACTTGTAGTCGACGCCGTGGAAACTGCCCGAGGCGGCCAGCCACGCGGCACGCAGGTCATCGTTGTCACGCTCGCGGCTGCCGCGGTCATCGTTGTCGAAGCGCGCCACGTCGTAGTACAGGCGGCCGCTGAACTTGATGCTGACATCATCACTGGCATGCGCGGCCGGTGCGAGGGCCGGCAGCAACAGGGCGGACAACAACGGGATGCGGGAGCGTTGCATGGGCTGGCTGTGCCTGTGGGGATACCGGGTCGGGAGGCGGACCATAGCAGCCTGGCCGTGGCGGCCAATAACGCATTGGTAGTAGGGCGAGCGGCCGGGGTGCGTGCCACACTGGCGGCATGAACCTGGCCAAGGTCCTCGTCGCCGATGATCACCCGCTGTTCCGCGCGGCGGTGCTGCATGCGCTGCGCGATGGCGTGGCGGTCGGGCAGACGCTGGAGGTGGCCAGCGCCTCGGCCCTGACCCAGGCGCTGGACGAGCACCCGGAGGTGGACCTGGTGCTGCTCGACCTGAGCATGCCCGGGGCACGCGGCTTCTCCTCGCTGGTGTGGTTGCGCGGCGAGCGCCCGGACATCCCGGTCATCATCATTTCCTCCAACGACCACCCGCGGGTGATCCGGCGCGCGCAGCAGTTCGGTGCGGTCGGCTTCATTCCCAAGTCGGCGCCGGTGGAGGCCATCCGCAACGCGGTCACCGCGGTGATGGCCGGCGACACCTGCTTCCCGCCGCTGGCGGCCGAGCGCTCCGAGCGCGATGCGTTGCTGGCCGCGCGCCTGGCCCGGCTGACCCCGCAGCAGTTCCGGGTGCTGGTGTGCGTGGCCGATGGCCTGCTCAACAAGCAGATCGCCTACGAGCTGGGGTTGGCCGAGAACACGGTCAAGGTGCATGTCACTGCGATCCTGAAGAAGCTCGAATGCAACAGCCGCACGCAGGCGGCGTTGCTGGTCAAGGCGCTGGAGCCGGAAGGCGACCCCGGCCTGCCCGACGCGGGCGCCTGAGCAACGAGCACCGACTCAGCGTGCGCGCTGGCAGGCGTGGGTCAGCAGGGCGCGCAGCGCCGAGGTGCGCGCCTGCTTGGACAGGAGGTGCCAGCCGTTCTCGCGGGCGAGTGCACGCAGCGCCGGGTCCTGCTCGGCGGTGTACAGGATCACCGCCGGGGCCTGCTGCCAGCGCTGCTGCAGCAGCGGCAGCAGCGCCGGGCCGCTGAGCGGCCCCATGCGCACGTCCAGCAACAGCAGGTCCGGCGCGTTGCCCGGCGCGGCGCGGGCCAGGGCCTCGTCGGCATTGCCGGCCATCAGTACCTGGCAGCCCCAGCGCTCCAGCAGCACGCGGGTGGCGCGGCTGACCAGCGCATCGTCATCCACGCACCACACCCGGCACCCTTCCAGCAGCGAATCGGCGCGTGGTTCATCGCTGGCATTGCCAGTGGTCGTGACGGCATCCGCCCCGGGCACGCCGCGCGGCACGCTCACCGCGAACACGCTGCCGTGCTCCAGCACCGAACGCAGCCGGATCGGGTGGTCGAGCAGGCGTGCGATGCGCTCGACGATGGCCAGGCCCAGCCCGGTGCCGCGCTCGCCGGCGTCGTTGCCGTCCAGTCGGTGGAATTCCTCGAAGATTTCCCGGTGGCGGGCTTCGGCGATACCCGGGCCGCTGTCGTGCACCTCGATGCGGATGCGCTCACCTTCGCGGCGGCAGCCCAGCACGATGCGCCCGCGCGGGGTGTAGCGGATGGCGTTGGACAGGAAGTTCTGCAGCACGCGGCGCAGCAGGGCACGGTCCGAGCGCACCACCGTGTGGGTGCGGACGTAGTCCAGCCGCAGCCCGCGCGCGGTGGCCAGGATGCCGAATTCCTTGGCCAGGGCATCCAGCAGCGGGTCCAGCGCGAAGTCCTGGATCCGGGTTTCCAGCGCGCCGGATTCCAGCCGCGAGATATCCAGCAGGCTGTTGAGGATGCCGTCCTGCGCGGTCAATGCACTGTCGATGTGTTCGGCGATCTGGCGCGTGCCCTCGTCGGGCAGGCGTCCGCGCAGCGCCGACAGGAACATGCGCGCGGCGTTGAGTGGCTGCAGCAGGTCGTGCACGGCCGCGGCGACGAAACGGGTCTTGGAGCGGTTGGCATCCTCGGCCTCGCGCTTGGCGCCGGCCAGGTCACGGGTACGCTCGTCCACGCGCTGGGTCAGTGCATCGGCGAGCGAGCGCAGGTCGCGCGCAGCGTTCTTGTAGGCGGTGATGTCGGCGTAGCTGGTGACGAAGCCGCCGTCCGGCAGCGGGTTTCCGCGGATCTCGATGACGCTGCCATCGCTGCGTTCGCGCTCATGCATGTGCGGCTTGCCCGAGCGCAGGTGGTTGAGCCGGCGCTCGATGGCCTCGTCGATGGGGCCGGGACCGAGCAGGCCACGGCGCGCGTTGAACAGGAAGACATCGGCGATCGGCCGGCCGACGTGGATGAAGCCGGGCGGGAAGCGGAACAGCTCGACATAGCGGCGGTTCCACGCCACCAGGTTGAGCTGGGCGTCCACCACGCACACGCCCTGCGGCAGGTGCTGCAGGCTCTGGCTTTCGCCGTAGTCGGCGGCGTGCGCGGCCTGTACCAGGCCATCCTGGGCGGTGCGCAGTTCCTGCGCGTGGTGCTTGACCATGCGTTCGAGCTCGACGCGGCTGCGCTCGCGCAGCTGGGCAAGCCGGCGGCGTTGCCACAGCACGAAGCCGAGCAGTGCCAGTGCGAGCAGGCCGGCGCCGATCAGCGCGGCCTGGGTGCGCGCGGTGGCCAGGCTGTCGTGGCTGGCGCGCAGCAGGTTCAGGGTCCAGCCCTGGCGTGGCAGCGGCTGCGAGATCCAGATGACGTCGCCGGCGTCGGGCAGGCGCACCCGGCGCACGCCGTCGCCGAGGTCCTCGATCAGGCGGTACTCCAACTGCTCGCGCGGTACTGGCCCGTACTGGCGGGTGTTGGCCAGCCGGCCACGGATCGCGGCGTCGAGCTGGTGCAGCACCCGGTAGCGCCACGTGGGGCGGCTGGACAGGAAGATCACGCCATTGCCGTCGTTGGCGAACACGGTCTCGGGCATCTCGCCCCAGCTGGCTTCCAGCGGACGCAGCACCACCTTGACCACGACCACCCCGACTGGCACGCCCTGGGCGTCGCGGACTGCCTCGGACAGGAAGTAGCCGGGCACCGCGGTGGTCACGCCCTCGGCGTAGAAGGTGCCGCTGCCTTCCTGCATGGCGCGCTGGAAATAGGGGCGGAAGCGGTAGTTGTTGCCGACGTTGCTGGACCCGGGGATGCGCCAGTTGCTGGCGGCCACGGCCAGCCCGTTGCGATCGAGCAGGGTCAGCGTCGAGGTGGTGGCCGCGCCATTGACCGCTTCCAGCTTGTGGTTGAGCGAATCGAAGACGCCAGCCGGGGCGTCCGGTCGCAGCAATGCGGCGCGGATGTCGGGGTCCAGCGCCAGCACCGCCGGCAACACGCCGTAGCGTTCGATCAATGCCTGCATCGCATCGGCCTTCAGGCGCAGCTGTTCGCGCGCCTGCGCCGCGTCGGCCTGCAGGCTGCGCCGCTCCAGGTGGCGCATCACCGCCAGGCTGACCAGGGCGACGAGCACGGCCAGGCCGGCCAGCAGCAGCCAGGTGTGGACACGTCGTCGTGGGCGGCGCAGGAAGGGCATGCGCGGATGGTCACGCAGACCGGCGGGTTTCTCCAGCGCGGAATCTGCGACGTTGACGCGCGGCCGCTGGTCCATCCGGCAGGGGGCGTCGGGCGGGAACGTGCGGCAAGTGCCCGTGGCCATTGGGATTGGTGCACAGGGTGCGGTCGAGGCGGGTGCCGGAACGTCGCCAGTAGGGAAAAGCGGCCTAATACCAATGGATTAGCTAGTACCAATGCGTTATCGGCGTGCCCGCCGCCCGCGCGTACAACACCGCTCGAAGCCGTTCTCCTTCGAGGTGTCGCATGCACGTTTCCACCGATGTCGTCGCGGTCCCGGGTGGTCGCATCCCGCTGTACCGCCAGCTGTACTTCCAGGTGCTGGTCGCCATCACCCTGGGCGTGCTGCTCGGCCATTTCGAGCCGGCCTGGGGCGCGCAGCTCAAGCCGCTGGGCGATGCCTTCATCAAGCTGGTGAAGATGATCATCGCGCCGGTGATCTTCCTGACCATCGTCACCGGCATCGCCGGCATGACCCACCTGCGCAGCGTCGGCCGGGTGTTCGCCAAGGCGATGGTCTACTTCCTGTTCTTCTCCACCCTGGCGCTGGTGGTGGGCATGGTGGTGGCGCACGTGGTGCAGCCCGGCGCCGGCATGAACATCAACCCGGCCGACCTGGACCAGACCGAGGTCAACAACTACGTGGCCAAGTCGCATGAGCTGACCCTGGTCGGCTTCGCGATGGACATCATCCCCAAGACCCTGCTCAGCCCGTTCGTCGGCGACAACATCCTGCAGGTGCTGTTCGTGGCGGTGCTGTTCGGCATCTCGCTGGCGATGGTCGGGCAGAAGGGCCGCCCGGTGCTCAACCTGCTCGAAGCGCTGACCGCGCCGGTGTTCAAGCTGGTGCACCTGCTGATGAAGGCCGCACCGATCGGCGCGTTCGGCGCGATTGCCTTCACCATCGGCAAGTACGGCATCGGCTCGCTGGTCAACCTGGCCTGGCTGGTGGGCTCGTTCTACCTGACCGCGCTGCTGTTCGTGGTGGTCATCCTGGGCACGGTGGCCCGGATGTGCGGTTTCTCGGTGATCAAGCTGGCCCGTTACCTCAAGGCCGAGCTGCTGCTGGTGCTGGGCACGTCCTCCTCCGAATCGGCGCTGCCCTCGCTGATGGAGAAGATGGAGCGGGCCGGCTGCAGCAAGTCGGTGGTGGGCCTGGTGGTGCCGACCGGCTACTCGTTCAACCTGGATGGCACCAACATCTACATGACCCTGGCCGCGCTGTTCATCGCCCAGGCCACCAACACCGAGCTGACCCTGGGGCACCAGATCATGCTGCTGCTGGTCGCCATGCTCAGTTCCAAGGGCGCGGCGGGCGTGACCGGCGCCGGCTTCATCACTCTGGCGGCCACCCTGGCCGTGGTGCCGGAGGTGCCGGTGGCCGGCATGGCGCTGATCCTGGGCGTGGACCGGTTCATGAGCGAATGCCGTTCCTTGACCAATTTCCTCGGAAATGCCGTCGCAACCGTGGTGGTCTCGCGCTGGGAGGGCGCACTGGACAGCGAACGCCTTGCCCAGGTGCTCGATGGCGCCACGCCCGAACCGGTGGGCGAGGTCGCTGTGCGCTGAGCAAGCCTGCCAGCGCGTGGCGCGGGGCCTGCCCGGGACAGGGTATGGCCCTGCGTGTGCTTTCCAGATCCACCTGTTGTCATTGCAGCGACCCGCAATGCTCAGATCATGTCCACCGGACGCCTCCGGATTGTGCGGTTGCAGCATGACCAGTGACAGCTGCGCGACAGGTCCAGACAGCGCAACGCGGTATCATCCCGAGTCCCTTCTGCCCATTCATGCCGAACAGATCGATGTCCAACGAAGATTTCAAACAGGCCGCCCTCGATTACCACCGCATGTCCCCGCCGGGCAAGATCAAGGTGGTGGCGACCAAGCCGATGCTGACCCAGCGGGATCTGTCATTGGCCTACTCGCCGGGCGTGGCGCATGCCTGTGAAGCCATCGTTGCCGACCCCTCGCAGGCAAGCGAACTGACCGCACGCGGCAACCTGGTCGCGGTGATCAGCAACGGCACCGCGGTGCTGGGCCTGGGCAACATCGGCCCGCTGGCCGGCAAGCCGGTGATGGAAGGCAAGGGCGTGCTGTTCCAGAAGTTCGCCGGCATCGATGTGTTCGACATCGAAGTGGACGAGAACGACCCGGACAAGCTGGTCGACATCATCGCCTCGCTGGAGCCGACCTTCGGCGGCATCAACCTGGAAGACATCAAGGCGCCGGAGTGCTTCATCGTCGAGCGCAAGCTGCGCGAGCGCATGAACATCCCGGTGTTCCACGACGACCAGCACGGCACCGCGATCATCGTCGGCGCCGCCGTGCTCAACGCCATGTGCATCACCGGCAAGAAGATCGAGGACGTCAAGCTGGCCACCACCGGCATGGGCGCGGCCGGCATCTCCTGCGTCAACATGCTGGTACAGCTGGGCCTGAAGCCGGAGAACATCCTGGCCTACGACCGCGAAGGCGTGATCCACACCGGCCGCACCGACCTGGACCCGGAAAAGGCGCGCTACGCCCGCGACACCGACAAGCGCACGCTGGCCGAGATCGTCGACGGCGCGGACATCTTCCTGGGCCTGTCGGCCGGCGGCATCCTGAAGCCGGAAATGGTCGCCACCATGGCGCCGAACCCGGTCATCTTCGCGCTGGCCAACCCGTACCCGGAGATCCTGCCGGAGGACGCCAAGGCGGTGCGCCCGGACGTGATCATGGGCACCGGCCGTTCGGACTACCCGAACCAGGTCAACAACGCGCTGTGCTTCCCGTACCTGTTCCGCGGCGCGCTGGACGTCGGCGCCACCGGCATCAACGAGGAAATGAAGGTGGCCTGCGTGCGCGCCATCGCCGCGCTGGCCCGCAAGGAAGCGTCCGACATGGGCGCCGCCTATGGTGGTGACACCCCCAGCTTCGGCCGTGACTACGTGATCCCGCGCCCGTTCGATCGCCGCCTGCTGGTCGAGCTGTCTTCGGCGGTGGCCCAGGCGGCGATGGATTCGGGCGTGGCCACGCGCCCGATCGCCGACATGGCGGCCTACCGCGAGAAGCTGGCCCAGTTCGTCTACCGCACCAGCCTGTTCATGAAGCCGGTCTACGACCGTGCCCGTTCGGACAAGCAGCGCGTGGTCTACGCCGAGGGCGAGGAAGAAGTGGTGCTGCAGGCGGTGCAGAACGTGATCGACGAAGGCGTCGCCGCGCCGATCCTGATCGGCCGCCCGGAAGTCATCGAATCGCGCATCGAGCGCCTGGGTCTGCGCATGAAGCCGGGCGTGGACGTGGAGATCACCAACATCAATGATGACCCGCGCTTCAACGAGTACTGGCAGTACTACCACGAGATGACCGGCCGCAAGGGCGTCACCGTGGCTGCCGCCAAGAACCTGATGCGCTCGCGCCCGACCCTGATCGCGGCGGTGATGGTGGCCCGTGGCGAGGCCGACGCGATGCTGTCCGGCCTGGTCGGTCGCTTCCACAAGAAGCTGGGCTACGTGCGCAGCGTGATCCCGCTGGAACAGCGGGTCAGCTCGACCTCGGCGATGACCGGCGTGATCAACTCGCAGGGCGTGTTCTTCTTCGTGGATACCCACGTGCAGGAAGACCCCAGCGTCGACCAGATCGTCGAGTCCACGCTGCAGGCGGCCTACCGCATGAAGCTGTTCGGCATCGAGCCGAAGATCGCGCTGCTGTCGCACTCCAACTTCGGCAGCCATGATTCCAAGGACGCGCTGAAGATGCGCCAGGTGCGCGAGCAGCTGCTCAAGCGCAACCCGCGCCTGAACGTGGACGGCGAGATGCAGGGCGACACCGCCTGGGACGAGGCGCTGCGCGAGAAGCTGCTGCCCAACAGCACGCTCAAGGGCCGTGCCAACCTGTTCGTGCTGCCCAACCTGGAAGCGGCCAACATCGCCTACAACCTGGTGCGCGTGTTCACCAACGGCGTGGCGATCGGCCCGATCCTGATGGGCATCTCCAAGCCGGTGCACATCCTGACCAGCAGCGCCAGTTCGCGCCGCGTGCTGAACATGACCGCGATCGCGGCCGTGGACGCGCAGATCCGCAAGCAGATGGAAGCCGATCGCGCCGGTTGATGGCGGGGTCCGGGTGCAACGAAGAAAGCCGGCGCAAGCCGGCTTTCTTCGTTTCCGCGGGAAGGTGGGGCCAGCCTGGCTGGCCCCGGCGGTCAGAGCGGCGAGGCGCGCTGGCCTTCCACGATCTGCAGGACCAGCTTGCGGGTGGCGGCGCGGCTGGTGCGATAGCCCACCAGCAGGCGGCGTTCGTGCGGGTCGTCGACCAGCTCCATGCCGGCCGGAGGCGGGCTCGCCGGGACGGCCTCGAGCCCGGTACGGCCGGTGGCCAGCCATTCGAAGGAAACATCGGTGACCAGGGCGATGGTGATCATGCGGGTAGTGCACGGCATGATCCCGGTGGGGCTTTCCCAGTTGCCCACCGCGCTGCGGCTGACCTTGAGAAGGGCGGCCAGCTCGGCCTGGGTCATGCCCTTTCTGCGACGGGCACGGCGAATGCGATTAGCCAGTTGGTTGGGCATCCAGGTTCTCCTCCATGAGGTTGCTGCGTGAGTGCCCGGCGACTATATCGCAAGCGGGATACAATGTGCGAACAAGTGTGAGAAATTGAGACAATACAAGGAAAAGTGGGTTTTCGTCAGAAAGTCTGACTTTTCGGGTCAGCGCGGCTGACGCCCGGCCCGGGTCCCCGGTGCCATGGGCAATGGGCGTCTGGTGCCATTGCAAATGACCCTGCGGAGGCCTTGAACGAAGGCCTCTGCTTCGACACATTCGCGCCTCGCTTTCCGGGGGGGCCAGCCATGCCGCAATCATCATGCCGGGAGGTCACGTCGAAGGTGCCGCCGGACCGCATGCCGGCCAGCGCGGGGACGTCACCGGCGTTGCGCCTGGGCGGGCTCGCCGGTCTGGCGATGATCGCGGCCATCGCCGTGCTGGTTTTCCTGTGCTCGGCCAGCTACACCTGCCGCTCCACCGTCGAGGGCCAACTGGTCCCGGTGCAGGGCATGCTGACCGTGACCGCTCCGGCCGACGGCGTGGTGGCCTGGTTGAACGTGGCCGAAGGCGGGCGCGTCCGCGCGGGCGGCAGCCTTGCGCTGGTGAGCATGTCACGCGCGACGGTGGACGTCGGTGATGCACAGGGCGCCATCGATGCGCACCTGAGCGAGCGCGAACGCGGGCTGGAGGAGGAGCGCCTGGCCGGGCACGGGCGCATGCAGGCGCAGCGGCAGGGCTTGATCCGACGCCTGCGCCGCGCCCGTGACGAACTGCAACTGGTGCAGGCCGAGGTGCAGGTCCGCCAGCAGCAGGTCCGCACCGCCGCCGACAGGCTGCAGCGCCTGCACCGGCTTGAGGAAGGGCGATACGTGGGGCAGCTGCAACTGCAGCAGCAGGAAGCCGCGCTGCTGGACCATACCGCGCAGTGGCGATCGCTGCAGCGACAGGCCAGCGGTGCACGGCGGCTGATCGCGCGCCTGCAGCAGGAGCTGGACGAGATGCCGGCGCAGGCACGGGCCAACGACGCCGGGCATGCGCGTGCGCAGGCGCGGCTGGAGCAGGAGCGCCTGCAGGCCGATGCCGCCGATGGACTGCTGGTGAAGGCTGCGGTCGCCGGGACGGTGGGGATACACCTGGTCAAGCCCGGCCAGGCGGTGCGGGCCAACCAGCCGCTGCTGGTGCTGTTGCCCGGTGACGGGCGGCTGGAAGCGGAGCTGCGTGTTCCCAGTCGCGTGATCGGCTTCATCGCGCCCGGCGATGACGTGCTGCTGCGCTACCGTGCGTTTCCCTACCAGAAGTTCGGGCACCAGCGCGGCCGTGTGGAACGGATCAGCCTGAGCGCGTTGCCCGACGATGCGGCCGGCCGCGGCGGCGAGGTCGCCTACCGGATCACCGTCAGCCTGGCCCGGCAACACGTCGTGGCTTATGGGAAGCCCGAGCCGCTGCGCCCGGGCATGCCGCTGGAAGCGGACATCATGGGTGAGCGGCGTCGTCTGTTCGAATGGCTGTTCGAGCCCCTGCTTGGCATGTCGGCACGGTGGGAAGGATGAGCGGCGTTGGCCTCTGCACGGTGTACGCATCGGGATGTTTCTGGAAACATGCCCGTGCATCCGATGCGGTATCTCCACAGAGGGATGGGCAAGGGAAGCCGCGCGACGACGGGATCGCGCAGGGAAGGTCGGGCGCGGGGAGCTTCCCCCGCCATCGGGCCTGGACAGGAATGGAAGGAATGAACCCAAGGGGAAATGGATGATCGGAGTTTCGCGTTGTGCAGTGGCGCTGGCCCTCTCGTTGGCGGGCGTGGGCGTTGCGACGGCCAGGCCGGCGCCCCCGGCCTTGCCGGCGACGGTGGAGGCCGGGCCGTGCGTGGAGGGGATCTGCCAGTACCAGCTGCACAATGGCCTGCGCGTGTTGCTGTTCCCCGACGCAAGCAAGCCGACGGTGACGGTCAACCTGGTGTACGGCGTGGGCTCGCTGCACGAGAACTACGGCGAAACCGGGATGGCGCACCTGCTCGAACACCTGTTGTTCAAGGGCACCGCGCGCAACCCCGACATTCCCGGGCAGATGCAGAAGCGCGGCATCAGCAAGAACGCCACGACCTCGTTGGATCGCACCAACTACTTCGCCTCGTTCCCGGCCAGCGATGAAACGCTGGAGTGGGTGCTGGCGATGGAGGCTGACCGGATGGTCAACTCCAGGGTGGCCAAGGCCGACCTGGACAGCGAGATGACCGTCGTCCGCAACGAGATGGAAGCTGGCGACAACAGCCCCGTCGGCGTGCTGATGAAGCGCATGCGCTCGGTGGCCTTCGACTGGCACAACTACGGCAACATGCCGATCGGTGCACGCTCGGACGT
Source organism: Stenotrophomonas sp. STM01 (assembly GCF_014852135.1). Classification (NCBI taxonomy): domain Bacteria; kingdom Pseudomonadati; phylum Pseudomonadota; class Gammaproteobacteria; order Lysobacterales; family Lysobacteraceae; genus Stenotrophomonas; species Stenotrophomonas sp. STM01. The sequence goes on along the minus strand of NZ_JACVBA010000002.1, from coordinate 479,474 downwards.
GGAGAACGTGCCGATCGACAACCTGCAGGCGTTCTACCGCGCCTGGTACCAGCCGGACAACGCGCTGTTGATCGTTGCCGGCCGCATCGACGAGGGCCAGGTACTGCAGCGCGTGGCCGCCCACTTCGGCCCGTTGAAGCGGCCCGCCCGCGTGCTGCCGGTGCTGCATACGGTGGAACCTGCCCAGGATGGCGAGCGCGAGGTCACCGTGCGCCGCAGTGGTGACCTGGCGCTGGTGGCGGCCAGCTACCACGTGCCGGCGCTGGCGCAGGCCGACAGCGCGCCGTTGGCGGTGCTGGCGAACGTGTTGGGCGACAACCCGAACGGGCGGCTGTACAAGGCGCTGATGGAGCCGAAGTTGGCGGCCTTCGCCACTGCCAGCGGGGAAAGCCTGCGCGATCCCGGCCTATTCACCCTGATCGGTGTCCTGCCCAAGGCCGGTGACGCGGCCAAGGCCGAGGCCGAGTTGCTGCGCCAGGCCGAGCAGGTCGCCGCGCGTCCGGTGAGCGAGGAGGAGGTGGCCGCGGCCAGGCAACGCATCGCCAACGGGCTGGAGAAGCTGACCAGCGACGTCAACGCAGTGGCGATGGCGCTTTCCGAGTACCAGGCGGCCGGTGACTGGCGGCTGCTGTTCGTGCAGCGCGATGCGATCGCCAAGGTCAGCGCCGCCGACGTCAACCGCGTCGCGGCCGCTTACCTCAAGCCCAGCAATCGCACCCTGGGCCGGTTCGTGCCGACGACCACCGTCGATCGCGCCGGGATTCCACCGGCACCGGCGGTGGCCAGCCTGGTCGATGGCTACGTGGGGCGTGAAGCGGTCGCCGCCGGGGAGGCGTTCGAAGCCACGCCGCAGAACATCCAGGCACGCACCGAGACCTTCACCCTGGGCGAGGGGCTCAAGGTTTCGCTGCTGCCCAAGAAGAACCGCGGGCAGACAGTGACGGTGGATGCGACGTTCCGCTTCGGTGACGAGAAAGGCATGACCGGCCGCGGCATGGCGGGCAGCCTGCTGGGCTCGATGCTGATGATGGGCAGCACGCACATGGACCGGGGCCAGATCGCGGCGCGTTTCGATGCGCTGGCGACCCAGGCACAGGTGAGCGGGGGCATGCAGAGTGCGCAGATCCGCCTGTCGGGCCGGCGCGACACGCTGGCAGAGGCGCTGGCCCTGGCCGCGGACGTGCTGCGCAACCCGGCGCTGCCGGAAGACCCGTTCGAACAGCTTCGCCTGCAGGCCGTCACCGCGACCGAAGCCCAGCGCAGGGAACCCGGTGCGGTGGCATCGCTGGCGTTGGCCCGCTACTTCGACCCCTGGCCGGAAGGCCATCCGCTGCATGTGGAAACGCTGGACACCGCGCTGGAGCGGCTCAATGCGGTGAAGCTGCAGGAACTGGCCGCCTATCACCGCGACTTCTACGGCACCAGCGTGGGCGAGATCGCCATCGTCGGTGACTTCGACGCCGAGGCGGTGAAGGCGCAACTGCAATCCCTGTTCGTGGACTGGAAGGCACCACGCGCCTATGTGCCGATCAGCACCCACTACCAGCCGCGCGCGGCGATGCAGCAACGCCTGGCCACGCCGGACAAGCCCAATGCGGTATTGCTGGCACGACAGAACCTGTCGATCAACCTGGCCGATGCGGACTTCGCCGCGCTCAACATCGCCGTCAACATCCTTGGCGGCGATCCGCTGAAGGCGCGACTGGCCGACCGCATCCGCCAGAAGGAAGGCCTCAGCTACAGCGTGGGTGCCGCGCTGCATGCCGACGAAAGCCGGGAAGGACGTGACGATGCGGGCAGCATCGCCGTGCAGGCAATTGCGGCGCCGGAGAACATGGACAAGGTCGAGCGGGCGGTGCGCGAGGAACTGGCCCGGCTCGTGGCCGATGGGGTCACCGAACAGGAACTGCGTGATGCGGTCAATGCGCGGCTGGTGGTGCGCGAGCAGTCGCGTGCCAGCGATGGCGCGGTGGCCAACCTGCTCACCGACCACCTGTACTACGCGCGTGCCATGCAGTTCGAGATCGACCGGGATGCGGCCTATCGCGCGTTGACGGTCGAGCAGGTCAATGCCGCCATCCGCAAGCACCTGGATCCCGGCCAGCTGAGCGTGTTCGTTGCCGGCGATTTCAAATAACGACGAAGGAGCGGCCAGGGACGGCCACGGATGAACAGCATTGTCCAATCCGAGGCTGCCGACAGCGGCCTCGCTTCCCTTGCCATGGTGGCCAAGGCCCATGGGCGCCCGGTCGGACTGCCGGAGCTGCGGCGACGTTTCCCCGGGTGCGCGAACGGCGCGACGCTCGCTGGGCTGGTCGACGCCAGCCGGCAACTGGGCTTCCATGCACGGCCACGGCAGCCTAGCGCCGCACTGGCCAGCGTGGACCTTCCCTGCATCCTGCAGGGGGAGCGGGGTCATTTCGTGGTCCTGCAGCAGTTGCGGGGCAATCGTGCCACGGTGCTGGACCCGGTCGCGGGGACGCGCCGGATGTCGCGGTCCGAACTCTCCGGCTGCTTCGGTGGCGCGGCGCTGGTATTGGAACCGATGGCGATGTTGGCGTCCCCTGAAACAGGGGCCTTGATCAGCCTGCGCCGCCTGGCCGGAGCGGTCCCCGGCCTGCGAACGGTGCTCGCGCAGGTGCTGGTGTTGTCGCTGGCGCTGCAGGTGTTCGTGCTGTTGGCGCCACTGCTGATGCAATGGGTGGTGGACCAGGTGCTGGTCGCGGCCGACCGCGACCTGCTCGCGGTGTTGGCGCTCGGCTTTGGCCTGGCCCTGGTGCTGCAGGTGGGCATCGACGCGGTGCGCCGCGTGGCCGTGGTTCGCCTGTGCGCGCGGCTGGGCGAGCAGTGGAGCGGCAATGTGCTTGCGCACCTGTCGAGGCTGCCGCTGGCCTTCTTCGAGCGACACGGCCCGGCCGGCGTCGTCGCGCGGTTGGCCTCGCTGCGCCAGATCCAGCGGACCGCGGCCAGCGGCGCGCTCGAAGGGCTTCTCGATGGTCTGCTGGTGGTGCCGTTGCTTGGCTTGATGCTGCTGTACAGCCCCGGACTGGCAGGCGTGGCCGTGCTGGCGGTGGTGCTGTATGCGGTCGTGCGCCTGTCGGCTGCGAAGTCACAGCACATGCAGCGCGAGCGGCAGTGGGCGGCGGATGCACGCCAGCAGGCGTACCTGCTGGAGACGCTGCAGGGCATGCAGGGCGTGAAGGTGGCAGGCGCGGAATCGCGCAGGCGCGACGGTCATGACCTGCTGCGCTGGGAGGCGGCCCAGTACGAGGCGCGGCTCGCCCATTTCGACGTGGCCTTTCGTGGCACGCGCCAGCTGCTGTTCGGTCTGGCACGCATCGCTTCGATCTGGATCGCGGCCGCGCGGGTGCTGGACGATGCCTTGACGGCCGGCATGCTGATCGCCGTCCTGGCCTACGGGGAGTTGTTCATGGCGCGGATGAGTGCCCTGGTCGACCAATGGCTGGCGCTGCGCGTGCTCCGGTTTCACCGTGAACGCCTGGCAGGGGTCGTGTCGGCCATGCCGGAGCCGGACCTGCCCGGGCCTGTGGCGGTGCCCGAAGACAGCCGGATCGAAGTGGAGGACCTGTGCTTCCGCTATGCCGATGACGCGCCGTGGGTACTGGAGGGATGCAGTTTCAGCATCGCTGCCGGGGAGTCGGTGGCGATCACCGGTGCGTCGGGCTGCGGCAAGACCACGCTGGTGAAACTGATGTTGGGTGTGTTGACGCCGACCCGCGGCAGCATCCGCATCGGGGGCCATGCGCTGCAGGCGCTGGGACGGCACGAGCTGCGCCGCATCATTGGGGCGATGATGCAGGGGGATCAGCTGTTCAGTGGCAGCATCGCCGACAACATCAGCTTCTTCGACCCGGACGCGGACCCGGCGCGGATCGAGGTCGCGGCCAGCCTGGCCGCCGTGCATGCGGAGATCATCGCCCGGCCAACGGGCTACCACGGGCAGGTCGGCGATCGGGGCAACGCCCTGTCCGCGGGCCAGCAGCAACGGATCCTGCTCGCGCGCGCCCTGTACCGGCAGCCCCGGTTGCTGTTCCTGGACGAGGCCACCAGCCATCTGGATCCGTGCGGTGAGCAGCAGGTCAACGCGGCCGTGTGCCGGCTGCGTCTGACCCGGCTGGTCGTCGCGCATCGGCCCGGGGCGGTCGTCGGCGTCGATCGGGTGCTGCGCCTGGAGGCCGGCCGGCTGAGCCGGGAACCACCGCAGGTGGCCACGGCCGGTGACGGCGGCGCGGAGGAGACGCCGGCGGGCGGTCCGGCACCGGGGTGGCACTGGTAGAATTGGCCGGTCCCTGATTTCGCTGAACGACGCCATGAGCCATACCGCCACCGCACCCGCCAACTCCGAGAAGCGCTACACCGTGCACCGCGCCGACCTGCCGTTGAGCTGCCCGACGCCGGAGATGGCGCTGTGGAACTCGCACCCGCGCGTCTACCTGCCGATCGACAAGGAACCCAACGGCGAAGCCGCCTGCCCGTACTGCGGCTCGGTCTTCGTGCTGGTTGACTGAATCGGACGATGCGCCGCCTGACCGTGGTGCAGTTGCTGCCGGCGCTGCACGCCGGTGGCGTCGAGCGCTCGACCCTTGAGATCGCCCGCGCGCTGGTCGCGGCGGGCCATCGCGCCATCGTGGTATCAGCCGGCGGCCGGCTGGTGCAGCCGCTGCTGGACAGCGGTGCCGAACACCTGACACTGGATATCGGCCGCAAGTCGCTGTTGACCCTGCGGCACGTGGCCAGCCTGCGCCGCCTGTTCGTGGAAACCGGCGCGGACATCGTGCATGCGCGGTCGCGCCTGCCGGCATGGCTGGGCGGGTATGCCTTGCGTGGCATCAAGCCGCCCCAGCGGCCGCATTGGGTGACCACCATGCACGGCCTGAATTCACCGGGCCGTTACAGCGGCATCATGGCCAGCGGTGAACGCGTGATCTGCGTATCGCAGACCGTGCGTGCCTACCTGTTGCAGCATTACCCGGCCACTGACCCGGGCAAGCTGCGCGTGATACCGCGTGGCATCGACGCCAGCCAGTTCCCGCGTACGCCACGCGCCGACCGGCGTCCGCGCCTGGAGGTGGCACGCCAGCACGCGGCGCTGGCCGGCGATGCGCCCTTGCTGCTGCTGCCGGGGCGTGGCACCCGGCTGAAAGGGCATGCGCACGCCATCGGGCTGCTGGCGGCGCTGAAGCAGCAACAGGTGCAGGCGCTGCTGTGGATGCCGGGGGCACGCGCGCCTGGCCGGGAAAGCTACCTGCAGGAACTGGAACAGCTTGCGGAACGACTGGGCGTGGCCGGGCAGGTGGTCTTCAGCGAGGCCACCGACCGCATGTCACAGGCCTATGCGGCCAGTGACCTGGTCCTGCAGTTGTCCGACAAGCCGGAAGCGTTTGGTCGCACGGTGCTTGAGGCGCTGTCGGTCGGTCGACCGGTACTGGGTTGGGCCCACGGCGGCGTCGGTGAACTGCTGGCGCAACTGCAGCCCGAGGGGGCGGTGGCGCTGGGTGACGATGCAGGCCTGCTGCAACAGGCATTGCAGATGCTGCGGCAACCGCCGGCATTGCCCGGCCGGATTCCCTTTACCCTGCAGGCCATGCAGCGTGCCACCCTGGATGTCTATGCCGAACTCACGCGCTGATGGTGCAGGTGCCAGTGCCCGTTGGGCACCGGCATGGGTGATTGCCTTCGTCGCTTGCTGGCCGGCGCCCGGGATTGCCGAAGCGGTGCTGGTGCTGGGGGCCTTGTTCACCGCGGTGCGGTTGGTGCAGTTGCATCTGCGTGGCGGCATCCGGCCGTTGCTGAGCATCCCGGCATGGGCGCTGACCGGCGTGTTGTTCCTGGCCTACTGGCTGCCCCAGGCGGTGTCCGCGTTCGATGCGGCCGATCCGGGCAGGACCTGGGGCAAGGTGGCCGCCGCGCTGCGCTACCTGCCGTTCATGTGGCTGGTCGCCATTGCCGTGGCCACGCCGCAACGGCGACGGATCACCTTCACCGGCCTGGCGCTGGTGACCGCGGCGTGGACGCTGGATGCGTTGGTGCAGGCCGTATTCGGCACCAGCGCATTGTTCTGGTCGATGGACCAGCTCAAGTGGCTGATCAGTGGACATGGCCTGTGCACCGCACAGGAGATCGCCGCGGCAGATCGCCTGCCGGGCGTGTTCGGCCCGTGCAACCTGAAGTTTGGGCAGGTGTTGGCGGCGGTGTCGCCGTTCCTGCTGTTCTTCGTGGGCCAGCGCATGGGGCGCTGGGGCTGGTTGCTGGCTGCCGCATGGGTCGGCGTGGTGCTGGTGCTGGCCGGTTCGCGTGCCTCCTGGATCAGTTATGCGCTGGTCGTGCTGTTCTCCGGCGGACGCCTGCTGGGCGCGAAGCGGATGGCACTGGTGGTGCTCGCCGGCGTGGCCGGTACCGTGGCGCTGGGCCTGGGGTCGTCGCAGGTACGCGAGCGCTTTGCCCGCACGCAGATGGCCTTGAGCGGTGATGCCAGCGGCATGGACCAGGCCTTGTCCGGGCGCAGCCAGATCTGGGGAGCGGCGCTGTGCATGGTGCGCGAGCACCCGCTCAACGGCGTGGGCGTGCGTGATTTCAGGCGGGCCTACCCGCAGTGTGATCCGTCACCGCAGAGCACCGCGGCCTGGGGCGACAGCCCGGCCCTGCATGCGCACCAGATCGTGCTGGAGATCCTGGCCGAAACCGGTGTTCTCGGCCTGCTGCTGTGGATGGCCGGCGCGGCGATGGCCATCCGTGCCTGGATCTATGCCTCCCCGCTGGCCCGCGACCAGGCCCGGCCGGCGGCGTTGGCCTTGGCGACCACAGTGTTCCCGCTCAACACGCACCTGGCGTTCTATTCCACGTTCTGGGGAGGCGTGCTGGTGGTGCTGGCGGCCATGTATGCCGGCGCACTGCTGGCCGACGAACAGGAGTGAGGCTGGCGCGCCGCCGGAGCGGGTGGCGCACGGCCAGGTGACCGGGGATGTACCACGGCGCGGGTGCCAGGCGCCGACGCGGGCTCAGTCCTTGCGCGCGTAGAAGTTGCTCAGGCCTTCGGGCTGGCGCTTGAAGCGGCGGTGGATCCACAGGTACTGCGCCGGCGCTTCGCGGACCATGTCCTCGATGGCGGCATTGACCTTGGCGGTGTCGGCCACGGCGTCATCGGTGGGGAAGTCCGGCAACGGCGGGGCGATCTTCAGCACGTAGTGGCTGCCGACGCGACGATGGAAGTAGGGCACCACCGCACAGCCGGTCATGCGCGCGAACTGATGGGTCGCGGTGATGGTCGAGGCCGGCATGCCGAAGAACGGCACGAACACCGAATCCTTGCCGCGCATGTCCTGGTCCGGCGCATACCACAGGAAGCCGCCCTTCTTGAGGTGGCGAACGGTGGCGCGGATGTCCTCGTTGGCATACATCGCGCAGGCATAGCGCAGCCGGCCGCTCTTGACCGCCCACTCCATCACCGGGTTGCGGTAGCGGCGGTACATGCCGGCCAGTGGTACGTGGTCGCACAACAGCCGGCCGCACATCTCCAGGGTCATGAAGTGGCCGGAGACCAGCAGCACACCGCGGCCCTCGGCCTGCAGGGCATGCAGGTGCTCCAGGCCCTCGATCTCCACCTGCGGGCGGATGCGGTCGATGCTGCCCCACCAGGCACGGGCGAACTCGAACACGCCCACGCCGAGTGCATCGAAGCTGTCGCGCAGCAGGCGCTGGCGCCAGGCGTCATCCTGCTCCGGGAAGCACAGCCTGAGGTTGACCTCGGCCGCGCGCCGGCGGCTGCCGGCCAGATGCAGCGCCAGCCAGCCCAGGCCACGCCCCAGTGCGCGTTGCAGGGTCCAGGGCAGCCGTGCCGCGAGCATCGCGATGCCCAGCCAGGCGAACGTCGGCCAGTGCCGGGGTTGCAGCAACGAGGGCCGGGTGGCAGTGGTGGGTGAATCGGACATGGGGCAATTCTAAGTCACCGGGGGAAAGGCAGGGCGAGCGGAGGCGGCAACGCCATCTCCGGCAATCCTCGCTGCGCCGGATGCCAGGCCGGCGTGGGTTCCGGCAGGACCGCGCCGCCGGCTGCGGCATCGGCCTGCAGCCGGATCGTCGTGGCGTCCTCACTGGTTTCCATCGTTCTCCCGTATCCTTCGCCGATGCGTAGGGATCCTGTCGAACTTCTGCTGCGTGGCCTGTATTCGGCCGTGCTTTACCTGTTGCTGCCGATCACCGTCTACCACTTGGTGTGGCGCGGCTTCCGCGTGCGCGAGTACTTCAAGCGCTGGGACGAGCGGTATGCGTCGTACCCGGAAAGCGGCGGGCAACCGCGGGTATGGCTGCATGCGGTGTCGGTGGGCGAGGTCAACGCCGCTGCGCCGGTGGTCAATGCGCTGCGCGAACTGCGTCCGGACATCCGCTGGATCATCACCACCATCACCCCCACCGGGTCGCAACGCGTGCGTGCGCTGTGGGGGGACGCGGTGGACCATGTCTACCTGCCGTACGACGTGCCGGGCAGCGTGAACCGCTTCCTGGCGCACTTCCGCCCGAGCCTGGCGCTGATCCTGGAAACCGAGTTGTGGCCCAACATGCTGTTCGGGTGCCGGGACCGCGGCATTCCGGTGTACATCCTCAACGCGCGCTTGTCGGCACGTTCTTTGAAGGGCTACCGCGTGCTCAAGGCGCTGGTATCGCGGGCCCTGCGCACGGTCACCTGCGTGGCGGCGCAGTCCGCCGATGACGCGGCACGTTTCATCGCGCTGGGCGCGCGGCCGGAACAGGTGCGCGCGCTGGGCAACCTGAAGTTCGAGATCCATCCGCCCGATCCCACCGCCGTGCTGGAAGGCTTCCACCAGCATGTGCCGGACACGCGACCGGTGTGGATCGCCGCCAGCACCCATGAGGGCGAAGAGCAGGCCGTGGTGGATATCCACAGGCGCCTGCTGGAGCGGCACCCCGATGCCCTGCTGCTGTGGGCGCCACGGCATCCGGAGCGGTTCGCGAAGGTGGAAGCGGTGGCACGCGAACAGGGCTGGCGCGTGGCCACGCGCAAGGCACAGCAGTGGCCGGAACCCGGCACGCAGGTGTTCGTGCTCAATACACTCGGTGAACTGATGGCGTTCTATGCGTGCGCGCGGGTCGCCTTCGTCGGCGGCAGCCTGCAGCCCATCGGCGGCCACAACCTGCTGGAGCCGGCGGCGATGGGCGTGGCGGCGATCACCGGGCCGCATCTGCACAATTTCGCCGAGATCTCCCGACGCATGGATGAGGCCGGCGCGCTGCGCATCTGCGCCGATGCGCAGGCGGTGGGGGCGACGGTGGAGCAGTTGCTGGAGAACGACGCCGAGCGTGAGCGCATGATCGAGGCCGGGCGCGCGCTGGTCGCCAACGGGCGTGGCGCGCTGGAACGCACGCTGGAACTGATCACCCCGCAGTTGCCACCGCGCAGCTGACCGCCGGGGAGGCCGATGGCAGGCAACAAAAAAGCGGGCATGGCCCGCTTTTTCGTAAGTACTGCAGGACGGTTTACTGGGCCTGCAGCTTTGCGGTGGCATCGACCGTGAGCAGGCGGTTGATGTCCTGCACTTCGGCGATCTCCAGGTCGCCCACGGCCTGGCTCAGGGCCAGGCGTGCCTGCAGGAAGTTGTAACGCGACTGGGCGTAGTCCAGCTGCGCCTGGAACAGGGTCCGCTGGTTCTGGACCACGTCCAGCACGGTGCGGGTACCGACTTCCAGGCCAACCTGCGAGGCGTCGTAGGCGCTCTGTGCCGAGACCACCGCCAGGCGGCGGGCTTCCACTTCGCTGATGCCGGCGACCAGGTTCTGGTAGGCATTGCGGGTGTTGCGGTCCAGGGCGCGCTTCTGCTGCTCGTAGGTGTCCTGCTGGATGTCACGGGTGGCCAGGGCCTGGCGCACGCGCGACTGGGTGGCGCCACCGGCGAAGATCGGCACGTTCAGGGTCAGGCCGATCGAGTTGGTGGTCGCATCCGGGGTGTTGGAGCTGCCGCCGGTGCTGTCGCCCCAGCGCGCGCTCTTGCCCCAGCTGCCGCCCAGCGACAGGGTCGGGTAGTGGCCGGCGCGGGCCGAGGACACGCTGGATTCGGCGGCGCTGACCTGCAGTTCCTGGGCCTTCAGGTCCGGGTTGCGGGACATGGCGTCGGTGACCAGCTGGTCGATGTTGCCGCGGTTGGTCGGGATGGCCGGACGGAAGTCTTCCGGCAGGCCGCGCACGTCGCGGACCGGCTGGCCGGTCAGTTCGGTCAGGGCCTGGTAGGCGTCTTCCAGCGTGTTGCGGGCAATGATGGTGTTGGCGCGCGCCTGGTCGTACTGGGCGCGGGCTTCGTGCACGTCGGTGATCGGCGCCAGGCCCACTTCCAGGCGCTTGTCGGCGTAGTCGAACTGCTTCTTGCCGGCCGCTTCGTTGGTCTCGGCCGCGCTCAGCGATTCGATCGCCACCAGCACGTTGAAGTAGGCGGTCGCGGTGCGGATGATCAGGTTGTCGTTGGCCGATTCCAGGGTGTAGTCGGCGGCCTTGCTCAGGTCACGCTGCGCGCGCAGGTCGGCGAACTGGCCCCAATTGAACAGGGTCTGGCTGCCGTTGACGCCGTAGGTGCGGGTCTTGCTGGTGGTGCTGCCGCTGACGCCGTCGGCCTTGGTACGGGTACGGTCCAGCGATGCCTCGCCGTTGATCTGCGGCAGCAGTGCCGCGCGTGCCTGCACCTGGCCTTCCTGGGTGTACAGGCGGTTGGATTCGGCGGCCGACAACTGCGGGTCACCATTGCGGGCCATTTCGTAGACCTGCAGCAGGTCGGCGGCGTGGGCCGTCATCGGGAGCAGGGCGACTGCCAGCGCAAGGGTGAGGGATCGGCGGATCATTGCGGCTTCCTTGGAAGGTTTCAGAGTTGGAATTGCGGTGCAGGAGCAGCGCCCTGCAGGTAGTCGATGTCGGTTTCGAACAGCGATTCCACGCTGCCGTCGGCCTTGACGAGCACAGCTTCCATCACCGGGGAGGTGCCCTTGATGACGAACAGGCGGCCACCGGTGCGCAGCAGCTTGAGCAGGTGGGTCGGGACCGTTTCTACCGCACCGGTGATGCAGATGGCGTCGAACTGGCGCTGGCTGTCCCAGTTCAGGGCGTCGGCGACCTCGATGCGGACGTTGCTGCCCAGCTTGGCGCTGTCCAGGTTCTGGCGGGCGCGTTCAGCCAGCTCCGGCTGGATCTCCAGGCTCAGCACTTCGCGGGCCAGTTCGCCCAGGCAGGCGCTGAGGAAGCCGCTGCCGGTGCCCACTTCCAGCACTTCGTCGCTGGGCTGCAGGTCCAGCGCCTGCAGGGTGCGGCCTTCGATGACCGGCTTCATCATCCTCTGCCCGTGGCCCAGCGGCAGCTCGATGTCGGCATAGGCCAGGGCGCGGTGCGACTCGGCCACGAAGGCCTCGCGCGGCAGGCGGGCCAGCACGTCCAGCACGCGGATGTCCAGCACGTCCCAGGGACGGATCTGCTGTTCAACCATCAATTCGCGGACGTGGGAGTAGTTGATCGTCATGGGAAAGCTCGTCATTCCAGCGCGGTGGGCCGGCCATTTTACCGGTTAGGGGCGCGATGCGGGCCAAGCATCGCCGTGGCCGCTCGGGCGGCCGCAGTGCCGGAAGTCATTCGGACCTACGGTCTGTTCAGCTTGGCAGGGGCGGGTGTCAGCGCGGTGCATACGCCCGCAGGAAGAAGTCGACGCTGGCGGCCACGTGGGCATCCTGGTCGAGCTGGCCGGGCGCGGCACACAACCCGCACATCATATGGGAGTGCAGTTCGCCCTTGATGATGCAGAAGTACTGGCGCGCGGCGACGATCGGGTCGGGGATGTCCAGTTCGCCCCGGGCCACGCGGGCGGCCAGGAAGTCCGACAGCGCGGTCTCGGTGCGGGCCGGGCCGGCCTCCCAGAACATCTGCCGGATCCGGTCGTCGGTGTCCGGGCTCATCATCATCCGCTGGGTGGCCAGGGCCGCGTCGCTGCTGATCAGCGTGAAGAACGCATGGCCGATGCCCAGCAGCTGGTCGCGCAACGGGCCTTCGCTGTCGGTGACGAACAGGGCGTCGGGCATCATTTCCACGCACTTGGCCTGGATGGCCTCGCGGAACAGGGTCTCCTTGTCACCGAAATGGCTGTACACGGTGAGCTTGGATACGCCGGCACTGGCGGCGATGCCGTCCATGCTGACGCCGTTGAAGCCCAGCTCCACGAACATTTCCTTGGCCGCATCGAGGATGGCGGCACGTTTTCCAAGGTCTTTCGGACGGCCCGGCCCACTGCTGCGCGCAGGCTCCCGGGAGACGTTGGTGGCAGAGGATTTGGAAGACATGAGGGAATACTAGACCAGCTGGTTCGATATTTATACTATACCGCGTCGTTCAGTAATGGCGGTGAAACCCCGGCCGCCTCCCTTCCCCCTGCGTTCGCGACCCTGATCACCATGAACAACCTCCGATGGATTGGCGGCAGCCTGTTGCTGGCCGTGCTTGCTGCGTGTGGCAAAACCGAAACCGCCGCGGTGCCGGCCTTGCCGGTAATGGTGGTCAAACCGGCCGGCGGACAGGACGTGACCGTCACGGCCTATCCCGGCGAAGTGCATGCGCGCGAGGAGGCCGCGCTGTCCTTCCGTGTGGCCGGCAACCTGCTGCGGCGTGAGGTCGATGCCGGCCAGCGGGTGAAGAGAGGCCAGGTGCTGGCCGAACTGGATGTCGCCGACTACGCGCTGCAGGCCCGTGCCGCACAGGCACAGTACGCCGCGGCCGAGGCGGACCTGGTGAAGGCCCGCGACGAGCACCGCCGCTATGAGGTGCTGGCCGCCCAGCAGGTGGTCAGCCGTTCGGCGCTGGACGCACAGACCGCGGCGCTCAAGGCGGCGCAGGGCCAGGCCGACGCGGCGCGGGCCAACCTGGACGTCAACCGCAACCAGGCCAGCTATGCGCAGCTGCGGGCACCGGCCGACGGCATGATCGCCGCGCGCGAGGCCGAGGCCGGGCAGGTGGTCGCCGCCGGGCAGACGATCTTCACCCTGGCCGCCGACGGCGCCCGCGAAGTGGCCATCGCGTTGCCGGAAAGCGCCATCCGCGAGTTCAGCGTCGGCCAACCGGTCGAGGTGGAGTTGTGGAACCAGGCAGGCAAGCGCCTGTCCGGCAGCATCCGCGAGATCGCGGCTGGCGCCGATGCGCAGACCCGCAGCTACGCCGCGCGCGTGCAGCTGGTGGCCGATGCGTTGGATTCGGTCGAGCTGGGCCAGAGCGCCCGCGTCTATATCGGGCACGGCAAGGGAGCGGCGCTGAGCGTGCCGCTGTCGGCGGTGCAGGCAGGCAAGCAGCCGCAGCAGGCCAGCGTGTGGGTGGTCAACCCGGCCACCGGCGCACTGCAGTCGCGCGCGGTGACCCTGGGTGCCTACGGCGCCGAGTCGGTGCCGGTGCTGCAGGGGCTGCGCGCCGATGAGTGGGTGGTGGCCGCCGGCGGCCACCTGCTGCGCGAAGGCCAGGTGGTGCGGGCCGTGGACCGCAGCAACCGCCCGGTGCTGGCACCGGCGCCGGCTGCCGCCGCGAACAAGGGGGAATGAGGCGTGCGCCGCTTCAATCTTTCCGAGTGGGCACTGACCAACCGCCCGCTGGTGCTGTTCATGATGATCGCCCTGGCGATCATCGGCACCTGGTCCTACAAACACCTCGGGCAGTCCGAGGACCCGCCGTTCACGTTCAAGGCCATGGTGATCCAGACCTCGTGGCCGGGCGCCACCGCCGAGCAGGTGTCGCGGCAGGTGACCGAGCCGATCGAGAAGGCGCTGATGAACACCGGGCAGTTCGAGTTCATCCAGTCGTACTCGCGGCCGGGCGAATCGCAGGTGATCTTCAGCGCCCGCGACGCGATGGCCTCCAAGGATGTGCCGGAGCTGTTCTACCAGGTACGCAAGAAGGTGGGCGACATCCGCTCGCAGCTGCCGGCCGAGGTGATCGGGCCGTTCTTCAATGACGAGTTCGGCGATACGTTCGGCAACATCTATGCGCTGACCGGCAAGGGCTTCGACTACGCGGCGATGCGCGACTACGCCGACCGCATCCAGCTGGAGCTGCAGCGCGTGGCCGATGTCGGCAAGGTCGACCTGGTCGGCCTGCAGGACGAGAAGGTGTGGATCGAGCTGTCCAACACCAAGCTGGCCACGCTGGGCGTGTCGATGCAGCAGGTCCAGCAGGCGCTGTCCGAACAGAACGCGATGGCACCGGCGAGCTGGTTCGAGACCGCCAGCGACCGCGTGCAGCTGCGCATCACCGGCCAGTTCAACTCGGTGCAGGAGATCAGCGACTTCCCGATCCGCGCCGGTGACCGCACCGTGCGCCTGGGCGACATCGCCCAGGTCAAGCGTGGCTTCGCCGACCCGGCCTCGGCCAAGATGCGCTTCATGGGCGAGGACGCCATCGGCATCGCGGTGGCGATGAAGAACGGCGGCGACATCATCAAGCTCGGCAAGGCGCTGGACGATGAGTTCGCGCGCCTGCAGAAGACCCTGCCGGTGGGCATGGAACTGCGCAAGGTGTCCGACCAGCCGCATGCGGTGAAGGATTCGGTGGGCGAGTTCGTCAAGGTGCTCACCGAGGCGGTGGTGATCGTGCTGCTGGTGAGCTTCTTCTCGCTGGGGCTGCGCACCGGCCTGGTGGTGGCAGTGTCGATCCCGCTGGTGCTGGCGATGACGTTCTTCCTGATGCACCAGTTCGACATCGGCCTGCACAAGATATCGCTGGGCGCGCTGGTGCTGGCGCTGGGCCTGCTGGTGGACGATGCGATCATCGCGGTGGAGATGATGGCCACCAAGATGGAGCAGGGCTACGACCGCATGCGTGCGGCCAGCTTCGCCTGGGAGTCCACCGCCTTCCCGATGCTGACCGGCACCCTGATCACCGCCGCCGGCTTCCTGCCGATTGCCACGGCGGCATCGAGCACCGGTGAGTACACCCGCTCGCTGTTCCAGGTGGTGACCATCGCCCTGCTGGTGTCCTGGGTGGCCGCGGTGCTGTTCATCCCGTACCTGGGCGACAAGATGCTGCCGGACCTGCACAACCCGCAGCCGCCCAAGCCGACCAGCCTCGCCGGCCGCGTGCGTGCGCTGCGCCAGCGTTGGGCCGACCGCAACCCGGCGCTGGCCAACCTGGTCGCGCCGAAGGAACTGACGCACGACCATGACCCGTATGGCACCGCGTTCTACCAGCGCTTCCGGCGTTTCCTCGACGCCTGCCTGCGTCGCCGCTGGCTGGTGATCTTCGCCACCATCGGCCTGTTCGTGTTCTCGCTGGTGATCTTCCGCTTCGTGCCGCAGCAGTTCTTCCCCGATTCGACCCGGCCGGAGCTGATGGTGGACATCGAGCTGGCCGAGGGGGCCTCGCTGACCGCCACCCAGGCCCAGGCCGAGAAGTTCGAGGCCCTGCTCAAGGGCCATGCCGGCATCGCCAACTTCGTCGGCTACGTGGGCACCGGTTCGCCGCGCTTCTACCTGCCGCTGGACCAGCAGCTGCCGGCCACCAACTTCACCCAGTACGTGGTGCTGGCCGAAGACACGCATGCCCGCGAGGAAGTGCGCGAGTGGCTGCTCAAGGAGGTGGTGCCGCAGTTCTCCGACGTGCAGATGCGCGTCACCCGCCTGGAGAACGGCCCGCCGGTGGGTTACCCGGTGCAGTTCCGGGTGTCCGGCGAGCACATCGAGCGGGTGCAGGCCATTGCCCGGCAGGTGGCGGACAAGGTGCGCGAGAACCCGCACACCACCAACGTCAACCTCAACTGGAGCGAGCCGAGCAAGGTGGTGCGGCTGGTCGTGGACCAGGACCGCGCGCGCGCGCTGGGCGTGAGCAGCGCGCAGCTGGCGCAGTTCCTGAGCAGTTCGTTGTCCGGCACCAGCGTCAGCACCTACCGTGAAGGCAACCGCCAGATCGGCATGCTGCTGCGCGGCCCGGAGGATGAGCGTGCGCACCTGGAGATGCTGGGCAGCCTGGCCATTCCCACCAGCAGCGGCAAGCCGGTGTCGCTGTCGCAGGTGGCGCGCCTGGAGCAGGTGTTCGAGGACGGCATCATCTGGCACCGCAACCGCTTGCCGACCGTCACCGTGCGCGCCGACATCGGCGACAGCATGTTGCCGGTGGGGGTGGTGCAGCAGCTGCTGCCGACGCTGGAAGGCATCCGCGCCGAGCTGCCGGACGGCTACCTGCTGGAGACCGGCGGCACCGTGGAGGACTCGGCCCGTGGCCAGAACTCGATCAATGCCGGCATGCCGCTGTTCCTGGTGGTGGTGGCCACGCTGCTGATGCTGCAGCTGCGCAGCTTCTCGCGGGCGGCGATGGTGTTCGTCACCGCACCGCTGGGCATCATCGGCGCGACCCTGTTCCTGCTGATCTTCCGCGCGCCGTTCGGCTTCGTGGCGATGCTGGGCACGATCGCGCTGGCCGGCATGATCATGCGCAACTCGGTGATCCTGATCGACCAGATCCAGCAGGACATCGACGCCGGGCACGACCGCTGGCACGCGATCATCGACGCCACCGTGCGCCGCTTCCGGCCGATCGTGCTGACCGCGCTGGCCGCGGTGCTGGCGATGATCCCGCTCTCGCGCAGCGCCTTCTATGGCTCGATGGCGATCGCGATCATGGGCGGGCTGATCGTCGGCACGGTGCTGACCCTGGTGTTCCTGCCGGCGCTGTACGCGGCCTGGTTCCGGGTGCGCCCGGACGAAGCGGCCCAGTAAGCGGTGGGAGATCCGTCCCCGGAAGGGGCGGATCTCACGCCGGAATGCTAAATTGAAGCGGCCGGCCGCTGGCCGGGAGGACCTGCGGGAGGCAGGTTTGCCCAGACCGCTTCACCATTTCCCGAACCCCGTCACCCGCGCCATCGCGCGGGTCGCTGGGTGCTGCCTGTGGGTGCTGCTGGCGGTGCTGGCCGCGCCGCTGGCGCAGGCCGCGCGCCACACCGTGGCCGGCTGGGACATGGAGCAGGGGCTGCCGCACAACCTGGTGCAGGCGGTCGCGCAGGACAACCAAGGGTTCATCTGGCTGGGGACGTGGGAAGGCGTGGTCCGCTTCAACGGCCGCAGCTTCACCGTGTTCGACCGCCAGAACACCCCGGGCGTGGAGCTGTCCGGGGTGCCCACCCTGCTGGCCGACCGCGACGGCGGCATGCTGTTCGGCACCATCAACAACGGCCTGTACCGCTACCACCGCGGGCGCTGGGAAGCGCTCGGCGGGGAGCAGGCCCGCCACCTGTCGATCACCGCCTTGCTGCGTGACGCCGACGGCACCCTGTGGGTGGGCGCGAAGGAACGGTTGCTGCGGTTGTCCGCCGAGGGCGAGCTGCGCGACGTCGGCCTGTCCCCGGGCCTGCCCGAAGCCACCATCACCGCCCTGGCGCAGTCGGCCGACGGCACGATGCTGGTGGCCACCGAGCGTGGCGTGTTCCAGCTCCGGGGCAGTCAGGCAACGGCCTGGCAGGACAGCGCCGGCTGGGTGGTGCGTGACCTGGTGGGAGATGGAAAGGGCGGTTGGCTGGTCGCGGCCGATGACGGCGTGCACTGGTTGCGCGGCAATGGCACGCGCGAGCACCTGTACCCGGGTGAGCGCGTGGAGCGGCTGCGCCGCGATGCCGGCGGCGACCTGTGGTTGAGCCTCTCGGCCGGACGGCTGGAACGCTTCGGCGCAGGCCAGCGCGAGCGCATCGCCATCCCCGGCCAGGTCAGCCCGGCGCTGATGATCGACCGCGAAGGGCTGGTCTGGGCCGGAAGCACCGATGGCCTGTTCCGGATTGACGAAGGCGCCGCGCAGGGGCTGACCGAGACCGAGGGGCTGGGTTCGAACTACGTTCGCGCGGTCATCCAGTCCGCCGATGGCACGGTGTGGATCGGCCACTCCGAGGGGCTGGACCGGCTTGATGGCGGGCAGCTGCGGCGTGTCCCGCTGGTTCCCGGTGCCCGTCGCGATGCCTCGGTGCTGGCGTTGGCGGTGGCCCCCGGCACGCTGTGGGCGGGCACCTACAACCATGGCGTGCTACGGCTGGATGCCGATGGCACGGTGCGGCAGCAGGTGGTGCTGCCGGGCACGGTGCAGCCGCTGGTGCGCGCGCTGTGCGTGGATGCCGATGGCGGGCTGTGGATCGGCAGCGCCGAAGGGCTGTTCCATTACCGCGATGGTCGCCTCCGCCTGTACGGGCTGGAGGAAGGCCTGCCCGGTGCGGCGGTGCATGCGCTGTATCGCGATGCCGGTGGCGTGCTGTGGATCGGGACCAATGCCGGCATGGCCTCGCTCGGCGCCGATGGCAAGCTGCAGAGCTGGTCGGTGCAGAGCGGTTTCCCGGCCAGTTACGTGTTCGATTTCCTCGGCGATGGCAACGGCGACCTGTGGATCGCCACCGACCATGGCCTGCTGCGCAAGCGCGGGCTGGACGTGCAGGTATTCGACCACCGCAGGGGCCTGCCGCGCGACAAGGTGTTCCGCATCATCGACGACGGCCGCGGGCACCTGTGGTTGCCCAGCAACCAGGGCGTGTTCCGGCTCGATCGCAATGACCTGGTCGGGGTGGCGGCAGGGGCGCGCAGCCAGTTGGCGGTGCATGTGATCGACCACACCGACGGCATGCCAAGCAGCCAGGCCAACGGTGCGTCCTCGCCGGCCGGTTGGCTCGCCCGTGACGGGCGCCTGATGTTTCCCACCGCCGAAGGGCTGGCGGTGATCGACCCGCTGCGCGTGGACGGCAACGCCCGCCTGCGCCAGTCGCCGGTGGTGATCGAAGGGGTGGTGATCGACGGTACGCCGCAGGCCCCGCAGGAACGCTATGCGTTGCCGCCGGAAGTGGAGCGGATCGAGGTCGCCTACACGGGGCTGGGGTTCCGTGCGCCGGACAAGATGCGCTACCGCTACCGGCTGGAGGGCTTCGACGCCGACTGGGTCGAGGCCGGCGAGCGTACCGAGGCGGTGTACACCAACCTGGCCCCGGGTAATTACCAGCTGCGGGTGCAGGCGATGACCCTGCCGCTGGATTGGCAGGATGCGCGCCGCGTCGGCGAAGCACGCCTGCAGCTGAGCGTGGCCACGCCGTACTGGCGGCGGCCGTGGGTGATGGCGATGGGCGTGGTCGCGCTGCTCGGGCTGGTGCTGGTCCTGGTGGCCTGGCGCACGGCCAGCTACCGCCGCCGGCAACGCCTGCTCAGCACCGAGATCGCGGCGCGGACGCAGGAACTACGCGAGAAGAACCGCGCGCTGCAGCAGGCCGACGCCGAGCGCGACCACCTGCTGCGGCGGCTGGAACACATGGCCATGCATGACGTGCTGACCGGCCTGCCGAACCGGCGCGCCGGTGATGCCTACCTGCAGCAGGCCATGCGCGAGGCCGAGCGCGACGGTGCGCCGCTGCACGTGGCGCTGCTGGACATCGACCATTTCAAGCAGATCAACGACGGCCACGGGCATGAGGCCGGTGACCAGGTGTTGCGTGACGTCGCCAGCCTGCTGCAGCTGCAGCTGGGCGAGGACCAGTTCGTGTCACGCCATGGCGGCGAGGAGTTCCTGATCGTGCTGCGGGGCATGTCGTTGCCGGCCGCGGCCGAACAGCTGCAGGCGGTACGCATGCAGCTGGCGCGGTTGCGCCTGGAAGAACTGGGCGCGGACACCCATATCACCGTCTGCATGGGCCTGGCCAGCCTGGGCCCGGGGCAGCAGACCGTGCGGACCCTGCTGGCGGCGGCGGACCGCCAGCTGTATCGCGCCAAGCACGAAGGCCGCAACCGCGTCGCGCATTGAGTTGCGGCCGGGGCCAAGGCGCCGTGCGTGTCGCACGGCGCGGCGTTGGCGGCAGGCTCAGTACAGGCCCTGTGCCAGCATCGCGTCGGCGACCTTGACGAAGCCGGCGATGTTGGCGCCGTCGACGTAGTTGACGCTGCCATCGGCGCGCACGCCATGGCGCACGCAGTTGGCGTGGATCTCCTTCATGATCACGTGCAGGCGCTCGTCCACGTCGGCATGGCGCCAGGACAGGCGCAGCGCGTTCTGGCTCATCTCCAGGCCCGAGGTGGCCACGCCGCCGGCATTGCTGGCCTTGCCCGGCGCGTACAACGTGCCGGCGTGCAGGAACACGTCCACCGCTTCCAGCGTCGAAGGCATGTTGGCGCCTTCGGCCACGCACAGCACGCCGTTGCTGACCAGCGTGCGCGCATCGGTTTCGTCCAGTTCGTTCTGGGTGGCGCAGGGCAGGGCGATGTCGGCCGGGATATGCCACGGGCGGCGGTCGGCGAGGAACTCGAAGCGTGCGTCGTCGGCTAGCTCGGACAGGCGGCCCCGGCGCTCGTTCTTCAGGGTCATCACCGCCTGCAGGCCGTCCTCGTCGAAGCCGTCGCGCGCGTACAGCGTGCCGCCGGAATCGGAGAAGGTCAGTACGCGCGCGCCGAGTTCGGCGGCCTTGATCGCCGCGAACTGGGCGACGTTGCCCGAGCCGGAGATCAGCACCTTGGCCCCGTGCGTTTCGCGGCGGGCGTGGTGCAGCATCTGCTCGACGAAGTAGACCGTGCCGAAGCCGGTGGCCTCCGGCCGCATCAGGCTGCCGCCGTAGGCCAGGCCCTTGCCGGTGAACACGCAGGACGCATCATTGCTGAGCTTCTTCATCATGCCGGCCATGAAGCCGACCTCGCGCGCGCCCACGCCGATATCGCCGGCCGGAACGTCGGTGTCCGGGCCCAGGTGGCGGTACAGCTCCAGCATCAGCGCCTGGCAGAAGCGCATCACCTCGCCGTCGCTCTTGCCCTTGGGGTCGAAGTCCGAGCCGCCCTTGCCGCCGCCCATTGGCAACGTGGTCAGTGCGTTCTTGAAGGTCTGTTCGAAGGCCAGGAACTTGAGGATGGACAGGTTCACCGACGGGTGGAAACGCATGCCGCCCTTGAACGGGCCGATCGCCGAGTTGTGCTGCACGCGCCAGGCACGGTTGACGTGGGTCTGGCCGGCATCGTCGGCCCAGGCGACGCGGAACTGGATCACGCGCTCCGGCTCGACCAGGCGTTCCAGCAACCCGTAGCGGGTGTACTTCGGGTTCTGCTGCAGGAACGGCCACAGGCTGAGGGTCACTTCCTTCACCGCCTGCAGGAACTCGGGCTGGTGCGGGTCGCGCTTGGCCACGTGGGCCAGGAAGTCGTCGGGGCTACGGTAGTTCAAGGGCATTCCTCAAGGATGGGGGGATCCGAAAACGGGGATCCAATAAGGGAAAGGCTGTCTATCCACCGGGCGACAAGAGGCCGCCAAAAAAAGACGCGGCCCAAAGGCCGCGTCCGGATGTCATTACTGCAGTTGGGCAAGCACGGCCTGGGCGGCCTGGCCGGTGCTGAGCGCCTGGCCCTGCGCGGCCAGGTCGGCGGTGAAGTGGCCGCCATCCAGTGCGGCGGTGACGGCCTGTTCGATCGCCGCCGCTTCGGCCTCCAGCCCGAGCGAATGGCGCAGCAGCATCGCCGCGCTGAGGATGGTGGCGTAGGGGTTGGCGATGCCCTTGCCGGCGATGTCCGGTGCCGAGCCGTGGATGGGTTCGTAGATGCCGACCTTGCCCTGTTCGCCCAGCGACGCGGACGGCAGCAGGCCCAGCGAGCCGGCCAGCATCGAGGCCTCGTCGGTGAGGATGTCCCCGAACATGTTCTCGGTGACGATCACGTCGTAGGCGCGTGGCTTGGCGATCAGGTGCATGGCCATCGAGTCGACCAGCTGGTGTTCGAGTTCGACGTCCGGGAATTCCTCGCGGCCGATGCGCGCGGCGGTGTCGCGCCACAGCCGCGAGGTTTCCAGCACGTTGGCCTTGTCCACCGAGGTCAGCTTGCCGCGACGCTGCTGCGCCAGGCCGAAGGCGCTGCGCAGCACGCGCTCGATCTCGACCACGGTATAGCGGCACAGGTCGCTGGCACTGTCGGCATCGCGGGTCTTGTCGCCGAAATAGATGCCGCCGGTGAGCTCGCGCACGACGATGAAGTCCACGTCGGTGAGCAGCTCGGGCTTGATCGGCGAAGCATGCAGCGCTGCCGGATGCGTGCGCACCGGGCGCAGGTTGGCGTACAGGCCCAGCGCCTTGCGGATGGCCAGCAGGCCTTGTTCCGGGCGCACCTTGGCGTTCGGGTCGGACCACTTCGGGCCGCCCACGGCACCGAGCAGCACCGCATCGGCCTTGCTGCAGGCGTCCAAGGTGCTGGCCGGCAGCGGCTCACCGTGGTTGTCGATGGCGATGCCGCCGATGTCGTGTTCGCTGAAGGTGAAGCTGTGGCCGAAGCGCGCGGCGATGGCCTTGAGCACGTCCACGGCGGCGACGGTGATTTCAGGGCCGATGCCGTCACCCGGCAGTACGACGATGTTGGCTTGCATGTAGGGGTTCCAGTTGCTGTTCTTTTGAAGCCCCTCTCCCTGTGGGAGAGGGGTTGGGGAGAGGGTAGGGAGGACCATGCGTTGTGTCTGGCCGTAGTCGTCGCGCTTCCCCTCATCCGCCCCTTCGGGGCAGCTTCTCCCGGAGGGAGAAGGGTTTATGGTTCACGCCGCGCGTGCAGCCTCGTAGGCTTCGATTTCGGGCACGCGGCCCAGCAGCCAACCCAGCTGGTCCACGCCTTCCAGCAGGCAGGTCTGCGAGAAGCCATCCAGCGGGAACGCATAGGCCTTGCCGGATGACGTGCGCAGTTCGCGTGCGGCGACGTCCACGGTCAGTTCGTCGTCCGGGTGCTGCATCAGTTCCTGCACGTCGGCCTCGTCCAGAACGATCGGCAGCAGGCCGTTCTTCAGCGAATTGCCACGGAAGATGTCGGCGATCTCGCTGCTGACGATGGCGCGCAGGCCCAGGTCGGTCAGCGCCCACGGCGCATGCTCGCGCGATGAGCCGCAGCCGAAGTTGCGACCGGCCAGCAGGATCGAGCGCCCTGCATTCTCCGGCTGGTTGAAGGCGAACTCCGGGTTCGGCGAGCCGTCGGCCTGCCAACGCCAGTCGTTGAACGCGTTCTTGCCCAGCCCGGCACGCTCGGTGGTGGACAGGAACCGCGCCGGGATGATCTGGTCGGTGTCGATGTTGGTCTGGCGCAGCACCACGCTGCGCGAAACGATCCGGGTCAGCGCGGCCATCAGGCCACCTCCTTGGCAAACAGTTCACGCGGGTCGGCGACGTGGCCGTTGACCGCGGCCCAGGCCGCGCTCATCGGCGAGGCCAGCAGGGTGCGCGAGCCCGGGCCCTGGCGGCCTTCGAAGTTGCGGTTGCTGGTGCTCACCGCCAGTTGCCCCGGTGCGACCAGGTCACCGTTCATGGCGATGCACATCGAGCAGCCCGGCTCGCGCCACTCGGCGCCGGCCGCACGCACGATCTCGTGGATGCCTTCGGCCTCGGCGTCGCGCTTGACGATCTCCGAACCCGGCACCACCAGCATGCGCACGCCGTCGGCGACGCGGCGCCCGCGCAGGACCTGCGCCACTTCGCGCATGTCGCTCAGGCGGCCGTTGGTGCAGGAGCCGACGAACACCACGTCCACCGGCGTGCCGGCCAACGCATGGCCGGCCTCGAACTTCATGTAGTCCAGGCCCTTCTGCGCGGCCGCGTCGTTGGCGGCCGGGATCGGCGCATCCACGGCGATGGCGGTGCCTGGGTGCGTGCCCCAGGTCAGGGTCGGGCGGATGTCGGCGGCATCGATGTGCACTTCGGCATCGAAGCGCGCGCCGGCATCGCTGTTCAAGGTCTTCCAGTAGGCGACGGCGGCATCGAACGCGTCGCCCTTCGGGCCACGCGGGGTATTGGCAACCCAATCGAACGTGACCTGGTCTGGTGCGACCATGCCGGCGCGCGCGCCGGCTTCGATCGACATGTTGCACAGGGTCATGCGCTGTTCCATGTCCATCGCGCGGATCGCCGAACCACGGAACTCCAGCACGTGGCCGGTACCGCCGTTGACGCCAATCACGCCGATGATGTGCAGCACCACGTCCTTGGCGCCGACACCCGGGGCCAGCGTACCGTCGACGGTGATTGCCATGGTGCGGGCCTTGCGCTGCAGCAGGCACTGCGTGGCCAGCACGTGGCCGACCTCGCTGGTGCCGATACCGAAGGCCAGCGAGCCGAACGCACCGTGGGTGGAGGTGTGGCTGTCGCCGCAGACGATGGTCATGCCCGGCTGGGTGAAGCCCTGCTCCGGGGCGATGACGTGGACGATACCGCGGTTGGCCGAGGCCAGGTCGAACAGCTCGATGCCGTACTCGGCGCAGTTCTTGGCCAGCATCTCCACCTGCGCCTCGGAAGCCTTGCTCGCGTACGGCAGTTTGCCGTCAGGGCCGGCCGGCAGGGTCGGGGTGGAGTGGTCCATCGTCGCCTTGGTGCGGTCCGGGCGGCGCGGCTTCAGGCCGCGCTCGCGCAGTTCGGTGAAGGCCTGCGGCGAGGTGACTTCGTGGATCAGGTGCAGGTCGATGTACAGCACGGCCGGCGCGCTGTCCGATTCGGGGACGACGACATGCGCGTCCCACAGCTTGTCATACAGGGTCTTGGGTGCGGAGCTCATTGCTTTCTGGTTCCGTTGCCTATGAGGGGCCATCGCGCTCAGGCGCTGACGGCTTCCTGGGTCTGAGCGCTCTCGCGCTGGCGCAGCAGGCGGTTGGTGACATCCAGCCAGGCCAGCGCGCTGGCCTCGATGATGTCACGACTGGTGCCGGTGCCTTCCAGGATCTCGCCTTCGTGGCGGACGCTGAGGTTGGCTTCGCCGCGCGCATCGGCACCGATGCCGACGCTGTGCACGTGATAGCTGTCCAGGGTCAGCTGGATGCCGGTGGCGGCCGACAACGCCGAGAACAACGCATCCACCGGGCCATCGCCCTGCGCGGTCTCGGCCACGCGGTTGCCTTCCGGGTCGGACAGCTCGACCAGTGCGTTGGCGCGGCTGCCGACGTCGCTGATGGTCATCGAGGCCAGGCGGTAGCCGTCGCTGCTGGAGGTGCCCTGCATCAGGGTCTGCAGGTCGGCGTCGGTGACCACGCGCTGCTGCTCGCACAAGGCCTTGAACTGCTCGAACACCAGCTTCAGTTCTTCCTCTTCCAGCCAGTAGCCCAGCGCCCGCAGGCGGGCTTCGACCGCGGCGCGGCCGCTGTGGCGGCCCAGCACCATCTGCGAGGACTCCCAGCCCACGTCCTCCGGGCGCATGATTTCGTAGGTGTTGCGGTTGCGCAGCATGCCGTGCTGGTGGATGCCGGACTCGTGCGCGAACGCATTGGCACCGACGATGGCCTTGTTGCGCTGGACCGGCATGCCGACCAGGCGCTGCAGCAGCTGCGAGGTGGGCACGATGCGCTGGGTGTCGAAGCCGGTGTCGAAGTTGTAGAAGGCGTTACGTACCTTCAGCACCATCGCGATCTCTTCCAGCGCGCAGTTGCCGGCGCGCTCGCCGATGCCGTTGATCGAGCCTTCGACCTGGCGTGCGCCGCCTTCGATGGCGGCCAGCGAGTTGGCCACGGCCAGGCCCAGGTCGTTGTGGCAGTGGGCGCTGAAGATCACCTTGTCGGCGCCGGCGGCATGCCCGATCACGTGCTGGAACATCGCGCGGATTTCGTCCGGCGTGGTGAAGCCGACCGTGTCGGGCAGGTTGATGGTGCGCGCGCCCGCGGCGATGGCGACCTGGGCGACTTCGGTCAGGAAGTCCAGTTCGGTGCGGGTGGCGTCCTCGGCCGAGAACTCCACGTCGTCGACATGGCCGCGGGCCATCGTCACGTGCTTGTGCACCGACTCCAGCACCTGCTCCTTGCTCATGCGCAGCTTGTGCTCGCGGTGCAGCGGGCTGGTCGACAGGAACAGGTGCAGGCGCGGACGCGCCGCCGCCTCCAGCGCCTTGACCGAGGTCTCGATGTCGGCGGCCAGGCAGCGCGACAGCACCGCCAGCACCGGGCCGCGGACGTCGCGGCCGATCAGCGCCATCGCCTCGCGGTCGGATTGGGAACTTGCCGGGAAACCGGTCTCGATCACGTCCATGCCCAGCTCGGCCAGGGCGCGCGCCATCACCAGCTTCTGCGGTGGGGTCATGCTGCAGCCCGGGGATTGTTCGCCGTCACGCAGGGTCGTGTCGAAGATGGTAATTCGCGGGGTGTTGTTGGTTGGAGTATTCACCAGAGGGTCTCCTCGACAGCGGTAACGGAAATGGGGGGGGGATCGGATTTGAGGGTGCGTGGCGGGGGCGAGGTGGCGCGGCTTCTAAGTCGCTCGCCGTTGCGCCGTCGGGGCTTGCGCGGTGGCCGCGGGCGGACTTCGGACAGCAGCGTGGACAGCACGGTGGCATCGATGTTGCCGCCGGAGACGACCGCGCACTTGCGCTTGCCGGCCACGCGGCGGCCGGCGGCCAGCGCCAGCGCACCGGCACCCTCGGCGATCACGTGCTCCTCCAGCGCCAGCCGCACCAGGGTTTCGCGCAGTTCGGCCTCGCGCACGATGACCACGTCGTCGAGCAGGCTGGCGCACAGGCGGCGGGTGAGGAAGCCGGGGATCTTGACCTTGACGCCATCGGCCAGCGTGGCCACCGGCGCGATCTCGCGCACGTCGCCCTTGATCGCGCGGGCCATGGAGTCCACGCCCTCGACCTGCGCGCCGATGATGCGCACGCCCTGTGACTTCAGCGCCAGCGCCACGCCGGAGGCCAGGCCGCCGCCGCCGATCGGCACGATCACCACGTCCGGTGCATGCGGGGCCAGCTCGATGCCCAGCGTGCCTTGGCCGGCGATCACGTCCGGGTCGTCGAAGGCGGACAGGAAACGATAGCCATGGTGTTCGGCCAGCTCGCGGGCGAAGGCATAGGCCTCGTCGTAGCTGGTGCCGTGCTGGCGCACGGTGGCGCCCCAATGCTGGACGCCGGCGATCTTGGTGTCCGGCGCGCCGTGCGGCATCACCGTGATCGCCTGCACGCCGAGGCGGAACGACGCCCAGGCCACGCCCTGGGCGTGGTTGCCGGCCGAGGCGCAGATGACCGGGCGCTCGTCACCGCGTTCCAGCGCGGCCAGCATCGCGTTCAGCGCGCCACGGACCTTGTAGGAGCCGGTGCGCTGCAGGTTCTCGAGCTTGAGCCAGGTACCGAAGCGTTCGGCGTAGTGCAGCGGGGTGGGCGGCAGGAAGCGGCGCAGGCGTGCCTGCGCGGCCAGCACGTCGGCGACGCTGACGTGCATCTCGCCCGTGGGTTCGGCGGTTACGGCGGGGCGGCCACGATCAGGCATCGGGGCGGCCGTGGAGCGGGGAACGGGGAAGGGGGAACCGGGGATGAAGGTCGTGGCCGGAGCGTTGAAGAAGACGCCTCCGTTGTACCCGTGCCGCATTGGCACGCGGGGCCTGCAGCCCCTGCTCCCGATTCCCCGGTCGTACACCTACGTCGCTGTTCATGCGCTGGCACCGGCGACCGGTACCACGCGTACCGATTCGCAGTCGTAGACCTTTTCCAACTGGTGGCGCAGGGTTTCCGGTGGCCGGGTGCCGTCGATGTCCATCTGCACGTGCCAGCGTCCGGCATCGTCGGCGTTGCGGCTGCCGGCGATGTTGCTGAAGGAAAAGCCGCGGCGTTCGACCATGCCGATCACGCGCACCAGCGCGCCCTCGGCAGGCTTCAGCACCAGGTCAAGCCGGTATTGCATTGGAACTCTCCTGCGTTGCCTTGGCGTGGGCGGGGTTGCTGTCCAGCATGGTGCTGTTGGCGTTGTTCGGCGGCACCAGCGGCCAGACGTTGGCGCGGGCATCGATGGCCACGTGCAGCAGCATCGGGCCGGGGGCGTCGAACAGTTCGGCCAGGCCGTCCTCGACGTCGTTGCGGTGGATGATGCGCCTGGCCTGGATGCCGAACACCTGCGCCAGCGCGACGAAGTCCGGGTTGTCGGACAGGTCGATCTCGCTGTAGCGCTCGGCATGGAACAGCTCCTGCCACTGGCGCACCATGCCCAGCGAGGAGTTGTCCAGCAGCACGATCTTGATCGGCAGCTTGCAGCGGGCGATGGTCACCAGCTCCTGCACGTTCATCATGAAGCTGCCATCGCCGGAGACCAGCACCACGGTGCGGTCCGGGCAGGCGAACTGCGCGCCCATCGCCGCCGGCAGGCCAAAGCCCATCGTGCCCAGCGCACCGGAGGTCAGGTGATTGCGCGGGTCGTTGAAACGGCAATGCTGGGCCACCCACATCTGGTGCTGGCCGACGTCGCAGGCGATGACGGTGTCCGGCGGGGCCACTTCGCTCAGGCGCTTGAGCAGGCGCGGGGCGTAGATCTGCTCGCCGGGTGCGTCGTAGCGGGCGGTGAACTTCTCGCGGTTGGCGGCGCAGCGGGCCCGCCAGGCGTTGCAGTGGGCGCGTTCGCCGGCCAGGGCGCGCAGGCCGTCGCGGACATTGCCCGGCACCGGGATGTCGGCACCGCGCAGCTTGGAGATCTCGTAGACATCGGCATCCAGGTGGATGACCCGTGCGAACGGGGCGAACTCGGCCAGCTTGCCGGTGGCGCGGTCGTCGAAACGTGCACCGACCACGACCAGCAGGTCCGACTCCTGCACCGCCATGTTGGCCGCTCGGGTGCCGTGCATGCCCAGCATGCCCAGGTACTGCGGATGGTTGGCCGGCAGTGCGCCCAGGCCACGCAGGGTCAGCACGGTCGGAATGCCGCTGGCCTCGACGAACTGGCGGAAATCCTCCACCGCATCGGCCAGGGCGATACCGCCGCCGCCGTAGATCACCGGCTTCTCGGCCTGGGCGATGGCGGCCAGTGCCTCGGCCAGGCGTTCAGCGGCCGGTGCCGGCACCGGATCGACCGCCGCCGGCACGTGGTCGGGCAGATGCGAGGCATCGGCCAGCTGCACGTTCTTGGGCAGGTCGATCAGGACCGGGCCGGGACGCCCTTCGCGGGCGACCCGGAATGCCTCGGCCACCACGTGCGGCAGCTCATCGACGCTGCGCACCAGCCAGCTGTGTTTGACGATCGGCATGGTCATGCCGAACACATCCAGTTCCTGGAACGCATCGGTGCCCAGCAGCGGCGTGCCGACCTGGCCGGTCAGGCACACCATCGGCACCGAGTCGAGCATCGCATCGGCGATGCCGGTGACCAGGTTCGAGGCCCCCGGGCCGGAGGTGGCCACGCACACGCCTACTTTGCCACTGGCGCGGGCATAGCCGTTGGCGGCCAGCGCCGCGCCCTGCTCGTGGCGTACCAGGATGTGCTTGAGGCTGGAATCCACCAGTGCGTCGTAGAACGGCATGATGGTGCCACCTGGGTAGCCGAACAGCGTTTGCACGCCTTCGGCCTCCAGGGCCTGCGTCAGCCAGCGTGCGCCGTTGCGTGGCGCATCGTGGGTGGAAGTGTTCATGCAGCGACCTTTGCGTTGAGCGGGTGGGGGACCGCCGCGTGATTACGCGGTCTGACCTTGCAACCAGACCATCTTGGCGCGCAGTTCCTTGCCGACCTTCTCGATCGGATGCTCCTTGTCGGCCTGCTGGAACTTCTTGTAGTTCGGCAGGCCGGCGTCGTACTCGGCTTCCCAGTTCCGGGTGAAGGTGCCGTTCTGGATGTCGGTCAGCACATCCTTCATGCGCGCCTTGACCGAGGCATCGATCACGCGCGGGCCGCTGACGAAGTCGCCGTACTGCGCGGTCTCGGAGATGAACTCCAGCATGCGGGTGATGCCGCCTTCGTAGAAAAGGTCCACGATCAGCTTCAGTTCGTGCAGCACTTCGTAGTAGGCGATCTCCGGCTGGTAGCCGGCTTCGACCAGCGTTTCAAAACCGGCCTGCACCAGCGAGGACGCACCACCGCACAGCACGGCCTGCTCGCCGAACAGATCGGTTTCGGTCTCTTCCTTGAAGGTGGTCTTGATGATGTTGGCGCGCGCGCCGCCCAGGCCGGCGGCATAGGCCAGCGCGAACTGCTCGGCCTTGCCGCTGGTGTCCTGGTAGACGGCGTAGATGCACGGCACGCCACGGCCGATTTCGTACTCGCGACGGACCAGCGCACCCGGGCCCTTCGGCGCGACCAGCACCACGTCCAGATCGGCGCGCGGCGCGATCATGCCGAAATGCACGTTCAGGCCATGGGCGAACAGCAGGCATGCACCCTGCTTCATGTTCGGCGCGAGCACGTCGTTGTAGAGCTTCTTCTGCACCATGTCCGGGGTCAGCACGGCGACCAGGTCGGCCTCCTTGACCGCCTCGGCCGGCGCCTTGACGGTGAAGCCGTCGGCCTGGGCCTTGGCTTCGGTCGGGCCACCGGCGCGCAGGCCCACGACCACGTCGTAACCGGATTCACGCAGGTTCAGTGCATGGGCGCGGCCCTGGCTGCCGTAACCGATGACGGCGATTTTGATCTGGGGCAGTTCGTTGGTGCTCATGGTGCTTGGGTTCCTTGCGATGAAGAGAAAACGTGCAGTGAAAAAAGAAACGGCCGTCGCGTCAGGACGCGGCGGCCGGGTCGGGGAGGGCGATCGCCATGCAGGCCGATGCGGCGCACGGGGCGTTGCAGGCGGTGTGTTTGTGCATGGTGGAATCGGTCGGATACATGGTTTCAGATGAAATAGAAGCTGGAAACGAAAAACCCCGCACCGGGGTCGGCGCGGGGTCTTTAGTCGAATCTGGCTGTTTTTCTGCTACGCGCCAGTCTGCCCCGCACCTGTTGGCTCGGTAATAAGTACGAGTACGAGCAGCGACGCCGCGGCGGAAGCCGGGGTCGAAGTCAGGTGGGCGGTGGCGTTGTGGCGTTGCAGCATGGGGTCGAGATAACCACCGTCCGCCGGCGCTGTCAATGCTTGCAGTTGTGATTGCCGGTGAACGGCGCGCAAGCCCCGCCACGGCTGCTTGGTTGCGGTTGAAACCTACGCGCGGCGCGGCTTGGTGGCGCCCGCGTTGCGCGGGAATCGGGCGTTTGTCGAGCGCGCGTGAACGTTTTTCGTGCCGGGGTGATGGGATCGGGACGCTTTTGCCGGTTTAACAGGTAAGGGGCTCAATGGCTGAGGCCCATCCGGGGGAAATCATGGCATTGGTATCGGAACAGGCGGCGCACGCCGGGTGCGAAGCATCCTGCGGCGGCGCGCACGTGGCGACCGAACGTGGGCTGGTCCAGCTGATGGGCGCCAGCCAGGGGTTGCCGGCACCGTTGATCTACCGCAAGGGCTGGGCACTGCTGGGCTACCTGGCGGTGGAGTCTAACCGCAAGCATTCGCGCATCGCGCTGGCGGCCCTGCTGTGGCCGTCGCTGAGCGAAACCAGCGCGCTGACCAACCTGCGCCAGGTGCTGAGCAACCTCAACCGCTACTGCAGCAACGCGCTGGGACCGGACGCCCTGCGCATCGAGCGCGGCAGCGTGGGGCTGTTCCGCGACGACCAGGTGCGCTTCGACATCGACCTGCTGCAGCTGGCGCCCTGCCAGGCCGTGTACATGCTGGCGCGGCAGAGCTGCTTCCTCGACGGGATGGATGACATCGCCGGCATCGACTTCCACAGCTGGCTGGAAACCACCCGCCAGGAGCTGGACGGTCGCCTGATCGACGCGGCGGAGAAGTGCTGTGACGAGCTGCTGGCCAGCCAGCAGTGGGAGCGCGCGGCGATGATGGCGCGGTCGCTGAGCCTGCACGACCCGTGGAACGAGGCGCATGCACAGCGGGTGATGCGGGCCCATGCCGGGGGAGGCATGCGGGCGGCGGCGGTGAAGGCGTACCAGCGGTTCGAAGTCATGCTCCGCGCCGAACTGGGATTGGACACCAGCGTGGAACTGCGCCAGCTGCTCGCGCAGATCTCCAACGGGGTGGGCGCACTGGCCGGCGAGGTGACGTCCGGATTGCGGATGGAGCGCGGGCGGATCAGCGGCATGGTGCTGGGGTAACGCCCCGATCTCCCCTCGTGGTGGCAGTGGAGGGCGTGCGCAGGCACGCCCTTCGCCTGTTGCAGCGGTGGCAGGCCGGTGGCAGCAGGCAGGCTCAGCGCAGTGCGTCGGCCGCGTCATGCTGGGCCTTGCCGGGGGAGAGCCCGAGCAGGTCGGCGCGGCGGGCTTCCAGGTCCACCCGGCGGGCGATGACCGGGGCCTTCTGGTCCAGCGCGTAGACGGTCTGGTCCGCATCTGAGCCGGTGGGTTGGCCGGTGCCGAAGGCGCTCTGGGTGGTCCGCGCGATGTTGACGTTGGATACGGCGATGCCCTTCATCGCGGCGGCGGCGACCACGCCGCCGATCGCGCTGCCCAGGCCGGCGGCGGCGAAGCCGGTGCGCCAGGTCCACACGAACTTGGTCTGGCTGACCTCCGAGGCGGTGTCGAACATGCCGGCGACCGCCGAGGCGATCTGCCCGGTGGCCAGCACGATGTCGGCGTCGGCGCTCTTGTTCCCGGCCTCGGCGAGCTCGGTCATGATGGAGAGTTGCTCCTTGTAGTCGACCATCGCCGGCACGTTGAGCGCGGCGGCGACGGCGGCATTGGCATGCGCGTGCAGGGCCGCGCCGGTGGCCTCGCCGCAGCGCAGGCGGCTCCACAACTGTTCGAAGCCGACGGCCCGGCGCAGCTGGCCGACGTTGCTGCCGGCGCGCGGGGAGTCGATCACCGGGTCCGATGGGGCCGCCGCGTCCAGCGAGGTGGTGGCCAGCGCGTAGGCGATGTTGCCGAGCACCGCGCTGCCGGCCCCTTCGGTGCGCCGGCTGTGCAGGAAGCTGTCCTTGCCGGTGGCGTTCATGCCGCTACGCAGCGCGTAGCAGAAGTCCAGCCCGTTGACCTGCAGGTTCGGCACCGACGCGCAGCCCGCTTCCGGGTGCGTGGCGCAGGTGTCCTGCAGCTTGACCAGCGCGGCCACGCTGTTGCTGGTGGCGTTGTTGAGCATCTGCAGGGACGGCGCGCGATCCACCGCACGGGTGAGGTCGGCGTCGATGCTGGCGATGTCCGGGTCCACGCCGGACATCGCGTTGTCGCGGAATACGCCATAGGCGATCCGTGCGGCGCGCTGGTCCGGCAAACCCAACTCGCGGTAGGGCAGGAAGCCCTGGGCGACGCTGCAGTCGCCGACGCCGCTGTCACCGGTGGCCGGGCACGGCAGGTGATGATTGGCGGCGGCGTAGGCCAGCAGCGCATCGTCGGCGCGTTGCAGCAGGCTGCGTTGGGTGACCTGCCGGGCCTCCTGGTTGCTCTGCATCAGCCAACGGGCCAGGAACACCCCGATGATGCCCAGCACCACCAAGGCGATGGTCAGTTCGATCAGCGAAAAGCCCGCCGGCCTGCGGCGCGGCACACGGATCTGCCGGTGTGTCATTTGTCGATCCCCGCGATGTCCAGGGCCTTGGCCTGTTGCAGCGCCTGGTCGCGCGCGTGCGCGGCCAGGTCGTTGCGGGTGCTGGCACGGGCGGCGATGTCCTTGGCCGTGGCCAGGGACTCGCGCGCGCCCTTGAGGTCGTCATCGGCCATCTTCACCAGGAAGACGGCATAGCCGACGGACGCGAGCGCATTGGCGTGTTCCATCACCGCCAGCGCGATCTTGAAGCCGGTTTCGAAATTGCCGGTGGTGGTCAGGAACACCGCGATGGCTTCATCGAAGATCGCAAATGCCAGTGACGCGGCCGCGGCGGCGACGCCGGTCTCGGCGGCCTTGAGCAGCGCTTCGTTGGTGCGCACGTCGAACTTGCGGAAGCGGTAGTTGAACTGTGCCACCTCGGCGATGCTGTAGGCCGCGGCGGCGGACTGGGCCGCGCCCTGTGCGCGGCCGAGGCGGTCGGCGCAGGCCAGCCGGCTGGACAGCTCGCCGACGCCGGCGGCCAGCGTGAGGCCGGGAAGGCTGCCGGCCACGGGCGCGGCGCCCGGCAGCGCCAGCGCGCGCGCCGCGGCCTGGGCGTCGCCGACCTGGCCGCGTTCGTTCGGCATGCCCAGCGCGTAGGCCGCCGGCATGGACAACCCGGCCAACGGGGTGCCATTGGCCTGGACCTGCTGCAGGTGCAGGCACAGGTCCAACCCGTTGGTCGGCGAGCTGACCTCCGCGCCGGCCAGGTGCGGTGCATACACGTTGCCCGGTGCCGCCAGCAGCGCGGCATGGGCGCTGTAGAGGATGCGCGCATCACCCGGCAGGCCGAGCTCGCGCACCGGCAGCCAGCCCGAGGTACTGCCCGGATCGGGGCGCCCGTCGCCATCGCTGTCGGCCGCCGGCAGGCGCAGCTTCGCGCGGGCATGGCCGAGCAGCGCTTGTTCGGCCTGCGCGAGCAGGCGTTCGTCGTGGTCGGCCTTGAGTACCTGCCCACCGATCGGGATCAGGGTGAACACCGCCGCGCTGACCAGGCCGGCGATGAGCAGGGCCACGGCGATCTCGACCAGGCTGAAGCCGCGTTGCCGCCGCACGCACGGGCCGCTCATGGGCTTGCCTTGCGGGCGCCGACCGCACCGCGCGTGTCGGCCTTGCCGAGGATGGCGCTGGCACCCACGGCGATGCTGTAGTCGTCGACGGAGCCAGGCGGGGCCATGTCCTTCAGCGCGTTGTACTGGGCTTCCAGTTCCTTGAAGCGGGTTTCGTTCTCGATGCGGTTGCGCGTGGCTTCGGCGGCGGCATCCCTTGCACGCACCCAGTCCGAGTAGGCACGCGCATAGGAATAGGTGCTCTTCTCGGTGCCGCATCTGCCGGGGTCAAGCACGCAGCGGAAATCACCGTCGTAGTTGATATCCTCGATCAGGCGCTGGCCATTGCTGCCGTCGGTCGGCATGTCGGCATAGCGGCGGATGGTGCCGGAAATCCAGGTGAACGTGGATTGCTCGCCATCGATCTCCATCATGGCCTTGCTCCAATCGCCCGGGTACTGGAGGTAGGGCGAGCTTTGGCTGTCGTAGTTGGACTTGGCGCTGGTGCGCCGCTGCTTGGCGTCGTCCAGCGCCGCCTTGGTCAGGTCGCGGTCGCGCTCGAGCATGGGCGTGCACTGGGCGCCCTCGTTCATCTCCTGGCCGGCGGGCGGGTGCATCTCATCGACAATGGCGGTGCTGCCGTCGTCGTTGATGACCGTGTAGGTGCAGCTGCGCATGTAGGTCACCTTGTCGCGCGAGTTGCGGCAGACCTGCTGGCTTTCGGCGTTGGTGGCCTGCCGGCAGATGTCCTCGGCGTCCTTGTGCGCGCTGTCGACCAGCTTCACCCATTGCTTCACGGCGTCCACCTTCTGCTGGTAGGCGCTTTCCAGCTCTTCCACCGTGCGCTGGATGTCGGCCCACCGCTGGGCCAGGTCGCGCTTGCTGCGGGCGTCCTGATAGGCGATCGGCTTGAAGCGGGTCACCCAGGTGTAGCCGCCCACGTGGCTCTCGGTGGGCAGCACGACGCAGCTGCCGTTGACATAGTCGTAGCTGCCACCGGCGGCGGCCACGCATACGGTTTCCTTGTACTTGCCGGCGGAGTTGCCCAGATGCATGCGATAGGAGATCCAGGTGTCGCTGAAGTGCGACATGCGCTTGTCCTGGTATACCGCGGCGGCATCGACCAGCTTGGCCTCGACCGCCTTGGCGCTGTCGATCTGCGCGGCCATGCCGGGCTGGTCCTCGGTCACCCAGTCGCATTCAAACTCCGGCGCGCCGTTGGCCTGCCACACCGGCTCGCCGTTGCTGTCCTTCTTCTGCACGGGGAGCTTGGTCTTCGGGTCCAGGCGTTGCTTGCAGTACTCGCGGGTGCCGCCGTACAGCGTCTGGCGCATGGTCTCCAGCACGTCGGCGACGGACGAGGTGGCGGGTTTGGCCGATGCCGCGGCACGGTCACGCGCCTTGACGTTGGCATCCAGCGCCAGCCCGATCGGGGCCAGCGCCGCCGAGTTCAGCGCCACCGCGGCGGCGGAGTAGCTGATGGCGATGGCACTGATGATGACGGCGGCGGTGTCGAACGGCACGCCGACGCAGACCGTGCCGAGCGAGGCGATGCAGGTGATCACCGAGGTGGTCAGCGAGATGGCGTTCCAGACCGCCGAGTCGAAGATGTCGACCGCGCCGAGCACGCTCAGGGTCAACCCGGTGATGGCCATGGCCTGGGCGAACGCCGCATCACGCACCTGGGCCTCGCCGTTGCCCAGGTTGGTGTCCTGGAAGTCGGCCACCGTGGCGTGGTTGGCGACCGCGCCGGCCAGCACTTCCATCGACAGCAGCGAGACGTTGGTGGGGGCGTCGGCGGCGGCCATCGCCGCGTACTGGCGGCAGCCGACCAGCGGTGCCAGCGAGGCGAAGGTACGCAGGCGGGTGCGATCGTCGTAGTCGATGTCGCCGGGCCGGGCCGGGCTGGGCAATGCGGCCGAGGCAGCGCTGTCGAAGCGGCCCTGGGTTCCGGCGACGGGGCCGGCGGCGACCAGCCCATAGGCGATGTTGAGGGCATTGCCCTGGGCGTCGGTGCTGGTGGCGTAGGTGTCCGCGGTGGCCCCGGGCAGCGCGTTCTGGTCCAGCGCGGCGCAGAAGTCCAGGCCGTTTCCGTGTCCTTCGGCCGGGTCCACGTAGTCCTCGAAGGGCTCGCCGCTCGGGTCGAGCGGGATGAACGCATCGCCGGTCGCCGACAGCCCGGGCTGGCGGGCACTGGTGCCGCCAGCGGCGATGCCGGTGACGCCCTGCGAGACCGAGTAGCGGATCGGCGCGGCGCCAGCCCCGATCTCGCGCGCGCCGGGCAACAACGCGAGGGGCAGGAAGCCGACCGCATTGCTGGTGCCGGCCTCGGCACTGCAGTCTTCGATGACCGCGGCCGGATCCTCGGTCCAACGCGTGGCCGGGCAGGGCAGGCGGGCGTGCGCGGCGGCGTAGGCGGCCAGCGCATCATCGGCCCAGCGCAGGTATTCCTGCTGCTGGACGGCCTGTTCGGCCGGGCGCCGGGCATTGAGCAGCAGCGCGCCGGCGGCGACGGCCACGCCGACCAGCATCAGCAGCAGCATCACCTGCAGCAGGCTGAAGCCCCGCTGCGGGTGGCCGCCGGGGATGCAGCCGAGGATGGGGAGATGATCGCGGGAAGGGGTATGCATGCGAGCGATATCCGGTTACTGGCTCATCTTGATGTAGGCGATGACGGTGGCACTGGCGGCATCGGCACTGGTGTTGGCGTTGCTGGTCTCATCGCGCGACCAGGCGGCATCCTCGGTCGGCGCGGCGACCTTGCCGGTGCCCGGGCGCTTCTCGCGCACCCGGCCAACGCGCGCGTCGACCTTGCCGTCGATGCGCTGGTCCAGCTGCTGCGCCAGTTCGGGGGTGAGCCCATGCAGCACCAGCACGTTGCGCGTACGAGCGGCGTAGCCGCTGGCGCTGATCGGCTCGTGCCAGTCGGTGATGGCCTGCAGGCAGACCTGCAGGCGCTGCGGCAGGCCGTTGCGGTCCTGGTAGACGTAGGTTTCCTGGCGGCCTTCCATCGCACCCTGGGGCAGGGTGACGCCTGCCTTGAGCATCTCGTCGACCAGCGCAGTGCCGCACAACGCGGTGGCGGCGGTGCCACCGCCGATCATGCCGGTGAGCGCGTTGTCGCCGGGGACCCGGCCGGTCTGGCTGGCGTAGCGGTCGTAGGCCAGGATCCAGCCCTGCACGAACTCGCTGCTGATGCGCTCGGCCACGGCACCACGGTAGACGTCGCGGCCGACGGTGACCGCGCCGAGGATCAACGCGATGATCACCAGCACCACCGACATCTCCATGAGGGTGAAGCCGCGGCTGTGGTTGATGGGTTTCATGGTGGCGCGGTTCCTTACAGCTGCGGCGAGGTGATCGCCTGCTGCACCAGGTCATAGACCGGCAGCAGCAGGGCGACGATCAGGAAGACGAACATGCCGCCGCCGAACAGCACGACGACCGGCTTGATGATTTCCGACAGGTTGGTGATCAGGCGCTGCAGGCGCAGGCTGTATTCCTCGGACAGGCGCGAGAACTGGCTGTCCAGCGTGCCGGTGTCCTCGCCGACGCTGATCATGCGCACCATCATCGAAGGGAAGCCGCCGACCTGGCGCATCGCCGAGGACACCCGATCGCCACGTTCCAGGACCTGCCGGATCGCGATGATGCGGTCGCGGTAGTACTCGTCGCGCATGGCGCGCTCCATCACCTGCAGGCTGCTGACCATGTCCACGCCGGCGCGGATCAGCAGCGCCATGTACTCGGTGAAGAAGGCCAGGCCGGAGGAGAACATGATGGTCTTGGCGATCGGCAGCCGGTGCAGCGTGTAGTGGATGGCGCGGCGGAAGCGGCGGCTGTAGCGCCAGGTGACCCACAGCACGAACACCAGCGCGGCCAGCCCGGCCAGGATCATCACGATGTGCCCGATCAGCCACTCCGAGCTGCGTATCACCCAGATGGTGAGCGGCGGCAGCTTGGCGTTCATCTGCTTGAAGAGGTCGGACAGGTTGGGAATGACGTAGTAGATCCAGAAGCCGCCGGCGGCGAAGATGGCCGAGAACACGAACGCGGGGTAGATCAGCGCCTGGCGGGTATCGGCGGTCATCCGCGAGATGCGCTCGACGTGGTCGGCGGCCTCCATCAGCATCCTGTCCATGGAGCCGGTCTCGTCGCCGATCATGACCAGGTTGCGGACGGTTTCCGGGAAGGCGTCGGGATAGCGGCCGAATGCATCGCTCAGCGAGGCGCCGGCATCCAGTTCGTCCAGCAGCCGGCGTGCCAGCCGGGCCGGATTGGACACGCGGCCGGTGCTGATCTCGTTGGCCACCGCACGCAGCGCCTCCATCACCGGGATGCCGCTGCTGGTCATCACCGCCAGGTCGCGCAGCATGCCGGCCAGTTCCACCGGCTTGATGCTGGGCTTGATCAGGTGGGTGAGCGAACGCTGGGTCTCGGCCAGCCAGCCGGGGAAGCGATACAGCTTGAGTACCACCGCATCGAAGTTCTTCTCCAGCCACAGGCGCGCGGAGGCGTCGTGCTCGACGGCCAGCTGGGTCACGCCGGCGCGCACGCGGCCGTTGGAGAGCAGCAGCCGGTAGTAGTAGACGTTCATGGCGCCGGGCCCACGCCGACCACGCGCAGGACTTCCTCGCTGGTGGTCTGGCCGGCGATGACGCGCGCGCGCGCGACCTGCTCGATGCCCTTGAAGCCGGCGCCCATCGCCAGCCCGCGCAGGGTCTCGCGGCTGACGTCATCGGCGATGCCGTTGGCCAGCGGTTCGTCGACCACCATGATGTCGTAGACCGGCAGGCGCCCGTAGTAGCCGCTGCCGCGGCAGCGGTCGCAGCCGCCGCCACGCCGGCCGCTGCTGCCCACGGGCAGCTCCAGCCATGCGCATTCCTTGTCGGTGAACGGCACGTCCGTGGCACAGAACGGACAGACCTGGCGGACCAGGCGCTGGTTCACCACGGCCAGCAGGTTGTCGGCGATGACCTGCGCTTCCAGGCCGAGCGGGCGCAGGCGGGGCACCACGCCGAACACGGTGGTGACGTGCAGGGTGGACAGCACCAGGTGGCCGGTGGCCGCCGCTTCCACGGCTGCCTGCGCGGTTTCGGCATCGCGCATTTCGCCGAGCAGGATCACGTCCGGGTCATGGCGCAGGAAGTGGCGCAGGGCCGAGCCGAACTCGTAGCCGGCGCGGCGGTTGACCTCGGTCTGGCCGGCACCGGGCACGCGGTACTCGATGGGGTCCTCGACGGTCAGCACATTGCGCTCGATCAGCGACTGCATGCGCAGTGCGGCGTGCAGCGAGGAACTCTTGCCCGAGCCGGTGGGACCGGTGATCAGGATCAGCCCGGCCGGCTTGGCGAACAGGCGTTCGAGCAGGGCCACGTCCTCGGCGAAGAAACCCAGTTCCTCCAGCCCGGCCAGGTCGCTGTGCTCGGGCAGCAGGCGCATCACCATGCGCTCGCCGGATTCGGTGATCAGGGTGGACACGCGCACCGTCAGCGCCGAGTCCAGCACGGTGGCGCGGAAGCTGCCGTCCTGCGGGCGGCGCTGCTCGGAGATGTCCATTTCCGAAGCGAGCTTGATGTAGCCCAGCAGGCGGCTGAGCGAGTTGGGCATGGCCCACATCGGGCGCAGCACGCCATCGACGCGGAACAGCACGTGCAGGCTGTGCTCGGACGGGGAAATGTGGATGTCGGTGGTGCGCTCGCGCACGGCCAGGTGCAGCAGGTAGTCCAGCAGCTTCTCCGGGCTGTAGGCGTGGTCGTTGTCGGTGGCGAGGCGGCGGATCTCCTTCTCCAGCAGCGCCTCGATCGGGTTCTGCGCGAAGTAGTAGGTTTGCCGGATCAGCCGCGCGACCTTGCCGTACTCACCCTGCAGGAAGCGGCAGCGCAGGCCGCAGCGTTGCAGCACGAGCTGCGCCACCGCGGTGGGGTCGGCATCGCCGAGCAGCACCTCCAGTTGCTCGCCGTCGCGGCGCAGCGGCAGGAACTGCCGCATCTGGCACAGCTCGCGGTTGAACATGGCCAGGATCTGCGGCTCGGCCACCGGCAGGGTTTCGACCTGGGTGAACTCGATGCCGAGCATGCCGGCGTGGGTGCGCACGATGTCCGATTCATTGGCCAGGCCGTGGCGGATCAGCAAGCGGCCGAAGCTGGTCTGCTCGACCAGGTTCTTCTGGCGGGCGTACAGCAGCTGGATGGGGTCCAGCAGCCCCTGCTCGTTGAGCAGCACGCCGAGCTTGGCCTGTTCGAGGCTGACCAGTCCCTGCGTGGAGCTGGCGGAGGCGGAGGGGATGCGGGAATCAACCGTGGCCATTGCGGGAAGGATCCATGTCGTTCGGGGAGTCGGCGTGCGCGGCGGGAAGGGCCAGCAGGTGCAGGGTCAGTGCATCCGGGGTCCCGGTTGCCGGCAGGGCGTTGTGCTGCTGCATGCGGCGCAGCGCCCGCTGCGTCAGCGGGCCGAAGCGGCCATCGAGCTGGCCGTCGTAGTGCCCCTGCTGCCGCAGGCGGTACTGCAGCTGTTGCAGGCGGGTATTGGGTTGCTGTTGCAGCAGGTCGGCGTCCGGCACACGCGGTACGAAGGTGACCAGTGCGCCCTGCGCGGTGGCTTGCACGCACAGGTCGTCGTGCTGGCGCAGGTAGGGGGCAGCGCCGGAAGGCAC
The DNA here is from genome assembly GCF_014852135.1 of Stenotrophomonas sp. STM01. NCBI lineage: Bacteria > Pseudomonadati > Pseudomonadota > Gammaproteobacteria > Lysobacterales > Lysobacteraceae > Stenotrophomonas > Stenotrophomonas sp. STM01. The sequence continues at coordinate 438,501 of NZ_JACVBA010000002.1, read as the reverse complement.
CTGGACCTGGCGCCGTGCGCCGTCACCCAGACGTGCAAGGCAGTGCTGCGGTGGGGGCGCGGTTGCGGCGCTGGCCGCTGCGGGCGATGCCGACGCCACCGTCGATGCCGGCTCGGCATGGGTGTCGCCCGGACGCAGTGACAGGACCAGCCCACCCACGGCCAGCAGCCCGCCCAGCGACGCCGCCAGTGCCCACGGGTAGCGACGCGCGCGCGCACGGCGCTGCACACCGGCTTCGGCGGCGGCGGTGCGGATCAGCGCGGCATCGATCCGGCGTGGACCGGCGGCCTGGCCGTACAGGCCATACAGGCAGCGGTCCATGATCTGGTGGATATGGCGTGGGTTGCCGTTGCTGGCGCGGTGCAGGGCGGTGATCGCCGCTTCATCGAGCGCGATGGCGCCGTCGGCGCCGGCGCTGTCCAGCCGGAACCGCACGTAGTCGCCGGTGCGGTCGCGGGCCAGGGCGCAGAGCTGGGCGTGTTTGCTGATGCGGCTGCTGAGCTGGCGGATCGCCGGTTGCGCCAGCACCTGCAGCAGTTCCGGTTGGCCGGCCAGCACGATCTGCAACAGCTTCTCCTGCCCCGACTCCAGGCAGGTGAGCAGGCGCAGCAGTTCCAGGCTTTCGATGTCCAGGTTCTGGGCATCGTCGATCAGCAGCACGCAGGTGGTCTGGCGCTGCCAGCGCTCGAGCAGGAAGCGGTTGAGGCGGTCGATGTTGTCCGCGGCACTGCCCTCGGCGGGCAGGCCGAAGTCACGCAGCACCGCCGCCAGCAGGTCATTGCCCTGCAGGTAGGTGTTGAACACCAGCGACACCACCATGTCCTCGCGTTCCAGCGTGGACATCAGGCGGCGCAGGAAAGTGGTCTTGCCGGTGCCAACCTCGCCGGTGAGCAGCACGAAGCCCGAGCGCGTGCGCAGGCAATGCGTGGCCTCGACCAGCTCGCGCTCCAGCGCATCGGTCTGGAAGTAGGCGGCGCTGTCGGGCGTGGGCGGGAACGGCGAGCGGTCCAGGCCCAGCTGCTGCAGGTGCTGGCGGGTGGCCGGGTTCATTGCGGCGTTCCGCGGATCTGAGCCAGTGCCTGGGCGATGATGCTGGAGTCGCCGTTCTCCGCGGCCAGGCGCAGCAGCCGGCCCTGCGCGACGTCGGTCTGGCCGCGTCCGGCTTCCAGCAGCGCGAGGTTGACCCCGGCCTGGGTGTCCTCCGGGACCCGCGACAGGATCTGCCGGTAGCGGTCCTCGGCGGTGACCAGGTCGCCGCGGTTGTGTGCAACCCAGGCTTCGTTGCGCAGCAGGGTCAGGCTGTCGGCGGGAAGCAGCTGGCGCAACGCCTGCAGTTGCTGCTCGATGGTAGCGGCGTCGCCCTGCACGACAGCGCGCTGCAGCGAGGCCAGTGCATCGGGAATGCGGGCGCTGGTGTCCGCCGCAGGGGCGGCGTCGCGGGCCGGCCGGCGGGTGCTGACGGTGATGTTCATCTGCTGCGACTGCACGTGCACCACCTCCTGCCCGGACGGCGTGGTGGCCAGGCGTGGGGCGGGCGTTGCCGGCGCGGGCACGTCGCTGCCGGCGACGGGCGCTGCCGACGTGCGGGTGGCGGCCCGCGGTCCCAGTGGCGGCAAAGGGGGGATGGGCGCGGCCGCGGCAACCGGTGCCGGCGCTGCGACCGCAACCGGTGCCGCCACCGACGCCGTTGCCGGCGCTGCGGCAGGCGCGGCCAGCGGTGCCCGCGTCGCGGTGGTGGCCACCGGCGGCGCGGCATTGCCGGAGAGCGCATGCACCAGCGCATAGCCGAGCAGCACGCTGCCGGTCGCGCCCAGCCAGAGGTAGCCGGTGCGCCGGCCGCCGCCGCGGGCCCGTGCTACCGGTGTGGCCGTGGCCTGGGGCGACGCCGTGCCGTTCTGGCGCAATGCGTCGTAGATCAGGCTCACAGCACTTTTACCCGCAGTACCAGCACCAGTTCGCGGGTGGTGTGGGTCTTGGCACGCGAGCCGAACATGCGGCCGAACACCGGCACATCGGACAGGCCGGGGATGCCCTTGTCATCAAGCGAGGCGTTCTGGTCGATCAGGCCGCCGAGCATCACGGTGTCGCCGTCGCGCAGGTTCAAGGTGGTGGTGATGCCCTTGACGTTGACCTGCGGCAGCGTGACCGCGTTGCCGTTGGGGAACTCGCGCAGGGTCAGGCTGCTGGCATCGACCTCGGTCTGCATCGGGTGCACCAGCAGCTCGACGCTGCCGTTCTCGTGGATCATCGGCGCCACGCCGATCACCACGCCGGAGAACAGCGAGTCGGTCTGGATGTCGGTGGACTGGTTGTAGGAGCCGCCGCTGCCACCGGTGTTGGAGAAGTTGCTGGTGGACTTGGTGACGTAGCGGATGTTGGTGCCCACGCTCAGGTAGGCCGGGCTGCCGTTGCGCACGCGCACGCTGGGGTTGGACAGCACCTTGACGTTGCCGAAGCCGCGCAGCACGTTGACCGCCGCCGAGAACGTGTCGGTGGTGTAGCTCAGGCCCATCGCCCGGCCGAGGCTGGAGCCCAGGGTCTGGTTGGGGAAGGTGATGGTGCGCGGCTGCTGGCCCAGCCGGGTCAGGCCGTCGTAGGACAGCGGCGTGTTGGCATCGGGCAGGATGGTGGCGGCGGTGTCGCCGTAGATGCCGGCGACGCGGTCGCGCAGCAGGTTCCAGTCCACGCCGTAGTTGCTGCTGTCATTGAGCGAGACGTCCAGGATCTGTGCCTCGACCAGCACCTGCCGGCGCAGCTTCTGCTTGTTGTGTTCGATCAGCTGCTCGACGGCGCGCATCTGCGAGGGGCGGGCACGCACGAACAGGGTGCCGCTGCCGGCATCCAGGTTGTAGCTGGCGACCGCCGGCGGCTTGGGCTGGTCCGGTGCGGTGGGTGCGGGCGCCTGCTTGCTCTTGTCCGCGTCCAGGATCACGTCCAGCGCGGCGGCCAGTTGCTTGTAGGGGTCGTTGTCCTTGCCGACGCTGCCGCTCATCGACAGCGAGCCCCGCAGGGACTGGCCCGCGCCGCCCTCGCCCTGCATGCCGGCACCGAACACGTCACCACCGCTGTTGAGCTCCAGCGAGGTCACCGAGTTGAGCATGTCCACGTTGAAGATGCGTTCCTTGGTCTGGCTGACCACCAGTGCACCGCCGCGCAGTTCGCCATGCAGGTCGAACGCATCCAGGATGTGGTTGAACACCTCGCGCGCGGAGACATTGCTCAGCTGCAGGCTGGAGCGCTGCTTCTGCTCCAGCACCCTGGGGTCCACGATCAGGTTCATCTTCAGCTCGCCGGCCAGCGCCCACAGCAGCTGGCCGACGTCGGCATCGAACATGCTGATGCTGACCACGCTGTGCTCCAGCGGGTCGTAGACCGGTGCCAGTGGCGTGGTGGTGGGCGTGCGGGTGCCCTTGTGCTCGAGGCTGGCCAGGCGCTTGTCCTGGGCCTCAAGGAACTTGGCCGACTCTTCGGCCAGCGCGGTGCTGGTGCGTTCCAGTGCCTTGTGCTCCACCGGTGGCAGGTCCTGCACGCTGCGCGGCGGCATGTTGGTGCATGCCGCCAGCATCAGCGAGCCGATGCCGCCGGCCAGCAGCCGGGGAAGATGGCGCAACTGCGGCTGGTGGGGGTTTCTGCGGTGGCAGCTAGTCATTTCCAAGGCCTCGGAGGTATGCGGGATCGGTTGCTTATCGTTCAAGGGAGGTCAGCCAGCCGAGCAGCGTGGTGCTGGATTCGGCCAGGACCTGGTCGTCGTAGCGGAAGCTCGATGGCCGTTCCGGCGGCGCCATGCACAGGGCGGTCCCGCGGGCGATGGCGTTGTTCATCGTGTCGAAGCCGGGCGCGTTGCCCGAGGACTGGTCCATGTCCATTCCCGGGGCGATCAGCGCGTAGGCAGGGTTGACGGTTTCGCCACCCCCATCGCAGGGAAGGTCCGGGCTCGACGGGGTTTCGGTCGGGTAGGCGGCGTTGGCGGCGGGCAGTTTGTAGAACGGCAACGCGGTGACGGGCGTGGCCTGCGCGGCCCGCGCAAGCGCGGCCAGCAGCCCGCCCGATCCGTCCTGGTCACTGAACTCGGCGCTGGCCGCGGACGGCCTGGCCAGGTCCGCCGTGCTGCTGCGGTGGACCGCGTAGCGGATGCGCGCGTTGCGGTCGGGCAGGGCCAGGCCCAGGCTTTCGTATGGCAGCCAGCCAACCGTGAGTCCCGCGGCGCAGCCACTGGCCCCACCGTTCTCGCGCCCGGCGTCGCCCTGCGGGCTGCTGTCCGGACAGGGCAGGCGCTTGTTGCGGAGGGTGAAGGCGCGCAGCGCCAGGCGGGCCTGACCCAGTTGCGCGCGGCTGGCGGTATGGCTGCGGGACTGCTGGAACATCTCATACGTGCCCGTCGCCGCGCTGGTCAGCAGGGCAAGCACGCCCACCACGACCGTCAGCTCGAGCAGGTTGAATCCGCGTTGTCGGCGGAGGCTGCGCATGTCAGGGCGCGGCCTTCGCCGCGGCGGGCGTGTTGACGTCGTAGCGCAGCCCTTCGCGCAGCGCGATCAGTTCGGTGCTGATCTGGTTCATGCGCTGCTGGCGCGCTGGCGAATCGGGCTGCTGGCTGAGCGCGACCATCTCGCGGCCCAGCTGCTGCGCCTTCAAGGCGATCTGGATGTTGGTGCGCGCCGCTTCGACGTTCATTCCCGGCGGCAGGCTGCCGGTGGCCTGCGCGGTGTTCAGCTGGCGCAGCATGGCGTGGGCCTGCGCCTCGTTCTGCGCCATCTGCCGTTCCATCTGCGCGATGGCGGTGCGCATCTGTGCGTCCGGGGACGTCGGCGGGGGCGGTACGCGCATCGCTGCGGTGGCCGGTGCCGCCGCCGTCGGCATGGCAGGGCCGGTTTCCCACGGCGCGGGCGTGGCATCGGCCGGGGGCGGCGTGGGCGCTGCCGGTGCCGGTGCCGCATCGACGACGGCGGCCGGCGCGGGCGCCGGCGGAGCCGCGGGCTCACCCTTGCGCAGTGCCAGCACGAGCGCGGCACCGATCAGGATGGCCGCCCCTGCGCCGACAACGATCTTGAGGTGGGCGTTCACAGGCTGCCCTCGCTGGCGTCCGGCGCCTGGCCGATGTGGCGCACGCGCAGCGTGCTCACGTTGCCGGCGGCATCACGCACGCGCGCCCAGTTGTTGCCGATGGCGAGCACCCGGGTGCCGTCCTCCAGGCGCGAGCCCTGGCGGACCGGCGTGCCATTGATGACGGCAGTGGAGCGTCCGCCCGCGGTGACCACCAGTGACAGGGACGCAGGCGCGACCGGCAGCACCGCGGCGGCAGCGGCGGCGCCTGTGCCGCCGGGCAGGCTGCCGGGCGCGGCCTGTTCGGGAACGGCGATCAGCCCGGCGCTTTCGAAGCGCGGTTGCGGGCGCAGCGTGCTGGCCATGTCCAGCACCTGCCGGTTGCGCTGGATCGAGGCGCGCAGCCGTGCGGTTTCCGGGCTTTCCTCGGCGTTGTTGCCCATGAACAACACCGCCGGTTTGGCCACGACCATCGATGCCAACCAGCCGGAGACCCCCAGCCAGCAGCACAGGGCCGTCATTGCGATGTATTTCTTCTTCACGTGGTGGGCTCCGTGGTGGTGTCGGTGCCGGCCGGGGTGGGGCGCTTGAGCAGGTAGGAGAAGACGCCGCCACCGGCGCGCGTGGCACCGCCGGACTGCGGATCCAGCGGCTCGGGGTCGAAGCCTTCGCGGCGCAACCGCTCGACGAAGGTGGCGATCTGCATGCCCGGCGTTCCGCGGTCGGCGTCGACCATGCCGTCCACGCGCAGGGTGCGAGGCGCGGCGGTGGCCTGCCCCGGTGCGGGTTGCTCCACGCGCACGCGCAGGACGCGTACCTCGTCCTGCGCGGCCAGGCGTATCGACTCCAGCCCGGTGACCGGATCCAATCCGTCGGTGAGGGTCTTGGCCTTGTTGACGAACTGCATGGCGGCGTCGAACCCCGGCGGCATGGCGGCCTTGCCGGACAGCTGGCGGGCCTGCTCCTCGAGCGAGGTGATCTCCTGGCTGATCGTTTCGCTGCGCTCGTTGGCGTCGTGCGCGGCGAGCATCCAGCGTGTGCCAAGCGTGCCGAGCGCGATGGCGATCAGCAGCGAGGCCGCCGACGCCAGCGGCAGCGCCCATTCGGCCAGGTAGGCCGCACGGCTGGCGGTGGGGTTGACCGCATCGCGCGGCGACGCCTGTGCGGCCATCCACGCGATGCCACTGGACCACGCCTGGCCTTCCGCATCGTGGTAGACCTGCATCGGCACCTGCTTGACCTGGCAGCCGGTGTTGACCGCGAAGATCTCGGCCAGCTGCTGGTTGGCCGGGGCCTGGCCCGGTTCGGTCGCCGGCACGAACAACGAGCACCAGCGGAACTGCAGCGGTTCGCTTTCCTCGTCGTTGCGCGAAAGGTCGTCGGCCACCTGCTGGGCCAGCGCGCCGGCGGTCATCGACAGGTCCGAGGCGTCCTCGCTGTAGGCCATCGAGGCGCGGTGGATGATGTCGTGCTTGCGCAGCGCCAGCACGCTCATCTGCCGTCCGCTGTGCACGACCAGGCCATCGCCGGCCTTGAGCGTGCGCCACATCAGCGAGGTGAGCGGCACCACCAGGCAATGGTCTGGCTGCGCTTCGGCCCAGGCATAGGTCTGCTGCCAGGTATCCAGCGGCACCGCCGTGAACAGGGTCTGGTAGCCCGCGCCCATCGAGCGGTTCTTGTGGATCAGGATCTTGCCTTCGCCGTCGATCAGGCCATCGGCGCGCAGGCGCTTCTCGATCAGCGCGACGGCGTGCGCCGAACTGCCTTCCAGCGACATCACGCCGCTGTTGCCTCCTTCGAATTCGGCGAACAGCCAGGCCGGCCCTTCCAGGCGCGGACGGGTGTCGCTGACGGTCACGCGGTCCTGGTCGAAGGTCAGCCAGCGCCCGGGCAACTGGACGATGTTCTGCATGCTCATGGCTGCGCGCCTCCCGGCGTGCTCTGGGGCGGCAGCGGGCCACCGGCGGTGCGGAACAGCAGGCTGCCGCGCAGGGTCAGCGACAACGGCGCCGGCGGGCGGTCGGATAACGTGGTGGGCAGGTGGAACAGTCCTTCGGTCGGGTCGGTCACCGACAGCTCGAACACGTCCGCACCGAAGATGCGATCGGGGCTGGGAGCAATGCCGCCCAGCAGGGCGTCGGCATCCATGCGCGAGAGCTGGGTCTGGTTGAGGTTGATCAGGCGCTCGCCCCAGCCGGTGGGCTCCATCCCCAACCCTTCCAGCTGCTCCAGCAGCTGGCGGGCGGAGCCGGCGTTGTCGACCTTCAGTTGCGCCTCCTGCTGGGCCATCCGCGCCTGCGACAGCAGCTCGTTGCGGGTGCTGAGCTGGTCGTAGGCACGGGCCAGGCTGCTGCGTGCGGAGATGAACCACACGGCCGTGGCCACGAGTGCCAGCAACGTCACCGCGAAGATCATCAGGGAGAGACGTCGGGACCGGCGCAGCCGGCCCAGCAGGGAGGCGATGTCCATGGATTTACTGGTTCATCTTGTAATGGGCGACCAGCGTGATGACCTGGTCGGTGTCATCACCGCCACCGGCGACGTTGGAGTTGGCCGCGCCGGCCGAGCCGGCCTTGTTGGTGTTGTTGCCCTTCCACTCCATGCTCTCGGCGTCGGCATTGCTGCCCACGCTGCGCTTGTTCAGGCCCACCTGGCGGAACGCGCCGGATTGCGGGTCGGGCTTGCCGTCGATCATCTGGTCCAGCGAGCGGGCCAGGTCCGGGGTCAGGCCGGAGATGACCATCACGTTGCCGGCGCCGGAGGCGGTCTCGGCCGGGTTCCACTGGAAGCAGACCTGGATTTCCTGCGGGTTGCCGTTGGTGTCCAGGTAGACGTAGCGGTCCTCGAAGCCCTCGCCGCGGCCCGGCGGCAGGCTGATGCCGGCGCCACGCATGAAGTCGCGCAGCTTGTCGCCGTCCTGCGAGGCGGCGGTCACCGGCTGGTCGCTCTTGGTCGAGGCCGAGCCATTGCAGATTGCGCCCTTGCTGGCGGTGTTGTTGGCCATGTCGATGTCGTACTCCTTGCCGGCGACCATCAGGCGCGGCGCGGCCTGGTTGTCACCCACCGGAGCACCGAAGCGCTGGTGGTAGCTGTTGTAGGCCACCACCCATTGGTCGACGAACTTCTGCTTGATGCGCGTGTATTCGGCGTTGCGCTGCACGTCGCGGCCGATCATCACCGCGCCGATGATCACGCCGATGATGACCAGGACCACGGCCATCTCGACCAGAGTGAAGCCGCCCTGATGGCGCTTGGATCGCATTTGCATTGGAAGAGCCCCTTTTGGAAGAACCGGATGCCGCCGTGGCCATAGCAGGGCGACGGGTTTGTTTCGGAGGAGCTAGATACGGTGCGGGCGTAAGACGTGCGTAAGACAGCGCGGTGGGCTACTTTCGCCGGACCATCCCACCGGAGCCCGCCGATGCTGCGTCCCATCCTGTTCCTGGCGGTCTTATCCGTCTCGTTGTGCGCGGCGTCCGCCGCCGACCGTGTCACCGGTCACGCATTCGCCACGCGCTCGGAAGTCATCGCGCCGCATGCCATGGCAGCCACCTCGCAACCGTTGGCTACCCAGATCGCGCTGGACGTGATGAAGGGCGGCGGTTCGGCGGTGGACGCGGCCATCGCCGCCAATGCCGCGCTGGGCCTGATGGAGCCCACCGGCAACGGTGTGGGCGGCGACCTGTTCGCCATCGTCTGGGATCCGAAGACGCAGCGCCTGTACGGCTACAACGGCTCCGGCCGATCGCCGCGTTCGCTGACGCTGGCCGAGTTCCAGCGCCGCGGGTTGAAGGAAATCCCGGCCACCGGGCCGCTGCCGGTATCGGTGCCCGGTGCGGTCGATGGCTGGTTCGCGCTGCACGAGCGCTTTGGCCGCAAGCCGATGGCCGACAACCTGGCCCCGGCCATCCGCTACGCGCGCGACGGCCATCCGGTGGCCGAGGTGATCGCCTACTACTGGGACCGCTCGGTACCACGGCTGTCGCAGTACCCCGGTTTCACCGAGCAGTTCACGGTCAATGGCCATGCGCCGCGCAAGGGCGAGATGTGGCGCAACCCCAATCTCGCCAACACCCTGCAGCAGATCGCCGACGGTGGCCGCGATGCGTTCTACAAGGGTGACATCGCCCGCACCATTGGCGATTACTTCAAGGCCAACGGTGGTTTCCTCAGCTACGAGGACATGGCCGCGCACCACGGTGAATGGGTCGAGCCGGTGAGCAGCAACTACCGGGGTTACGACGTGTGGGAGCTGCCGCCCAACAGCCAGGGCATCGCCGCGCTGCAGATCCTCAACATCCTGGAAGGCTACGACTTCTCGAAGATCCCGTTCGGATCACCCGAGCATATCCACCTGTTCGTCGAGGCCAAGAAACTGGCTTTCGCCGACCGTGCGCGCTTCTACGCCGATCCGGCGTTCGCGCCGGCACCGGTGGCACGCCTGGTGTCCAAGGACTATGCGGCGCAGCGGCGTGCGCTGATCTCGATGGACAAGGCGTTGAAGGAAGCCCAGCCGGGCACGCCGAAGCAGCTGGAGCAGGGCGACACCATCTACATGACCGTGGCCGATGCCGACGGCATGATGGTGTCGTTGATCCAGTCCAACTACCGCGGCATGGGCAGCGGCATGGCCCCGCCGGGGCTGGGTTTCATCCTGCAGGATCGCGGCGAGATGTTCGTGCTGCAGCAGGACCATCCCAACGGCTACGCGCCGGGCAAGCGGCCGTTCCAGACCATCATCCCGGCGTTCATCACCAAGGACGGCAAGCCGTTTGCCAGCTTCGGCGTGATGGGCGGGGCGATGCAGCCGCAGGGGCATGCGCAGATCGTGATGAACCTGGTGGACTTCGGCATGAACCTGCAGGAAGCCGGCGATGCGCCGCGCATCCAGCACGAAGGCTCCAGCGAACCGACCGGGCAGGGCACGGCGATGAGCGACGGTGGGGAAGTGAACCTGGAGACCGGCTTCAGTTGGGAAACCGTGCGCAGCCTGATGCGCAGGGGACACCGGGTGACGTTCGCCGATGGTCCGTATGGCGGCTACCAGGCGATCATGCGGGATCCGGAGAGCGGCGTGTACTACGGCGCTTCCGAGAGCCGCAAGGACGGGCAGGCGGCCGGGTACTGAGCTGGGCTGTTCGGGGAAGCAGAAGCAGCCCTCCCCGGTCCTCCCCTTCGCCTGCGGCGAAAGGGAGGGGGAGGAGCTTAAGAGCCAAGAGCCAAGAGCCAAGAGCCAAGAGCCAAGAGCTGAAAGCTCTCTGTGTCGCCTGCGCTCCGCTTCTGCTCCTGCTTCTGCTTCGCCCCCTCCCTTTCGCCACAGGCGAAGGGGAGGGCCGGGGAGGGGTAAGGCCCTTGCCTCAATCCCCGCCCACGTTCCGCGCGGCTTCCGCGCGTGCATCCTCCTGCGCGGCCTGCTCGCGTTCGATCCAGGCCTCGATCAGGTGCCGTCCGCGCTGCGCCAGCCGCCGCTGGCGGTTGGACTCGGCGTCCAGCACGCGGTACAGCGACACCATCACCAGCACCATCAGCAGCGCGAACGGCAACGCGGCGATGGTGATCATGCCCTGCAGCGCGTCCAGCCCGCCGGCCAGCAGCAGCACCGCGGCGATCAGCGCCACCGCCACGCCCCACACCAGCTTGCGTGACAGCGGCGGGTCGCCAGCCTCGTCGGTGGACATGCTGGCCAACACCAGCACCGCCGAGTCGGCCGAGGTGACGAAGAAGATCATCAGCAGCACCAGTGCCAGGCACGACAGCAGCAGCGAACCGGGCAGGCTGTCGAACAGGGTGAACAGCACCGTCTCGTAGCCGTTGCCCAGCGCCTGCACCAGGTCGGCATGGCCGAACAGCTGCGACCACAGCGCGGTGCCGCCGAACACCGAGAACCACAGGAAGCCGAGCACGGTCGGTGCCAGTACCACCCCGACCACGAACTCGCGCACGCTGCGGCCGCGTGACACCCGCGCGATGAAGGCGCCGACGAACGGCGCCCAGGCAATCCACCAGGCCCAGTAGAAGATGGTCCAGTCGGCCACCCAGGTGCTGCCGGAGAATGGCGACATGCGCAGGCTCATCGTCACCAGCTGGTTGAGGTAGGAGCCCAGCGTGGTGGTGAAGGTGTCGAAGATGAAGCCGGTCGGGCCCAGCACCAGCACCGCGGCCAACAGCAGCGCGGCCAGGGCCAGGTTGAAGTTGGACAGCCACTTGATGCCGCGCTCCACGCCGCTGGTGGTGGAGATCATGTACAGCACGAACGCCACCGCGATCACCGTCATCTGCAGCGGGACGTCGGCGGTGATGCCGAACACGCGCTGCAGGCCGGCCGAGATCTGGATGGTGCCGAAGCCCAGCGTGGTGGCGACGCCGATCGCGGTGGCCACCACCGCGGCGATGTTCACCAGCTTGCCGAACGCGCCGCGGTGATGGCGGCCGATCACCGGCTGCAGCATGTCGCTGATCAACCCCCGGCCGTTGCGGTTGTACTGGAACCAGGCCATCGCCAGCCCGATCAGCGCGTAGATCGCCCACGGGTGCAGGCCCCAGTGGAAGAACGCGTAGCGCATCGAGGCACGCGCCGCGTCCATGCCTTGTGGCGGCAGCCCTTCCGGCGGGGTGACGAAGTGCGAGATCGGCTCGGCCGCGCCCCAGAACACCAGGCCGATGCCCATGCCGGCGGCGAACAGCATCGACAGCCAGCTGGCGCGCGAGAAGTCCGGCTCGGCGTCCTCGCCGCCGATGCGCAGGTTGCCGAAGCGGCCGAACGCCAGGTACAGCAGGAAGGTCAGGGTGAGGAACACGATCAACAGGTACATCCAGCCCGCGCCGCGCACGACATGCGTCAGCGTGGCCTGGACCACGTCGTTGAAGGGGCCGGGCGCAATGCCGGCCAGGAGCACCAGTACGGCGACCAGTGCGATGGAAACACGAAACACCATGAAGGAGCGTCTCCGATCAAGAGCGATTGAGGGGAGCGAGCCGGGGCTTGCAGCGAGGGCCGGCGCCAGGGCCGGGCAGGGAAAGGTGGACGAGCACCGTGGCGCGGCCAGCAGGGCATCGCACCGGGGCGGGATGTTACTGAACGGGACGTCACGATTCCGTTAGCAGGCGATGACGCGGCGCACCGGGCCAGGTGTCACCGCTTTGTGGTCTAATGCCGCCCGAAGCGGGGGTACCGCGGCCATCGGGCCTCGGTTGAGACATACCCTTCGAACCTGATCCGGCTCATACCGGCGTAGGGAAGCTTCGTGTGCCACGGCATGCGTTCCGGTCACAGGGGACAACCGCCATCGGCGTGCGCCTTCGCTTCGTTCCGTCATGCGAATCCCTCGCATGGCCCGCACCTCCCGGTGCGGCTCGACCAGGACGAATGCCGATGAACGCCCAGCCCAGCCTGCAGCAGCAGGCCCAGCAACTCTCCGAATCCGTGACCCAGCCGATCCCCGGCTCGCGCAAGATCTTCGTGCCCGGTTCGCGGGCCGACCTGCAGGTGCCGATGCGCGAGATCGCACAGACGCGCACGCCCACGTTGTTCGGCGGCGAGGAGAACCCCCCGATCACGGTGTACGACACCTCCGGCCCGTACACCGATCCGCAAGCGCGCATCAACCTGGCCGCCGGGCTGGCGCCACTGCGTGCACGCTGGATCCAGGAGCGTGGCGATACCGGGCAGCTGCCGGGCCTGAGCTCGGCGTTCGGGCGTTCGCGCGAAGGTAATGCCAGGCTCGATGCCGTGCGTTTCCCGGCACGCGTGCTGCCGCGTCGTGCCATTGGCGGTGCCAACGTCACCCAGATGCACTACGCGCGCCGCGGCATCATCACCCCGGAGATGGAGTTCGTCGCCATCCGCGAGAACCAGCGGTTGGAGGCGGTACGTGATGCCGGCCTGCTCGCGCAGCACCCGGGGCAGAGCTTCGGCGCCGACATCCAGAAGGTCATCACCCCGGAATTCGTGCGTGACGAGATCGCGCGTGGGCGCGCCGTGCTGCCCAACAACATCAACCACCCGGAAAGCGAGCCGATGATCATCGGTCGCAACTTCCTGACCAAGATCAACGCCAATATCGGCAACAGCGCGGTGTCCTCGGGCATCGCCGAGGAAGTGGAAAAGCTGGTGTGGGCGATCCGCTGGGGCGGCGACACGGTGATGGACCTGTCCACCGGCAAGCACATCCATGAAACCCGCGAGTGGATCATCCGCAACTCGCCGGTGCCGATCGGCACCGTGCCGATCTACCAGGCGCTGGAGAAGGTGGATGGCCGCGCCGAGGAGCTCAACTGGGAAATCTTCCGCGACACCCTGATCGAGCAGGCCGAGCAGGGCGTGGATTACTTCACCATCCACGCCGGTGTGTTGCTGCGTCATGTGCCGCTCACTGCCAAGCGCGTGACCGGCATTGTCTCGCGCGGTGGTTCGATCATGGCCAAGTGGTGCCTGGCGCACCACAAGGAGAACTTCCTCTACACGCACTTCGAGGACATCTGCGAGATCATGAAGGCCTATGACGTGTCCTTCAGCCTCGGTGATGGCCTGCGCCCGGGCTGCATCGCCGATGCCAACGACGCGGCGCAGTTCGGCGAGCTGGAAGCGCTGGGCGAATTGACCAGAATCGCCTGGAAGCATGACGTGCAGACCATCATCGAAGGTCCGGGCCACGTGCCGATGCACCTGATCAAGCAGAACATGGACAAGCAGCTGCACGAGTGCGGCGAAGCGCCGTTCTACACGCTCGGCCCGCTGACCACCGACATCGCGCCGGGCTACGACCACATCACCAGCGCCATCGGCGCGGCGATGATCGGTTGGTACGGCACGGCGATGCTGTGCTACGTGACGCCCAAGGAACACCTGGGCCTGCCCAACCGCCAGGACGTGCGCGACGGCATCATGGCCTACAAGATCGCCGCGCACGCGGCCGACCTGGCCAAGGGTCACCCGGGCGCGCAGGTGCGCGACAACGCGCTGTCCAAGGCGCGCTTCGAGTTCCGTTGGGAGGACCAGTTCCACCTCGGCCTGGATCCGGAGAAAGCCAGGGAGTTCCACGACGAGACCTTGCCCAAGGATGCGCACAAGCTGGCGCACTTCTGCTCGATGTGCGGCCCGCATTTCTGCTCGATGAAGATCACCCAGGACGTGCGTGACTATGCGGCCGGGCAGGGCATGGACGCGGCGCAGGCCCTGCAGGCCGGCATGGCCGAGAAGTCGGCGCAGTTCCGCGAACAGGGCGCGCAGGTGTACCGGCCGGATTGACCGCCGGTTCCGCTCCCGGGGAGCCCGCCGGCTTCCCGGGGCAGGGTTGACGCGGACGGGGCGGCGGTCGTGGTAGCGTGCAGCCGTCCATCGCAGGGGAGGTCGCCATGAAGCTTCGCAATGCGTTCCGGCTCATCACGGTGCTGTTGCTGTCCTCGCTGCTGGCGGCCTGTGCCAGCACGCCCCGGGTCAGCAGCCAGGCCGATCCCAGCGGCGACTTCGGCCGCTACCGCAGCTTTGCGTTCTACTCGCCGCTGGCGCTGGAACAGAACGGCTACACCACCATCACCAGCAATCGCATCCGTGCGGCGGTGCAGGCACAGATGCAGGCGCGTGGCTATGTGCTCGACGAAGCCAAGCCCGACCTGTGGGTCAACCTCAATGCCTACCTGCAGGACAAGACGCGGGTGACCACGATGCCGCAGGTGGACTACGACTACTACTACAGCTATCGCGCACGCGGCTACGTGGCCGTGCCGTACTGGCGCGACCGCACCGACGTGCACCAGTACACCGAGGGCACGCTCAACGTGGACGTGGTCGACGTGCAGCGCAACCGCCTGGTCTGGGAAGGCGTGGCGGTGGGTACGGTGGGCCGCAGCACTCCGGACAAGCGTGGCGCGCAGATCGATGCGGCGGTTGCGGCAATCTTCGCGCAGTACCCGTACCGCGCCGCGCGCTGAGGATCGCCCTCCGATGAGCGTCGGTCCGGAGGGAGCGCGGCCGGAAGGCCTGCGCGTACGCGCGCACCTGCGCTGGCTGGCGTTGGCCCGCCGGCATCCGTCGGCGTGGCTGCTGGCGGTGCAGCTGCTGGGCGTGCTGCTGTACCCGGCGATGGAGCACATGACCGCCGGCCGCGTGCTGTTCAACGCGTTTGGCATGGCGGTGCTCGGCCTGTCGGTGTGGGTCGTGCGACGCAGCCCGCTGGGGATCTGGATGGCGTTGACGCTGGCGATCCCGGCGGTGGTGTTCTCGGTGGCCGGTGCGGTGCTGCAGCGGCATGCGTTCACCACCACCTCGCAGGTGCTC
This sequence comes from Stenotrophomonas sp. STM01, assembly GCF_014852135.1. Lineage (NCBI taxonomy): Bacteria > Pseudomonadati > Pseudomonadota > Gammaproteobacteria > Lysobacterales > Lysobacteraceae > Stenotrophomonas > Stenotrophomonas sp. STM01. The sequence continues at coordinate 423,185 of NZ_JACVBA010000002.1, read as the reverse complement.
GAATGCCTGCTGTACTTCTATACGACCTGCAGCCTCATCGCCTACATGTTGCAGGACCATGAAGTCACGCGTGACGAACTGTTCGCCGCGGGTGCGACATTCACGCTGTTGGCATGGGCGTTTGCGTTCGCCTATTCAGTTTGCCAGCAGTGGTATCCGGGCAGTTTCATCGCCAGCAGCGAGGGGGAAATACGCAGCTGGGTGGAGCTGCTTTATCTGAGCTTCAGTTTGTTGTCCGGGGTCGGGCTCAGCGACGTCACGCCGGTGCATCCGCAGGCACGCGCGTTGGTGATGCTGGAGCAGTTTTCAGGCGTGATGTACGTGGCTCTGGTGGTTTCGCGACTGGTCGGGCTGACCATCAGCAAGGCGCGAAAAGGCTGAACGCCAGTTAAAAAAATCGCGCCTTGCGGCGCGAATTCTGTAACGGATTATGTGGATTCGTCGGCGAGAGAGAGCCTGATGTCGTCGATGTGGGGGCACACCGGTAACATGCTTAGAGTAGTATTCGCACCCGTTTGAACTTTTGCGCTTTCCGTTGCAGCCATTTGCGGAATCTGGCGGTTGATCGACTCTCCCCCGGGTCGTTCAACCGGACACAGGAATGGTGTCCAAGACGGCTTTGACCCTGATCCCGATGCAAACAATCGACAACGAGAAGCCTGCCGGTGATCGGCTTCGCATTGGCGAGTGTCTGGTGGTGTTGTCCTCACGCGAGGTGCATCCGCCGGATGCACGCAAGGTGCAGCGACTTACCCCCAAGAGCATCGGCGTATTGCTGGCGCTGGCACGTCGTGCCGGCCAGGTGGTCACACGCGATGAGCTGTTCGCCGAAGTGTGGCCGGACACCATGCCGACCAACGACGTGCTGACCCAGGCGATCACCCAACTGCGCAAGGCGTTTGCATCGACCGCGGTCGATGGCGACGGCGTAGCCTACATCGAGACGATTTCCAAGACCGGTTACCGCTTGCTGGTGCCGGTTGCCTGGGAGGATGCCGCCGCTGACGCGGCGGTGGTCGACGCGGAGGCGTCGGATGATGCGCCAGAGCCCGTGGTCGTCGAACCCGTCGCCGCGGTGCAGGACGAGGCTGCCGCCAGGCCGGCTCCGGCGCGGTCGCCACAGCGACGGGTGGTGCGGCGCTACGTGTTGAGTGGCGTGGGCATACTGCTGTTGGCCAGCACGCTGCTGATGGCCTGGCTGCTGTGGAAGCAGCCGGAATCGCCGGAACCTCAGGAAACCGTCAGTGGTACGCGGGTGCTGGGCAGTCCCGAGCGCCCGTACCGCTTGATCACCTCGACGTCGGCGTTCGAAACCCATCCGGACCTGTCGCCGGACGGCGCGCTGGTGGTGTTCGCCAAGGAAAGCGACGGGCTTTCGAGCCTGTGGGTACAGAGCACCGGCACCGCGACGCCGGTGCAGCTGGTCACGCCGCCGGAAGGCGGTTCGGACCGTTTCCCGGCGTGGTCGCCGGATGGACGCGAAATCGCCTTCGCGCGCTTTCTCGCCGATGGTGGCTGCGAAGTACTGGTGATGCCCGCCACCGGCGGAACTGCGCGCCGCGTGACCCGTTGCGACGGCACCGAGATGCTCAGCTTCGACTGGGCACCGGACGGGCGCAGCCTGATCTTCGGGTCGATGACCGGCAGCCAGGCCAGCCGCGGTATCCGCACGCTGGAGCTGGCATCCGGGCGTTGGACGTCGTTCTCCTATGCGATGTCCGGTGACGACTTTGACTACGCACCGCGCTATTCGCCCGACGGCAAGCGCATCGGTTTCGTGCGCAATCCGCAGGTGGGCGATCTGTGGGTGATGGACGCCGACGGCAGCAACGCCGAGCGCCTCACCGAGGAAGCCGCCGAGATCCGCGGTTGGGCGTGGCTGACTTCCAGCGAGATGGTGTTCGGCCGGCGCGTGGACAGCGAGTCGCGCCTGTTCGGGCTGGACCTGGGTACCCGCCTGCTGCGCGACCTGGGCATCGGCGATGCGCAGAGTCCCTCGGTCTCGCGCCAGGGCAGTAACCTGGCCTTCATGCGCGACCAGCCGCAGTACGGGTTGTTCCGGTTCCCGCTGGGCGTGGCTGGCGGCGAGCCGCAGCGGTTGTTCGCTTCCTCCGGTCGCGATGGCCAGCCGATGGTGTCGCCCGATGGCCGCCAGCTGGCTTTCACCTCGGACCGTTCCGGTGCGTTCGCATTGTGGTGGGCGCGGTTGGAGGCACCTGATTCGCTGGAAATGATCGATGGTTTCCGGCCCGAGGCGCGCCAGCCGATGGATTGGTCCGCCGATGCCCGCCATCTGCTGGTCACCGGCCGTGACGCGGAGGGCCTGCCCGGTATCTACGAGGTGATCCCGGAGGAAGGGCAATGGAGCAAGTTGCCGGTGCCGGTGAACGAGCCGTTGCAGGCCGTCTATGGACGGCAGCCCGGCACGGTGCTGGTGGTCGAGCGTGCCGTCAATGACCGCATGGTGCTGGCCCTGTTCGATCGCACGCAGACACCCTGGAAGCGCCTGGCGGCGCTGGAGGGTGTGTCCCAGGTGCGGGTCGACAAGACCGGCGGGCAGGTGTTGTTCACCCGCTTGGGCAGTCCCGGCCTGTGGCAGGTGGATTCAAGCCTGGCCTTGAGCAGTGCCCGGCCGGTGAATCGCGAGGTGCCGACGCGCTGGCGTTACCGGACCTGGGCGGTGGCCGACAACGGCACGGTGCAGTACCTGAACATCGGGCCGCGATGCGCCACCCGGCTGGATGCGATCAACCCCGGTGCCAACGGGCTCAGCCAGTGCCTGGACGCCGTGCGCTACAGCTCCGGCAACGGCTTGAGCCTGGCGCCCGATGGCAGTGCCGCCTTCGTCGCGCTGGCGGTCGCCGACGGCGCCGATATCGGCGTGATGCCGGTCCCCAGGCGCCCGCCGCGGCGGCTGATGGGCGTGGCCAAGTGGTTGCCGTGGTTGGGAAAACATCCTTCGTGATTCTTTCGGAAGTCGCTTCCGGATAATTTCGGAGCAATCTCGCAGGATCTTCCTGACCTTCGCCGCCAGAGTTGGCAAAACCATCGCCCATTGAAGGCAAACAGATGGTGAGCAGCATGCGGCAGGTGACCTGGGTGGATCGCGGGCAATCGGTGACGTTCGACAGGCATGTCGATGACGGGCCGCGTCCGAACTGCGTGGGCGTCGCGCGGCTGGGCAGCCTGCAGACCTCCGGGACCGTGTTCACCGTATGGATGCAGTTGCGTGGCACCGCATGGGTGGAGTCCAAGGAAGGCAAGTTCCGTCTGCACCAACGTGAATGGATTGCCTTCGAGAAGGAGTCCCGTCCGCTGATCCAGGCCGGCCGTGATGGCGTGTGCATCGGCGTGAGCCTGGATGCCGATGCCCTGCGCATGCTGGGCACGCTGGCCGACTGCAGCGTCTACACCGGCCGCGGCCGCATGAGCCATGCCGAGGCGCGGCTGGCATTGCGCCTGTGGCGCGAGGCCCAGGGCGCCGGTACCACCATCCACCAGCTGCGGCCGCTGCTGTTGCACCTGGCCTCGCTGCAGCGCGAGCTGTCGGTGACGGTGCAGCGTTGCCCCGGCCGTTCACGCATGCGCAAGCGCCAGGTGTTCGGCCGCATGCAGCGTGCGCGCATGTACCTGGAGGGCAACAGCCACCGCGTGGTACGCATCGGCGAGCTGGCCGAACTGACCAACTTCTCCAGCTGGTACCTGTCCAAGACCTTCCAGAGCCTGTACGAGGAAAGCCCGCAGTCGCTGTCGGCGCGGTTGCGACTGGAGCGTGCCGCGATGCTGTTGCGCGATACCGACATGATGGTCGGCGAAGTTGCATCGGCCAGTGGCTTTGACAACTGTTGCAGTTTCGCGCGCGCATTCCGCGCCCGCTTCGGCACCTCGGCCACGCACTACCGCGACATGCGCGAAGCGTTGAGGCCAGATTCGGCAAAGTTTAAGGGCGGCTCGCGCAAATCAATCGGGGCGATGCAATCGTAACGTTCAGGGGTGTTTAACACACCACTAACGTTGTTGTTATTTGCTTCCTTGGAGAGATTGATGAAGCTTCGTAATTCCGCAGTGCGGCTGGGTTTGCTCCCGGCCGGCATCGCCATTGCCCTGACGCCTGCCTTCGCTTCCGCTCAGGACGCCGCCGGTGCCACCACCCTGGACCGCCTGGAAGTCACCGGTTCGCGCATCCGCTCGGTTGACGTTGAAACCGCGCAGCCGATCTTCACGGTGTCCTCCGAGGACATCAAGCGTTCGGGTCTGGTGTCCGTGGGTGACATCCTGCAGAACCTGACCGTTTCCGGTACCCAGACTTTCTCCAAGGCAGCCGTGCTGGCTTCCAACCCGGAGCAGGGCGGGCAGTACGCCAACCTGTACAACCTGGGTGAAATGCGCACCCTGGTGCTGGTCAACGGCAAGCGCTGGAGCTCCAGCCTGGCCGGTTTCACCGATATGTCGACCATCCCGAGCTCGCTGATCGAGCGCATCGAAGTGCTGAAGGATGGCGCCTCGGCCATCTACGGCTCCGACGCGATCTCCGGCGTGATCAACATCATCCTGCGCAAGGATTTCGACGGCGCCGAAGCTTCGGTCTATTACGGCCAGAACAGCGACGGTGACGGTGCCAAGACCCAGTACAACCTGACCCTGGGCACCACCGGTGAGCGTTCTTCGATCATGCTGGGCGCTTCCTACACCAAGGAAGATCCGGTGTGGGCCAAGGACCGCGCACTGACCCGTTACACCTATGGTCCGCGCCATGCGGCCGACGGTCTGAGCCCGGCTGGCCAGTGGGGTCGTTACACCGACCCGACCACCGGCGAGGTGATGGTCATCAATCACCCGGGTGGCGTTGGTGCTGATTCCAGCGACCCGAACAACTACCACCCGATCAATGGCGACGATTACTTCAACGCCACTGAGCAGATGATGTTGAACCAGGGTTCGGAGAACAAGTCGGTCTTCGCCGCTGGTACCTACGACATCAACGACAATCTGCGTCTGAAGTCGACCGTGATGTACTCCGAGCGTGACTCCAAGCGCCAGATCGCCGGCTACCCGCTGACCGGTACCAGCCAGAGGAACTTCCCGGTCGCCCTGAGCAAGGACAGCGTCTACAACCCGGTCGATGCTGACATCACCAGCTGGGGCCGTCGCATTTTCGAACTGCCGCGCATCAGTGAGAACAACGTCAAGTCGTTCCACTTCGACGCAGCGCTGGAAGGCACCTTCGACTTCAACGACCGTCCGTTCGACTGGGATGTGGGCATCAACTACAACCAGTACGACGTGACCGAAACCAGCAGCGGCAACATCAACCTGCTGGCGCTGCAGAAGGCTCTGGGCCCGTCGTTCATCAACAGTGCTGGCGTCGCACAGTGCGGCACCGCCGCCAACCCGATCGCGCTCGGCACCAATGCCGCGCTGGGCCAGTGCACCCCGTTCGACATCCTGGGCGGTGCTTCGGCAGCCACTCCGGAAGCGCTGACCTACATCAACACCCTGCTCAACGCGACGTCGCAGAGCAAGAGCAAGCAGTACTTCGCCAACATCACCGGTGGTCTGTTCGACATGCCGGGCGACGCCGGCGAGTTCGCCTTCGCTGCCGGTTACGAGCACCGTGAAGTCAGCGGTTACGACCATCCGGACGCACTGTCCTCGGCCGGTTACACGACCGACCTGGCTGCTGGCGCAGCCTCGGGCAAGTACAAGGCCAATGAGTTCTACCTGGAATTCATGATCCCGCTGTTGAAGGATCTGCCGGGTGCCAAGGAGCTGTCGCTGGATATCGCCAGCCGTTACTCGGACTTCGACAAGTTCGGCGACACCATCAACAGCAAGTTCAGCCTGACCTGGCGTCCGATTGAAGACCTGCTGGTGCGTGGTACCTATGGTGAAGGCTTCCGTGCCCCGACCATGGACGACACCTTCGGTGGCGGCTCGCAGACCTTCGACCGCTTCACCGACCCGTGCGATGCGCAGTTCGGCATGCTGAACGACCCGCGCGTCGCCGCGCGTTGCCAGTCCGAAGGCCTGGCTTCGACCCATCGCCAGACCGATGCCGCCGGCAAGCCGGTCACCGCGCGTGACACGCAGGCCAATGCTGCATTCCAGTCGGGCGTGGGTAACGACCAGCTGCAGCCGGAAACCAGCAAGACCCGCACCGTGGGCCTGGTGTACAGCCCGAGCTACGTGCAGGGCCTGGACATCTCGCTGGACTGGTACAAGATCACCGTGGACAACGTGATCACCGCCGTGTCGGCCAATTACGTGCTGAACCAGTGCTACCAGAACGGCGTGCAGCAGTTCTGTGACCAGTACGGCCGCGACGTCACCACCGGTCAGGTCACCAGCCTGAGCCGCGGTAACGCCAACCTGGGCTCGCTGGAAACCGAAGGCTACAACTTCGGCGTCCGTTACCGCCTGCCGGAACTGGCGATTGGTACCTTCGGTGTCAACCTTGACGCGAACTACCTGAGCACTTTCCGCCAGCAGTCGACCAAGGGTGCCGAGTGGGACAACTACGCCGGTTACTGGAACTACCCGCGCGTTCGCGCAACCCTGGGCGTGAACTGGGCCAAGGACGACCTGTCCGCGAACTGGGGCATGCGCTACTACGGCGGCTTCCGTGACTACTGCTACGACGATGGCGTGGAGTGCAACGAGCCGAACTACCAGACCCCGAACGGTGGCTGGGGCGGTGGCGAAGGTGCCAACAAGAAGGGCGCGATCGTGTACCACGACGTGTCCGTCACCTGGCAGGCTCCGTGGGACGGCAGCGTGACCGTCGGTGCGCGCAACGTGTTCGACAAGAAGCCGCCGATCACCTATTCGGTGAGCAACAGCAGCGCTTCGCAGATCGACCCGATGCTCGACTACGATCGCTTCCTGTTCATCCAGTACAACCAGCGCTTCTGATCCATCGAAGCCCTGTGAAACAAGGAAAGGGTGGGCCGCAAGGCCCACCCTTTTTCTTTGCCTGCGACGGCGCGGCGCGGGGCACGCATCCGGCGCGGCCTGTCGTTGACGCCGGCATGCCGGCGGACGCCCAAGGAAAACGGCCGCACGCGGCGGCCGTCGTTCACCACACCAACGGGGAAGCTCACGCCTCCAGCGTCAGCCCCATCATGCCGTCGGCCATCTCGCGCCATTGCTCCAGCTTGGGCAGCACGCCCACGCGCGCCAGGTACTGTTCGTCGACCTCGCGGCCGGCGGCCAGCGCGGTGGCCACGTGCACGGCACCGGCGACCCAGAAGCTGCGTACGTTCGAGCGCAGCGGCTGCAGTTGGAAGGCCACGGCCTCGATGATCGGCATCGGCAGGCCCCACAGGCCCAGCAGGTAGGCGCCGGCCTCGGCGTGGCCGGGGCGGTCATCGCCGGATTCGAGCGGCAGGTGTTCGTCACGCACGCCCGGCAGCAACTGGCCGATGTCGGCCAGCAGCGCGGCGGTGGCGCCCAGCTCGGCGCTGGACTGGGGCAGCATCCTGGCCGCCAGCCGCGAGGCGAGCAGGGCGCGGGTCTGCAGCGCGTTGCGCTCGGCGCTGGACGCGCCGGGCAGGGCGAAGACCTCGCTGGCCAGCACCAGGTCACGCAGGGTGGACAGGCCCAGCCGCGTCACCGCGCCACGCAGGTCGGAGATCGCGCGGCCGTTGTTGAAGAATGCCGAGTTGGACAGCTGCAGCACCTTGGCGGCGATGGCCGGGTCGGCCGAGACCAGCTTGGCGATGTCGGCCGCGTTGCTCTCGTCGTCGTCCTCCAGCGCATGCATCAGGCTCAGGTACAGGTGCGGGGGCGAGGGCAGCTTCTCGATGCGGCCGATGGCCGCACGCAGGCGCGGGCTGTCCAGCAGCTCGCGCAGCTCTTCCAGGCTGGTCAGCGCCTCGAGCAGCATTTCCGGGGCCAGCGGCAGCGGCAGGAAGCGGTGGGCCAGGCCGATGATGCGGGCCGACGGCACGCGCTGGTTCTCGCCGCCCTCGATCAGGGCGATGCGGATGGTTTCCGGACGCAGGGTGCGGATCTGGCCGAGCAGGGTCGCCGGGGACAGGTCGTTCAGGGTCGGGGCGACGATGATCGCGTCGATGGTCGCCGAGGAAACCGCCACTATCGCGGCACTGCCATCGGGGACCGACTGCACCTCCCACTCGTCGCCCAGATCGCCGATGTACTCGAGCAACTCGGCCGACAGCGTGGCTTCGCCACCGACTAACAGGATTCGCAAGACACTTCCCCTTGGCAAAACACGCGATTACGACGAACGGGCAGAACGGAAACAGGCCGGATCAACCGGCCTGTAAATGTAGCGAATCGCTGGCGACGGGTCATGCGCGACGCCGGAGAAACGTGATCGCAGTCGCTGCGGGCGGGCCGGAACGTGGCCCCGCCCGCGGCGTGGATCAGCCTTCCTGTTCCTGCTTGGCCAGGAAGGTCTGGTGGGCGTCGACCAGGATCTTCTTGGCTTCGGCGGCGTCGCCCCAGCCTTCGATCTTGACCCACTTGCCCTTTTCCAGGTCCTTGTAGTGCTCGAAGAAGTGGCCGATGCGCTCCAGCCAGTGGCTGGACACCTGGTTGATGTCTTCCACGTGGGCGTAGCCATTGAAGATCTTGGCCACTGGCACGGCGAGGATCTTCTCGTCGCTGCCGGCCTCGTCGGTCATCTTCAGCACGCCGACCGGGCGGCAGCGGACCACCGAACCGGGCACCAACGGCAGCGGCAGGACCACCAGCACGTCGGCCGGGTCGCCGTCGCCGCACAGGGTCTGCGGCACGAAGCCGTAGTTGCACGGGTAGCGCATCGGGGTGGAGAGGATGCGGTCGACGAAGATCGCGCCGCTTTCCTTGTCCATCTCGTACTTCACCGGCTCCGAATCCTTCGGGATCTCGACGATGACGTTGATTTCTTCCGGCGGGTTCTTGCCCGGGGAGACCAGTTTCAGGCCCATTGCGCTGACTCCGAATCGTGTTTGGTTGAAAAAGAGGGCCATTCTACGCGCACGGCTATTGCGGCGCACCAAAGGCAAGGATTATTTGCGCATGGGAAGCATTATCGTTTGAGATATGCTGGCCAGCCTGCCGGCAGGAGGATCGCCCGGCGCCTGGAATGCCGGACAACGGCGGCTACCGGCCGTGCGCGGCCGATCTTCCGGCCCTGGCTTCTCCCCCGCGGGGCCGCGCCTGTGCCGCAGGCGAAGGCGAACCCCATCGCTACCCTTCCGCGCGCCATGAACACGACCGAACCCCCTGCCATCCCGACCCGCAGCCAACGTCTTAAGGCCGCGACCCACGGCACGCACGATTCGCTGGACAAGCGGATCATGGCCGAGGACATCTTCGCCAGCCGTGCGCGGTTTGCCCGCTTCGTGCGCGTGCAGTACCGCTTCCACCGTGACATCCAGACGCTATACGCGGTGCCGGCGCTGGTAGCGCTGCTGCCCGGGTTGGCCGGGCGTTGCCGGCTGGAGCAGATCGCCCAGGACCTGGGCGACCTGGAGCAGGGCCTGCCGGCGGCCGCACCCACGGCGCTGCCCGCCGCTGTCGACCTGCCGCATGCACTGGGGTGGCTGTATGTCGCCGAAGGCTCCAACCTGGGCGGTACCATTCTGTTCAAGATGGCCGCCAAGCTGGGGCTGGGCGCGCGGTTCGGTGCCAGCCACCTGGCGGCGCACCCGGACGGTGCGGCCCGCCACTGGCGGCAGTTCACCGCGGCATTGGATGCGGTGCCGCTGACTGCCGGGCAGGAAGCGGAGGCCATCGAAGGTGCAAATGCCGCGTTCCGTACGGTGCGCGGGTATGTCGAGGAGGAGTTCGTGTGACCACCCCCCGGGCCAGGCCCGCCGTGCCGGAGAGCCAGCGATGATCCGCTGGTTCTGGTTCTGCGTGGGTTGGTTGATGGTTGCGCTGGGCATCATCGGGGCCTTGCTGCCGGTGATGCCGACCACGATCTTCCTGATCCTGGCGGTGTGGTGTTTCTCGCGTTCCTCGCCGCGCTTGGAGGCCTGGCTGCTCAACCACCCGCGCTACGGGGGGCCGCTGCGGCAGTGGAAGGAGCACGGTGCGATCAGCCGCAGGGGCAAGTGCTTTGCCGGCGGCGGCATGGCACTGGGCTATGTGCTGTTCTTCATCGGCGCCCACCCGGACTGGAAGCTGGCGTTGGGCGTGGGCCTGTTCTTCGTTGCCAGTGCCGCCTACGTGCTGTCGCGGCCGCGACCGCAGGAAGACGCGCACCTGGCCGAACCGCGCCGCGATCACCCGGGATGAGCGGGCCGCACACCGTGTGACCGAAGATTCCGCGCTGGAATGAAGCCAGGCGGACTCCCTGCGTGCAAGGCCAGCCACCCTTCCCCCGGGCGGGGGAAGGGTGACGCCGCCGGTCACGCGATGTGCATCAAAGCAACGGCACCAGCAACAGCGCCACGATGTTGATGATCTTGATCTGCGCCTTCGGCGCCCCCCATCCCGTTCCCTTCCCCCGTGAACGGGGGAAGGGCGAAGGTGCCATGCGCAGTCGGCTTCGACTACAGCAATGGCACCAACAGCAGCGCGACAATATTGATGATTTTTATGAGGGGGTTGATGGCCGGCCCGGCGGTGTCCTTGTACGGATCACCGACGGTGTCGCCGGTCACCGCCGCCTTGTGTGCCTCGCTGCCCTTGCCGCCGAAGTGTCCATCCTCGATGTACTTCTTGGCGTTGTCCCAGGCGCCGCCGCCGGTGGTCATCGAGATGGCGACGAACAGGCCGGTGACGATGGTGCCGATCAGCAGGCCACCCAGCGCTTTCGGGCCGAGCAGCAGGCCCACCACCACCGGCACCGCGACCGGCAGCAGTGAGGGCATGATCATCTCCTTGATCGCCGAGCGGGTCAGCATGTCCACCGCCTTGTCGTACTGCGGCTTGCCGGTGCCCTGCATGATCCCCGGGATGTCACGGAACTGGCGACGCACTTCCTCCACCACCGCGCCGGCCGCACGCCCCACCGCCTCCATCGCCATCGCGCCGAACAGGTAGGGGATCAGGCCGCCGATCAGCAGGCCGATGATCACCGTGTGGTCGGACAGGTCGAAGGTGAACACCTCGGTTGGATGCGCGGCCTGCAGGTTGTGCGTGTAGTCGGCGAACAGCACCAGCGCGGCCAGTGCCGCCGAACCGATCGCATAGCCCTTGGTCACCGCCTTGGTGGTGTTGCCCACCGCGTCCAGCGGGTCGGTGATGTCGCGGATGTCGGCGGGAAGCTCGGCCATCTCGGCGATGCCGCCGGCGTTGTCGGTGATCGGCCCGTAGGCATCGAGCGCGACGATCATGCCGGCCATCGACAGCATCGCGGTGGCGGCGATGGCGATGCCGTACAGACCGCCGAAGTGGAAGGCGCCCCAGATCGCCGCGCACACGGCGATCACCGGCAGCGCGGTCGACTTCATCGATACGCCGAGGCCGGCGATGATGTTGGTGCCATGGCCGGTGGTCGAGGCCTGCGCCACGTGCTGCACCGGCTTGTACTGGGTGCCGGTGTAGTACTCGGTGATCCACACGATCAAACCGGTCAGCACCAGCCCGATCAGCGCGCACAGGTACAGGTTGGTGGCGCCATGGCGGGAATCGGCCATCAGCTGCGTGGTCACCGGCCAGAAGGCGATGGCGGCCAGCACGCCGGAGACGATCACGCCCTTGTACAGCGCGCCCATGATCGAGCCGCCGGACTTCACCTTGACGAAGAACGCGCCGATGATCGAGGCGATGATCGACACACCGCCCAGCACCAGCGGGTACAGCACCGCATTGCGCCCGACCTCGGCCACCATCAGCCCGCCGAGCAGCATCGTGGCGATCACCGTCACTGCGTAGGTCTCGAACAGGTCGGCGGCCATGCCGGCGCAGTCGCCGACGTTGTCGCCGACGTTGTCGGCGATCACCGCCGGGTTGCGCGGGTCGTCCTCGGGGATGCCGGCCTCGACCTTGCCGACCAGGTCCGCGCCCACGTCGGCGCCCTTGGTGAAGATGCCACCGCCCAGTCGCGCGAAGATCGAGATCAGCGAACTGCCGAACGCCAGCCCGACCAGCGCATGCAGGTTGTCGGCCTGGCTCAGGCCCAGCCGCTGCAGGATCAGGTAGTAGCCGGCCACGCCGAGCAGGCCCAGCCCGACCACCAGCATGCCGGTGATCGCGCCGCCGCGGAACGCCACGTCCATCGCCGCGCTCATGCCGTTGCGTGCCGCCTCGGCGGTACGCACGTTGGCGCGCACCGACACGTTCATGCCGATGTAGCCGGCCGCGCCGGACAACACCGCGCCCACCGCGAAGCCAATGGCGGTGTACCAGCTGAGGAAGAAGCCGACCAGCACGAATAGCACCACGCCGGCGATGGCGATGGTCAGGTACTGGCGGTTGAGGTAGGCCCGCGCGCCTTCCTGGATGGCGGCGGCGATTTCCTGCATGCGGGCATTGCCGGCAGGCTGCCGCAGTACCCATTGGGCGGAGATGATGCCGTAGATGATGGCGACGGCGGCGCAGACCAGCGAGAGCACAAGACCGTACTGTTCGAGCATGACCCCTCCAGCGTTGGTGGATGCCATCCAGCTGTGGATGAAGCGGGGACACGCCGGGTAGATCGAAGCACTGGAACAGACCCGGGCCGCGCTGCGGCTGTGGTACGTGTCGCTGTGTTCAAACACTCCTGAGGCCGGCCGAGTATGACTGCCAGCTGTCTCCGCCGCTAGCCATGGCCGCGTTTGCCTGCCCGTTCAGCGCGACAGTGGCAACGTGCGGCGTCCGTCTTGTGGAGTTGCCCGATGAAAGCCATCGCCCCCGTGTTGCTGGCCCTGCTGCCCCTGACCGCGTTGGCGGCGTTGCCCACGCCGGAGATCGAGCGGCCGGCGGCCGCGGCGCAGGCGGTGGGTGCGGTGCATACCGTGCGCCAGATTCCCGAAGCCTGTACCCGCATCGAAGGCCGCTTCACCGGCACCGCGGCGCAGCCCTATGACATGCAGTTGGTGCGTACCAACCCGCAGTGCCAGGCCCGCGCGGTGTTCCTGGATGCGGGCAAGGTCACGCCGAGCGAGGCGGCCGGCTGGAAGCTCAACGAAGTGGTGCGCGTGCCCTCGGCGGCCTGCAGCACGCAGCAGGCGTTGATCGAGGTCTGGCGCAAGCCGGCCGGGCAGCGCGTGGCGCTGGATGGCCAGGGCCAGAACCGCGTCTACCTGGAGGATGCCAAGGCCCAGGCCGCAGCGGGCCGTTTGGCGGCGCTGCCGGCGTACTCGGCCAGGTTGTCGATGGAAGGCGCCGCCTGCACGCGCTGAACGCATTGAAGGGCGCCCACCGGATTCAACCGGCGGGACGCCCGGGCCTCAGCGCTGGTCCACGGTGACCAGCAGGGGCGAGGCGAAGATGGCCGCCGGCGAAATCACCGGTTCGCCCCGTGGGATGTTCGCGCCATAGCGTTCGCGCAGCTTGGCCTGCACGGCCGGTGCCTGCAGGTCGAAGCTGTCCAGCCGCGCCAGTGGTGCCAGGCCGATGCCGGCGGCATCGCGGTACAGCTTCCACACCAGTTCCGAGCAGTAGATGCGCTGGTCGGACCACTCGAAAGTGAGGTCGTAAGGCTTGCCGAGATAGGGCGTTGCAGCGGCATGCAGGCGAGCCTTGGCGTTGGCGTCCAGAGGCGTGGCGGGCCGCTTGATCACGTAGCGGCCGTGCCTGCCACGGTCGAGCCAGGCCTGCAGTGGCGTGTAGCGCACCGGCTGCACGGCTTCCAGCACGTAGGGGGCGCCGCCGCGCAACAGCACGATGCCCATGTGGCTGTACGGCGAATGCGTGGCGGCCTGCACCGCCACGCTTTGGCGCGAGGTCGAGGTATGGAACACGATGTCGCCGTCCTGCGGCGTGTAGGCCGTTACCGGCTGCGCCCACCACGCCGGCAGCACCAGCAACGCCCACAGGCCCAGGCGCGGATACATCGTGCTCAGCCTTCCCAGCCCGGCAGCTTCTTCGCGACGGCCACGTTCTTCAGCGTCACGTACTTGGGCAGTCCATCGCGGCCGTAAGGCAGCGGTGCTTCGCCACGGATCAGCGGCTGCAGGTAGCGGCGTGCCTTCTCGGTGATGCCGAAGCCGTCCTTGCGGATGAAGCCGGCCGGCATCTTCTTCTCGTGGTTGGCCACCTTGGACAGCGGCGCGGCCTCGATCTTCCAGCGGTACGGCGCGTCGGCGGTGCGCACGATCACCGGCATCACTGAGTTCTGTCCCTTCAGCGCGAACTGCACCGCGGCCTTGCCGACCGCCTGTGCCTGCTCCCAGTCGGTCCTGGAGGCGATGTGGCGGGCCGAACGCTGCAGGTAGTCGGGCAGGGTCCAGTGCACCTTGTAGCCGAGCTCGGCCTTGACCCGGCCCGCCAGGTACGAGGCGACGCCGCCCAACTGGGTGTGCCCGAACGAATCCTTGGCACCGCCGGCATCGGCGACGAACTGGCCATCGGCGGTGTGGATGCCTTCGCTGGCCACCACCACGCAGTAACCCACCTTGGCCACCACCTGCTTCACCTTGGCCAGGAAGGTGGCTTCCTCGTAGGCGCGCTCGGGCAGCAGGATGATGTGCGGCGCGTCGTCGGCGCTCTCGCCGGCCAGCCCGGCGGCAGCGGCCAGCCAGCCGGCGTGGCGGCCCATGGCTTCGTAGATGAACACGCGGGTAGAGGTCTCGGCCATCGCCGCCACGTCCAGCGCCGCCTCGCGCACCGATACCGCGGTGTACTTGGCCGCCGAGCCGAAGCCCGGGCAGGTGTCGGTCACGGCCAGGTCGTTGTCGATGGTCTTGGGTACGCCCACGCAGGTCAGCGGGTAGCCGTACTCCTTGGCCAGCTGCGACACCTTCAGCGCGGTATCGGCCGAATCATTGCCGCCGTTGTAGAGGAACCAGCGCACGTCATGCGCCTTGAACACCTCCAGCAGGCGCTCGTACCTGGCGCGGTCGGCCTCCAGCGATTTGAGCTTGTAGCGGCACGATCCAAATGCACCGCCCGGCGTATGGGCGAGCGCGGCGATGCTGGCCGCGGACTCCTTCGAGGTATCGATCAGCTCTTCGCGCAATGCGCCCAGGATGCCGTTGCGCGCTGCCAACACCTTGATTCTCCTTGCCCTTGCTTCGCTGATGACGGCAGCGGCGGTGGCGTTGATGACGGCGGTGACGCCGCCGGACTGGGCGTACAGCAGGGTGCCTTGGGACATGGTGGATACTCTCTGGACGGGGGACATTCCGGGACATTGGCCGGATGCGGTAAGCTGCACATATTGCGGTGCAGCGTGAATCGGCCCATGGAGTCTAACGCCGCTGTCCGTCCCGTTTCCTCAAACATATGGGAGTCAGGAATGCGATTGGTTCTGTTGGGACCGCCCGGTTCGGGCAAGGGCACGCAGGCGACGAGCCTGAAGGAACAACTGCAGGTTCCGCACATTTCCACCGGTGACCTGCTGCGCGCCGAAGTGGCCGCCGGCACGGAGCTGGGCAAGCAGGCCAAGGCCGTGATGGACGCCGGCAACCTGGTGTCCGACGACATCCTGCTGGGCATGCTGGAATCGCGCCTGTCCCAGGCCGACACCGCCAAGGGTTTCATCCTCGATGGCTACCCGCGCAACGTGGCCCAGGCCAATGCGCTGGGTGAACTGCTGGCCAGGCTGAACCAGCCGCTGGACGCGATCGTGCAGCTGGACGTGCCGACCGAGCTGCTGGTCGAGCGCATCGCTGGCCGCGCCAAGGAGCAGGGCCGCGCCGACGACAACCCGGAATCGGTGCGCCAGCGCCTGCAGGTCTACAACGATTCCACCGCGCCGGTGATCGACTTTTACGCTGCCAAGGGCACCCTGGCCCGCGTCGACGGCGTGGGTGCGCTGGACGAAGTGCTGGCCCGCATCCTGGCCGCGATCAAGCGCTGACCCAGGTGGCTGCGGCGCCTGCCGCCGCAGCCGCAGGGCCCCGCCGCCGCGGTGCGCCCATACAGAAACGCCCGGATCCGTGAGGATCCGGGCGTTTCCGTTTGCAGGGGCCAGCAGATGAGCTTGCTCAGAGCCCCGCAGCATGAGCTCCCTGGGGATGGCCTCTTGGGGAGTAGGACCTGAGGGATACTGCGGCTGGCGTCATGTATTGTGCGGATGAAGCCGATGTGACGGTATCGGGGATTCCCTTACATACGCTTCGGTATCTCCTACGCAGATACCCGTTCGCAAGCGCATCGGCGACAATCGGCGGATGAGCAAGATCCATATCCTCGGCATTGCCGGCACTTTCATGGGCGGCGTGGCCGCCTTGGCACGCGAACTCGGTCATCAGGTGGAAGGCAGCGACCAGGCGGTCTACCCGCCGATGTCCACCCAGCTGGAAACGCTGGGCATCACGCTGTCGCAGGGCTATCTGCCCGGCAATATCGCAGGGGATTGCGACGAGGTCGTGGTCGGCAATGCGCTCTCGCGCGGCAACCCGGCGGTCGAAGCGGTACTGGATGCGGGCCGGCGCTACACCTCCGGAGCGCAGTGGCTGGCCGAGAACGTGCTGCCTGGCCGCGACACGCTGGCGGTGGCTGGCACCCACGGCAAGACCACCACCACCACCATCCTGTCGTTCCTGCTGCAGGCCGCCGGGCGCGCGCCGGGCTTCCTGATTGGCGGCGTGGCGGAGGATTTCGGGGTGTCGGCGCGGTTGGGGCGCGAGCTTCCCCGGGCGGGGAGTGATGCCGTACCCCCATCCGGCGCTGCGCACCCCCTTCCCCCGGAAGGGGAAGGAAGCAACGCGTCGACGCTTTCGGATCGACCGCTGTTCGTGGTGGAGGCCGACGAGTACGACACCGCCTTTTTCGACAAGCGCAGCAAGTTCGTCCACTACCGTCCACGGGTGGCGATCCTCAACAACCTGGAGTTCGACCACGCCGACATCTTCCCGGACGTGGCCGCGATCCAGCGCCAGTTCCACCACCTGGTGCGCACCGTGCCCGGCAATGGGCGGCTGATCGTCAACGGCGAGGATGCCCGCCTGGCCGAGGTGCTGGCGATGGGCTGCTGGACGCCGGTGGAGCGGTTCGGCTTCGATCCCGCGCTGGAATGGAGCGCGCGTCTGGTCAACCAGGATGGCAGCGCATTCACGGTGCTGCACCGTGGCGTGGCGGTGGCGACGGTGGAATGGCCGCTGCTGGGCCGCCACAACGTGCTCAACGGGCTTGCCGCACTGGCCGCCGCGCATGCGGTGGGCGTGGACGTGGCCGCTGTCGCGCCGGCGTTGGCGCGCTTCCACAGCGTCAAGCGACGCATGGAAGTGATCGGACAGGCGCACGGGGTCACCATCTACGACGATTTCGCCCATCACCCCACCGCGATCCACACCACGCTGGAAGGCCTGCGCGCCAAGGTTGGCGCTGCGCGCATCGTGGTGGCGATGGAACCGCGCAGCAATTCGATGCGGCTGGGCGCGCACGCGGACGCCCTGGCGCCGTCGCTGGATATCGCCGATGCGGTGGTGTTCCTGGCGCGCCCCGAGCTGCCTTGGGATGCGGCCAAGGTGATCGCCGCGGTACGCGGTGAGGCGCAGGCGGTGGCCGATACCGATGCATTGCTGGCGCAGTTGGGGCGCGTGGCAGGCGACGGCGACCACGTGGTGTTCATGTCCAACGGCGGCTTCGACGGCGCGCCGCGCCGGTTCCTGGCGCAACTGCAGAACGGCTGATATCGCGCGGTTCAATGTAGGAGCGGCGTACGCCGCGAAACCGGTACCGGTGGATGCGGCATGAGGTTGGCAATCCTGGGATTGCGGTTGGTGCCGTTGTCTGGGTATCACCAGCTTCGCGGCCAAGGCCGCTCCTACGAGGGAGCGGCTTCTTTTGTAGAAGCGGTTTCAGCTGCGATACCGGGGCGGCATCGGTCACGCACGTGCCCAGCAATTGCAGATTTCTGTGCAGCGTTGGCCATTGTCAGCTTCGCGGCGTACGCCGCTCCTGCAACCGCCGCGCGCCTTGAAAAACAGTGGTGGGGGCTTCAGCGGGTTGGTTTGCCGTTGTAGCCCATCGCTGCCGAAATCTGCGCGGCCGCTTCCAGCAGCGCCTGCACGTGCGCCGGGTCCGGCGTGCTGGGCAGGTAGTGGATGGAGCCGACGATGGCCAGCGTGCCGAACAATTCGCCATTGGCCTGCATCAGCGGTGCGGCCAGCGCATTGATGCCGATGTACAGCTCTTCCGGCGCATCGGCCCAGCCGCGCCTGCGCACCAGCTCGATCTCGGCGGCGAGCCGGTCCGGGTCGACGATGGTGTGCCGGGTGCTGGCCGGCAGCGCCTGCGCCAGATAGGCACGGCGCAGCTTCTCCGCACCATAGGCCAGGGCGATCTTGCCCTGCGCCACGCTGTTGTGATGGAAGCGGGTGCCGGGGCGCAGGCTGATTTCCACCGGCGCGGTGCCGCGCAGCAGGTCGATCACCACCACTTCGTTGTCGGAGAACGTGGAGATCACCACGGTCTGGCCGACCTGGTCACGCAGGTGTTCCAGGATCGGCTTGGCCAGGCTCATCACGTCGAAGCGGCTGGTGCAGGCGCGGCCCAGCAGGAACATCTGCCAGCCGACGCGGTACTGGTTGGTGTCCGGGTCCTGGTCGACGTAGCCATGCTCGCGCAGCACGCTCAGGTGCCGGTGCACGCGCGCCTTGGGCATGCCCAACAGCTGGGCCAGACGGGTGACGCCCAGCCCGTTCGGGGCCAAGGCCAGGGCCTCGATCACCTTCAGCGAAACAATGGCGGTAGGCAGGCCCTGCTCGGCGGTGTCGTCCTGGGCGTCCACGCCGGGGGCGGCATGGGGCAAATCCTTGTTGTCGGGCGCGGTGTTGCGGGGCATCGGCTACCTGTTCGGCGGTGGCGGGGTGGATGCGGCCTCGGGACGCCGCGCCCATGTGCCGATTATGGCAGGTCGATGTATCGCTCTGCGAAAACCTTGTACCGCTGGGTCTTCTGCGCGGCGGCGTCCTCCGGGCGCACGTAGCGGATCGAACTGCGCCCCTTGAGCTGGCGCGGCAGCAGGAAACAGCGGATGAAGCGGGTTTCCTCGTCCTCGGTGGTCGGCGCCAGCACCGGTGCATGGCCCAGCTCGAACCAGGCGTGGCCCGCCGGGTGGTCGTGGCGCTGGCCCAGCGTCTCGATGCTGATCCTGCCGTAGTCGCAGATGCGGATGCCCGGGCCCTGGTGGACGTGGGTGAGGGCAACGCCGCCCTTCGGGAAATCAACGCGATCGCAACGCATCAGCCACTCAAAGCGCGCATCCAGCGTGATCGGCGCTTCCAGCTTGAGCTCGCTGCGGGTGGCCGGGGCCGAGGGCAGGGCGCCCGCTGGCTGGCGCGCATCGGTCAGATCCCAGCGCCACAGCACGGTGTCCTGCTCGCCGCTGAGCAGGGTCAGCGGCTCCTGGCCCACCCGCGCCTGGGCCGGGTCAAGGGACTGTGCGTCCTGTGGGGACTCAACCATCAGGCCACCTTCGCGCACGTACAGCGCACGGGGGCCGGCGGGCAGATAGACCGGCGGGCAGCCGGCCGGCAGGTGGTCTTCGTGGAGGCGGAGGATCAGCTCGGACATCGGAATCTCGCGTTTGTTACGACGTCGGTATCGTATATCGATACGAAAACGTTTGTCATGTTCCATTTTCGAGAAAAGTGCGTTACTTTGTGCTCGCAGTATCGTTCACCGATACTTTCGTATCAGCCAAGATTCCGGAGGGGAAGCCAATGGCGCAGCGTGGTTCAACGATCCAAGAGGTACCGGCCGCCAGCAGCGGCCGCTGGTGGCAGGGTGCCAGCAAGCAGCAGTGGGGCACGTTCCGTTCGGCCTACCTGGGCTGGATGCTGGATGTGATGGACCTGATGCTGTTCGCGATGGTGCTCAAGCACGTCAGTGCGGACCTGGGTTTCGACAAGTCGCAGGCGGGCATGGTGATGTCGGCCACGCTGCTGGCCACCGCGTTCGGTGGACTGGTGTTCGGCTACCTGGCCGACCGCATGGGCCGCGCCAAGTCGATGATGCTGAGCATCATCTGCTACTCGATCGGCACCGCGCTGTGCGGCCTGTCCGACACGCTCGGCCAGCTGATGCTGTTCCGGATCATCGTCGGCCTGGGCGTCGGTGGTGAGTGGTCCGCAGGTTCGGCGCTGGTGAGCGAAAGCTGGCCGGCACAGCACCGCGGCAAGATCCTGGCCTGGATCCAGAGCGCGTTCGCCTCCGGCTACGCCGCCGCGGCGATCGTCGCCGCGCTGGTGGTGCCGACGCTGGGTTGGCGCTGGGTGTTCGTGGTCGGCCTGCTGCCGGCGCTGCTGGCGTTCTACGTGCGCCGCCACGTCAAGGAGCCGGAGATCTGGGTCAACCAGGCCCAGCGGTTGAGCTTCGGCCAGACCATGGGCCAGCTGTTCGGCGCGCATGCGCGCAGCACCCTGGTCGGTCTGGCCTTCGTCACCGCGGCGATGTGCGGCTACTGGGGCTTGTTCACCTGGATCCCGACCTACCTGGCCACGCCGGTCGCCGACGGCGGCCCGGGCCTGGACATGGTCAAGTCGACGATCTGGATCGTGATCATGCAGGTGGGTGCGGCATTCGGCTTCGTCACCTTCGGCTACATCGCCGACGCGATCGGCCGCAAGAAGGCCTTCATGCTGTTCTTCGTGTGCTCGGCGCTGACCGTGCCGGTGTTCGTGATGATCAAGTCGCCGATGGCGCTGATGGCGTTCGGCATCGTCGTGGCCTACTTCGGCACCGGCTTCTACAGCGGCTTCGCGCCGACCTTCGCCGAGATGTTCCCGACCACCGTGCGCGCCACCGCGCAGGGCTTCGTCTACAACGGCGGCCGCGCCATCGCCGCCATCGCACCGGCGCTGATCGGGTTCCTGGCCAACAGCTACGGCGTGGCCAGCGGACTGATGGCCACCGCCGGGTTCTTCGGGCTGGCCGCGGTGATCGTGCTGCTGTTCCTGCCCGAGACCAAGGGCGCCGAGCTGACCTGATTGCAACCGCAGGAGTAACCCCATGCCGATCATCCAGGTGACCCTGGTACAGGGCCGTGACGAAGAGAAAGTGCAGCGTTTCATCCGCGCCGTGGCGCAGGTGGCGCATGCCGAGCTGGAGGCGCCGATGAGTGCGATCCGGGTGATGGTCAACGAAGTGCCGCCGCAGCGTTTCGCGGTCGGCGACGTGCTCAAGAGCGATGCGAAGGAAGTGAAGGCATGAGTGCTGTGTCCCTGGGGGCCGACGCCATCGCGCGGCACGGTGCCGAACTGCACGCCGCGCTGCGTAGCGGCGTGGCGGTGGAGCCGCTGAGCGAGCGCATCGCCGGCTTGTCGCTGGGCGATGCCTATGCGATCTCCAACGACCTGCTGGCGCGCCGCCTGGCCGATGGTGAGCGCGTGGTCGGCAAGAAGATCGGCGCCACCTCGGTGGCGGTGCAGCGCATGCTGAAGGTGGACCAGCCGGACTTCGGCTTCCTCACCGATCGCATGCAGGTCGCCAACGGTGGCGTGCTGTCCACCGCCGGCATGATCGCGCCACGTGCCGAGGGCGAGATCGCCTTCCACCTCAAGCGTGACCTGGCTGGGCCGGGCATCACCCACCACGACGTGCTCGCCGCCACCGACGCATTGTCGGTGTGCTTCGAGATCGTCGATTCGCGCATCCGCGACTGGCGCATCGGCATCACCGACACCGTGGCCGACAACGCCTCGGCCGCGGCCTACGTGCTCGGCGAACTGTGGGTGCCACCGAAGAACCTGGACCTGGGCACGCTGGGCATGGTGGTGGAGAAGAACGGCGAACTGGTGGCCACGGGTGCCGGTGCCGCCGCACTGGGCTCGCCGGTCAACTGCGTGGCGTGGCTGGCCAACACGCTCGGTCGGCTCGGCACGCCGCTGAAGGCGGGCGAGGTGATCCTGTCCGGCGCGCTGGTGCCGCTGATCCCGGTGAGCGCCGGTGACCACATGCGCGTGCGCGTCGGCGCGCTGGGCAGCGCCGAGATCCGCTTTGCATGACGCCTGCTTCCTCCCCCACCTTGAACGACAGGAGTTCTGCATGACCCTGAAAGCGGCCATCATCGGTCCCGGCAACATCGGCACCGACCTGATGATCAAGATCCTGCGCCACGGCAAGCAATTGCAGATGGCGGCGCTGGTCGGCATCGACCCGGCGTCCGACGGCCTGGCGCGTGCCGCGCGCATGGGCGTGGCGACCATCTCCAGCGGCGTGGCCGGGCTGATCGAATCGGAGTTGTTCGCCGATATCGACATCGTGTTCGACGCCACCTCGGCCTCGGCGCATGTTGTCAACGACGCATTGCTGCGCGCGACCAAACCGGACATCCGCGTGGTTGACCTGACCCCTGCGGCAATCGGCCCGTACTGCGTGCCGACCGTGAACCTGGAGGACAACATCGAGGCGGCCAACGTCAACATGGTCACCTGCGGCGGCCAGGCCACCATCCCGATGGTGGCGGCGGTGGCATCGGTGGCCAAGGTGAAGTACGCCGAGATCGTGGCAAGCATCTCCAGCAAGAGCGCCGGCCCGGGCACGCGCGCCAACATCGATGAGTTCACCGAAACCACCTCGCGCGCGATTGAAAGCGTGGGTGGCGCGCAGGTCGGCAAGGCCATCATCGTGTTGAACCCGGCCGAGCCGCCGCTGCTGATGCGCGACACCGTGTACGTGCTCAGTGAAGTGGTCGATACCGCCCTCATCGAAGCGGCCGTCACCGGGATGGCCGCGCGCGTGGCCGCCTACGTGCCGGGCTACCGGCTCAAGCAGCAGGTGCAGTTCGAGCTCATCGAGGAGCCGGTCAACGTGCCGGGCGTTGGCCCGAGCACCGGCCTGAAGACCTCGATCTTCCTGGAAGTGGAAGGCGCCGCGCACTACCTGCCGGCCTATGCCGGCAACCTGGACATCATGACGTCGGCCGCGCTGGCCACCGGGGAGCGCATGGCCGCCTCGGTGCTGGCCGCGCGTGCAGCGGCGTGAGGACATGAACATGACCGTCAACAAGCTCTACATCTCCGACGTCACCCTGCGTGACGGCTCGCACGCCGTGCGCCATCGCTACAGCCTGGAACAGGTGCGCGCGATCGCCACCGCGCTGGACCAGGCCCGGGTCGATTCGATCGAGGTCGCCCATGGCGACGGCCTGCAGGGTTCCTCGTTCAACTACGGCTTCGGCGCGCACAGCGACATCGAGTGGATCGAGGCCGCAGCCGAATCGGTCTCGCACGCGAAGATCGCCACGCTGCTGCTGCCCGGCATCGGCACCGTGCATGACCTGAAGAACGCCCATGCTGCCGGCGCGCGCATCGTGCGGGTGGCCACGCATTGCACCGAGGCCGACATCTCGCGCCAGCACATCGAAGCGGCCAATGCACTGGGCATGGATGCGGTCGGCTTCCTGATGATGAGCCACATGACCACGCCGCAGGCGCTGGCGGTGGAGGCGAAAAAGATGGAAAGCTACGGTGCGTCCTGCGTGTACGTGGTCGATTCCGGTGGCGCATTGAACATGAATGATGTGCGTGACCGGGTCGGCGCGCTGCGCGAGGCGCTGCAGCCGGATACCCAGATCGGCATCCATGCCCACCACAACCTGTCGCTGGGCGTGGCCAACTCCATCGCTGCGGTCGAAGCGGGCGCGATCCGCATCGACGCCAGCCTGGCCGGCATGGGCGCTGGAGCCGGCAATGCACCGTTGGAGGTGTTCATCGCCGCGGCCGAGCGCATGGGCTGGAACCACGGCTGCGCGCTGTACACGCTGATGGATGCGGCGGACGACATCGTGCGCCCGTTGCAGGACCGCCCGGTGCGGGTGGACCGCGAAACCCTGGCGCTGGGTTATGCCGGCGTCTATTCGAGCTTCCTGCGCCACGCGGAAATCGCATCGCAGCGCTTTGGCCTGAAGACCGCCGACATCCTGGTCGAGCTGGGCAAGCGCCGCATGGTCGGCGGCCAGGAAGACATGATCGTGGACGTCGCACTGGACATGCTGCGTGCGCGCGGCGAACAGCCGCAGGAGGCACAGGCATGACGCTGGATCGCTCCATCATCGAAAACTGCGCCCTGCAGTTGCTGGCCGCCGAGCAGGAAGTGCGCGAGGTGACCCGAATCACCGATGCGCATCCGCAGATCGACGTCAACGCGGCGTACGACATCCAGGAATGCCTGCGCGGTATCAAGCAGGCAGCTGGCATACGCATCGTCGGCATGAAGATGGGCCTGACCTCGAAGCCGAAGATGCAGCAGATGGGCGTGGACACGCCGATCTACGGCTTCCTCGGCGCTGACAATGCCGTGGACGACGGCGCGGTGGTCGACACCGCGCGCCTGATCCACCCGAAGGTGGAGGCCGAGATCGCCTTCGTCATGCGCGAGGACCTGACCGGACCCGGGTGCGACGTCGCCCAGGTACTGGCGGCCACCGATTACGTGGTGCCGGCCATCGAGCTGATCGACTCGCGCTACGAGAATTTCCGTTTCGACCTGCCCAGCGTGATCGCCGACAACACGTCGGCCGCGCGTTACGTGCTGGGCTCGCGCCCGACGGCGGTGCAGGGCCTGGACCTGGAGACGCTCGGCGTGGTGATGGAGAAGAACGGCCAGGTGGTCGAGGTCGGCGCCGGCGCCGCGGTGCTCGGCAATCCGGCCGAGGCGGTGGCGATGCTGGTCAACATGCTGGCCGAGCGCGGCCAGGCGCTGCCGGCCGGCAGCGTGGTGCTGTCCGGCGCGATCACCGCAGCGGTGGCGGTGGCTGCTGGTGACAACGTGCTGGTACGCGCCGATGGCATGGGTACGACGGCGATGCGGTTTGTGTGAGGGCCCGAAGGCCGGGCAGCCGTTGAGGCGGCAGCCACGCCTGCCTGCCCGCATGACGTCACTCCCGCGCAGGCGGGAATGACGCGCTGAACGCCGTTCGGTCTGCCCGGACGGCAATGGCAAGAAAACGACGTTCTTCATGACCGGCGCCCCTCCGGGCGCCGGAACGGTGTCCTGTTGCCCTGGGAGGGGAAAACGATGATCGGTAACAAGAAACTGGCCGCGCTGGCCACCACGGCGGTACTGGCGGCGATGCCGCTGAGTGCGCTGGCGCAGGCCATGGATGCGCAGGCCATGGAGGCGCGCATGGCGCAGCTGGAGCAGGAAATGCAGCAGATGCGCGACATGCTGCAGGCCTACCAACAGCGTGATGCTGCCAATGCCAATGCCAATGCCGCTGCGGCGCCGACGGCGACAGCGCTCGACGCCACCCGTGTTGCCGCACCAGCGGCGCCGGCCGTCGTGATGCCCAACGCGATGCCGGGCACGAAGTTCTCCTTCGGCGGCTTCATCAAGCTCGATTCGATGTACACCCGTACCAGTGACGGCGAGATCGCCGACGGCTCGGCCGGGCGCCTGTTCTACTTCCCCGGTGCCACGCCGGTGGCGGCCGATGGCAAGGGGCGCAGCGCCAGCTATACCGACGTGCATGCGCAGTTCTCGCGCTTCTGGCTCGGTGCCGATACCACCACCGAGCGCGGCGACAAGCTCAAGGCCTACATCGAGGCGGACATGTACGGCGGTGGCAGCAACGCCTTCGCCGGCAACGAGGTCATCACCAACACCTACGCGCTCACCCTGCGCCAGGCCTACGTGAGCTGGAACAACTGGCTGGCCGGCCAGACCTGGTCCAACTTCCAGGACGTGGCGGCGCTGCCGGACACGGTGGACTTCACCGGTCCGTCGGAAGGCACCATCTTCTCGCGTCAGGCACAGCTGCGTTATACCCGCGGCGCGTGGTCGTTCTCGGCGGAGAACCCGCAGACCACGATCACCCCGTTCGGCGGCAAGGGCGCGCGCATCAACAGCAGCACCGACGTGATGCCGGACCTGACCGCGCGCTGGCTCACCCGCGGTGATTGGGGCCACTTCACCGTTGCCGCGCTGCTGCGCAACTTCCGCTACGACGGGCACAACGAAAGCGGCGGTGCCCTGAGCGTGTCGGGCAAGTTCAACATGGGGGCCAATGACGACCTGCGTTACATGGTCAGCGGCGGTGCCGGCGTGGGCCGTTACCTCGGCTTCGCGCTGGGCAGCGACACCGTGCTGGATGAGGAAGGACGCCTGCACGCGATGGACGGCTACGGTGGCTTCGCCGCGTGGCGCCACGCGTTCTCGCCCAAGCTGCGCGGCAACCTGGTCTATTCGGTCGCCGTGCTCGACAACGACACGGCCTGGACCGGCTATGAAGTCACCGACAAGGCACAGTCGGTGCGCGCCAACCTGATCTACTCGCCATTCCCCAAGCTGGACCTGGGCGTGGAGCTGAGCCATGCGCAGCGTCGCCTGGAGAACGGCGAGAAGGGCGACATGAACCGCGTGCACACGCACGTGAAGTACAACTTCTGACGGCGTCCTGCCGGCGCCTGCGACGATGGCCCACGGCGGGCTGGGGTACCATCAGCCCCGGTCCGCCGTTTCTGTTGCCGATGACTGCCACGCAAAGCCTGCCGCTGTTTCCATTGCATTCGACGCTGTTGCCGGGTGCCTCGCTGGGGTTGCGCGTGTTCGAGGCGCGTTACC
This sequence comes from Stenotrophomonas sp. STM01, assembly GCF_014852135.1. Lineage (NCBI taxonomy): Bacteria > Pseudomonadati > Pseudomonadota > Gammaproteobacteria > Lysobacterales > Lysobacteraceae > Stenotrophomonas > Stenotrophomonas sp. STM01. The sequence continues at coordinate 396,629 of NZ_JACVBA010000002.1, read as the reverse complement.
TGGACCTGGTACGCGAATGCGGGCGCAAGGGCGGCACGTTCGGCGTCTGTCTGATCCTGGAGGGCGAGGAGGTCGGCACGCCGGCAACGCCCGCCGCGTGGGGCGTGGAAGCCCTGGTCGAGGATTTCGACGTGGGTGCCGATGGCGTCCTGGTGCTGCGCCTGCGTGGCGGTCGCCGCTTCCACGTGCGGCAGACGCGCGTGCGTGACAACGGCCTGGTCGTGGCCGAGGTGGAATGGCGCGAGCGTGACAGCGACGATGAACTGCAGCCGGAGCATGCGCTGCTCGGCATCCTGCTCGAACGCATTCTTGAACAGGCGGGCGGCGAGTACGCCTCGGCCGGCCCGGCACAGTTCGACCAGGCGGCCTGGGTGGGCTGGCGATTGGCGGAACTGTTGCCGTTGCAGGAGCAGCAGCGGGTGATGCTGCTGCACGAAGACGATCCGCACCGGCGCCTGGAGCGCCTGCTCGAATGGATCCCCGGCTTCGACATCCCGCAGGAACAGGATCTCTGACCTCCGCCAGGAGCTCCATCCACCGCCTGGAGCTCCATCCACGTTGCCGGATCCGGCGCCGCGGGCATCACCGCTGTTACGGCGCCGGTGTTCCCTGGCTGCGGATCATCAGCAACGGCAGGCCGGTTTCCGGCTGCACCTGCTGCTGGTTGGGCATGCCGTCGAGCGACTGCTTGAGCGTATCCAGCGCGGGATCCACGCCGCGCAGCGGGCGCCACATGCCGAACAGCTTCAGGTGGCGCTGGAAGCGCAGCGTCTGCGCGCTGCCCAGCCAGACCTGGGCTTGCCCCGGCTCCAGGCGTACGGCCGAAGGCCACAGCCGCAGCGCATAGACCTCGTCCGGTCGCGTGCCCGGGTGCAGCAACAGCAGTGCCTCGACGTTGCTGTCCAGGGTGGCCGGCAGCACCGGCACGTCCTGCGGCGAGGCTTTCTGCTCCAGCATCGCCAGCGCCTGCTGCCAGCCGGCCTGCGGCTGCACGGTCCAGCCCTTGCGCTCCAGCTGCTGCTGCAGGGGTGCCAACGGGCCGGCGACCTGCACGTCCAGCGGCCAGCGCTGGTCGTCATCGAACTCGTTGCGACGGGCCGGCAGCTCGCGCCAGCCGTCCTGCCACCAATGCGTTGACACCATCGATTGCGGCGCGGCGGCCACCGGCTCGAACTTGGCCAGTTTGGCCGGCACGTTGCGCGGTGCATACCAGAAGCCGGCCAGCACGAACACGCCATAGAACAGCCAGGCCACCGGCTTGACCCAGAACGAACGGTTGAAGCGGCGGCGGTAGGCCACGCCCAGCAACAGCAGCCAGAAGATGCCGAACAACATGCCGCCGATGACGTCGCTGAGCCAGTGTGCGCCCAGGTAGATGCGGGCAAAGCCAATCGCGGTGACGACCACGCCGGAGAGCAGGTACGGCCAGACGCGGGTACGGCCGGGCAGTTCACGGCCGATCAGCACGGCGAAGAAGCCGAAGGTGATCGTGGCCATGGTCACCGCCACCGACGGGAAGCCGAAGCCACTGCTGGCCGAGGGCGGGCGGACCACGTCCACCGTGGCGCCCAGCAGCTTGGTCAGGGCCAGGCCGAAGGCCAGCGCCGCCAGCCAATGCACCACCGCCATCCAGCGCCGGCGCCAGGCCAGGTAGCCCATGGCCGCGCCGATGGCCGGCAGCAGTACCTGCCAGTCGCCCAGCGAGGCCAGCGCGGCCATCGGATAGTCGGCCAGCGGGTTGCGCAGGGCCAGCATCAGCTTGTGCACGGCCAGGTCCAGCGCCAGCGGTTCGCCATGCGCGACCACCACCATCAGCAGCACGAACCAGCCCCAGCCGAGCAGCAGCAGCATCAGGGCGAGCATCGCCAGCGGCACCGATTCACGCCGCTTGGGGTCGAACAGGTCGGTCAGCGAACGGCCCAGCAACTGCGGGTGGCGCTGCGACCAGGCCAGCACGCGCGCCAGCCAACCGTCCATGCGCGCGGCCGACCAGCGGTAGCTGTACAGCACGATGGCCCAGACCAGGCCCAGCATCGCGCCGAGCAGCGCCAGCACCAGGAACAGGCTGCCGGCGACCGCCGCCACCGCGTCGTAGGCCTGGCCCAGCGCCCAGCCGGGCAGCAGGAACAGTACCGCCCAGGACAGGCAGGCGATGCCGCTGGCCTTGAGGTAGTTGCGGAAGGGCATGTTCGCCATGCCGGCGATGGCGGGCACGAACGGACGGATCGCGCCCACGTAGCGCGCCACCAGGATGCTCTTGAAGGCGTTGCGGCGGAACATCAGCTCGCCGCGGTCAAGCAGCTGCGGGTAGCGGCTGACCGGCCAGACGCCGCGCAGCCGGTCGCCCCAGCGACGGCCGACCCAGTAGCTCAGGCCATCGGCGGCGAACGCGCCCAGCGTGGCGCAGGCGATCGCGTACGGTCCGGACAGCTCGCCCATGCCGATGAGCACGCCCACCGCGATCATCAGCGGCAACGCCGGCACGATGGTGCCGAGGATGATTACCGAGTCACAGAAGGCGATGGCGAAAATCGCGGCACCGGCCAAAACCGGATGAGCGGCGATCCACGCAAGCGTGGCGTCGATCCAGGAAGAATTCATCGGGCGATTATAGTGGCAGGGCCCGTTCAGACCGCTGCTTCCGTTGCAGGTTCCATTGGCGTGGCGGCGGGTCGTTCACCTGCCGTGTCGGTGAATGAAAGCCCGGCAGGCCACTAGAATGGGGGCATGCTGGACTCTTCGCCTGACACCTTCATTACGCTGAAAGCCGACAGTTTCGGCCGTATCCTGCTGGTCGACGGGGAGCACGGCCGCTTTGTCCGCCGTGACCTCAGGGCCACGCCGCCGTGGCTGCGTTTGCCGGCTTGGTGGCTGGCCCGGCGCGAGGCGCGGGCGTTGGCCAGGCTGGATGGCATGGAGGCCACGCCGCGCCTGCTCGGCTGGGACGGCCGCTGGCTGGACCGCAGCTACATGGAGGGGGCGGCCATGTACCAGCGCCCGCCCCGAGGTGACCTTGCCTATTTCCGCGCCGCGCGGCGCCTGCTGCAGCGCGTGCACCGCCAGGGCATCGCCCACAACGACCTGGCCAAGGAGGCCAACTGGCTGGTGCGCGAGGATGGTTCGCCGGCGTTGATCGATTTCCAGCTGGCGGTCTGCGGCAACCCGCGCTCGCGCTGGATGCGGCTGCTGGCCCGCGAGGACCTGCGCCACCTGCTCAAGCACAAGCGCATGTACTGCGGCGCGGCGTTGACGCCGGTGGAGCGGCGGCTGCTCAAGCGCCACTCCTGGGTGCGCGAACTGTGGTTCGCCACCGGCAAGCCGGTGTACCGCTTCGTCACCCGGCGCATCCTGCACTGGGAAGACAACGAAGGGCAGGGACCAAAGCCTTGAGCCGCAGCGTGGGATGGGGCACCGGCCGGCGTGGCCGGCACCGGTGCCCGGAAGGGACTCAGCGCAGCTCGACCAACTGCCTGCCCCTGAAATTCCGCTTGGCGTCGAAGTCGTAGCCGATGGTCAGCATGCCCTCGTCGGCACAGGCGTGGCAGCTGCGCAGCGGCGTGCGGTAACGCAGGCGCACGCCGCCGTCGGGCAGTGCATCGCTGCCGCTGGCGATGGCCGGCGCGAACGGGAACGCGTCCGGGTGCCCGGCGATGAACGCCTTGTATTCAGGCAGGCTGCGGGTGTTGTCGTCCAGCACGTCCCGGTCCACGTCGACGGTCCGGCCGCTGGCGTCGACCAGCCAGGTGCCTTCGTTGGTGTTGGCGCGGAACGGGAACTCCAGCGTCGCCACGCCCACGCCTTCCACGCTCTGCCAGGCGCTGACATATCCCGGATTGTCCTGCGCGGCCAGATTGCGCGCGGCGGTGAGTGCGGCGGCCGAGGCGCCGCCCTTGCGCAGGGTGTCGATCAGGCAGGCATCGCTGGCGGTTGCAGCGTTGCGGCAGGCATCAAGCGACCCATTCCACACCGCGCTGGCGTCCAGCTTGCCGCCGGTGCTGCCCAGCCCGGTGGTGTGTGCGGTGACATCGTGCACCACCGGCGGGACTTCGCCGGCCGATTGCCGGTTCTGGCAGGCGGCAAGGGCGAGCACGAGCAGCAGCGGGGTGGTGCGGTACAGCGTTTTCATCATTGGATCTCGGGGGGAGAATGCCGCACCAGTATCGGCATGGTGCATGAACGCAAAGTGTCGAACCGCAGGCGTGATGCACCGGCATAATGCGGGAGGTTTCCTACCCGTTGGAGTGCGCATGAGCAGCCTGCAAGGCAAGACCCTTTTCATCACCGGCGCCTCGCGGGGCATCGGCCTGGCCATTGCACTGCGCGCTGCGCGCGACGGTGCCAACGTGGCCATCGCCGCCAAGTCGGCGGTGCCCAACCCCAAGCTGCCGGGCACCATCCACAGCGCCGCCGAGGCGGTGACCGCCGCCGGTGGCCAGGGGCTGGCGCTGAAGTGCGACATCCGCGAGGAGGACCAGGTCAACGCGGCGGTGGCCGCCACCGTGGATGCCTTTGGTGGTATCGACATCCTCGTCAACAACGCCTCGGCGATCTGGCTGCGCGGTGCGCTGGACACGCCGATGAAGCGCTTCGATCTGATGCAGCAGGTCAACGCACGCGGCAGTTTCCTGTGCGCGCAGACCTGCCTGCCGCACCTGCTCAAGGCCCCGAACCCGCATATCCTGACGCTTGCGCCGCCGCCGAGCCTGGACCCGAAGTGGTGGGCGCCGCATACCGCCTACACGCTGGCCAAGATGGGCATGAGCTTCGTCACCCTGGGCCTGGCCGGTGAGTTCGGCCCGCAGGGCGTGGCGGTCAACGCGCTGTGGCCGCGCACCATCATCGCCACCGACGCGATCAACATGATTCCCGGCGTGGACCCGGCCGGCTGCCGCCGCCCGGAGATCCTGGCCGATGCCGCGCACGCGGTGCTGACCCGCCCGGCGGCGGGCTTGAGCGGGAAGTTCCTGATCGACGATGAAGTGCTGGCCGAGGCCGGTGTCACCGACCTGTCAGGCTATGCGGTGGACCCGTCCAGGCCGCTGTTGCCGGACCTGTTCCTCGACTGAGCAACCCCGTAGGCGCGGCCTCGGTCGTGAAGCCGACGGGCTGTCCACGCACATGGAAAGCGGTGCGTGGGAGGGAGCGTCGGCTTCGCGCCTGAAAGCGCTCCTACCAACGGTTTCGGAATCCCCTCGCAGGGGCGGCCTCGGCCGCGAAGCACGGTAGGCGCTCAGGGCTCCAGCGGCTCGGGCAGCTCATGCCCGCAGCGGTTGCAGTAGTGGGCCTTGGCCTCGTGGCCCTCATGGCCGCAGACCACGCAGCCGCGGGTGTCCTGGCGACGCTCGCGCAGCATGGTGCCGGCCAGTTCGGCGGTGTAGATGCCGGTCGGCACGGCCAGGATGCTGTAACCGACCAGGATCAACGCCGAGGTGATGAAGCGGCCGAGCGTGGTGTGCGGGACGATGTCGCCGAAACCCACCGTCGCCATCGTCACCACCGCCCAGTACATGCTGGTCGGGATGTTGCTGAAGCCGTAGGCCGGCCCCTCGATCACGTACATCAGGGCGCCGGCGATGATCGCGATGGTGACCACCATCGACAGGAACAGCAGGATCTTGCGCCGGCTGCGCCACAACGCCAGCATCAGCACGCCGCTTTCCTCGATGTAGCGGGTCAGCTTGAGGATGCGGAACACCCGCAGCAGGCGCAGCACGCGCACCACCAGCAGGCTCTGCGCGCCGGGCACGAAGAAGGAGATGTACGAGGGCAGGATCGCCAGCAGGTCGATGATCCCCCAGATGCTGAACGCATACCGCAGCGGCCGCCGCACCACCAGCAGGCGCAGCACGTACTCGGCGGTGAACAGCAGGGTGAACCCCCACTCGACCACGTAGAACCAGCTGGCCCAGGCCACGTGGATGCGTTGCACGCTGTCGACCATCACCACCAGCACGCTGGCCAGGATGGCCCAGACCAGCAGCAGGTCGAACCGGCGCGAAGGCGGGGTGTCGGTGCGGTGGATGATGTCGAACCAGCGGCGGCGCCAGCCGGACTCGCTGGCGGGGTTCAGTTGGGGGGCAGAAAACAGGCGCATCCGTACATTGTGCCGCAGCCCGTGGAATGGGGGACAATGCGGCTTTCACACCCACCCCTCCGGAACGCCATGACTGCCGCCGCTGAACCGCTGTTGTCCCTGTCCAACTACTACCTTCCGGTCTACCGTCCGCGCCAGCTGGTGCTGGAGCGTGGCCAGGGCGCGCGGGTCTGGGATACGCAGGGGCGGGAGTTCATCGACCTGGCGGCCGGCATCGCGGTGTGCAGCCTGGGCCACAACGACGCCGACCTGAAGGCGGCCCTGTTCGCGCAGGCCGACAAGCTCTGGCACACCAGCAACATGTTCTACAGCGAGCCGCCGCTGCACCTGGCGCAGGAGCTGGTGGAGGCCTCGCGTTTTGCCAAGCGCGTGTTCCTGTGCAATTCCGGCGCCGAGGCCAACGAAGTGGCGATCAAGCTGGTGCGCAAGTGGGCCACCGCGCAGGGCCGTGCGCCGGACAAGCGCTTCATCGTCACTTTCCGTGGCAGCTTCCATGGCCGCACCCTGGCCACGGTGACCGCCACCGCCCAGCCCAAGTACCAGGAAGGCTATGAGCCGCTGCCCGGCGGCTTCCGTTACGTGGACTTCAACGACGTGGCCGCGCTGGAAGCGGCGATGGCCGGCGGCGACGTGGCCGCGGTGATGTTCGAGCCGGTGCAGGGCGAAGGCGGCGTGATGCCGGCCAGCGCCGAGTTCATGCGCCGCGCCCGCGAGCTGTGCGACCAGCACGACGCACTGCTGGTGCTGGACGAGATCCAGGTCGGCATGGGCCGCACCGGTGAACTGTTCGCGCATTGGAACTGGGGCGTCACCCCGGACATCGTCACCCTGGCCAAGGCGCTGGGCTGTGGCTTCCCGGTCGGCGCGATGCTGGCCGGCCCGAAGGTGGCCGAGGTGATGGGCGTGGGCGCGCACGGCAGCACCTTCGGCGGCAACCCGCTGGCCGCGGCGGTCGCCCGTGTGGCGCTGCGCAAGCTGTCCTCCGACGAGATCAAGGCCAACGTGGTGCGCCAGTCGGCCGCGCTGAAGGCCGGGCTGGAAGCCATCGGCGAAGAATTCGGCGTGTTCGAGCAGGTGCGCGGCATGGGCCTGATGATCGGCGCGGTGCTCAAGCCCGAGTACGTGGCCGACATCGGCGCGCTGCTGGACCTGGCCGCCGAGAAGCAGGTGCTGATCCTGCAGGCCGGCACCAGCGTGCTGCGCTTCGTGCCGGCGTTGAACATCACCGACGAGGAGGTCGCCGAAGGCCTCAAGCGCGTGCGTGAGGCGATTGCGGCCTACATGGCGGGGCGCTGAGGGCGCCCGGGCGACCGGGTGCAGCCACGTTGAGTGAGGGCAGGGTGCGATGCACCCTGCCTTTTTCTTGCCCACTTACGAGCGGGGGGCGCTCGATTGGGCAGGCAATGGCGAGAACCCGGATGCACTACAGTGCGGCCGGGTCAGGCCGATGTATTGGCTGGCTTGGCGGATTCGAGCCGATGGGGCATGCCGCTGGCAGCTTCCGCTCCCCCGGGAGGAGCGTGATTGGATTTCCCCGGTTTCTACGGTTGATTGGATAAGAGCGTTCTCATGGTCGGGCACCCGCTGGGTGGGCCGTCTTCGGGTGTGGTTGTCAACAGGGGGAAATTGTATGCATCAGGCGAGTCGGCTCTTGGCAGGGAGCGGAACGGTTGCGCGTTGGTTGGCGGCATGGCAGCCGGAATCGGCTCGCCATGCATATGGCCGCGCGCATGGGCTGACGGGAGGGTGCGTCGCGCTGGTATTGGCGCTGCTGCTGTGCGTCCCGCAGCTGGCCCATGCCGTGCCCACCGACATCCAGCTCAGCAACCAGTCCGTGGGCATCGGAGGCGGCTTCAATGCGACGGTGGGAACGTTCTCCACCAGTGATGCGGGGGTGGGCGAGACCTTCACGTACACGCTGGTGACGGGGGCGGGCGACACCGACAACCCGGCTTTCCAGATCTCCGGCAACAGCCTGTTGGCCAACAATCCATCGACGTTCACCCCAGGGACGCAGAAGAGCGTCCGCGTCCGCAGCACCAATTCGCAGAACGCCACTTACGAGAAGGCGTTCACCATTTCGGTGATGTCGCTGCCGGTGATCCAGTCGGTGGCGCCCAATGCGGGGCCGACGGGGGGCGGCATGACGGTGAGCATCGTGGGCAGCGGCTTCGCTGCTGCCAACCTGACCGGGGCGGTGAAATTCGGCGCCAGCACGGCCGGCTATGTCATCAACAGCGACACGTCGATCAACGCCACCTCCCCGGCGAACGCAGCGGGCACCTACGACATCACCGTCACCACGCCCAACGGAACCAGTACGACCCACTTCGGGGACCAGTACACGTATGTGCCCGCGCCGACCGTGACCGCGGTGTCCTCCACCGCCGGTCCGACCGTTGGCGGTGACACGGTGATCCTCACCGGTACCGGTTTCTCTGCCGCGCCGGCAACGGGCGCGGTGCAGTTTGGTGGTGCCACTGCCATCTACATCATCAACAGCAACACGCAGATCACCGCCATCGCGCCAGCCAATGCGCCCGGTACCTACAACATCAGGGTGAGCACGCCGGGTGGCGCCAGCGCGCCCGCTACCGCGAACATGTACACGTATGTCGCCGCGCCCACGGTGACCACGGTGTCGCCCGCCTCCGGGCCAAGCGTCGGCGGCACCACGGTGACCATCATCGGCAGCGGTTTCGCTGCCGCTCCGGGAACCGGTGCGGTGTGGTTTGGTGGGGCCGCTGCCAGCTACACCATCAACAGCAACACACAGATCACCGCCACCGCGCCGGCCAACCTGGTCGGCAACTATCACGTCACGGTGACCACACCGGGCGGTACCAGTGCGACCAGTGGCGCGAACCAGTACAGCTACCTGGACGTACCGGTCGCAAGTTCGTTCACGTCCGCGGCGGTGACCTACAACGCCAGCGGCGTGCCGCTCAGCCTGGCCGGCCATGCCACCCACGCGCCGACAAACTATGCCGTCGGCTCCACCACCACCGCGCAGGGGGGCTCGGTGGCGGTCGATCCGGCGGGGCTGGTGATGTACTTCGCGCCGATCGGCTTCCGCGGCAATGACAGCTTCACCTTCACCGCGACCAACTCGAGTGGTACCTCCGCTCCGGCCACGGTCACCGTGCCGGTCAGCAACCCGGTGCTGTCCTCGACGTTGATCGGCAACGGGACACGGGGCGTCGCGCTGTCGGGCGTGCAGATCAGCACGTCCGGTGGCAGGGCGCCCTACAACTGCTCGAACCTGTTGGCCACGGGCGCGCTGCCCGCGGGCACCCAGCTCAACACCGACTGCACGATCAGTGGCACGCCGGCGGCCAGCGGTACCTTCAACTTCACCGCCACGGTGACCGACAGCACGCTCGGCATCGGGCCCTTCTCGCAGACCACCGGCGCGCTGTCGCTGACGATCGCCGCGCCGGTGCTGAGCCTGTCGCCGGCGTCCGGCGCGTTGCCGGGTGGCGCTGCCGGTGTCGCCTATTCGCAGACCTTCACCGCCAACGGCGGCACCACGCCCTACGTGTATGCGCGAACGTCCGGCGCGGTTCCGCCGGGCCTGACCCTGGCGGACGGCACGCTGTCGGGTACGCCGACCGTCGCCGGAACCTACAACTTCGACATCACCGTCACCGACGCTTCCAGCGCCGGCAGTGGCGGCCCCTACAGCCGGGTGCAGTCCTACAGTGTCAGCGTGGCCCAGGGCAGCCAGACGATCACGTTCAATGCGCTGCCCAATGTCTCGCTCAGCGCCTCGCCGCTGGCGCTGTCGGCCACCGCATCCTCGGGTCTCACGGTCGGTTTCACCTCGATCACGATGGGGGTCTGCTCGGTCGTCGGTACCTCGGTGACCCTGCTGCAGCCGGGTACCTGCTCGATCATCGCCAGCCAGGACGGCGATGCCGGCTGGGCCCCTGCGGCTGACGTCGTGCGGAGTTTCACGGTGACGCCGGCGAACCTGGTGCTCAACGCCGGCGCGGCGTCCGCTCCGCGCGTGGGGGACAACTACAGCCAGAGCAATGTGGCAACCGGCGGTGCCGCGCCCTATACCTATGCGCTGAACGCCGGCGCGTTGGTGCCGGGCACCTCGCTCAACATGTCGACCGGACTGGTGTCGGGCACGCCGACCGTCGCCGGCAGCTTCGCCTATCAGCTCCGGGTCACCGACAGCCAGGCTCCATCCGCCATCGCGGTCGGCGCGATCGTCAGCGTGACGATCGCCAAGGGCAACCAGACGGTCGGCTTCATGCCATCGCTGCCCAGCCTGGTGCAGGTGGGCGGGGCGCCCTACAGCGTGACCGCGGTGGCAAGTTCGGGATTGACGCCGACGGTGTCGCTGGCTGCAGGCAGCAGTGGCTGCGTGCTTGCGGGCGGCACGCTGACCTTCACTGCTGTCGGCACCTGCATGATCAACGCCAACCAGGCGGGCGACAGCAACTGGAACGCGGCCGCGCAGGCCCAGCACAGCATCAACATCGGTGCGGCCGGCGGCATCGCCGCAGCGGTCGATTTCTCACCCGGTCAGATCGGTGTCGGCGCGGCCGGACAGGTCACGATCACCTTCACCAATCCGAATGCATCGAGCAGCCCCGCCTTCAGCGTGCTGCTTACTTCGCCGGTGCTCGTCTCGCGGATTCCCGCGGTACCGGGGGGGAGCTGCCTGGTCGGCTCCGCATCGGTGCCGAGCATGAACACCGTGCAGCTCACCAATGTGGTGGTGCCGGCGGGCAGCTGCACCGTCACCTTCGGCTACAACGGGACCACGGCGGGTTCCGCCATGGGGTTCGTGCTGGGCGCGTTCACGCCCAGCGGCTATCCGACCACGCAGTCGACGATCGGCAACAGCTTCGCCGTCGTGCCGACGGTCAGCACCATCTCGCCCAATGCCGGTCCGGCCAGCCAGGTGGTCACGATCAGTGGCACCGGTTTCAGCACGACGCCGGGCAACAACCTGGTCAGTTTCGGCGGCGCCGGCAACGGCACCGTCACGGCAGCGTCGGCCACCTCGCTGACGGTCACCACACCGGCGGCCGGCAGCGGCCCGGTTGCGGTGACCGTCGCGGTGAACGGCCAGGCCAGTACCAGCAACGCCACCTACACCTTCATCGACAAGCCGGTGGCCGCGGACACGACCGGCGTCACGGTGCCGTACAACAGCACCGGCACGGCGATCGACCTCTCCGGCGCGATCACCGGCACGCACCACAGCATCGCGATCGGCAGCGCGGCGGCACATGGCACCACCAGCGTCGCTGGCGATGTGGTGACCTACACGCCCACGGCCGGCTACTTCGGCACGGACAGCTTCACCTTTACGGCCACCGGGACCGGTGGCACGTCCAACATCGCCACGGTAAGCCTGACCGTCGCCACCCCCGCCGCGCCGGTTGCTGCGGACAGGGCGGTGATGGTGCCGTATCAGAGCCCGGGTACACCGATCGATCTGGCGTCCTCGATCACCGGCGTGCACGCCGCGATCGCCATCTCCACCGCACCGCAGCACGGCACCGCCAGCATCGCCGGCGATGTAGTCAGCTACGTGCCGGCACCCGGTTATTCGGGCCCGGACACCTTCACCTATGTCGCCACCGGCCCCGGCGGGACCTCCGCGCCGGCGCGGGTCAGCCTGACCGTGAGCGTGCCGCCCCTGGAACTGGGCCCGACCAGCCTGGCAGCGGCCACCGCGTCCAACGCCTACACGCAGCGCGTGACCGCCAGTGGCGGTACGGCGCCGTACACCTATGCGGCCAGCACATTGCCTACCGGTCTGGTCCTGTCGGCCGATGGTGAGTTGTCCGGCGTGCCCACCGGCGCGGGCAGCTTTGGCTTTGACATCACCGTCACCGACAGCAGCACCGGCGCCGGTCCGTTCTCCGTGACCCGCCACTACACGCTGGTGGTGGCAGCGCCCAGCCTGCAGCTGGACCCGGCACTGCCGCCGGCCACCGCCGACGTGGGCTACCAGCAGCAGCTCGGTGCCAGCGGGGGGACCCGCCCGTACCGCTTCAGTCTGTCCAGCGGCGCGTTGCCGCCGGGCCTGACGCTGCTCGAGTCCGGCCGCATCGAAGGTGAGCCCAGCGCGGCCGGAAACTACGACTTCAGCGTGCAGGTCACCGACGCGAACGGCTTCACCGGTGTGCAGGCCTATCATTTCCAGGTGCAGGCCGGCGCGCAGGTGATCTCCGCCTTCGTCGCCACGCCGGCCGAACCGGTCTACGTGCAGGGCGGCAGCTTCACCCTGGGCGCCAACGGGGGCGGTTCGGGCAACCCGGTCAGCTTCGCCTCCAGCACGCCGGCGGTGTGCACGGTCAGCGGGACGACGGTGACGATGCTCGCTGCCGGCACCTGCGGGCTGACCGCCGACCAGGCCGGCAACGCGATGTACCAGGCGGCCACGCAGGTCCGGCTGGACGTGAACATCGCGGTGGGGACGCCGCAGCTGTCCTGGCTGGGCGACCTGACCCGGACCCAGGGCGAGGATGCCTTCGAACTGCCGGCACCGCATAGCAGCAGTCCCGGTGCCTTCAGCTATGCCAGCAGCAACCCGGCGGTGGCCACGATCAGCGGGCGTACCGTCACCCTGGTCGGTGAGGGCACCACCGTGCTGGTGGCGACCCAGGCGGCGACCAGCAACTTCGCCGCGGCCACGGTGCAGCTGCAGCTGACCGTCAATGCTCGCCCCGATCCGACCCATGACGGGCAGGTCAGTGGTGGCTTGCAGGCGCAGGTCGATGCCAGCGTGCGCTTTGCCCAGGTGCAGGGAGACAACATCCGCGCGCGCCTGCGCCAGGTACGCAGCGGTACCAACGCCAGCAACTTCAACTTCGCGCTGGCCTATGCGGGCAGCCAGCAGTCCTCGGGCCTGACCCTGCCGGTCGGCCAGGCGGCGGAGGCGGCGCTGCCGGCCTTGCCGCAGGGCTGGGGGCTGTGGCTGGCCGGTACCGCCACCTTCGGCAAGGTTGGCCGCAACGGGCGCGCGGGCGGTGGCTTCGATTTCGACACCGGCGGCATCACTCTCGGCGCCGACCGCGCGGTGGGCGAGAACCTGTTGTTCGGCATGGCCGGCAGTTGGGGCCGGCAGGGCACCGACTTCGATGGCAGCCCTTCCAAGGCCGATGCCGACCAGCGTTCGCTGGCGGCCTATGGGCTGTGGCGGCTGGGCGAGCACCTGTTCGTGGACGGCCTGCTGGCCAACGGCCGGCTGGACTTCGACCTGACCCGCTGGAGCGAGCCGGCCAATGCCAGCGCACAGGCCTCGCGCAAGGGAGACCAGTGGTTCGGGTCACTGACGGTCGGCTATGAGCATCGCCATGCCAACGGCATGAGCGTGACCGGGTATGGCCGCTACGACGGCCACCGCGCGACCCTGGATGGCTACCGCGAGCATGGGCTGGGCATCTACGACCTGCACTATGGCCGCCAGCGCGTGGACAACAGTGCCTTGGCGGTGGGCCTGGAAGGCAGCCTGAGCTTCAAGCGCGAGCGGCTGAACTGGCGTCCGTACTGGAGCATCGAGTACCGCAGCGCATTGGAGAACCGCGGTGATGTCGCGATGAACTACGTGCAGCGGCCGCAGGGCTCCGATTACGTGCTGGCGATGCGCAGCTACAACGACGACATGCTGGCGCTGGGGGCGGGGATGGACCTGCAGCTGGACAGCGGCTGGATGTTCTCGCTGCTGCTCGGGCACGAGCAGGGCCGCAATGCGATGCGCAGCAATAGCATTGGCCTGCAGGTGCGGTTCGGCCAGCAGGGTGCCAGCGTGCCGATGTTCGGCGAAGGCGATGAGCTCGGCGTCGGCGATGGCGCACGTCGTCGCTGCCATGGCGACGCGGCGACGTGTACGGCGTCCGGTAGCGGGAGCGGGACGCCCTTGCCGTGATGCGTAGGATCGCGCCGGCGGTGGCCGGCGCGATCAGCCAGCGATGCCGTTCAGAGCAGGCGGTGGCGCTGCAACAGCCGCCGCAACGACTGCGCGTGATAGGCGGTATCGGCCAGCAGGCCTGCCGCACGCGCGCCCTGCACGTTGCGGAACAAGTGATCCACGAACAACGTGCGCGACGGCGGGCAGCCGAGCATGTCGCAGGCGGCTTGATAGGCGGCGGGATCAGGCTTGCGCATACCTAGTTGGGCGCTGCCCAGCACCCGGATGTCCGGCAGCAGTTGCGCGATGAGCGGCAACGTCAGCGCGCCATTGTTGGTCAGGACCGCAACGCGCACGTGGGCTGGAATGCGACCGAGCAGGGCAATGCAGTCACGCCGCGGCGTGCTCGCCGCTCGGCGTGCGGCCAGCCAGTCCTTGGCCTGCAGCGTGCTGCCCAGTGCATCGTTCAGCGCCTCCAGCAATGCCCCGCCGGCCAATGCACCGCGGGCATGGGCAAGTTCCAACGATTGTCCGCGCAGCACGGCATCCAGTTGCGGTGATTCGACGCCCGCGGCGGTTGCCAGCACCTGCAGGAACCGACGGTGGTCGTAGTCGGCCAGCAGGCCATCGAAGTCGAGCAGCAGTGCATGGGGAGCAGGCATCAAGGCGGGGGCAGGTGGGATGGAGGGGAAGTATCGACGCGCGCGCCGGTTCCTGCATCCCTGCGACATCCCGTCGCAGGTGCCATCCGCGCAGCTTGCCTAGAATCACCGCAACCCACGTATTCACGGAGTTGTGCTTGAAGCGTTATTCCCTGCTGTTGGCCCTTGCGGTCCTGTTGCCCGCCGCACCCGCCATGGCCCGCACCTGTGCGGTGACCATCGAGGGCAATGACCGCATGCAGTTCTCGTTGCCGGAAATCCGTGTTGCCGCCGATTGCACCCAGGTCGACCTGACGCTGCGCCACACCGGCAAGCTGGGCGCCACGGCGATGGGCCACAACTGGGTGCTGACCCGTACGCCGGACTTCCAGCCGGTGGCCACGGCCGGCATGCGCGCGACGTTGGCCGACAGTTATCTGCCGAAGAACGATGCGCGGGTGATCGCGTTCACGCCGGTGATCGGTGGTGGCCAGACCACCCGGGTGCGCTTCCCGACCAGCAAATTGGCGCGCGGGGGGGACTACACCTTCTTCTGCTCGTTCCCGGGGCATTGGGGACTGATGAAGGGCAAGCTCGTTTTCGGCTGAGCGGGCTGTGGTAGCAGCACACGTGGAGCGGCCCTCATCCGCCCTGCGGGCACCTTCTCCCGTAGACGGGAGAAGGGATGGGGGCAGCGTGAGCGCCAGGGATGCTGCACGATTTCAGTTCGCGATAGACCAAGCCCTTCTCCCGCACGCGGGAGAAGGTGCCCGCAGGGCGGATGAGGGAGGGCTTTCGCCTTTCTATCTGCAGATCGTGCCGCAGGCTCAGCCCGCTGCCACCACCTTGAACGCCTCGCGCGCTGCAACCAGCGTGGCCTCGATCACCGCATCATCGTGCGCGCTGGACAGGAAGCCGGCTTCGTACGCCGACGGTGCCAGGAACACACCACGCTCCAGCATCGCGTGGAAGAAGCGGTTGAACGCCGGGATGTCGCAGGCAGTGGCCTGCGCATACGTTTCCACCTTCTCATCGGTGAAGAACAGGCCGAACATCGCGCCGACGCGATTGGTGGTGACCGAAACACCGGCATCGCGCGCAGCCGCTTCCAGCCCATCGCACAGCTTGGCGGTGGCCGCAGTGAGGCGGTCATGGAAGCCGGGTTCCTGGATCAGCTGCAACATCGCCAAACCAGCCGCCATCGCCACCGGATTGCCGCTGAGCGTGCCGGCCTGGTAGATCGGGCCGGCCGGGGCGATCTGCGACAACAATTCGCGACGGCCGCCATACGCGCCCACCGGCATGCCGCCGCCGATGATCTTGCCGAAGGTGGTCAGGTCCGGGGTGATGCCGTAATGCGCCTGCGCACCGCCCAGGGCGACGCGGAAGCCGGTCATCACTTCGTCGAAGATCAGCAGCGCGCCGTACTGCGTACACAGTGCGCGCAGGTGCTGCAGGTAGCCATCGCGCGGTGGGATGCAGTTGGCGTTGCCGACCACCGGTTCGATGATCAGGCCGGCGATGTCCGTGCCCTGCTGTTCGAACAGCGTGGTGGCCGCCTCGAAATCGTTGTAGGGCAGGGTGAGGGTGAGTTCGCTCAGCCCGGCCGGCACGCCCGGTGAGGTCGGCACGCCCAGGGTCAGCATGCCGCTGCCGGCCTTGACCAGGAACGAATCGCCATGGCCGTGGTAGCAGCCCTCGAACTTCACGATCTTGTTGCGGCCGGTGGCGCCACGTGCCAGTCGAATGGCCGACAAGGTGGCTTCGGTACCGGAGTTGACCATGCGAACCATCTCGCACGACGGCACCAGCGCGGTGATGGTCTCGGCCATGGTCACTTCGGCGGGGCACGGCGCACCGAACGACAAGCCATTGCCGATGGCCTGCTGCACGGCGTCGCGCACGGCCGGATGGTTGTGGCCGACGATCATCGGGCCCCATGAGCCGACGTAATCGATGTAGCGGTTGCCATCGACGTCATGCAGGTAGGCGCCGTCGGCGCGTTCCACGAAGAACGGTTCACCGCCGACCGACTTGAACGCGCGCACCGGTGAATTGACACCACCTGGCAGCAGCGTCTGGGCGCGCGCGAACAGGGCGTGGGATTGGGCGTGGTTCATGGGTAACTCCTCTGTAAGGTTCCAACAGCGTTGAAGCGCGCGGATTCAAAGCCCCTCTCCCGCTTGCGGGAGAGGGGGGGGTGAGGGGGCTTCCAGGCGCAAAAAGCTCCCCTCATCCGCCCCTTCGGGGCAACTTCTCCCGCCGACGGGAGAAGGGAAAAGCCGTGCCTTTCAGCTGTCAGGTGAATTCAATCAGTGTGGAAACAACGCCGGTACGCCTGCAACGCAGCCACCGGATCATCCTCGGCGAACACGCCGCTGATGATCGCGAGCAGGTCCGCGCCGGCTTCGACAACGGGCCCCGCATTGTCCGGGGTCAGCCCACCGATCACCACCCGCGGCACGCCCAGTGCGGCGCTTTGTCGCAGCAGGTCGGTGCTGGCGCGGCGGGAGGTGGTCTTGCTGCGGCTGGGGAAGAACGCGCCGAAGGCGACGTAGCTGGCCCCGGCCTGCACGGCACGTTCGGCCAGTGCCAGTTCGTCGTAGCAGGAGGCGCCGATGATGGCCTGCGGCCCGAGCAGGGCGCGGGCCGCGGCGATGTCGCCATCGTCCTCGCCCAGGTGCACGCCGGCGGCACCGACCTGCTGCGCCAGCGCCGCATCGTCGTTGATGATCAGCGGCACCCCGGCCGCGCTGCACAGCGCCTGCAATGCCGTGGCCTGGGCCAGCCGGGTCGGGGCATCCACCGCCTTGTTGCGGTACTGCAGCCAGGTGGTGCCGGCCAGCAGTGGCCGCACGCGCGCGAGCAGGCGCGCGCTGTCGGTTTCGTCGGGGGTGATCAGGTACACGCCGCGGGCGGCGGGAGAAGCAGGGGACATGATGGCTACCGGTACGGCGGCGGGAGTGTGACAATCAACGCCGTTTCTCATTGCAGCGATTATCCCCGATGTCTGATGCCACGGCCTCCACCTTCCGCAACTGGATGTGCGTCGTCTGCGGTTTCATCTACCGCGAGGCCGATGGGCTGCCGGAAGAGGGCATCGCCCCGGGCACGCGCTGGGAGGACGTGCCCGACACCTGGACCTGCCCGGACTGCGGCGTGACCAAGGACGACTTCGAGATGGTCGAGCTGGACTGAGCCCCGGCAGGGGCGACCTTGGCCGCGGAGCCGGCGGTGGCTCCGGTGACGGCAGGCGCGGGCCTGCGGGTCGCAGGTAACCTCCTCGGGAGGGTTGGCGTTGCTTGCAGCTCCGGGGCGGTACCGGCTTCGCGGCCGAGGCCGCTCCTGCGGGATCAGTGCAGTTTGGGGCGCTCGCCGCCCAGCTCGACCAGGCGGTCGCGGATGCTGGCCGCGTCACTGGCCTCCGGTTCCATCTTCAGGTAGCGCGCCAGGTCGGCGCGGGCGCCGGCCAGGTGTTCCAGCTGCAGGTAGGCCAGGCCACGGTCGCGTACCGCATCGGCCTGTTCGGGGGCCAGCTTGAGGACGCGGTCGGCACTGCGCGCGGCGCGGTCCCATTCCCCGCGCTCGGCGTACACGCCATACAGGTTGCGCAGCATGCGCATCAGGATCGCGCGGTGCGGGGCCGGGTCCAGGATCTGCGCCAGCACGCTGTCGTCCGGTGCCTGCCCGCCCAGGTTGGTGCGCGCCCGCTCGCGCAGTTCATCCACGCCGAGCGGGCGACCGCCGTTGAACGGGTCCATGATCAGCACGCCGTCATCCACCGGCAGCCGCACCAGGAAATGGCCGGGGAAGGAAATGCCTTCCAGCGGCAGGCCCAGCCGGCGCGCGACCTCGATCTGCACCATCGCCAAGGAGATCGGGTTGCCCAGGCGCCGCTCGAACACCTCGTTGAGGTAGCTGTTGCGCGGGTCGTAGTACTCGTCGTTGTTGCCGCTGTAGCCCACCTCGTTGAACAGGTGGTGGTTGATGGCGGCGATCTTCAGCGGCCACTCGCGGGTGGCGTCCACCTCCACGCGCAGGTGGTCGGCATGGGCCTGCAGCAGGCGCTCGTAGGCGGCCGGATCCAGCTCGGGATACTCGTCACGGGCAATCAGCAGCGCGGTCGGCAGCAGTGGCAGGGCGTCATCGGCCAAGGTGGCCAGCTCGTCCCAGTGCGGAAGGGTGATGCGTGTATCAGACATGCCCCAAGACTGCGGGCAAAGCCCGGCCGGTTCAAGGCCGGGCGCCGGGACGGTTCAATCCGCCTTGGGGATGCCCGGGCCGAAGGTCAGCTCGGCGCCATCCTCCAGCTTCAACCGGGCAGCCTGGCCTGCATTCAGCTCCAGCACGTAGCGGGCCGGCTTGAAGCTGGGGTAGGGCGGGCACATGTCGCCGGCCGAGCACGGCGGCACGTCGCGCTGCTGGCTGACCAGGCGGCGCTGGCTGTCGAAGTACAGGATGTCCAGCGGGATGCGGGTGTTCTTCATCCAGTACGCCTGTGGTTCCTCGAAGTCATGGATGAACAGCATGCCGCTGCCGGTATCCATCTGGTCGCGGAACATCAGGCCGCGGGCGCGGGTTTCATCGTTCTGGGCCAGTTCCACCTGGTAACGGGTACCGGCCAGTTCCACCCAATGCTTGCCATCGGCGCTGGCGCAGCCGGCGAGGGTCAGCAGGGAGAGCAGCAACAGGGAGCGCAGTAGGGACATGGAAGGCTCTGTCGGGAAGGAGTGGGTGGCAGTGCGGGGCGAGGGACGGCCGTGGCCTGTCCCCGGGCCCCGCATAAGGTCAAAGCACCTGCGGCGGTTCGCCGCCGACGATCACCACGTCGGCCGGCCGGCGCGCGAACAGGCCCACGGTGACCACGCCCGGGATCTGGTTGAGCTGCTGTTCCAGCTTGACCGGATCGGTGATGGACAGGTTGTGGATGTCCAGGATCAGGTTGCCGTTGTCGGTGACCACGCCGTCGCGCCACACCGGCTGGCCGCCGGTCAGGGCCATGATCTCGCGGGCGACCAGGCTGCGTGCCATCGGGATCACTTCCACCGGCAGCGGGAACTTGCCCAGCACCTTGACCTGCTTGCTCGGGTCGACGATGCAGACGAACTGCTTGCTGGCCTCGGCGATGATCTTCTCGCGGGTCAGCGCGGCACCACCGCCCTTGATCAGGTTCTTGTTGCCGTCGCACTCGTCGGCGCCGTCCACGTACAGCGACAGGCCGCCGGTGTGGTTCAGGTCCAGCACCTCGATGCCGTGGCCCTTGAGCAGGGCGGTGCTCTGGTCCGAACTGGATACCGCGCCTTCGATCTGGTCCTTGATGCGGGCCAGTGCCTCGATGAAGTAGGCGACGGTGGAGCCGGTACCGACACCGACGATCATTCCCTTCTGGACGTACTCGATGGCTTTTTCGGCGGCCAGGCGCTTGGCTTCGGACATGGTGGGACTCGATGGAGTTGGAGGAATGCGTGGAGCGGGTAGGAGCGGGCTTGCCCGCGAAGCCGGTGTCGCCAACGCTTGCATGCATACCCGCAGCGGGAACAGCGCATGCTTCGCGGCCGAGGCCGCTCCTACGGGGTCAGCTTGATTTCTTTTCCAGCGACAGCAGGCGCTTCCACTGCGCGGCGGTGACCGGGAACACCGACAGCCGGTTGCCCTTGGCGGTCAGCGGAAAGCCTTCGCCCAGTTCGTCGGCATGCAGCTTGATCTCGTCCAGCGCGATCACCTGCGCCAGCTTGCGCTCGAAGGCCACGTCCACCAGCATCCAGCGCGGTTCCTCGCGCGTGCTCTTGGGGTCGTGGTAATCGGATTTGGGGTCGAACTGGGTGTCGTCCGGGTAGGCCTCGCTGGCCACCGTGGCCAGGCCGACGATGCCCGGCACCTTGGTATTGGAGTGGTAGAACAGGATGCCGTCGCCGACCTTCATCCCATCGCGCATGAAATTGCGCGCTTGGTAGTTGCGCACGCCATTCCACGGTTCGGTGCCCACGCGCTGCAGGTCATCGATGGAAAAGACGTCCGGTTCGGACTTCATCAGCCAGTAGCGTTTGCGGGCGGTCATGCGTTCAACGGTTCCGGGTAGAGAGTGGCCTGCTCGGTACAGATCGCATCGACCGCCACGTCCCAGTCCTCGACCGGCAGCGACGGCACCTGCTGGGCGGAAAAACCAACCCCGACCAACCACGGCGGCGCGGCCTGGCGCTGCCGGAATGCGAAGCTGCGATCATACCAGCCGCCCCCCATCCCCAGCCGCCGGCCGTGCGGATCAAAGCCCACCAGCGGCGCAACGACCAGCGCCATTTCTTCCGGGTGCAGCGCCGTGGAAGGGTCCACGGCGGGCTCGGGAATGCCATAGCGGTTGCTGACCAGTGGCTGCCCGGGCCGCCACGGCGCAAAGCGCAGCCGTTTGCCGTGCAGTACCGGCAGGCAGTAGGTCTGCTGCGGCGGCAACTGCATCTGCCAGCGGTGCAGCGCGATTTCCCCATCCATCGCCCAGTAGCCTGCGACATGGCCGCTGGCGTGGGCAAAGGGCAGGGCAAGCAGGTGCGCGGCCAGTGCTTCGGCGGCGGCGATGCGGTCGGCGGCGGGAATATCACGGCGGCGCTGGCGCAGCTGTTGGCGCAGCCGTTGGCGAGGATCGTCAGTCATCGACACAGGGTATCGGAATCAGGACCTGAAGCCCCTCTCCCGCAGGCGGGAGAGGGGTTGGGGAGAGGGCAATGGCGCAGCCTCATGCAGCTGGTCTCACTGGGGTTTCCCGCCCCCTCATCCGCCCCCCGGCACCTCCTCCCGGTGGGAGAAGGACAAAAAAGAACGGCGCCCATTGGGCGCCGTTCTGGAATATTGCATTCTCCGCGGTGACGATGCGTGCGAAACGACCTTGAACCCGGGGTTCAAGTGGGAGCGTTGGGGGGCCATCGGGCTTCCCGCTACAAGGCGGACTTGCACACCCGGCTCCGTCGCGCCCCCGTGGTCGTCATTAAGGGACAAGGCGAATGTTTGCACACGCCGTCGTTCACAGCAGAGAACGCGGGGCCAGTATAGCGGGGTTGCGTGCGCGGGGGCAGTCTTTTTGCCCGTCCGGCGAGTTCATCTGGCTTAGCCGCTCAGACTGTTCAACGGGCGTTGTCGATGGCGATGTCCAGGCGCCGGTTCAGATCGTTCAGCGCGCTCTGGAAACGCTGCTGCTGGGCAGCCTGCTCGTCGCGCACCTGCTGCAGTTCATGGGCCAGGTTGAGCGCGGCCAGCACCGCCACGCGGTCGACCGCCGCCATGCGGTTGCTGCCGCGGATCTCGCGCATCTTCTGGTCGAGCATGCGCGCGGCGGCGGCAAGGCTGTCGCGTTCGTCCGGCTCCACGCCGACGGTGTACTCACGGTCAAGGAGGCGGACGCTGACCGGCTCGTTCTGGCTCACGTGTGCTGCTCCAGCGACTTGAGGCGGGTGATCATGGCTTCCACCCGCGAGCGGGCCTGTTCGTTCTTGGTCAGCAACTGCGAGCGCTCGGCGATCAGCTGCTCCTGCTGTTGGCGCAGGCTGCGGTTCTCGTCGGCCAGCCGCTGGTTGCGCTCGAGCAGCAGCTCGAGGCGGGCGGCGAGGGCGACCAGTTGGCCGGCGGGATCGAAGGCATCCATGGTCGGCACGATAGGCATGCAGGCAGGGGCCGGTCAAGGAGGGCAACACCGCGTGGTTGCTACACTGTGCAGCCGCTGCCGCGCACGGCGTGGTGGCGATCCTTTTCCCGCTTTACAGACCCGTGACATGACCGATCTTCCTGTCGTCAACGACATCCTCCAGGCCAGCCAGTCGCTGGGCCTGGGTGCTTCCCCGGCCGAACTCCACGGCGCGCTGGCCGGCTGGCTTGCCGCCGGCGGTGATGACCTGCCGGACTGGCCGGCCAAGGTGCTGGCCGACGACAACCTGCCGGCACTGGAGCCGGGCAGCGTGCTGGACCGGTTGCGACAGGCCACCGTGGCGCAGCTGGAAGACCGCGACTTCGCCTTCGAGCTGGTCCTGGCCGACGCCTCGGCCCCGCTGCAGGTGCGCACCGATGCCCTGTTCGAATGGTGCCGCGCGTTCCTGGGCGGTTTTGGCCTGGCCTCGGGCAAGCGCCCGGCGCTGAGCGAGGAGGGTGAAGAGGCCCTGCAGGACTTGGCACGCCTGGCGCAGTCCTCCAGTGACCAGTTCGACAGCGCCGACGAGGACGAGGACGCGCTGGCCGAGATCGAGGAGTTCGTGCGCGTGGCGGCGCTGCTGCTGCACGGCGACTGCGTGATGGGCTCGCGGCACCGCCAGCGCCTGAACTGAGGAGCGGCATGAAGCGCCTGTCCGGGATCACCCCCGCCGAGTACGCCCGCCGCCGTCGCCAGCTGATGGAAGCGGCCGGCGATGACGCCATCCTGGTGCTGCCCGCCGCCCCCGAGCGCGTGCGCAGCCACGATACGTTCTATCCGTACCGGCAGGATTCGGACTTCTGGTACCTGAGCGGGTTCCAGGAGCCGGAGGCGGTGCTGGTGCTGATCCCGGGGCGTCGCCACGGCGAGAGCATCCTGTTCTGCCGCGAGCGCGACCCGGACCGCGAAGCGTGGGACGGCCCGCGTGCCGGCCAGGACGGCGCGGTATCGCGCTACGGGATGGACGACGCCTATCCCATCGAGGACCTGGACGAAATCCTGCCGGGCCTGCTGGAAGGCCGCTCGCGGGTGTACTACCACTTTGGCCGCGACGCGGACTTCGACCTGAAGCTGATCGGCTGGGTGAACCGGGTGCGCTCGCAGGTGCGGCACGGCGCGCAGCCGCCGCACGAATTCCTGGAACTGGGCCACCTGCTGCACGAGCAACGCCTGTACAAGTCCGACGACGAGATCGCGTTGATGCAGACCGCGGCGGACATCAGCGTGCGGGCCCACCGTGCCGCGATGCGCGTCGCCCGCCCGGGCATCCACGAGTACGAACTGCAGGCCGAGCTGGAACGCGAGTTCCGCGCCAGTGATGCGTGGCCGGCGTACAACAGCATCGTCGGTGCCGGTGCCAACGGCTGCGTGCTGCACTACCGCGACAACAACGGCGGCAGCCGCGAGGGCGACCTGGTGCTGATCGACGCCGGCGCCGAGTTCCGGGGTTACGCCAGCGACATCACCCGCACGTTCCCGGTCAACGGCCGCTTCAGCACGGAGCAGCGCCTGCTGCACGAGCTGGTGCTGTCCGCGCAGGCGGCGGCGCTGGAGCAGGCGCGGCCGGGCATCGCCTACGAGGAAGGCCACCTGGCCGCGGTGGAGGTGCTGACCGAGGGGCTGCTGCGGCTGGGGCTGCTCAAGGGCGACCTGGAAGAGAACATCATCGAGCGCCATTACCAGCGCTTCTACCGGCACAAGACTGGGCACTGGCTGGGGCTGGACGTGCACGACGTGGGCGACTACCGGGTGGCCGGCGAGTCGCGCCTGCTGGAACCGGGCATGGTGTTCACGATCGAGCCGGGCCTGTACATCTCGCCGGACGATCGCGACGTGGAGCCGCGCTGGCGCGGCATCGGCATCCGCATCGAGGACGATGTGCTGATCACCGCAGCGGGGCACCACGTGCTGACCGGTGCGCTGGAGCGCAGCGCCGAGGAGATCGAAGCGTTCATGGCGCGACGTTGAGGCCGCGCCAGGGCCATGGGGAGCATGGCCCTGCGAAGTTGCGGAAGCCGTCGCTGCCGCCTGCGTGGCCGAACGCTTAGACTCCCCGGTTCGATCCACGGGGGACAACCGATGAGTGCCACCACACACCTGCGCCGGCTGCTGGCCGCGGCATTGATCCTTGCACTTTCCGGGCCAGCCGTTGCGGCACCACCGGTGGCCGATGCCGCCGTCGATGTGCTGGACATGCATGGCACGCCGGCCAGTGCGGCCGACCGCAGCTTCAACATCTTCTTCGATGCCGGCGCCTGGCATGGCTACAGCCTGCCGCTTGCCAGCGACGCCGGCAGTGGTTTCTCCGGGCCCTTCGTGCACAGCATCGGTGCCGGGCGCTGGGCGGGACGGCGGCTCGCCCAGGTGACGCTGGCCCCGCCCGGAGGCGGCGCGGTGATCACGCTGCGCGAAGTCGGCAGCCAAGCCGGGCCGGGCTACCTGCAGCGCCATTTCCAGGGCCAGGGCCTGCAACTGCGGCAGACCCTGTTCTTCGCCGATGCGCAGCGCGCGCTGGTGCGCATCGAGCTGGAATCGTCGACCTCGCGCGCGTTGGACGTGGCGGTGGAGAACGAAGCGATGCTGGCGCCGGGGGATCGGCTCGTGCTGCATTCCGGTGCGGTGACGCAGACGTTCGTCGGCAGCGCCGAGACCGTGCTGACCCGCCTGCACCAGGACGTTGTGCAGCTGCTGCCACGGCAGGCGCGCAACCAGGTCGTCTTCGCGTCGAGCCAGCCGGTGCAGCTGGAGGCGGCGAAGCCACTGGTGCTGGTGCTGGAACAGCAGTTGTCGGCAGGGCCGGGACCGGCCGTCGAGGTCGACGCCGATGCCGCCTGGTCACGCAATCGCGCGCGCTGGAACGGCTACCTGCAGGCGATCAAACCCAGCCACGTGCCGGGCGTGCCGGATGCGACCGCGCAGCGCATCGCGCTGAAGGCCGTGCAGACCCTGATCGGCAACTGGCGCGCGGCGCGCGGCGACCTGCGCCACGACGGGGTGATTCCCTCCTACTCGGCCGATTACTTCAACGGCTTCTGGGCATGGGATTCGTGGAAGCACGCGGTCGCGCTGGCCCATTTCGCACCGGACCTGGCGCGCGACCAGATGCGCGCGATGTTCGACTACCAGGCCGCCAACGGCATGGTCGCCGACAGCGTCTACCTCGATGCGAAGGAGAACAACTGGCGCAACACCAAGCCGCCGCTGGCTGCCTGGGCGACGCTGGAAATCCACCGTGCCACCGGCGATGCCGGTTTCGTCGCCGAGATGTACGACAAGCTGGTGCGCTATCACCATTGGTGGTTCGCCGAGCGCGACCACGACCACAACGGCCTGGCCGAATTCGGTGCCACCGATGGCACCCGCCTGGCCGCCGCGTGGGAAAGCGGCATGGACAACGCGGTGCGCTTCGATGACGCGAAGATGCTGCGCAATGGCGAGAACGCCTGGTCGCTGGACCAGGAGTCGGTCGACCTCAACGCCTATCTCTATCGCGAGAAGCTGGACCTGGCGGCATTGGCCGGCGTGCTGGGCAAGCCGGACGAACGCGATGCCTGGCTGCGTGATGCCGAGGCGATGAAGCAGCGCATCGGTGCGCGCTTCCACGATGCCGAGGCGGGCTGGTTCTTCGATGCGCGGCTGGGCAGTGGTGCGCATATCCGGGTGTTCGGCTCGGAGGGCTGGACGCCGTTGTGGGCGGGGCTGGCCAGTGATGCACAGGCGCGTGGGGTGATCGCCACGATGCTGGATCCGAAGCGTTTCGCCACGCCGATGCCGCTGCCCACGCTGGCGGCCGATGATCCGCGCTTCTCGCCGATCAAGGGCTACTGGCGCGGGCCGCTGTGGCTGGACCAGGCGCGATTCGGGGTCGAAGCCCTGCGCCGCCATGGCCACGTGCGCGAGGCCGACCAGCTGACCGCACGCCTGCTGTTGAATGCCGAGGGGCTGGATGCGCAGGCGCCGATGTACGAGAACTACGACCCGACCACCGGCAAGGGCTACCAGGCGCGCAACTTCAGCTGGTCGGCGGCGAGTTACCTGTGGCTGCTGGGCGTGGGACGCGAGTGAGGGTGGGCGGCGGGCCTGCCTGGCGCGCCCCGTCGTCGAAGATGAGGGCAGACGTCGGCGCCTCGTTCAGGTGAAAAAGGAAGCGCCGCGATCGCGGCGCTTCCTGTCCCTGCGGTGGACGGCATCGCTGCCGTGACCGATCAGGCGGCGGCGAACACCGGGCGGGTCAGGTTGTCGGCCTCGCCCTCGGTGCACAGCACCTCGTCCTCGATGCGGATGCCACCGTAGGGGCGGAAGAAGTCCACGCGCTCCCAGTTCACGCTGGCCGCGTTGCCGGCCTGCTTCACCTCGTCCAGCAGCATGTCGATGAAGTACAGCCCCGGCTCGATGGTCACCACCATGCCCGGCGCCAGCACACGGGTCATGCGCAGGTAAGGGTGGCCGGCCGGACGCTCGACGCGGCCGCCGTGGTCGCCGGCGGCGAAACCGGCCACGTCATGTACCTGGGCGCCGATCAGGTGGCCGATGCCATGCGGGAAGAAGGCGGCGCTGACGCCGGTGGCCAGTGCGGCTTCCGGGGAGACGTTGATGACGCCGAAGTCCTTCAGGATGCCCATCAGCGACAGGTGTGCATCCACATGCAGTTGCTTGTAGTCGAAGCCGTTGCGAACGGCCGCGCACATCTTCCGCTGCGCGGCGTCGACGGCATCGATCAGCGCCTGGAACTCGTCATGGCCGGCGGCGGCGTAGGTGCGTGTGATGTCACTGGCGTAGCCATGGGCGGAGGCACCGGCATCGATCAGGAAGCTGCGCAGCGGCTGCGGGGCGACGCGGCCCAGCTCGGTGTAGTGCAGCACCGCGGCATGCTCATTGAGCGCGACGATGTTGCCGTAGGGCAGTTCGTTGCTGTCCTGGCCGACCGCACTGCAGTAGGCCATGTGGATGCCGAATTCGCTGGCGCCGGCGCGGAACGCGGCCTCGGCGGCCTTGTGGCCACGCACGGCAAGCACCTGGGCCTGGCGCATCAGCGCGACTTCGTAGGGGGTCTTGTAGGCGCGGTACCAGTCCAGGTAATGGATCACCGCTTCCGGGTTGTTCGGCACGAAGCCGCCCAGCGCACTCTGCGCTTCGCCGATGATCGCGCAGCGGGCCGGGTCCCTGGGCAGCAGCGGCAGCGCATCCTCCGGCTTGCGGATGATGTGGATGTCGAAGTGCTCGACCCACCAGCCGCTGGGGGCGTCCGGGACCACGTGCCAATAGTCGAAGGGCTGGTAGAACACCAGCGTCGGCCGCCTGCCGGGGGTGTGCACCAGCCAACTGCAGGGCAGCCGGGTCTGCGGCAGCCAGGTCTTGAACAACGGGTTCACCGCGTACGGGTAGTCGCGGTCGTCGAAGGCTTGGTAGTGCAGGGTGCCGCTGGGGACGACCAGGTGATCGAAGCCGCCGCGCGCCAGTGCCTCATCGGCGCGGCGCATGAGCACGCCCAGATGGTCGGAATACAGGGCGGCGGGATCGTGCTGGTTCATCGCGGTGGCTCGCTTGGATGACGTGATGCGGGGCCACGATTCTGCCGCAATCGGCCCACGGCTGCTGTGCCGTTTTCGTCACTCAGGCCTTCGGCAGGTTGCTTTCGATCCAGTGCACCAGCTGTTCGCGCTGGGCCTTGTCCATGGTCAGGAAGCGGAATCCGGCCCAGGATTGTTCCGGGGCGTGCGCCGGCTCGCGCCAGAGCAGGTGCACGCCGGCATCGATCTGGTGCTGGCCGCCGCGCCCGTCGGGAATGGTGAACTGCAGCTGGTAGAGCGCGTCGTCCTGCAGCGGGCCGGAGGCGATCAGCAGCATGCCGCTTTCGGAGATGTTGCTGAGCCGGCCGATCACGCCGTCGGTCATCATGTCGCGGACCGGCACCAGTTCCGGCACCGGCATGCGGGGAGCGCGGCGGGTTTCGGTGATCATGCGTTTTCCTCCGCAGCGGCAGGGGCCTTGCCGGCCAGCGAACGCAGGGTACGCAGGGTGGCCTGCCAGGCGCGGTCGATCAGGCGGCCGCGGTCCTCGGTGACCATGCGCAACTGGCCCTTGGCCATCAGCCGGGCCATCGCATCGAGCGAGAGCTCGGCGATCTTCTGGCCGCGCTGGTTCACGAACAGGGCGTTGTCGGTGATCAGGCTGTACCAGGACAGGCGCTGGCGGCGGCTGTCACCCTGCTGGTTGACCACGAACTCGAACCAGGTGCCGAAGGGCAGGGTGCGCAGCTGCCGGTAATGGGTTTCCTCGGCCGGGGTGCGCTCGGGCTGTTCCTTGCGGCGGCGCTCCTCGTCCTCGTCACGGTCGCCGGCCTCGCCCAGGCGCGAGCGCGCCTTGAGCTTGGCGGTCAGCTCGGTCTTGGAGGTGATGTCGTCCTCGCCGCCGGGCGAGGACAGGCGGCGGGCAATCGCGCCGGCCTCGTCGCGGTGGTAGCCGACCTGCTGCAGCGACTGCTCGATCTCGTCGCCGAAGGTGATGTCCGGGGTGCCGGATTTCAGCGCAGTGATCTCGCTGATGCGGCGCGTGGACTGCTCGCGCTGCTTCCATTCCTCCGACTGTTCGCCCTGGCGCAGCAGGGTGAGGGTCAATACGTCCGACCATGCCTTGCGCAACAGGGTCTGCACGAACTTGGGCGGGTTGCTGTTGGCGCAGACGTCCTCGATGGTGCGGCTGGCCAGCTGCTTGGCGGCCTCCAGCCGCTCCTTGCCGCGCGCGGCCTCGACCTGGCGGCGCTCGGTGACCTCGGCGCGCCGGGCGGCGGCGCGAAGATGGGTCTGGATGCGCTCGTTGGCCTCGGTGAAGACGGTTTCGTCGCCCTGGTAGTCATTGACCACCGTGGCGACCGATTCGTTGAGCTTCTGCAGCAGTACCGGGTCGCTGTCGTCGTCGCTGAGCCACACCGCGCCGGACTCGGCCACGGCATTGAGCAGCTCGCGCGCGGGGTGCTGGTCGCGCTGGAAGAAGCTGGCGTCGCTGATGGCCGCGCGCAGCAGCGGCACCTGCAGCTGGGTGAGCAGGCCGGTGGCCGGGCCGTCGCTGCGCACCTCGCGCTGGATCTGGGTGAACAGCATGCCCAGCAGGTCCAGCGTGTCGGTGTCCTGCGAGGACAGTGCCGCGGTCGGGCCGTGTTCGGCCTTGATCTGTGACAGCAGCGCGCCGTGGATGTCGCCGATGCTGCGGCGGTTGCCGGCCGCGGCGCTCTGCAGCTTGCCAAGCAGGTCCATCACGGCGCTGCTCGGCACGGCCACGGCATGGGAGCCCTCGGTGCTGCCGCCGGTCGCCAGGGCCGATGGCGCCGCGCTGGCGGAACCGGCCGCGCCGCCGGCCACGCCATGGCGAGCGGCATCCAGCAGGTTGTGTAGGCCCGACAGCACCGGGTTGCCGGCCGGAGCGGCGGCATCGGAGCCGCCACCAGTGCCCGCACCGGACACCGCAGGCGCCGAGGCAGCGCCGGCGGCGGCACCGGCGAGGCCGCCCGGCAGCTGCAGTTCCTGCGACAGGCTGCTGGCCCAGGAGGCCGCCGGGGCCTGGCCCTGCCAGCTGGTCAGCGGGCCCTGTCCGGCCGAACGGCTGCCCGGGCCCAGGCCGTTGCCGGTGTCCCTGCCGGCGGGGGCGTTGCCGCGCGGCGCGGAGGGGCGGACCAGGTACGGGCGGTAGACCAGCCCGGGCAGCACGCCTTCGCGCGCGAACAGGATGTTGAGGCGGTCGGCCAGCTCGGTATGGCGGTCCATGACCTGGCGTTCGAACACCTGGTACAACGCCAGCTGGCTTTCCAGGTTGAGCTGCAGCCGCTCGCCGGCCTCGCGCAGGGCGCGGCACAGCGCATACGGGCCGGTGGGCAGCCGCTCGATGTCGAAGGCCGGTTGTGCGGCGAGCACCGCGAATCGCTGCCCGAGCAGCTGCAGGGCGGTGATGCCGCGGGTCCCTTCGCGGCGGGCCATCTCGTGCAGCACGATGTCGCGGTCGATGTCGGTGTCCTCGACCAGGGTCATGGTCTTGAACGCCGTGGCCTGGGTGTTGCCGATCGGTTGCGGGGCATCCCTGAAGCTGGCCAGCTGCCTGGCCAGGGCATCCAGGAACAGGCCCGGGAACTGCGGGGCCTGCTCGCGCAGCGTGCGCATCTGGGCGTAGATGTCCGACTGGATCTGGCTGTTGCGGGCCTTCTCGGCATGCTGGAACAGCGCACGTTCCAGCTCCACCATGCACAGCTGCAGGGGCGTGCGCAGGACGTCGTCGGCGGCCTGCCAGACGGCTTCGAGCAACTGGCGGACGCGGGCGGGGACCGGCGCGTCTGCGATCCGGGCAGGCGCCTGACTGGACGAACTGGATGCGGTCCCTGACATCGTGGTGTGTTCTGCCCCCGTTAGACCGCGCTTTCTATCATTTTGGTGACAGCTTCGCCACTTTGGTTCTTACGATCAGGGCAGGAACAGCTCCACCACGTCGTTGGTGAAACGCCGGCCCAGCTCGGTCGGGAGCAGGCGGTCGCCCTCCATCGCCAGCCAGCCGCGGTCGCCGGCGATGGCCAGCGCAGGTTGCAGCGCGGCGGCGGACAGCCCGGTGCGGGACGTGAAATCGCGCAGGGTGAAGCCCTCGTGCAGGCGCAGCAGGTTGAGCATGTACTCGAACGGCAGCCGCTCGGGACTGATCATGTCGTCACCGCCGATGCTGGCCGGGGTGCCGGCGCTGTCCATGAAGGCCTGCGGATGCTTGTGCTTCCAGCGGCGCAGCACGTGCTGCCCGGCGCCGGAGCTGATCTTGCCGTGGGCACCGGCACCGATGCCCAGGTAGTCGCCAAAGCGCCAGTAGTTGAGGTTGTGCGCGCACTGGTAGCCGGGCCGGGCATAGGCGCTGACCTCGTACTGGCCGTAGCCGGCCTGGGCCAGCAGTGCCTGGCAGTGCTCCTGGATGTCCCAGGCACTGTCCTCGTCGGGGATGCCCCGCGGCGGCCGGGCGAAGAACACCGTGTTCGGCTCCAGCGTCAGCTGGTAATGCGAGATGTGCGTGGGGTCCAGCGCGAAGGCGCGCTCCAGGTCATGCTCGGCCTGGGCCAGGGTCTGCTCCGGCAGCGCGTACATCAGGTCGATGTTGAAGTTGGTGTAGCCGGCGTCCTGGGCCAGCTTCACCGCGCGTTCGGCCTCGTTGCTGTCGTGGATGCGGCCCAGGCGTTTGAGCGCGTCATCGTTGAAGGTCTGGATGCCGAAGCTGATGCGGTTCACGCCGGCCGCGCGGTAGCGGTCGAAGCGGCCGTGCTCGGCGGTGCCGGGGTTGGTCTCCAGCGTCACTTCCAGGTTCGGCGCGAAACGCAGCCGTGCGCTGGCCTCCTGCAGGAAACGATCGATCGCTTCGGGCGGGAACAGGCTGGGCGTGCCGCCGCCGAAGAACACGCTGCTGACCACCCGGCCCCAGACCAGTGGCAGGTCCTGGTCCAGGTCGCGGATCAGCGCGTCGATGTAGGCATCGAACGGCAGCGCGCCCTTGCCCGCGTGCGAGTTGAAATCGCAGTACGGGCACTTGCGCACGCACCAGGGCAGGTGCACGTACAGCGACAACGGTGGTGGCACCAGCTGCGGGCCGGTAGCGTGGCCGTGGTCGCCCGAACAGGATTCACCGGGCGCGTGGTGGCAATGGGCGTGGGAGTGCGACATGGGCAGGTCAGGCGGGAATGAGGGGGCGGGGGCGAGGCGGGTCAGCGCCTGTCCAGCAGGATCGGATCGACCAGTGAGCGTGGCTGCGCGCGCAGCACGGCCGCGGTGATGTCATGGAACATCGGCGAGGCGCCTCGGTCGCTTCCCGCATCGTTGTCCATCAGCCGGTGGTAGGCCGGGCGGCTGCCGTTGCGCATATACAGCAGCAGGCCGGAGACCATGGCCCTGCGCTGGTCGGCGAAATCGTCGTAGCGGACTTCAAGCACGTCGTGGAGCCGGACCTGCCGCCATCGGTGCAGGGTGCCGATGTTGTGGTAACGCAGGTGCCCGGCGGCTTCATCCAGGACCACGCGCTGCCAGATGATCGGTGCGCCGATCAGCGCGATGACCAGTGCGCAGCCCGACGCCCACAGTGGCGGTGCCCACCACGGCTGTTCGCCGTTGTAGGCCAGCACGCCGCCCAGGATCGCCCCGGTGATGCCGCCAAGCATCGCCAACAGTTGCACGAGTCCCAGCCGGGGCCGGTAGCGGCGCGCCGTCATCCGCCGTGACCTCAGTCGAGCCTGACCCGGGCCAGCTGCTGCTTGAGCTGCTGCAGCGCCTTGGCACGGTGGCTGCGGCCGTTC
Organism: Stenotrophomonas sp. STM01; assembly: GCF_014852135.1. Lineage (NCBI taxonomy): Bacteria > Pseudomonadati > Pseudomonadota > Gammaproteobacteria > Lysobacterales > Lysobacteraceae > Stenotrophomonas > Stenotrophomonas sp. STM01. Next base: position 364,043 of record NZ_JACVBA010000002.1, on the reverse strand, counting down.
TTCTGCTCCGGCTGCATTTCCGCAGCGGTCAGGCCCAGTTCCTCATCCAGGAACACCGGGTTGTAGCCGAAGCCGTGGGTGCCACGCAGTTCATCGATGATGCGGCCTTCCCAGCTGCCTTCGCAGATCAGCGGCTGCGGGTCGTTGGCGTGGCGCAGCAGCACGATCACCGCGTAGAAGCGGGCGCTGCGGCGTTCGGCCGGGACATCACGCAGGGCGTCGAGCAGCTTGGCATTGTTGGCGGCATCGTCGGTCGGGCTGCCGGCATAGCGCGCGCTGTACAGGCCGGGGGCGCCGTCCAGTGCATCGACGATCAGGCCGGAGTCGTCGGCCAGCGCCGGCAGTCCGGTCACCGCACAGGCGTGACGCGCCTTGATCAGCGCGTTCTCGACGAAGGTCAGGCCGGTCTCCGGCACATCGTCCACGCCCAGCTCCCGCTGCGGCACGATCTGCAGCGGCAGCGCGGCGAGCATGGCCTGCAGTTCCTTCAATTTGCCGGCGTTGCCGCTGGCCAGTACCAGTTTCATTGCTTGGGCTCCAACAAGTCCCAGGTGTTGCCGTACAGGTCGCGGAACACCGCGACGGTGGCATAGGGCTCCTCGCGCGGGGCCTCGAGGAATTGCACGCCGCGCTCGGTCATGGCGGCGTGATCGCGCCGGAAGTCGTCGGTGTTCAGGAAAAAGCCGACCCGGCCACCGGTCTGGTTGCCGATGCGGCTGCGCTGTTCGGCGTCACTGGCGCGGGCCAGCAACAGCGCGGCGGAGCTACCGTCGACCGGCCCGACCACCACCCAGCGCTTGCGGCCCTGGTCGATGTCCTCCAGCAGCTGGAAGCCCAGCTTGCCGGTGTACCAGGCGATGGCCTCGTCGTAGTCGGCCACCACCAGCGTGACCAGGGCGATGCGCCGGCTCATGCCTGGGCCAGTGCCGCCTGCTGGGCCTCGAACAATTCGCGGATGCCTTTTTCGGCCAGCACCAGCAGCGCGTCCAGCTCGTCGCGGCGGAAGGCATGGCCCTCGGCCGTGCCCTGCAGCTCGATGAAGCCACCGCCGTCGTTCATCACGACATTCATGTCGGTATCGCAGTCGCTGTCCTCGGCGTAGTCCAGGTCCAGTACCGGCTGGCCCTTGTAGACGCCGACCGAGACCGCGGCCACCGCGCCGAACAGCGGGTTGCGCTTGATGTCACCGCGCTTGAGCAGCAGGTTGACCGCGTCCACCAGTGCCACGTAGGCGCCGGTGATGGCCGCCGTGCGGGTGCCGCCATCGGCCTGCAGCACGTCGCAGTCCAGGGTGATGGTGCGTTCGCCCAGCGCATTGCGGTCGATGCAGGCGCGCAGCGTGCGGCCGATCAGGCGCTGGATTTCCAGGGTGCGGCCGCCTTGCTTGCCGCGTGCCGCTTCGCGGTCGGAGCGGGTATGGGTGGAGCGGGGCAGCATGCCGTACTCGGCGGTCACCCAGCCTTCGCCTTTGCCACGCAGGAAGCCGGGCACGCGGTTCTCGACGCTGGCGGTGCACAGCACGCGGGTGTCGCCGAAGCTCACCAGCACCGAACCTTCGGCATGGCGGGTGAAGGCGCGTTCGATGGTGACGGTGCGCAGCTGATCGGCCTGGCGGCCGCTGGGACGGGAAAAGGTCATGAAAGGTCCGGATGACAGGGGTATTCAATGGGGCGCCCGGGCGGCCGACGGGCCGGCGTCCGGGGGCGCCTAGGGTACCATTCGCCCTTTGCAACGCACCGGAATTCCACATGATTCGAAGCATGACCGCCTATGCCGGCGGCGAACGCGTCACGCCCTGGGGCACCCTGGGCTGCGAGCTGCGCTCGGTCAACCACCGTTTCCTCGAAGTCGGGGTACGGTTGCCCGAGGAGCTGCGCGCGCTGGAGCCGCAGCTGCGCGAGCGCGTGTCCGGCCGCATCAGCCGCGGCAAGCTGGACCTGGTCATGCGCCTGCGCAGCCCGGAGGCGGCGACCTCGCTGACGGTCAACGAGGTGCTGGTGAAGCAGCTGGGGGACCTGGCGGTCCGGCTGCATTCGGGCTTCCCGAACCTGCGGGTCGAGTTCACCGAGCTGCTGCAGTACCCGGGCGTGCTGCGTACCGAGGCCACCGACACCACCGCGCTGCAGGCCGAGGCCATGGCGCTGCTGGACGAGGTGATCAATGGCTTCGTGCAGGCCCGGGAGCGTGAAGGCGACAAGCTGGCCACGGCGATCAGCGAGCGCGTGGACAGCATCGAGCGCATCGCCGCCGAGGTGCGCGAGCTGATCCCGGTGATCCGTGAAGGCCAGCGCGCCAAGCTGGCCGCACGCCTGGCCGACCTGCCGCACCCGATGGACCCGGGCCGCGCCGAGCAGGAACTGGTGCTGTGGCTGCAGAAGCTGGACGTGGACGAGGAGCTGGACCGGCTGGGCAGCCACATCGCCGAGATCCGCCGCATCCTGCGCCAGCGCGAGCCGGTCGGCCGTCGCCTGGACTTCCTGCTGCAGGAGTTCAACCGCGAGTCCAACACGATGGGCTCCAAGTCGGTGGACAGCCGCACCTCCAACGCCTCGGTCGAGCTGAAGGTGTTGATCGACCAGATCCGCGAGCAGGTCCAGAACATCGAGTGACATGCCGGTCCAGCCGTGCCGGGCCCTGCTCGGCACGGCAGCCGGTATCGGCGTCCCCGGCAAGGCGCCGGCGCGGCATGGCGGGGCTCCACGGCAGGGCGCGTTCGGCACGAAACGGCCCGTCCCGTTACAATGCCGGGCCATTCCGACGCTGGCCCACCCTTCCATGCGTGGCACCCTCTATATCGTCGCCGCCCCGTCCGGGGCCGGCAAAAGCAGCATCGTCAACGCCACCCTGGCGCGCGACCCGCAGATCTCCCTGTCCATCTCCTTCACCTCGCGGGCCATGCGCCCGGGCGAGGAGAACGGCAAGCACTACCACTTCGTCAGCGCCGCCGAGTTCGAGCGGATGATCGGTGAAGGGGACTTCTTCGAGCACGCCCTGGTGCACGGCGACTGGAAGGGCACTGCCCGGCAGTCGGTCGAGCCGCAGCTGGCCGCCGGCAAGGACGTGCTGCTGGAAATCGATTGGCAGGGTGCCCGCCAGGTGCGCGACAAGGTGCCGGGGGCAGTGAGCGTGTTCATCCTGCCGCCGTCGCGCCAGGCGCTGGACGAGCGCATGCGCAAGCGCGGTCAGGACAGCGAGGCGGTGATGGCCCAGCGTCTGGCCGCCGCCCGCGAGGAGATGCTGCATTACGACGAGTTCGACTACGTCATCGTCAACGAGGATTTCGACACCGCCGTGGGCGAGATGTGCGCGATCTTCGCCGCCAGCCGGTTGCGGCTGGAGCCCCAGCAGCGGCGAAATGCCGACCTGATCGCCTCCCTGCTGGCCCCCGAAAACTGAGCAAGCGATTGATTCACAAGGGGCTGTTCAGCCGTCGGCTTGATTTCCGGGCGGCCGGGCCTCTACAATCGCTCCCCTTTCCCTCATTCGTTCGAGCGGCCGTGCAGGTCGCCGGGAGCCCGCATGGCCCGCATCACCGTAGAAGATTGCCTGGAAGTCGTTAACAACCGTTTCGAGCTGGTCATCATGGCGTCCAAGCGCGCCCGTCAGCTGGCCAATGGTGTCCAGGCGACGATCGACAACAGCGAGACCGAGGACAAGCCGACCGTGCTGGCGCTGCGCGAAATCGCCGCCCGCCGTATCGACAACGAGCTGATCGAGGAAGTCGAGAAGGCCGAGCGTGAGCGCGTCGAGCGCGAAGCGCTGGAGTGGGCCGCCGCCGAAGTGGTCGCCGACGAAGACATGTCCAAGAACGACGATTGATCGGCTCGATCAAGCGCATCGCTGCAGTACATCGGACAGCCCGCCCCGTGCGGGCTGTTCTGCATTCCGGGTTTGCCGAAGATCGCCTGCTGGCATAGTCTTCCGCCATGAACCCAGGCCCTTCCGCCCAGGTAGCCACGCCCGCGGGCGGGGCGGTACCTGACTACGTACTCCAACTCGAACGCGCAGCCAGCTACCTGCCCGCCGAGCAGCTGCCGTTGCTGCGTCGCGCCTGGGAAGTGGGCGCGACCGCGCACGCGGGCCAGACCCGCAAGTCCGGCGAGCCCTACATCACCCATCCGGTCGCCGTCGCGCGCATCCTGGCCGAGCTCGGCCTGGACGTGGAAACGCTGATCGCCGCGATCCTGCACGACACCATCGAGGACACCCCGCTCACCGCCGCGGAACTGGCCGGCGAGTTCGGGCAGGCCGTGGCCGACCTGGTGGACGGTGTCACCAAACTGGACAAGCTCAAGTTCCGCGACCGCCAGGAAGCGGCCGCCGAGAGCTTCCGCAAGATGCTGCTGGCGATGTCGCGCGACCTGCGCGTGATCATGATCAAGCTGGCCGACCGCCTGCACAACATGCGCACCCTGGGCGCGCAGAGTGCCGAGGCGCGGCGCCGCATCGCCACCGAGACGCTGGACATCTACGCGCCCATCGCCCAGCGCCTGGGCATGAACCTGATCAAGTCCGAGCTGCAGAACCTGGGCTTCCGCGCGCTGTACCCGTGGCGTCACGCCATCATCGAAAAGCACATCCGCAGCCAGCCGGTGGTCCGCCGCGAGGCGATGGCGCAGGTGGAGGTGCAGTTGTCGCAGCGGCTGGCGCGCGAAGGGCTGGAGCACCGCCTGATCAGCCGCATCAAGACGCCCTGGAGCATCTACACCAAGATGCGCGAGGAGAACAAAACCTTCGACCAGGTGATGGACGTGTTCGGCTTCCGCCTGGTCGTGCGCAACGTGCCCAACTGTTACCACGCGCTGGGCGCGGTGCATGCCGCGTTCAAGCCGCTGGACGGGCGCTTCCGCGACTTCATCGCCATCCCCAAGGCCAACGGCTACCAATCGCTGCACACCGTGCTGTTCGGGCCGTACGGCTCGCCGATCGAGGTACAGATCCGCACCGAGGAGATGGACCTGATCGCCGAGCGCGGCGTGGCCGCGCACTGGACCTACAAGTTCGGTGGCGACAGCCCCAACAGCGCGCAGAGCCGCGCGCACGCGTGGATCGTGGAGCTGATCGACTCCCAGCGCACCGCCGGTTCGTCGCTGGAGTTCCTGGACAACGTCAAGGTCGACCTGTTCCCGGACGAGGTCTACCTGTTCACGCCCAAGGGCAAGATCCTGGCGCTGCCGCGCAACTCCACCGCGCTGGACTTCGCCTATGCGGTGCATACCGACGTGGGCAACCGCGCCGTGGCTTCGCGCGTGGACAAGAAACTGGTGCCGCTGCGCACGCGCCTGGTCAGCGGGCAGACGGTGGAGATCATCACCGCGCGCTCGGCCTCGCCCAAGCCGCAATGGCTGGAATTCGTGGTCAGCAGCAAGGCACGTACCGCCATCCGCCACCAGCTCAAGCAGCTCGAGCACGAGGACGCGGTGCAACTGGGGCACAGCATGCTCGACCGCGCGCTGGAAGCGATGGACAGCTCGATCGAGCGCCTGCCCAAGGGCCGCCTGGATGCGTTCCTGGCCGAGCAGCGTTATCCGCGCCTGGAGGCTTTCCTGGCCGACGTGGCGCTGGGCAACTGGATGCCCACCCAGGCCGCGCAGGCACTGATGTCCTACGCCGAGCTGCGCGGTGGCAATGCGCCGAGCCGCCGCCAGGAGAAGATCCTGATCAACGGCAGCGAGCGTGGCGTGGTCAGCTTTGCCGGCTGCTGCCAGCCGATCCCGGGCGACGACATCATGGGTTACCACACCGCCGGCAAGGGCATCGTGGTGCACCGGCTGGACTGTCCGAACCTGGCCGAGCTGCGCAAGTCGCCCGAGCGTTGGGTGCCGATCGGCTGGGACACCAACGTGGTGGGCGACTACGACACCGCGCTGGTGGTGGAAGTGGAGAACGGCACCGGCGTGCTGGCGCAGCTGGCCGCGGCCATCGCGCAGAGCCACTCCAACATCGAGCGCGTGGATTACCTGGACCGCGACTTCAACGCGGCGGTGCTGTGCTTCAACATCCAGGTCCGTGACCGCAACCACCTGGCCGAAGTGATGCGTCGCCTGCGTCGGTTGCAGGTGGTGCAGGCAGTGCGCCGGCAGTAGTCGGCGCTTGGCCTGGGCAAGCGTGGCGGGGAGCGCATCCCTTCCACGCAGCCCTCATGTGCCGGTAGCGCCGGGTCATGCTTGGCGAATGCAGGCCGGAAGCGCTTTTCCACAACCGGTGTGCGGCACTGTACGGAGAACTTGTGGATAAGGGCGCGCAGCCCTTGTGCCCCAAGGCTTCGCAACGTGTGGTGAAGATTTGTCCAGCCCGGTCTGCGTGGTCACCATGCGCCGGTAGCGCCGAGCCGTGCGTGGCGAATGCAGGCCCGAACCGCTTTTCCACAACCGGTGTGTGGCACTGCACGGAGAACTTGTGGATAAGGGGGCGCAGCCCTTGTGTCCCAAGGCGTTGCAGTGTGCGGTGAAGATTTGTCCAGCCAGACGACGCCATAGGCAGGGGCGCAATCCCGGCGTCCTCAGCATCGCGCGTCAAATTGGTTTGGCCAGGGCTCGACCCCCGCCTGCGCGGCATCCCGCCCGCCGGTAGCGCCGTGTCACGCGCGGCGGATGCGGGCCGGAGCGGCTTTTTTCCACAATGCGTGTGCGGCACCCCGGGTGGAACCTGTGGATAAGCGTGCACAACCCTTGCGCTGCAAGGCTCTGCAACGCGTGGTGAAGAATTGTCCATGTGCATGAACCGGCCATTGCGCGGGCGATGACTGGCCCGTCATGGGCCGACGTTACAATGGCCGACCTTTTCCCATGTGGAGCTGCCCATGTCCCGCCAGATCATCAACACCGCCAACGCCCCGGCCGCCATCGGCCCGTACTCGCAGGCCGTGCGTGCCGGCAACACCGTCTACTTCTCCGGCCAGATCCCGCTGGACCCGGCCACTGGTGACATCGTCCCCGGCGACGTGACCGCACAGGCCCGTCGTGCGTTCGACAACCTCAAGGCCGTGGCCGAGGAAGCCGGCGGCTCGCTGGACAAGATGGTGCGCCTGGGCCTGTACCTGACCGACCTGGGCGAGTTCGCCAAGGTCAACGCGGTGATGCAGGAGTACTTCCAGGCGCCGTTCCCGGCCCGTTCGACCATCGAAGTGTCGGGCCTGCCGAAGGGCGCCGCGTTCGAAGTCGACGCCATCATGGTGCTGGAGTAATCCAGCGGCCAGCGAGGGCCTGCCTGCAGGCCCTCAGGCCAGGGGACGCCGGGTCTGGCTCGGCGTCTGCCCGGTCCAACGCTTGAAGGCGCGACGGAACTCACGCGCGTCGTTGAAGCCGAGCTGGTTGCCGATCGCGGCGATGCCCAGTTCGGGATCCTGCAGCAGTTCCAGGGCCCGTTCGGTGCGGATGCGGTCATGTACCTCGCTGAAGGAGGTTTCCTCCTCGGCCAACTGCCGGCGCAACGTGCGTTCGCTCAGGTGCAGGGCCAGGGCCACATCGCTCATCTGCGGGTTGTCCCGCAACTGCGGGCGCAGCAGCCGCTCCACCGCCGCGGTGGTCTCGCCGCGCATCGACAGGCTGGCGAGCTGGCCATGGCACAACGCCAGGGCCTGCTGCGAGGTCACCGGGTTGTAGCTGGCGAAAGGCAGGTCCATCCAGCGCCGGTCGAGCAACACCGCATGCCGCGCCTGCTCGAAGCGGACCTCGCAGCGGAACAGCGTTGCGTACTGGGCCGCGTAGTCGGGCGCGGGATAACCCAGCTCCATCCAGAGCGGACTGAAGCGCTCGCCGGCCAGTTCACGGCCCAGCATCAGCACGCTGGAGAACAACTCCTCGCACAGGAATGGCAACAGGTCATGTGATTCCTCCGGCGCGGTGGCGACCAGCGCCAGGGTCTGGGCATCGTGCTCATGCAGGCTCAATGTCATCAATGGGCCCAGGTTGCGCTGGTAGTCCAGGCCGATGCGCACCGCATCGCCGAAAGTGCGCGCGGTCTTCATCGCCAGCCCGAGCAGGCCGAAGTTGCCGCCGTTCTGGCTGCTGCCCATCGCCAGTCCGACGCTATCGATGGGAAGCGTGGGCAGGGCGCGGCGGATGACCTCGATCGCCTGCCGGTAGGAAATGCGCGTGCGCGGGTCGTCCAGCTGCGTGACGCTCAGGCGCAGGCCGGCCAGCCAGCTCTCGCTGTTGACGCCCAGTTCGCGGCCCATCAGCAACAGGCCACACAGCATGTTGGTGGGGACATCGGCGATGGCCAGCCGGTCCCCGGATCTGCGATGCATCGAAGCTCCCTCCAGCTTGTCCGCTTTGCCCCCCCAAGTATGCCGCTCCTGCCCTTCGCGTGAACACTGGCTGAAAGCCAGACTGCGGCAACATCTGGCGGCGTATGGGAGGCCGAATCATGCAGCGCAGCAATAAATGGGCGGTGGCAGCCGCAGTGGCGGTGCTGGCGTCCGGTTGCCAGAAGCAGGCCGAGCCGGGTCCGGCCGTGGCCGCCGCCGATGGGGCATTTGCGGCCAGCCTGCAGGAACGCCTGCTCGACGCCAAGCCCGGGGACGTGATCGAGATCCCGGCCGGCCGGCACCAGTTCGAGCGCAGCCTGACCCTGCGCGCCGACGGGGTGACCCTGCGCGGCGCCGGCATGGACAAGACCGTGCTCAGCTTCAAGGGGCAGAAGGCCGGTGCCGAAGGGCTGCTGGTCAATGGTGACAACTTCACCATCGAGAACCTCACCATCGAGGACTCCAGGGGCGACGGCCTGAAGATCAGCGAGTCCGAGCACATCACCATCCGCGGCATCAAGGTGCAGTGGACCGGCGGGCCGAGCACCAAGAACGGTGCCTACGGCATCTACCCGGTGCTGACCAAGGACGTGCTGATCGAGAACACCATCTCCATCGGTGCATCCGATGCGGGCATCTACGTCGGCCAGTCCGACGGGGTGATCGTGCGCGACAGCCGCGCCGAGCAGAACGTGGCCGGCATCGAGGTGGAGAACACCCGCAACGCCGATGTCTACAACAACGTGGCCACCGGCAACACCGGCGGCATCCTGGTGTTCAACATGCCCGGGCTGTCGCAGCAGGGCGCCAACATCCGCGTGTTCAACAACAAGGTCATCGCCAACAACCACGCCAACTTCGGTGCCAAGGGCACGCCGGTGGCCAGCGTGCCGGCCGGTTCGGGCGTGGTCATCAATTCAAACGATGACATCGAGGTGTTCGACAACGAGATACGCGACAACGCCACCGCCAACATCATCGTCTCCAGCGTCTATTCCACCGGCTACAAGGACAGCAGCGCGTCGGCCAACTTCGACCCTTACCCCGAGCGCATCTACATCCACAACAACACGCTGTCCGGCGGCGGTGATTCCCCCGATGGCCTGGACCTGAAGGCGCTGAAGGTCGCCACCTTCGGCCTGACCGGCAACTTCCCGGACGTGTTGTGGGATGGCTACTTCAACGCCAACCGGGTGGTCGACGGGGTACGGATGGGCCCCCAGATCTGCCTGCGCGACGTCAACGGCGTGATCAACGCCGATGGCCCCGGGGGCTACAAGAATCCGAGCAAGGACCTCAAGCCGTTCGATTGCGAATTGCCGCGCCTGCCGGCAATCGACCTGAAGCGGGGTTGAGGGCGACCGATGCGTGCGATGCGTGTGCGGGTAGGCATGATGATCGGCGTACTGCTGGCCCTGGTGGGGTGCAGCGGCAAGCCGGCGGTGCATTTCTTCGACGAGGGCCAGCCTGCGACGCTGGACCAGTGGCACGTGCTGCGGGTCGAGGGGGGCAAGCTGCGACTCAATGACGGGGTGGTGCCGTATGACCTGAACACCCCGTTGTTCAGCGACTACGCGCACAAGCTGCGCACGGTGTGGATGCCGGAAGGAAAGGCCGCCGGCTATCAGTCGGAGAATGCCTTCGATTTCCCGGTCGGCACCATCCTCAGCAAGACGTTCTACTACCCGCTGCCGGAAGGGGGCGGCGCTGACGCCATGGCGGTGGCGCGTACGCCGCCCTCGCAGTCCTCGTTGCAGGGTGAGGCGCTGGACCTGTCCAGGGTGCGCCTGATCGAAACGCGGCTGCTGGTGCATCGCCAACAGGGCTGGGTGGCGTTGCCGTATGTATGGAACCGCGAGCAGACCGTTGCCACGCTCAAGCGCACCGGCGATACGGTTGAACTGGAGCTGGTGGACGCGGCCGGCGCGCGCGAGGCGCTGAGCTACCAGGTCCCGGACCAGAACCAATGCGGCGGCTGCCACATCACCGACAACCGGTCGCGCAAGTTGCTGCCGATCGGCCCCAAGGCCCGGAACCTCAACCGTGACTTCGACTACGCCGGGGGGCGCGAGAACCAGTTGGCGCACCTGGCACGGGTGGGTTACCTGCAGGGTGCGCCGGCCCCGGCGCAGGCACCACGGGCCGCCGATGCCACCGATCCGCATGCATCGCTGGATGCGCGTGCACGCGCTTACCTGGACGTGAACTGCGGGCATTGCCACAGCCGCACCGGCCCGGCGATCACCTCCGGGCTGTGGCTGGACGCACCCACCCGCGATCACCTGAAACTCGGCCTGTGCAAGCAGCCCATCGCCGCCGGCAAGGGCACCGGCAACCGGTTGTATGACGTGCTGCCCGGTGACGCCGATGCCTCGATCATCGCCTTCCGCATGGACAGCGACGATCCGGCGGTGATGATGCCCGAGCTGGGCAGGGCGGTGGTGCACAAGGAAGGTCTGGCATTGATCCGGCAATGGATCAATGGGCTTGAAGGTAGTTGCGATACGACGGCCGGCGCGGGGCCGGTCAACACGACGGGACCGCCGGCCGGTTGAGGTCGGTTTCACCCACTGCTGGGAGAGAGGCGATGCGAGTGAAACAACGGAGTCTGGTGACAGGGCTGCAGCGGGCGATGGCCGGGCTGGTGGTGCTGGGGACGGCCGGTACGGCCATGGCGCAATCGGCGACGGAGGACGCGGCGACCACGCTGGACCGGATCACGGTCACCGCGCAGAGCCGCCAGCAGGAGATCCAGGACGTACCGATCGCCCTGCAGGTGGTCGACCAGAACCTGCTCAGCGACGTGGCCGCCGAGAACCTGGGTGACATCGACGCCTTCGTGCCGGGCCTGGTGATCGATGCGGTACAGCCGACCCAGCCTTCGTTCCGGCTGCGCGGCGTGGAAACCGACGACTTCGGCATCGGCACCGATCCGGCCGTGGGCATCTTCGTCGACGGCGTGTACGGGGGGCGCGGCGGCGGGGTGCTGTTGCCGTTCGTGGACGTGGAGCGCATCGAAGTGCTGAAGGGCCCGCAGGGCACGCTGTTCGGTCGCAACACCGCCGCCGGTGCGATCTCGCTGATCACCCGCCGGCCACAGGCCGACGTGGAAGCGCGCGCGACGGTGCGGGTCGGCAACTACGGCAAGAAGTACGCCGATGCGATGTGGAACATTCCCACCGGCGACAACTCCGCGCTGCGCTTCAACGCCCTGATCAATACCAGCGATGGCTGGTTCCAGGACGGTGCCACCGGCAAGGACCTGGGCGGGGACAATGTCTGGGCCACGCGCGCGGCCTGGCAGTCGCGCTTTGGCGACAATACCACCGCCTACATCACCTGGGACCATGAGAGCCTGGACCAGAATGGCCGCGTCACCACCGGCATCGTGGCCCTGCCGGACTACCCGGCACGCCCCACCGTGCCAGTGGATCCCAACGACTACCTGGACCCGCGCAAGGTCAAGACCTACAGCGATGCCGACAATGCCGAATGGCGCACGTTCGATGGCGTGACCCTGATCGTCGACCATGCGCTGGCCTGGGGCAATTTCACCTCGACCAGTTCCTGGCGCAAGTACGACTCGACCAACCACACCGAGGAGGACGGCACCAACCGCGCCGACCTGTACGTGGACTCGAAGAACACCGAGAGCAACGAGACCTTCTACCAGGAGTTCAAGTTCTCCGGCAGCAATGACCACATCGACTGGGTGGCGGGCGCCAGCTACTTCAACGAGGACGCGCGCCAGACCAGCGAGGTCAATACCAACACCGAGGCGGTGGACAACATCGTCCGCAACATGGGCATCGCCCCCACGCCCGACGGCAGCCTGTTCGGCTTCACCTCGATGCTGGCGCAGATGAACGGCATCCCGATCTCGTTGGTGGGCGAAAAGTGGAACGAGCGCTTCCTCAACACGCTCGACACCACGTCCTATGCGGTGTTCGGTGACGTGATCTGGAAGGCCACCGACCGCCTCAACCTGACCTTCGGCCTGCGCTACACGCGCGACGAGAAGGACTTCACCTGGCTCAACACGCCGCGCAACGCGCCCGGCCTGGAGGCCAAGCTGGACACGCTGGAGGCGCTGGGCTTCTTCCAGGCGCTGGCCGGGATGGGCGTTCCGATCACCCGTGAACTGCTGACCTTCGACATGGCCTTCATCGATGCGCCGGCGATGGTCAACAAGGGCAAGCTGGTCCGCGACAAGAAGAGCTGGAGCGACTGGAGCCCGCGCTTCGTCATCGACTACCACGTCAATGACGACACCATGGTGTTCGCGTCGCTGGCCAAGGGCTACAAGGCCGGTGGCTTCAACGCGCTGCAGATCGGCCCGGCGTTCGAGAACGAGGACGTGTGGAACCTGGAGATGGGCATCAAGCAGAGCTTCGCCCGCTTCTCGTACAACGCCTCGGTCTTCCATTACCGCTATGACAACCGCCAGGCCATCCGCCTGGTCGACCCGGACCCGAACAACCCGGTCGACATCCCGCGCTACGTCTTCGACACCGGTGACCTGGAAGCGACCGGCGTGGACTTCGACATGCGCTGGAAAGTCACCGATGCCTTCAGCCTGGATGCGCAGGCCGAGTGGATCGACTCCAAGTACAAGAACTACGTGACGCCCGAGGGGGTCGACCTGGACGGCGAGCCGACCGGCGAACCGCGCTTCACCGCTTCGGCCGGCGCCGCATACCAGGCTGATCTCGGTGGCAACGGCCAGCTGCGCTTCTCGGTCCGGCAGGCGTACCGCGGCGCACAGCGTTGCAACGAGGCCTCCGACCTGCAGGGTGACTGCGGCATCAGCAGGCTGCTCAACGTGGGCCAATCGCGGCAACGCACGGATGCACGCATCGCCTGGACCTCGCCGCTGGGCCACTTCAACTGGGCGGTGTACGCCAACAACGTGTTCGACAAGCAGTACGTGCGCGGCCTGAACACCTACGGCCGTGGCCCGCTGGGCGTGGTCGGCGCGACCATCACCGATCCGCGCACCTACGGTCTGGAAATGACCGTGAAGTTCTAGGCGTTCCAAGCCCTTCTCCCGTGCACGGGAGAAGGGCCGGGATGAGGGCAGGGGGACAGGCAGGTCCCCCGAAGGCGCCCAGACACAGCCCTCATCCCACCTTTCACCTCGGACTTCCAACGCTGCAAGGGGAAGGAAACCCCGGCGCCCACCGCGGCCGGGGTTTCTGTTTTGGGCACATGACGGCATCCTTGTCACATGTCTGCCCGTCGTGACGCCGTATCCCTTGACCTGTCCACCGAACCGCTCAGCCGCCTTGCCGGCGTCGGACCGCGGGTGGCCGCCAAGCTGGAGGCGCGGGGGCTGATCACGCTGCAGGACCTGTGGCTGCACCTGCCGCTGCGCTACGAGGATCGCACCACGCTGCTGCCGATCCGCGCGTTGAAGGCGGGCCTGGCCGCGCAGGTGGAGGGCAGGGTGGAGGCGGTGGAGCGTGGTTTCCGCTACCGGCCGATGCTGCGCGTGGCCATCGGCGATGATTCCGGCGGCACGCTGGTGCTGCGCTTCTTCCATTTCCGCGCCGCGCAGGTGGCGCAGTTCAGCGTCGGTACGCGGCTGCGTTGCTATGGCACGCCGCGCCCCGGGCAGCACGGGCTGGAAATCGTCCATCCCAGCTATCGGGTACTCGGCGACGCCGAGGAGGCCGGGCTGGGCGAAGCGCTGGACCCGGTGTATCCGGCGGTGGAAGGCATCGGTCCAGCCAGCCTGCGCAAGCTGATCGGGCAGGCGCTGGATCGCCTGCCGGAGGAGGCACGGCTGGAACTGCTGCCGGCCGATCTGCTGGCCGGCCTGAACCTGCCATCGCTACGTGACGCCCTGCTGACCATGCACCGCCCGCCGGCCACGGCCGACATCGCCGCACTGGCCGCCGGGACGCATCCGGCGCAGCGTCGCCTGGCGATGGAGGAACTGCTGGCCCATCACCTGAGCCTGCGCCGCCAGCGCATCGCCCTGCAGCAGCATCGCGCGCCGTCGCTGCGTGGCCGTGATGGGCTGGTCAAGGCTTTGCTCGACGCCTTGCCGTTCAAGCTGACCGGTGCCCAGCAGCGCGTGTTCGACGAGATCCGCAAGGATCTGGCGCGGGCCCACCCGATGTTGCGGCTGGTGCAGGGCGATGTCGGTTCGGGCAAGACCGTGGTCGCCGCGCTGGCGGCGATGTTGGCGGTCGAGCGCGGCAAGCAGGTGGCGCTGGCCGCGCCGACCGAGTTGCTTGCCGAACAGCATCTGGCCAACCTGCGTGGCTGGCTGGAGCCGTTGGGCGTGCGCGTCGCGTGGCTGGCCGGCAAGGTCACCGGCAAGGCGCGCAACAAGGTGCTGGAGGACGTCGCCTCCGGGCACGCGCAGGTGGTGGTCGGCACGCATGCATTGATGCAGGACAACGTGGTGTTCAACGACCTGGCGCTGGCCATCGTCGACGAGCAGCACCGCTTCGGCGTGCACCAGCGCCTGGCCCTGCGCGACAAGGGCGCCAGCGCCGGCGTCGTGCCGCACCAGCTGGTGATGACCGCCACCCCCATCCCGCGCACGCTGGCCATGGCCGCGTATTCGGACCTGGATGTCTCGGCCATCGACGAGCTGCCCCCCGGGCGCACGCCGGTGCAGACCATCGTGATCAGCGCCGAACGTCGTCCCGAACTGGTCGAGCGCATCCGTGTCGCCTGCCAGCAGGGGCGCCAGGTGTATTGGGTGTGCACGTTGATCGATGAAAGCGACGAGGTCGTTGCCACTGCCGCGCAGGCCACCTTCGAGGCGCTGTCGGCGCAGTTGCCGGAACTGCGCATCGGCCTGGTGCACGGGCGCATGAAGGCGGCCGAGAAGCAGGCGGCCATGCGTGCCTTCAAGTCCGCCGGGACCGACCTGTTGGTGGCCACCACCGTGATCGAGGTCGGCGTGGACGTGCCCAATGCCTCGCTGATGATCATCGAGAACGCCGAGCGGCTGGGCCTGGCCCAGTTGCACCAGCTGCGCGGGCGGGTGGGGCGCGGGGCCACCGCCTCCAGCTGCGTGCTGATGTACCAGGCGCCGCTGTCGAACATGGCGCGCGAACGGCTGGAAACCATGCGCCACACCGCCGACGGCTTCCTGATCGCCGAGAAGGACCTGGAGCTGCGCGGTCCCGGCGAACTGCTGGGCACCCGCCAGACCGGCCTGGCCGCGTTCCGCGTGGCCGACCTGGCGCGCGATGCGGGCATGTTGCCGGCGGTTCACGACCTGGCCGAGCGCCTGCTGGCGCAGTCGCCGGACCTGGCCGACCGGGTGGTCCGGCGCTGGATCGGTGGCGCGGTGCGCTACGCATCGGCCTGATCGCGTGCTTCCCCTGTCATGGAGGAGATGACAGACTCCATTGCCAACCAAAGTGAAGCAGAAGATGAGCAAGAAGATACCGTTGCTGATTGATACCGATCCGGGTGTGGACGACGCGCTGGCGCTGTTGATGGCCTTTGCCGACGAACGCCACGAGGTGATCGGTCTGACGGTAGCGGCCGGCAACGTCGGGCTCGAGTACACCGTGCGCAATGCGTTGAAGCTGTGCGAAGTGGCCGGCCGTGAAGACGTGCCGGTGTTTGCCGGCACGCCCGACCCGTTGGTCTACCCGGCCGAGGACGCCGCCCACGTGCATGGCCGCGATGGTTTTGGCGACGTCGACCTGCCGCATGCCGCGTGCCAAGTCCAGGCCGAGCATGCCGCGCTGGCGATCCTGCGCCTGTCGCACCAGTACGCCGGCGAGCTGTTGCTGGTGGCGCTGGGCCCGCTGACCAACATCGCGCTGGCGCTGAAGCTGGACCCGACCCTGCCGCAGCGCGTGAAGCGCTTCCTGGTGATGGGCGGTGCCATCAATGGTCACGGCAACATCACCCCGGTGGCCGAGTTCAACATCGCCTTCGATCCGGAAGCGGCGCACATCGTGTTCACCAGCTTCCCGCATATCGAAGTGGCCGACTGGGAAGCCACGATCGCCCACGGCATGCTGCACCGGAGCGTGGAGACGTGGCTGGCCGCCGATTCGGACAAGGCGCGCTTCTATGAGCTGATCTCGCGCAAGACGCGTCTGTGGTCGGAAGACAGCCGCGGCGAGCACTGGTATGCCGCCGATGCCCTGGCCATGGCATGGGCGCTGCAGCCCGACGGCGCCACGCAGCTCGAGCAGCGCCCGCTGTCGATCGAGCTGACCGGTGCGCGGACCCGCGGTGCGACCGTGGTGGACTGGAACCGCCAGACCGGCGCGCCGGACAACACCACCTTGCTGGTCGGCTACGACCAGGCCCGGTTCGAAGCCCAGGTGCAGCGCGCCCTGGGCGCCTGAAACCCGGGTTGAATTCCCGGCTTGCTCCTGAGGCAAGCCGGGACTATAATACCGCTCTTGACCACCAGCCCACACGGTGCGAGCCCATGAAGGCCGATATCCATCCCGATTACCACAACGTCGTTTTCCACGACGTCACCTCCGACTTCAAGTTCCTGACCCGTTCGACCATGTCCTCCAAGGAGACGGTCAAGTGGGAAGATGGTGAAGATTACCCGCTGATCAAGGTCGAAATTTCCTCGGCCTCGCACCCGTTCTACACGGGCAAGCACAAGGTCATCGACACCAGCGGTCGTATCGACAAGTTCCAGAAGCGCTACGCCCGCTAATCTGGTTGTTGTTGTACGCACACAAACATCGGCCGCGCATTGCGTGGCCGATGTTTTGTGCTGTCTGCAGCTTGCTGAACCGATGCTCAATCCGACTGACATTGCCGATAACGCTGTGTCGCATTGCCGGGGCTGCTATAAGACTTTCGTCTGCGCAATCTGGAATTGCTGCTGTGCGATAATAGTGGCAACCGCAGCCGGAAACAGCATGAAAAGCTGCGGATTTCCTTCACGCGTCTGGCCACGGTCACCTCTCTGATCCATGGTCGGCGCCTTCCACTTGAGGAGCGCACACTGTGTCCGATCTTGATCAGGTCACGCTCAACGCCGGCGACAAGTCGGTCGTTCTGCCTGTCGTCAAACCCGTTCTGGGCAATAACTGTGTCGATATCTCGAAGCTGACCAAGGAAACCGGTCTCTTCACCTACGACTCGGGCTACACCGCCACCGCCAGCTGCAAGTCGGCCATCACCTACATCGATGGCGACAATGGCGTGCTGCTGTACCGCGGTTACCCGATCGAACAGCTGGCCGAGAAGTCCAGCTTCGTCGAAGTCGCCTACCTGCTGATCAATGGCGAGCGCCCGGACGCCGCCCAGCTGAAGGCCTTCGAAGCCGAACTCACCGCCGAAGCCGGCGTTGACGCCTCGATCAACACGCTGATCGGCAGCTTCGCCAAGGATGCCCATCCGATGGCGATCCTGGCTGCCTCGATCGCGCAGCTCTCGGCCAAGTACCACGACTCGCTGGACCTGGCCGACGCCGAGCAGCGCCGCCAGGCCGCCGTGCGCCTGATCGCCAAGGTGCCGACCCTGTCGGCCCTGATCTACCGCCATGGCAAGGGCCTGCCGGCCAACACCCCGGACACCTCGCTGGATTACGTCAGCCGCTTCCTGAAGCAGACCTTCGAGTCGGCCGATGGCAAGTACGACCTGAACCAGGACGTGGTCAAGGCGCTGGACCTGCTGTTCATCCTGCACGCCGACCATGAGCAGAACGCCTCGACCTCGACCGTGCGTCTGGTCGGTTCCACCGGCGCCAACCCGTACGCCTCGGTCGCCGCTGGCGTCACCGCGCTGTGGGGCCCGGCACACGGCGGCGCCAACGAAGCCGTGCTGAAGATGCTGGAAGAGATCGGCACCGCCGACAACGTCGAGTCCGCCGTGGTCAAGGCCAAGGACAAGACCTCCGGCTTCCGCCTGATGGGCTTCGGCCACCGCGTCTACAAGAACTTCGACCCGCGCGCCAAGGTCATCGGCGAGATGACCAGCAAGGTGCTCAAGCAGCTGGGCGTGCAGGATCCGCTGCTGGACGTGGCCGTCAAGCTGGAACAGGCTGCGCTGCAGGACGAGTACTTCGTCGCCCGCAAGCTGTACCCGAACGTCGATTTCTACAGCGGCATCATCTACAAGGCGCTGCAGATCCCGACCGAGATGTTCACCGTCATGTTCGCCCTCGGCCGCACCGCCGGCTGGGTGTCGCATTGGCTGGAACAGCAGGTCGACCCGGAAATGAAGATCGGCCGTCCGCGCCAGGTCTACACCGGCCACGACGTGCGCGACTACAAGTAATGGCACCGGCGCAGCAATGCGCCGCGGCATGACGACAAAGGCCCCGCAATGCGGGGCCTTTGTGTTCCGGGGTGCCGGGTGTTCCAGCTTCGCGCCCGCGGGCGCTTCTACAACGAGGGGTCCCGGTAGGAGCGGCTTCAGCGGCGAAGCAGGAACGGCATCCGCCCACGCACTGCCGGGAACCAGGCGTTCCTCGAGCGCGGGATTACCGGCGCCGGCAGGTTTCCGGTTTTGCGCCCCAGGGCGCTCCTACTCGTCGGCCAGCAGCTGGCGCAGCTGGGCCAGCGTGGCACGCGGCAGGGGTTTGCCGTCATCGCTGGATACTGGCGGTTGCCGCACCGCGTCCTCGGGCAGGATCACCAGCTCGAAGGCAATCCCATCAGCGGCGAACTCCCAGCCCGGGTAATGCTGGCGCGAGGCATGCCCGGCCAGCTGCAGCGGCCACGCGCGTGCCTCGGCGGGAATCTGCTGGTCATGCAGGAAGTGCTGCACGGCCTCGGCGTCGTCGCAGTGCAGGTGCAGGATGACCGGGCTGCTGTCACCGGCCAGGCCGGTCAGCACCGGGCCGGCCAGGCGCGGCTGGAACGCCTGCAGGAACTGCATCGCCTGCATCGCCGATGCACGCCGTTGCCGCAGCGCGCCCGGCTGGGTGGTGGAGGCGAACAGGCGCTGGTGCTCGCGCAGCGCCTGCTCGACATCGGCCAGGCGTGGCCACAACGCTTCTTCGTGGATGCCAAGCCGGCTGGCGGCCTTGCGGCGTGCGTGTTCGAAGTCCTGGATGCCGCTCTCGGCGATCAGGCGCGCGGCTTCCTGGGCGATCCGCTGGCGGCCACGTGCGTTGCGCTGGGCGCTCTGTGGGGATGATGGCATCGCGGGCTCCTCCCGGTGGGTGCGGCCCGATTGTAGGCAGGCGGCGGGGTGTGCGTCCCGCCGCCTGCGGCAATGCGTCAGAAGATGTCGAACGCGGCGTCGTCGGCGCTCTGGTCCTGCTGCTCGAAGTCGAACTCCTGCATGCGGTCCAGGTCCTCGTTCTTGACCCATTCGGTGGCGCCGTTGAGCGTGGCCTGCACCATGCCCGACGGGGGGTCGTTGCGCGCGATCGGCGCATCCTTCAGGGCCACGCGCATGTAGTCGATCCAGATCGGCAGGGCGGCCTTGCCACCGTACTCGCGGTACCCCAGCGAGCGGAAGTCGTCGCGGCCCACCCACACGGTGGTGGCGAACGGGCCCCCGAAGCCGGAGAACCAGGCGTCGCGGTGGTCGTTGGTCGAGCCGGTCTTGCCGCCGACGTCCTCGCGGCCCAGGACCTTGGCCGCGGTGCCGGTACCGCGCTGGACCACGTCACGCATCATCGACACCAGCTGGTAGGCGGTGCGCTCGTCGATGGCGCGCGGCGCGGTGCGTGCATCCGGGTTGACCGGCTTCGGCGGTTGGACCGCGTCGGGCGTGGCGCTGTCGGGCTTCGGGGCGGGGGCAGGGGCGGCTTCGGCACCGAAATTGAAGCCGTCCACCACCTGCGCGACCGGCGCGGCGCCCGGGCCGGAGAGGCCGCCGCAGCCGCGGCAAGCCATGGCCGGGTTCTCCTTGAAGATCACGGTGCCGTCGCGGTCCTTGACCTCATCGATCACCCAGGTATCCACGCGCGAGCCACCGTTGGCGAACACGGCGTAGCCGCGCGCCACCGACAGCGGCGTCACCGAGGCCGTGCCCAGCGACATCGACAGGTTCGGCGGCAGCTCGGCTTCCTGGAAGCCGAACTCGCTGATGTACTTGCGCGCATAGTCCACGCCGATGCTGTCGAGCAGGCGCACCGAGACCAGGTTGCGCGACTGCACCAGTGCCTCGCGCAGGCGCATCGGGCCACGGAAGCCGCCGCCGTCGTTCTGCGGCTGCCAGGTCTTGCCGCGGCGATCGCGGAACACCACCGGTGCGTCGAGCACGATCGAGGCCGGGTTGAAGCCCTTGTCGAACGAGGCGGCGTAGATGAACGGCTTGAAGCTCGAGCCGGGCTGGCGACGGGCCTGGGTGGCGCGGTTGAACTTGTTGCCGGCGAAGCTGAAGCCACCGACCAGGGCGCGCAGCGCGCCGCTCTCGGCGTCCAGCGACACCAGTGCGGCCTGGCCGCGTGGGAGCTGGTCGATCAGCCACTCGCCTTCCTTGCTGCCGGCGCGCACGCGGATCAGGTCGCCGCGGGTGGCCAGCTTGGCCGGGGTGCGGTTGGTCCAGCGGCTGGCGGCTGCCGGCAGGGTCAGTTCGGTGCGGTCGGCCAGCACCACGCTGATGCCGCCGTCGGCATGCGTGGCCGAGACCACCGCCGGCAGCAGGCCGGCCTGGGCCGGAATGCCGGCGATCTGGCGGGCGAGGGTGGCGGCATCGGCATCGGCGGCGACATCGAAATGCTGCTCGACGCCGTGCCAGCCGTGGCGATGGTCATACAGCATCAGGCCATCGCGCACGGCGATGTTGGCCGCTTCCTGCCAGGTGCCATTGATGGTCGTGGTGACGTGGTAGCCCTTGTTGAGCACGTCGCCGCCGTACTTGGCGATCATCTCCTGGCGGACCATTTCGGCCACGTAGGGCGCGTAGACCTCCACCGGCGGCTCATGCGGGGCGGCATGCATCGGCACGGCCTTGGCCGCGTCGGCTTCGGCCTGGCTGATGAAGTGCAACTCGGCCATGCGCTGCAGCACGTAGTTGTCACGGCGCTGGCGCGCGCGCTCGGGGTTGCTGATCGGGTTGCCGCTGGACGGGAACTTGGGGATGCCGGCCAGCGAGGCCATCTCATCCAGGTCCAGTTCGTTGAGCTTCTTGCCGTAGTAGTACTCGGCCGCGGCACCGATGCCATAGGCGCGATTACCGAAGAAGCTCTTGTTCAGGTAAAGCTCGAAGATCTCGTCCTTGCTCAGCTCGCTTTCGATCTTGCGGGCCAGCAGGATCTCGGCCAGCTTGCGGGTGTAGCTGTACTCCGAGCTCAGGAAGAACTGGCGGGCGACCTGCTGGGTGATGGTCGAGCCGCCGGGCACGCGCTTGGCGTCGGTGGTGGCCAGCAGCCAGATCGCGCGGCCCACGCCTTTGTAGTCGACGCCGTCATGCTGGTAGAAGCGGGCGTCCTCGGTGGCCAGGAACGCCTGCTTCAGGCGCTCGGGGACGTCCTTCATCTGGATGGGATAGCGCCGGGTCTCACCGAAGACCGCCATCAATTTCCCTTCGCTGTCATAGACATACATCGGCTCCTGGAGCTCGACGTCACGCAGCGACTGGACGTCGGGCAGCTTGGAGGAGACAACGTAATAGAGCGCTCCGGCGGCGATCGCCCCGATCAGGGCGAAGGCGACGAACAGGGCCAGCAGCCAGCGCAGCCAGCGACGGAAACGTGCCATCCAAAGGTCCCAATTGCGGTTTTTGTGGCCGCAGAGTATAGATTACGCAGGGGAACGGCTGGGGCCGGATCCTTGGGGAGTGCAAAGGGGGTCTTCGGAGC
Source organism: Stenotrophomonas sp. STM01 (assembly GCF_014852135.1). Lineage (NCBI taxonomy): Bacteria > Pseudomonadati > Pseudomonadota > Gammaproteobacteria > Lysobacterales > Lysobacteraceae > Stenotrophomonas > Stenotrophomonas sp. STM01. The sequence continues at coordinate 342,078 of NZ_JACVBA010000002.1, read as the reverse complement.
GTGTGATGCGGATCGCGTCTCGTGCCCGGGATGGTTGCCATTTCAGAAAAATCCGTTATTAATGCGCGGACGCAACACTTGCGTCCAAGTGCCCGTCGGCAGGGGAGAATCCGTGGGGCTTATCCCAAAAAGTCAGGCGCCAATCATTGGCGTCGACATCAGTTCTACTGCGGTGAAGCTGCTACAGCTTTCCCGCAGCGGTAATCGTTTCCGCGTGGAACACTACGCCGTGGAACCTCTTCCGCCGAATGCGGTGGTCGAGAAGAACATCGTCGAAGTCGAGGCGGTTGGCGAAGCCATTCGTCGCGCCGTCGCCCGTTCAGGCAGCAAGGCCAAGAGCGCTGCGGCTGCCGTGGCCGGTTCGGCCGTGATCACCAAGGTGATCCCGATGCCGGCCGACCTGGACGAGGACGAGCTGGAGGCGCAGGTCGAGCTGGAGGCGGTGAACTACATCCCGTACCCGATCGACGAAGTGAACCTCGATTTCGAGGTGATCGGCGCGGTGCCCAACAATCCCGAGATGGTGCAGGTGCTGCTGGCCGCGTCGCGCTCGGAGAACGTCGAGCTGCGCCAGTCCGCGCTGGAACTTGGCGGCCTGACCGCCAAGGTCATGGACGTGGAGGCCTTCGCCATCGAGAACGCGTACGCGCTGGTAGCCAGTGAGTTGGCGGTGGGCAGTGACGCGGTGGTGGCCCTGGTGGACATCGGCGCGACCATGACCACGCTCAACGTGTTGCGCAGCGGCCGCAGCCTGTACAGCCGCGAGCAGGTCTTCGGCGGCAAGCAGCTGACCGATGAGGTCATGCGCCGCTACGGGCTGAGCTACGAGGAAGCCGGTCTGGCCAAGCGCCAGGGCGGCTTGCCGGAGAGCTACGAGGTCGAGGTGCTGGAGCCGTTCAAGGAAGCGACGGTGCAGCAGATCAGCCGCCTGTTGCAGTTCTTCTATGCCGGCAGCGAGTTCAACCGCGTCGATCATGTGGTCCTGGCCGGCGGTTGTGCCGCGTTGCCGGGCCTGCCGACGATGGTTGAAGAGCAGCTGGGCGTTGCGACGTCGGTGGCCAACCCGCTGTCGCAGATGACCCTGGGCCCGAAGGTGCAGGCACACGCACTGGCCCAGGACGCACCTGCGCTGATGATCGCGACCGGTCTGGCCATGAGGGGGTTCGACTGATGGCACGGATCAATCTTCTGCCGTGGCGCGAGGAGCGCCGCAAGCAACGGCAGCGTGAGTTCTACGGCATGCTCGGCTTCGCCGCGCTGGCCGGTGTGGTCCTGTCCGGCCTGTTGTGGTTCTACTACAGCCAGCAGATCAGCGGACAGAATGACCGCAACGCGTTCCTTGAAGCCGAGATCACCAAGGTCAAGGAGCAGAACAAGGAAATCGAGCGGCTGGACAAGCAGAAGGCGCGATTGCTGGCCCGCAAGGCGGTGATCGAGGAGCTGCAGGGCAAGCGTTCGCAGATGGTGCACCTGTTCGATTCGCTGGTGCGCACGATTCCGGACGGCGTGGTGCTCACCGCGTTGAAGCAGGAAGGCGAGATGCTGACCCTGGAAGGTCGGACCCAGTCGAATGCGCGCGTCAGTACCTACATGCGCAATCTGGAAGGTTCCGGCTGGATGACCAATCCGGAACTGTCGATCATCGAGGCACGTGCCCAGCAGGGCGGTGGCGTCGGCGTGGATATCAAGTCCCTGCCGTACGTGTTCACCCTGCGTGTGAAGCTGCCCGCCCCGGGTGAGACCAATCCGGCGCAGGTGACGGGCGTGGAGGCCAGTGGCGCCGCGGCAGGCACTGCGCCGGCCGCCCCGGAAGCGACCAGCGCACCGGCAGCAGCCCCCGCGCCGGCTGCCGCACCCGCGGCAGACAAGCCGAAGGCCGAGACCGCTCCGGCGGCTGCCCCTGCTCCGAAGGAGGCCCGCTCGTGAGCAAGAAGTTCAACGCCAAAGACCTGGATTTCAACAACATCGGCAATTGGCCGCGCAACGCGAAGATGGTGTTCTGCGCGGTGTTGGCCTTCCTGATCCTGATCCTGGCCTACCTGTTGGTGGTCAGTGGACAGCGCGAGGAGCTGGCGACGCTGGAAAGCCGCGAGAGTACCCTGCGCGGCGATTTCGAGAAGGAGCAGCAGCGTGCTGCCAATCTCGAGCCGCTGAAGCAGCAGTTGGCACAGATGGAGCAGGTGCTGCAGCAGATGCTGCGGCAGTTGCCCAGCAAGACCGAGATGCCGGACCTGATCATCGACGTGTCGCAGACCGCGCTGTCCAGCGGCCTGAACAACGAGTTGTTCCAGCCGGGTGCGGAGTCGGTGAAGGAGTTCTACGCCGAGAAGCCGATCGCCTTGCGCCTGGTCGGTAGTTACCACCAGTTCGGTGCGTTCGTCAGTGGCGTGGCCTCGTTGCCGCGCGTGGTGATCCTGACCATGCATGACATCAACCTGAAACCCAAGGGTGGCAGCGGCGTGATCAGTCCCGGTGGGGCATTGGAGTTGTCCGGTACGGTCAAGACCTACCGCTACCTTGACGACACCGAGCTCGAGGAGCAGGAACGACTGGCCGCCGAGGCTGAGAAGGGCAAGAAGAAGGGGGGCAGGTAAGCGATGAGCAGGACTTCTTCCTTCATGCTTGGCGCACTGTGCGTGCTGGCCCTGGCCGGTTGCGCCCGAGGCATCAGCAGCACGCCTGGTGAGGCGCCGAATCTCGAGAGGTGGGTGGCGGATGTGCGTGCACGTCCTGCCGAGCCGCTGGACCCGCTGCCGGTGATGCAGCAGTTCGAAACGTTTGAGTACGCCGCGCAGGGCTTGCGCGATCCGTTCAGTGATGCGTGGGTGTCCGCTGATGGCGGCAACCAGCTGCGCCCGGATCCGAACCGTCGCAAGGAGCCGCTGGAGGCGTATCCGCTGGACAGTCTCGACATGGTTGGCACCATCGGCGGGGGCAACGGCATCGTTGCCCTGGTGATGGGGCCGGACAAGGTCACCTATCGCGTGCGCCCGGGGGTGTACATGGGCCAGAGCGATGGCCGTGTCACGGCGGTGCGCGAAGACGGGATTGAACTGATTGAACTGGTGCCGGACGGTGCTGGCGGCTGGCTGGAACGTCCAGCCTCGCTCGCACTGGACGATCGTTGATTGATTAGGGGATAGCACGATGACTTTTACCAAAGCCCTGAGCCTGCGTCCCATCCGGCGCCATGCACTGGTCCGCGTCTGCGCCCTGGGAGTGGCGTTGGCTGCGGTGTGCGGCTCTTCGTTCGCGGCCACGCCGCCGGTGGCAGCAGGTGGCATGGCCACCGGCATGCAGCAGGCGACGTCCGCGGTTTCCGTGACCAAGATCGACTTCAAGCGGGGTAATGACGGCGCGGGTCGCCTGATCCTGCAGTTCGATGGCCAGGGAGCCAGCCCGGACCTGCGCAACCAGGGCGGCAACGTCGTGGTGGACGTTGGCAACGCGGTACTGCCGGCCGAACTGCAGCGTCCGCTCAACGTCACCGACTTCGCGACACCGGTCCAGCGCATCGACGCCAAGCCCTCCGGGCATGGTTCGCAACTGGTGCTGAGCACGAACGGTCCGTATGAATCGCTGGCCTACCAGACCGGCAACGAGTACGTGGTCGAGATCACGCCGCGCAAGGAGGATGTCGCCACCGGTGCGGTGACCTCCAGGACCGTGGCGCAGGCGGCGGCGACCGTGGCGGCACGCGGCTACAGCGGCCGTCCGGTGACCTTCAACTTCCAGGACGTGCCGGTGCGCACGGTCCTGCAGCTGATCGCCGAGGAGTCCAACCTCAACGTGGTCGCCTCGGACACCGTGCAGGGCAATGTGACCCTGCGGCTGGTCAACGTGCCGTGGGACCAGGCGCTGGACATCGTCCTGCGCGCCAAGGGCCTGGACAAGCGTCGTGACGGCGGCGTGGTCTGGGTGGCGCCGCAGCCGGAGCTGGCCAAGTTCGAGCAGGACAAGGAAGACGCGCGTATCGCCATCGAGAACCGCGAGGACCTGATCACCGATTACGTGCAGATCAACTACCACAGCGCCGAAGCCATCTTCAAGGCGCTGACCGAGGCCAAGGGAATCGGTAGCTCGAACGGTGGCAACAGCGGCGGGGCGGGTAACGGGACGCAGGAGAATGGCTTCCTGTCACCGCGTGGCCGCCTGGTGGCCGATGAACGCACCAACACCCTGATGATCAGCGACATCCCGAAGAAGGTCGCGCAGATGCGTGAGCTGATCAACGTGATCGACCGTCCGGTGGATCAGGTGCTGATCGAGGGGCGGATCGTCATTGCTTCGGATACGTTTGCACGTGACCTGGGTGCCAAGTTCGGCATCGGCGGCACGCGTGATTACAACAATGGCGACAACACCGCCACGATCGGAAGCGGTGCAAGCGGGGGCGGCAACGCAGGGCGCGGGCTCAACGTGAATCTGCCGGCCGGCAGCTTCACCACGGGTACCAGCAAGCCGAGCCTGGCCTACACGTTGCTGGGCGCGAACTTCAACCTGGATCTGGAGTTGTCCGCATTGCAGGAAGAAGGACGTGGCGAAGTCATTTCCAATCCGCGCATCGTCACCGCCAACCAGCGTGAAGGCGTGATCAAGCAGGGTAAGGAAATCGGCTACGTCACCATCACCGGTGGCACCGCAGGTACCGCGGCCACTCCCAGCGTCCAGTTCAAGGAAGTGCTGCTGGAGCTGAAGGTGACCCCGACGATCACCATGGACAACCGTGTGTTCCTGAACATGAACGTCAAGAAGGACGAGGTTGACGAACTCCTGGAGCTGGACGGCTACGGCGTGGTCCCGTCGATCAACCGTCGCGAGATCAATACCGCCGTGCTGGTCGAGGACGGCCAGACCGTGGTGATCGGTGGCGTGTATGAGTTCTCCGACCGCAGCAGCGTGAGCAAGGTGCCGTTCCTGGGCGATATCCCGTTCCTGGGCAACCTGTTCAAGAAGCGCGGTACCAGCAAGGAGAAGGCTGAGCTGCTGGTGTTCGTGACGCCGAAGATCCTGCGCGTGGCCAAGGCCGCGAACTGATCTTCACCGCACTTGGAAAAGGGGCCGCGCAAGCGGCCCTTTTTCGTTGTTGGCCATAGTTGGAACCATTTCACGCCGGATCAGTCAAACTGCGCCTATGAACCTGCCTCCCGAATTGCCCAACGAGACCACCGCAGCGGTCGTGACCAGCGCCCTGCACGAGGAATTCACCGCGCTGCGCGATGCACTGGCCGCCGAGATCGTCGGCCAGTCACTGCTGATCGACCGCCTGTTGATCGCGCTGCTGGCCGACGGCCACCTGTTGGTGGAGGGCGCGCCGGGCCTAGCCAAGACCACCGCGATCCGGGCCTTGGCCTCGCGCGTGGATGCCAGCTTCGCGCGTATCCAGTTCACCCCGGACCTGCTGCCGGCCGACCTGACCGGTACCGATATCTGGCGCGCCCAGGAAGGGCGTTTCGAATTCCAGGCCGGGCCGATCTTCCATCCCATCCTGCTGGCCGACGAGATCAACCGCGCGCCGGCCAAGGTGCAGTCGGCGCTGCTGGAGGCCATGGGCGAGCGGCAGGTGACCGTGGGTCGCAACACCTATGCGCTGCCGCAGGTGTTCCTGGTCATGGCGACCCAGAATCCAATCGAGCAGGAAGGTACGTTCCCGCTGCCGGAGGCGCAGCTGGACCGTTTCCTGATGCATGTGCGCATCGGTTACCCCGATGCCAGCGCCGAGACCGAGATCCTGCGCCTGGCGCGGGAGCGTGCCCTGCAGGCGATGCAGCCCAAGGCCGCACCTGCGCGCAAGCTGTCGCTGGAGAAGATCGAGCAGGCACGCCGAGCGGTGTTGGAACTGCACATGGCGCCGCAGCTGGAACGCTACCTGGTGGCGCTGGTGCTGGCCTCGCGCGATGCCAGTGCGTATGACGCGGCGTTGGCGCGGCGCATCGCCTGGGGTGCCAGCCCGCGCGGTTCCATTGCCCTGGAGCGTTGCGCCCGGGCCCGGGCGTGGCTGGCTGGCCGCGACTTCGTCACTCCGGACGATATCCGCGCGGTTGCCCCGGACGTGCTGCGCCACCGTGTGCTGCCCAGCTACGAGGCTGCTGCCGAAGGCTGGGATGGCGAGCGCCTGGTCGCCGCGCTGCTCGACAGCGTGCCGTTGCCCTGAGCCATGGCCGCAGGTGATGGACAGGATCGATGCGCCCATGGTCCGGGCATCCTGAGCGGGGGCGGGCGATGAGCGCTCCGGCGAGGGAATCCACACGGGAGCCGGCAGTTGACGCCGGCCTGCGCCCGACGCTGCCGGAGCTGATCGCCCTGCGCCAGGCCGGCGTGCAGGGGCGGCAGGCGCGGCGCGGTCGCTATGCGGTCAGCGGCCGTGCGGCATCGAGCATGCGTGGGCGTGGCATGGAGTACGCCGAGTCGCGCGAGTACGTGGCCGGAGACGATGCCCGTCATATCGACTGGAAACTGACCGCGCGTACCGATGCCACCCATACCAAGACGTTCCAGACCGAGCGCGAACGGGTGACGTTGGTGATCGCCGATACGTCGGCGGCCCTGTATTTCGGTACCCGCGTGCGCTTCAAGTCGGTGCAGGCGGCGCGTGCCGGCGCTGTCGCGGCGTGGTCGGCCATGCGCGACGGTGACCGGCTTGCAGCGTTGCGCGGTGCCCGGCAGCAACCCCTGGTTCCGCCCGCCGGTGGCACGCGCGGTGTGTTGCGCGTGCTGGATGCGCTGGTGCGCTGGTACGCCGAGCCCCCCGCCGACGACGCGGGGCTGCAATTGGCGTTGGAGCGCGCCGCGCGCGTCCTGCACCCGGGGGCACGGGCCGTCGTCCTGGCTGACCCGGCCAGCGCCCTGGCGGTCCCGGCAGCGGTATGGTCGGCGCTGTCGATGCACGTGGAGGTCCAGTTGATCCTGTTGGTGGACCGACTGGAAACCGATCCGCCCCATTGCCTATTGCCAGTCGCCACGCCGGCGGGACGGATGCGTTTCGACCTGGTTGCCGAAGGCGTGCGCCAGTCGTGGCATGAGGCATTGGTCGGGCCGATGGAGACATTGCTGCGGCAGTTGCCGGGGCGACGCGTGCGGGTAACGCCGCTGGCGTCGGACCAGGCCAGCGACGCATGGCTGGGTGCCAGCGCACAGGGAGCGTACTGATGGCCGCGAAACTGCCGTTGCGTGACGTGCATCTTCCCGCCGCGCCGTCCTGGTGGCCACTTCCACCGGGCTGGTGGATGGTCATTGGTGCAGTTCTGGTCGTGACCGTGGTCGTGGCCGGGCTGTTGTGGCTGCGCCGTCGCCGCCGCCGGCGCTGGCTGGCCCTGTTCGATGGACAGGTCGTCGCCGCGCTGGAGGGGCCGGTACGCCTGGCGGCGATATCGGACCTGTTGCGTCGGGCCGCGCGCCGCGCGGATACCCGCGCCGCACAGTTGCAGGGCGAAGCCTGGCTGAGGTTCCTGGATGGCCGTCAGGGGCGGGAGTTCAGTGACGGCGAGGGCCGCCTCCTGCTGGAGGGGGCATACCGCCCGCAGGTGGACGTACAGGGCGTGGAGCAGGTACGTGCCCTTGCCCGCGCGCGTTTCCTGGAACTGATGGAAGGGAAACGCTGATGCAGCAGTGGCTCGATCTGGTCGCCGGATGGTTGCCGCCGTTCGCCTGGCCCTGGCTTTGGCTGTTGCTGCCCTTGCCGGTGCTGATGCGCTGGTGGCCGCTGCGCGACAGCCAGGCTCCTGCGCTGCGGGTGCCGTATGACCCGGCCCGGTTGCAGTTGCAGGCGTCCTCGTCCAGTGCCGGGGCGTGGTTTGCCGGCGTGCTGTTGTGGCTGGCATGGCTGTGCCTGTGTGCGGCTGCCGCGCGTCCACAGCAGTTGGGTGAGCCGGTCGAGCCGCCGCGCGAGGGGCGGCAGATGATGTTGGCGGTGGACCTGTCCGGCAGCATGAGCGAAGCGGACATGCAACTGGGTGGGCGCGTGGTTGATCGCCTGACCGCCGCGAAGGCGGTGCTGGCCGACTTCCTGGACCGCCGCGAAGGTGACCGGATCGGCCTGGTGGTGTTCGGCCAGCAGGCCTATGCGTTGACGCCGCTGACGGCCGATCGTGCCACCGTGCGCGAGCAGCTGCGCGACAGCGTGGTCGGCCTGGCCGGTCGTGAGACGGCGTTGGGCGATGCGATCGGGCTGGCGGTCAAGCGCCTGCGCGAACAGCCCGAAGGACAGCGGGTATTGATCGTGCTGACCGATGGCGTCAACACCGCCGGCGTGCTCGAGCCGTTGAAAGCTGCCGAGCTGGCCAAGGCCGAAGGGGTTCGCGTCTACACGGTGGCGTTTGGTGGTACCGGCGGGATGTCGTTGTTCGGCGTGCAACTGGCTGGCGGCGACGACCAGGTCGATGAAGCCACCTTGACCCAGGTGGCGAGCGAAACCGGCGGCCGTTTCTTCCGCGCACGCGATACCGATGAACTGGCCGGCATCTATGCCGAACTGGACCGGTTGGAGCCGATCAAGAGCGTGGGCCCCGCGGTGCGCCCGCGCATCGAACGTTATCCGTGGCCGTTGGCCTGTGCGCTGGTGCTGGGCGTGTTGGGCCTGGCCTGGCGGGGGCTGCGCGCATGAACCTGCTCGACGCACTGCACTTCGTCCGCCCGGATTGGTTGTGGGCCCTGTTGTTGCTGCCACTGGCGATGCTGGCGCGATGGTACCGCCGCCGTCGCCACGCGCGTTGGCATGACGCCGTGGATCCGCACCTGTTGCCGCATGTGACCACCGGCGGCAAGGCGCGGGGCGGCGTCTGGGGAACGCTGGCATTGCTGCTTGGGCTGTTGCTGGCAGTGGTGGCACTGGCAGGCCCGAGCTGGCGCCAGGTGGAACAGCCGCTGTGGGAATCCAAGACACCGCTGGTGATCCTGCTGGACCTGTCCAGCAGCATCCGCACGCCCGACCTGCCGCCCTCGCGCCTGTTGCAGGCGCGGGCCAAGCTGGCCACCCTGCTGCGTGAGCGCAAGGGAGGCGAGGTGGCGCTGGTGGCCTATGCATGGGAGCCGTTCACGGTGGCGCCGTTGACCGATGATGCTGCCAATGTCGCCCTGTTCCTGGACGCATTGACGCCGGAAGTGATGCCGGTGGATGGACAGAAGCTGGACAAGGCATTGGCCTGGGCCGGCACGTTGCTGAAGCAGTCCGGGGCCCGCCAGGGCGACGTGCTGGTGCTCACCGATCATGCCGACGGCGCTGCGCTGGCCGCGGCAGCACCGCTGCGGGCGGCGGGGTACCGGGTGTCGGTACTGGGCCTGGGCAGCCTGCAGGGCGCGTCCTACCGTGACGTGCGCGGCGAGATCGAACACGCGCACCTGGAAGAGACCTCGCTGCGTGCGTTGGCCGCCGCCGGTGGCGGCAGCTACCGGCGCATCGCGCCCACGGATGCGGACCTGCAGGCGTTGGATGTGTTGGAACCGCAGGTGGGCAAGGCCGAACGCGGGCAGGTGCCGCAGGGAACCTCCTGGCAGGACGAAGGCTACTGGTTGTTGCTGCCGCTGCTGTTGCTGGGGGCATTGGCATTCCGGCGTCCGCGCCAGGGAGCTGCGGCGGTCGTGCTGTGCCTGCTGCTGCCGACGCTGCAGCCGTCGCATGCGGCCACGCCGGTACGCGCGGCCGTCGAGCCGGGCACCCTGTGGCAGCGTGCCGACCAGCGTCAGCACCAGCGCTTGAACGATGGCGTGGATGCCTATCGCGCAGGTGATTTCGGTACGGCGCAGAAGCGCTTCGAAGGCATCGATACCGACCAGGGGTGGTACAACCTGGGCAATGCGCTGGCCCGACAGGGCAAGTACGACGATGCAATCAAGGCCTATGACCGCGCCCTGCAGTTGCATCCGAGGATGCCGGATGCGGTGGCCAACCGCCAGGCGGTGGATGCAGCGCGCAAACGGCGTGGCCAGCAGGGTCAACAAGGCCAGCAGGGCAAGCCGAATCAACAGGACCGGCAAGGGCAGCAGCAATCCGGACAACAGCAGTCAGGACAACAACAGTCGGGGCAGCAGCAATCCGGGCAACAGCAGCAGGGCAACCCCGGGCAGCAGTCGCAGCAGAATGGCAATGACCCTCGCTCACAACAGCAAGGGCAGGGGCGGCAATCACCGTCCGATCAACAACAGCCGCAGGATGGCTCCCGGCAGGGACAGCAGGGAAGGGACGGCCAGCAGCGGCGGGACCAGGGCGGCAGCGGCCAGGCGCAACCGCAGCCGCCGCTGGATGCGGAGAACGGCGGCGCGCAGCAGCAGGCCGATGCGGCGCAGCGCGAGCGCATGGCCCAGGCGATGCGCCAGCAGGCCGACGCTGCGCGTGAAGGTGAGCGTGCCGCCGCGGCGGCGCGCGCGGCGATGACGCCGGAGCAGCGCGAGCGCCAACAGGCGCTGGACGCCTGGATGCAGCGCGTGCCGGATGAGCCGGGCAATCTGTTGAAGGCGAAATTCCAGCTCGAGTACGAGCGACGGATGCGGGAACAGCGATGAAGACGAAGATCGGGCGCCTCTGCTGCAGGGGTTGGATGGCACTGTGGCTGCTGCTCACGTGCATCGGCATGGTACAGGCACAGACCCGCGCCTGGCTGGACCGCGAAAGCATCAGCCTGGGGGAGACGGTCATCCTCAACATCGAGACCGACCAGTCCGGACAGCCGGACTACGGCCCGTTGCGGGCCGAGTTCGACCTGAGCCGGCAGAACACCAACCGCCAGATGCAGATGAGCAACGGAACGGTCAGCAGCAGTGCGTTGTTCTCGGTCGCGTTGTCGCCACGCCGCAATGGCGAGCTGCAGATCCCGGCGCTGCGGGTGGGCAATGCGCAGACCGCGCCATTGCGGCTGGTGGTCGCGCAGGCACCGCTGGCCACCCGTGACAGCAACGCGCTGGCCTTCGTCGAGACCACCGTGGACGACACCCAGCCCTACGTGCAGCAGACCGTGGGCGTGGTGGTGCGGCTGTACTTCGCCACGCAGCTGGCGTCCGGCGAGCTGGTACTCGACACCCCGGCCGGTGCCTCGTTGCAACGCGTGGGCGAGGATGCCACCTCCACCCGCGATATCGGCGGACGTCGCTACAACGTGGTCGAACGCCGCTTCATGCTGGTGCCCGAGCGCAGCGGGGCGTTGCAGGTGCCTGGCGCGCGCTTCAGCGGGCAGGGCGTGGGTGGGTTCTTCGATGATTTCCTCGGCCGCGAAAGTGGCCAGCTCAGCGCACGTGCCCCGGACCAGACCCTGCAGGTCCGCGCGGTCCCGGCCAATGCATCGCAACCGTGGTTGCCGCTGAAGAGCCTGCAGCTGCGTTACACCACGGCACCCAACAGCGCTCGTACCGGTGAAGCGGCCAACATCGTGGTCGAGGCCACTGCTACCGGCGTGACCAAGGCGCAGTTCCCGGACCTGCCGGTGCCATCGCTGGGCGATGCCGCGCAGGTGTTCGCCGAGCCGCCGCAGTACGACGAGAGCTTCGTCGGCGGCAGCCCGCAGTTGAAGTTGACCCGCCGTTACTCGGTGGTGCCACAGCAGACCGGCCCGTTGACGGTGCCGGGCATCAGGCTGGGGTGGTGGGACGTGCGGGCCGGCCAGGCGCAGGTGACCGCGTTGCCGGACCTGCAGTTGCAGGTCGAGCAGGGCAGCGGTGGCGTGCAGCCCCCGCCGGTGGCGCAGGCGGCGGTCGATTCGCCGGCGCTGAAGGGCACGGACCTGGCACTGGCGGCGGCCGGTCAGCGTGACTGGTTGTGGCCGGCGCTGGCGGCGGGTTTCGCGCTGCTGTGGCTGGTGACGCTGATCTGGGGGCTGTCGCGCCGTCGCGACGCACCGGTGCGGGAGCGGCGCCCGGGCGTGTCCGGAACGACCGGCACTGCCGCGCCCGCCTACAGCCAGGCCGACCTGCGGCGTGCGTTGGATGCCGGTGGCCTGGACGAAGTGGTGCAGATCCTCGCCGCGATGGCCGGTGTGCGGGACCTGGATGCGGTGCTGGCCCGCCTTGGCGACGCCGGGCAACGCCAGGCGCTGGAGCGGATGCAACGGGCGCGCTGGGCAGGCCAGGGCGATGTCAGCCAGGCCCGGGCACAGCTGCGCGAGGCCTTCCGTGCGGGACCGCGTTGGCGCGATGTCGGCAAAGTGGCGGAAAAACCGCTCCTGGACCCTCTCTATCCGGGACAAAGCTGAAAAGGCGCCGTGGAGGCGTCTGCTAAGCTGCTTCACTGACCAAGGGGAATCCGCGTATGACCAACCCAGCAACTGCCGGCAAGCTGCCGTTCCACTGGAAAATCGGGATTGGCTTCGGTGTTGGCCTGTTGTTGGGCCTGATCGTGCACCTGGTATCGCCGGGCGCGGAGTGGGTGCATTGGGTGACCATGTACCTGACCACGCCGGTGTCGGGCCTGTTCCTGAGCCTGATTTTCATGCTGATCGTGCCGCTGATCTTCTCGGCGCTGGTGATGGGCGTGTCCGAGATGGGCGACATCCGCTCGCTCGGCCGCATCGGCTGGAAGTCGCTGGCTTACACCATCGTGCTGTCGGGTCTGGCGGTGCTGATCGGCCTGGTGCTGGTCAACCTGCTCAAGCCTGGCGCGGGTGTCGATCCGAGCGTCGCCGCGCAGCTGCTGGCCGAGAACGCCGAGCGCAGCAAGGAGATCGTGGCCGGTGTCGGCTCCCAGCCCAAGGGCATGGAAATGCTGCTGTCGATCGTGCCGAACAACGTGCTGGAGGCCGCCTCCGACAACGGCAAGATCCTGTCGCTGATGTTCTTCGCGCTGATGCTGGGCGTGGGCATGGTGCTGTCGCCGGCGGAGAAGGTGGCAACGCTGCGCAAGGCGATCGAGGGCCTGTTCGAAATCTCGATGACCCTGATCAACCTGGTCATCCGCCTGGCCCCGTACGCGGTGGCCTGCTTCATGTTCAACCTGGCGGCCATCTTCGGCTTCGGCCTGCTGGTCAAGCTCGGGGCCTATGTGGGCGTGGTGGTGCTGGCGTTGGCCGTGCACATGTTCATCAGCTATGGCGTTGCGGTGAAGCTGGCCGGCCGTTCACCGATGGCGTTCTTCCGTGAAACCCAGGAAGCGACGCTGATGGCGTTCTCCACGGCCTCGTCCAATGCAACCTTGCCGACCGCGATGCGCGTGGCCGACCAGATGGGCCTGCCGCACAAGGTCTCGCGCTTCGTGCTGACCGTCGGTGCCACTGCCAACCAGAACGGCACGGCGCTGTTCGAGGGCGTGACGGTGATCTTCCTGGCGCAGTTCTTCGGCGTGGACCTGAGCATCGGCCAGCAGTTCATGGTGATGGTGGTCTGCATCCTGGGCGGCATCGGCACCGCCGGTGTGCCGTCCGGTTCGCTGCCGGTGGTGGCGCTGATCTGTGCCATGGTCGGCGTCAACCCGGTCGGCATCGGCCTGATCCTGGGCGTGAACCACTTCCTGGACATGTGCCGCACCGCGCTCAACGTGACCGGCGACCTGGCCCTGACCACCCTGGTGGCGCGTGGCGAGAGCCAGGACGGGACCGAGCCGGCGCCGCCGCCGCAAGGCTGAGCGGGCACCCACGGTATCCAGGCGACGGCCATCCTGAACAGGGTGGCCGTCTTGCCATGGGCAGGTGCTTTGCGATGCGTGAAGGCAGGGAATGCGGCCTGATCCGGGCGGTGGCTTGTGGGACAATAGGCCGCCCGCAGTTCCGCGGGAGCCTCCCGATTCCGACGAACCATGACGCAGCCCACCCGCCGCCAGTTGGCGAATGCCATTCGTTTCCTCGCCGCCGATGCAGTCGAAGCCGCCAAGTCCGGTCACCCCGGCATGCCGATGGGCATGGCCGATATCGCCGAAGTGCTTTGGAACGACTATCTCCGCCACAACCCGAACAACCCGAAGTGGTTCAACCGTGACCGCTTCGTGCTGTCCAACGGCCACGGCTCGATGCTGCAGTACGCGCTGCTGCACCTGAGCGGCTACGACCTGCCGATCGAGCAGCTCAAGGCCTTCCGCCAGCTGGGCAGCAAGACCGCCGGCCACCCGGAGCGTCATGAAACCCCGGGCGTGGAAACCACCACCGGCCCGCTGGGCCAGGGTTTCGCCAATGCCGTGGGCTTCGCGCTGGCCGAGAAGCTGCTGGCGCAGCGCTACAACCGCCCGGAATTCGAAGTCGTCGACCACCGCACCTGGGTGTTCATGGGCGATGGCTGCCTGATGGAGGGCATCTCGCACGAAGCCGCGTCGCTGGCCGGCACCTGGGGCCTGGGCAAGCTGGTCTGCTTCTGGGACGACAACAACATCTCCATCGACGGTGAAGTGGAAGGCTGGTTCACCGACAACACCCCGGAACGTTTCGAGGCCTACGGCTGGAACGTGGTGCGCGACGTGGACGGCCACGATCCGGAAAGCATCAAGGCCGGCATCGACGCGGCGCTGTCGCAGTTCGACAAGCCGACCCTGATCTGCTGCAAGACCACCATCGGCTTCGGCTCGCCGAACAAGGCCGGCCAGGAATCCAGCCACGGCGCGCCGCTGGGCAAGGACGAACTGGAAGCCACCCGCAAGGCACTGGACTGGCCGTATGGCCCGTTCGAGATCCCGGAAGAAATCTACGCCGGTTGGCGTGCAGGCGGTACCGGCACGCTGCGCCAGGCCGAGTGGGAACAGCTGTTCGACAAGTACGCTGCGCAGTTCCCGGAACAGGCCGAAGAGTTGACCCGCCGTTCGCACGGCGAGCTGCCGGACGACTTCATCGCCAAGGCCGATGCCTACATCGCCCAGGTGCAGGCTGAAGCGCCGAACATCGCCTCGCGCAAGGCCTCGCAGAACGCGATCCAGGCCTTCGCGCCGCTGCTGCCGGAAATCATCGGTGGCTCGGCCGACCTGGCCGGTTCCAACCTGACCCTGTGGAAGGGCGCACACACCGTGGTCGGCGAAGACCCGCAGGCGAACTACGTGCACTACGGCGTGCGTGAGTTCGGCATGAGCGCCATCGCCAACGGTCTGGCCCTGCACGGCGGCTTCCTGCCGTTCGACGCCACCTTCCTGGTGTTCAGCGACTACGCGCGCAACGCGCTGCGCATGAGCGCGCTGATCCCGGCGCACGTCATCCACGTGTTCACCCACGACTCCATCGGCCTGGGCGAGGATGGCCCGACCCACCAGCCGGTCGAGCACGTGTCCTCGCTGCGTTACATCCCCAACAACGATGTGTGGCGCCCGTGCGATGCCGCCGAATCGGCGGTCAGCTGGAAGGCGGCCATCGTGCGCAAGGACGGCCCGAGCTGCCTGATCTTCAGCCGCCAGAACCTGGCCCCGCAGCAGCGCAGTGCCGAGCAGGTCCAGCAGATCGAGCGGGGTGGCTACGTGCTCGCCGATGCCGCCGGTACCCCGGACGTGATCCTGATCGGCACCGGTTCGGAAGTGGGCCTGGCCATGGCCGCCAAGGCCGAGTTGGAAGCCGCCGGCCTCAAGGCCCGCGTGGTGTCGATGCCGTCGACCAACGTGTTCGACCGCCAGGACGCGGCCTACCGTGAATCGGTGCTGCCGAACGCGGTGCGCGCACGCGTGGCGGTGGAAGCCGGTGTCACCGGTTTCTGGCGCCAGTACGTGGGCCTGGACGGTGCGGTGGTTGGCCTGGATACCTTCGGTGCCTCGGCCCCGGCGGACAAGCTGTACCAGCACTTCGGCATCACCGTCGACGCGGTGGTGGCCGCCGCCAAGGCGCAGGTCGCGAACTGAGCGACGCTGTAGCTGAGGTGGAGCAAAGGCCGGGGAAACCCGGCCTTTGCGTATCTGCAGCCCTGCAGCGTCACGCGCAGGGATGGCCGCGTACTTCCAAGCCTTCCTCCGTTGCGTCGTCGTTGCTTCCGCTGCCCCTGCAGGGGGAGTCGAAGCGCCCCATGAATCCTTCCGGGTAGTGAATGGCGCTCGGGGCCGCAGCAGGTGCAGGATCAAAGGCGGATAAATGGCAAGCGCGATGCGACGTGGTGGTGATGTGCTGCCTGCCGGACCGATGCAATACGCAGACGTGGGGCCTGCCAGCCGCCTCCAGGCCACCTCGATCGCCTGGGCGACCGAGTGGCAGGGTGCGGCGACGGCAGGGGCCTGTCATGCTTGGCTTGGGCGATGACACGGACAACAACGCATGGATGACAAACGGCAGGAACTGGTGGGACGCACCAACATCGACCAACTGTTGGGACCCACCGCGCGCGAAATCGATCTGAACCAGCCGGTGCAGGCGCGTCAGGACGTGGCTGACGTACAGATACGTTCGACCACCGATCCGCTGCAGATCCATTTCGCCACCACCGACGTCATCGGCAAGTTGCAGGAGCCGGCCGCCAGCAGCCGCATGCGCGCGTTCGCCCTAGTGTTCATCGGTGGGCCGATGATCGTGTTTGGCCTGATGCTGATCGGCATGGCATGGAGCAGCGATGTCAGCTTGCTGCGGCGCCTGCTTGTCAGCGTGCTGGGTGGCGCGATGGCTGCGTTCTGGCCGTTCCTGATCTATCGCGGCAGGCGCCGCGGCAAGGGGTGAACCCTCCGGTGACGGGCGTGCTGGTGAGTTGGTGACCCCGTAGCTTCAATGCCACTCAGCGCTCGCGCAGGCTTTCGCTGGCGTGCCGCTTGAACGGGCTGAGGAAGTAGTCGATCACCCGTTGCCGGTCGGTACGCACTTCGGCCCGGATGGACATGCCCGGTGCCAGCGGTACGTTCTCCTGGCCGACCCGCACGTGGCTTTCGTGCAGGGCGATGCGCAGGCTGTACAGCGGTCCCTGCCGGGCGTCGTCGATGGCATCGCGCGAGACGTTGAGCACGGTGCCGTGCAGGATGCCGTAGCGGGTGAAGTTGAAGGTCTCCACCTTCACCGACACCGCTTGGCCGGCACGCACGAAGCCGACGTCACGGTTATGCAGGCGCGCCTCGACTTCCAGTGGCTGGTTGCTGGGGACGATGACCATCAGGGGTTGTGCCGCGGTCACCACACCGCCGGCGGTATGCACGGACAGTTGCTGCACGGTGCCGTCCACGGGGGCGGTCAGGCGGGTCAGCATGTCGCGTCGTTCGGCCTTGATCAGTTCCTGCTGCAAGGTGGTGGTGCGGCGCTCGTTCTGGTTCAGCAGGTCGTGCACGCTGCGACGGTACCGGGAGAGCGTGCCGCGGTGGCGTTCAAGCGCCTCCTGGTGCAAGGCGCTGAGCTCGACGATATGGCTGCGGCGCTCGGACAGCTGGCGCTCCTGCTCCAGTTGCTCCTGTTGCTTGCTCAGGTAGTGGTGCTTGGAGACCAGGCCTTCACCGGCAAGCTTGGCGTAGTCGGCGGTGATGCGCTGGGTCATGGGCAGCATCTGCGCCAATGCATTGGCCGATACCTGCGCGGCGCGGATCTCCGCGCTGCGGCGGGTGATCACCGCTTCACTCTGGGCCAGCTCGCTGCGCAGTTCGTGGTACTGACTCTGCAGCCAGGCATTGGCCGCCGAGCGTTGTTCCGGACTTGCCTGCGGGAGCAGCGAGGTGATGTCGGCCGGTGGGTGCTGCTGGTCGATGGCCTCGAGCAGGATGCGTGCGCGTGCGGCGTCCAACTGCGCGTCATCGCGGTCATTGCTGAGCCGATCCTTGTCGGCCGTGGTCTGGCTGGCGTCGAGCTCGATCAGTACGTCACCGGCCTGCACCGTCTGACCGTCGTGGGCATGAATGGCTTTCACTACCGCCATTTCATGTGACTGGATGAGCTTGCTTTGGTCGCTGGAGACGATGCGGCCCTCGGCGATGGCCACCACGTCCAGGCGTGCGAGCATCGACCAGGCCAGGGCACTCAATGCGAAGGCCATGATCAGCCACTGGATGCAGCGCGGGGCGGGGTGGATCGGCGTCTCCTGCAGGGCCTGGACGGCAGGAAGGAAGGACAGGTCCAGCCGTTGGCTGCCGGCGCGGTGGCGCGCGAGGATGCATTGTCGCAGGGCATGCAGCGGGTGACGGAGGAAAGAAAGCGGCTTCATGCTGCGCGGCTCATCCCTGCTGCATCCGGTGCAGCTGGGCGTAGCGGCTGTCCGGCCTGGCCAGCAGCTGCGCAGGGTTGCCGTGTTCGACCAGCCGCCCGCGTTCCAGGACGATGATGCGATCGGCATTGCGCACGGTCGACAGGCGATGGGCGATGATCAGCACGGTGCGGCCGGCGCAGATCTGGCGCATATTGGTCTGGATCAGCCGTTCGGACTCGTAGTCCAGTGCGCTGGTGGCCTCATCGAAGATCAGGATGCGGGGATTGCGCAGCAGGGCGCGGGCGATGGCCACGCGTTGGCGTTGGCCGCCGGACAACGAAGCCCCGTGCTCGCCGACCACGGTGTCGTAGCCTTCGGGAAGGTCGAGGATGAAGTCATGTGCGCCGGCCAGTCGTGCCGCGTGGACGACGGTATCCAGTGATGCACCAGGGTCGGTGAGCGCGATGTTGTCGCGGACGCTGCGATGGAACAGCATGTTTTCCTGGAGGACCACGCCCATCTGACGGCGCAGTGAGCTGACCTCGGTCAGGGCCAGGTCAATGCCATCGACGGTGATGCGCCCCTGCTCCGGGACATGCAGGCGTTGCAGCAGGCGCGCCAGGGTGCTCTTGCCCGAGCCGGAGCTGCCGACGATGCCGATCACCTCGCCGGGGGCGACCTGCAGGCTGAAATCGTGCAATACGGCTGGACCATCGGGACGGTAGCGGAAATGCACCTGATGGAACTCAACGCCGCCACGCAGGGCCGGCAGCACGTTGCGCCCGGTCGCCGCCGATTCGGTGGGCGTGTCGAGGATGTCTCCCAACCGTTGCATCGACAGACGGGTCTGCTGGAAGTTCGGCCAGAGTTGCGCCAGCCGCATGACCGGCTGGGCGATGCGCCCGGCGAGCATGTTGAAAGCGATCAGTTGACCGACGGAGAGGTGGCCATCAATGACCTGTCGAGCGCCCAGCCACAGGGTCAGCACGGTCACCAGTTTGCCGATCAGGCCGGCCGATTCATTGGCCAGGGTCGAGAGCACCTGGGTCCGGAAGCTGGCGCCTACGTAGGCCGCCAGCTGCGTGTCCCAGCGGCGCCTGGCCTGGGGTTCGACGGCCAGTGCCTTGAGCGTGGTGATGCCGGTCAGGGATTCGACCAGGAACGCCTGGTTCTCCGCGCCGCGACCAAAGGTTTCATGCAGCTGCGTGCGCAGCAGCGGCGTGATGGCCAGCGCCAGCAGCAGGTAGAGTGGCAGTGATCCGATGACGACGAGCGTCAGGACAGGGCTGTACATCAACATGACCGCCAGGAAGACCGCACAGAACAGCACATCGATCACCAGGGTGATGCTGCTGCCGGTGAGGAAGCTGCGGATGTTCTCCAGCTCGCGCACCCGTGCCACCGAGTCACCGACCCGGCGTGCCTGGAAGTAGGCCAGCGGCAGATGGACGAGGTGCCGGTATAGGCGTGAGCCCAGCGTGACATCAATGCGGCTGGCGGTGTGCGCCGAGACATAGCCGCGCAGCCCGCTGAGCACGCTTTCGAACACCACCACCGCGAGCAGGCCGAACATCAGCACGTTGAGGGTGGACAGGCCCTGGTGCGCGAGCACCTTGTCCATCACCACCTGGAAGAACAGCGGTGTTATCAGCGCGAAGACCTGCAGGAACAGGCTGGCGGCAAGCACTTCGAGCAGGATGCCGCGGTGCCTGTGCAGGGCAGGCAGGAACCAACGCAGGCCGAAGCGCTGCGTGACTCGGCCGTTGGCACCCCGGGGTTGCAGCAGGATCAAGGTGCCAGACCAGTACGTCCGCAGGGCTGCCAGTGACATCACCTCCGGCTGCTCGGCGCCCGGGCGCTGGATCAGTACCTTGTCCTCGTCGGCGCGGGCGAGGATGAAGCATCCATGCCGGGCATTGATGCCGATCGCCGGAAGCGGCATGCGCGGCAATCGTTCGACAGGTACCGTGAGTCGCCGGGTGCGCAGTCCCAGAGCGCGGGCAGCCTGCAGCAAGGCAGGCATGTCCAGCGGCGTATCTCCTTCGCCGAAGTCGTGGCGCAGCTGCTCGGCGTTTGCGGGGATCTGGTGAAACCTCGCCAGCGTCACCAGGCAGGCCAGGCCACTGTCGGACGGTGGAGCGGGGTGCGGCGGGGTCACATTGCCTTCCTGTCAGACGCATCATGGAGTTGCGCGGCTGCACGGTGGTGCGACGGACGCAGGGTCCGTGACACGACGGCTGTCGCGCATGTGATGCTGCCTTCCATGGATAAAGCGGCCGGGCAATGCCCGGCCATGGGAAGTGTCTGGACTACGGTTGAACAGTGACCGCAGTCGATGCGGTGGTCAGGCCCAGGCGGCGGCCAGCACCGGTGCCAACGCCTGCTGCTGGTTCGCCGGGAGCGTGGTCTGGCCCAGGGGAGGGGGCGAGAACGCGGCCATGGCCTGCACCAGCCGGTCGATGCCGGCGATGTCGAGTACACGTCCGACGGAATCCTGCACCCGGTCAAGGATGGCGTCTTTCTGGGTGAAGTAGCTGGAAACCTTCACCGAGTCGTTGGTGCCGATGATCCGGATGGTCAGATTGTCGGTCCCACGGGCGCGTTCGAACCAGAGCTGATTGGCGGAGACATCCTTTCCGAAGCGGAGCGTATCCACATCGTCGGGATCGAACTCACCGGGCATGAGGGTATCCCTGCCGTCGCCACGATTGAAGATGAAGGTGTCGCTGCCGCGTCCTCCGTACAGCACGTCATTGCCCTTGCCGCCGATGAGGGTGTCATCGCCGTCATGGCCCATCAGGTAGTCCTTGGCCGATGTGCCAACGATGCTGTTGTCCAGCACGTTGCCGACGAAAGCGCGAGTAATGCCGGTATCGACCAGATGGAAATTCTCGACATTGGCGTATGCGCGCGCATTGCCATTGTCAGCGGTCGTGTAGAGCGTGTCGATGCCGCCGTTCACCTCTTCGATGACGACATCATTGATGTTGTCCACGTAGTAGACGTCATTGCCAGCGCCGCCGATCATGCGGTCCGCGCCGGTGCCGCCATCCAGGATGTCGTTGCCTGCACCGCCAACCAACAGGTCATCTCCGTCATGGCCATACAGGGCGTCATTGCCGTCACCGCCATGCAGCGCGTTGTGGGCGGCATTGCCGTGGATCAGGTCGTCGCCGCGCGTGCCGATCGCATTTTCGATGACGGTGCCATAGGCGATACCGATGCAGTCCTTGCCGGTGTAGAGCAGGGGTGAGCTGACGCCGGAGGGCGTGGCGTAGGTGATGGAGCTGTAGCTGCCTTCGGCAAGGTTGATCTGCGCGCCCAGCGAGAACGCTGACAGGTCCAGCGTGTCGGTGCCGCCGCCGTCCCATAGTGTGGTGTAGAAGCCGGCATCGGGGGTGAAGGCATAGACCGTGTCGGTATTGTTGTGCGTCATGTTGGCGCCGTACAGGTACTGCAATGCGGCGATGTCGTAGATGCCAAGGTTATCGGTACTGGCTCGTCCGATGTAGTTCCCTGCGGCATCCAGCATCACAGCGGGCCGGCCGCCGCTGTAGGACATGACGGTCTGCAGCGTAGTGAAGCCTGCGACTGGTAGGCCAGTGATATGCCCAGGGTGGTCCAGCCCGAGGACATGGCCCATTTCGTGCAGGGTGAATTCCATGTTGTAGCCGGTATGCCAGGAGGTCCAGACATCACCACCCCACGAGTTTCTGTAGGGGCCGTAGGCCCAGCCGCCCCCTGCATACTCACCAAAGGGGGCAGCATGGGCATTGAAACGGACCACCGCCTCGCCATCAATGCGTTCATCCACATACTGGAAGTTGATGTCCAGGATGCTGCTGTAGACCGCCATCGCCTGGTTGATGACCGCGATGTCGGCGGCGCGATCAATCGCACGGAAGTAGGGCAGCTCGCCGCGGATGCCGTAGGGGTCGCTGGAGAAGACCGCATCGGCCTGGGTGATGGTCCAGGTGAGGGTGCGGCTCGCGTCCAGGCTCCACTGACGGTAGGAAATGAGCGTGTCGATAGCGTTGATGCCGGATGCGACGGTCTTCTCGATGCCGAGGGACATGGCGGATCTCCTTGCGTGATATGCGCCTTCATCGCGCCCCGCAGGCGCAGGGCGGGATGAGGGCCTGCGGATTGCCGGCGACCTGCATGCCCGGGTGTTGGGTCACGATGATGTGGGCATGGGGCGTCCGGTACAGATGAGGCCACCGACGGGGCGGCGCCACGACCTCCATGGAATGCCTGCGGGCATGCCAATGCCATGGGAAACGTCTGGAATGGCCTGTCCCGGGACGATGATGTTGCGCTTTTGCTCACCGGGATGCCGGCAGCGACGGTAATCCCCCAACGGTACCGCGTGGCATCAACCCGCGCGCAGCGTGCGGGCCAATCCCAGCCGCAGCAGTCGTGCGTTGAGTCGGTCGCCGAGTGTGCCGGGCGCGTCCAATCCCATCCGCTGCAGGTACATCGCATCGTTGTCGCCGGTGGCCTGGGCCATCGCTGCCATGACGGTGCGCAGCTTGGCCTTGGGGGTGGCGGTGTTGGCCTTGAGCCAGGTCAATGCGCGCAGCAGGTCCTGTTCGATGGCGGTGAAATCGCTGCCCAGCGGATAGTCCGGCAGGCCGCCATCGGCGCGGAACGGCGCCAGCACCGCAGCGAGGGTATCGCCACGATTGCGCCGCCACGATGGCGGCGCGGTGAAGTCCGTGGCCAGCTTGCCGCTGGCCTTGGCCTGTTCGAGCAGTGCGGGTTGGAACGCCGCATCCGTGATGCCTGCCATGGCGATCACGCAGTCCTCGTCGGTGCGGTGGCGCAGGTCGGCGATGCCGTACTCGTTGACGAATACGTCGCGCAGATGACGTGGGATGGTGGTGTGCCCATAGTTCCAGCGCACGTTGGAGGCCGGCTTCCCGGCCTCCTCGCGGACGGCGCGGAACATCAGCACGCTGCGCGCGTCCGGCAGCGCGTGGGCCATCGCCACGAAGTTGTACTGCCCACCCACGCCGGATACCACGCGGCCGTCCTCCAGCGCGTCGGACACTGCTGCCCCCAGGGCGGTCGCCATCATGCAGGAGTTGAAGAAGCGCGCGTCGCGGCGCTGCAGTTGTTCCAGTGCCTCATTGCCGCCATAGAGCTGGTTGATCTCACTGATGCGGCGCATGCCGATCGCCCGGCACTCATCTTCGGGCAGGTGCCGAAGCCAGTCATAGAACTCCGGCGAGCCGAGGTAGAAGGCGCCGTGCAGGTACTCGCCTTCCGCCGCGAGGGTCGCATGGTCGGCCGTGTAGGCGCTGCCATTGGCCAGGCGCTGCATCAATGCCAGGTCCTCATGCACCTTGCGCCGGATCACGCCACGTTGCACCAGTACGCGGAAGCCCTCGTTGAGCATCTCGCTGCAGCCATACAGGCCGACCTCGAACGGTTCCAGGCCCCCGGCTTCGCGTACCAGCGGGTGCGTGGCCAGTGACGGGTCCAGTGCGTCGATGATGGCCCGGTAGCGTGCGTTGTCGGTATGCCGCAGGACCAGTGCATGGCTGAGCGCGTCGGCCAGGGTGCCAATGCCGATCTGCAGGGTGCCGCCGTCGCGCACCAGGGCACTGGCGTACAGGCCGATGGCGTAGTCGGCATCGCTCACCGGTTGTCGTGGCAACCCGAACAGTTGCGGATACGGCCCCGGCGGGACCACCACCAGATCGAAGAAGTCCGGGGCCACCGTGGCGCTGCCGCCCAGCCAGGGCAGTTGCGGGTCCACTTCGGCGATGAGCAGGGGGCGCGGCAGGCGGCGACGGGCGATGGCGTCCAGCGTGTCCTGGGTGATGTCGTTGTTGCAGGACAGCGACAGCCGCCGGTTGCCTTCGCGGAATGCCACCTTCTGCACGATGACATGCGGTGCGCGCTGTGCCACCGCATCGGCGGCATGGGTGTAGTTGAGGCTGGTGTAGCCGCACTGGGCCTGCCGCGAACCGAGCAGGGCGCCGGACTGCATGTAGAACTCCTCCACCTGCACATGGGTGGGCAGGGCGTCGCGGCGGATCGCGTCGGCGTAGGCCAGGCGCGGGAAATCCGTGCCGAAGTGGCGCTCGACGAACGGACGCATGAAGCGCGCCTCCAGCCCATCACCCTTGGCCATCGGCGGATTCAACGACAACGCGGTGTACAGCTGCAGCGGGCGCGCCGCATCGTTCTCGATGCGCGCATAGAGCTGGTTGAGGAGGCGATGCGGTTTGCCCAATGCCAGCGGTGCGGCGATGCGCAGGGGGCCGTCGACACGGGCCAGCAGCCAGTCGACGGCAGCATCGAGATCGGTCAGGTGTTGCGGCATGGGCACGGTTCCTGCGTGGTCGGCTGCATTACAGCACGCAGGGCCTGAATCCCCCTGTGGACGCTTGACAGGGGGTTCGTTTACTCGTGTAATCGATAAAAATTTACAGGCGTAAACAATGATCCGGATCAGCGAGGCAGAAGCAGTGGTGATGCAGGTGCTGTGGGGTGACCACCCGCTCTCGGCAGATGAGGTGATGGCGCGCCTGCCCGGTGGCAACGACTGGGCCGAGGCCACGGTGAAGACATTGCTCAACCGCCTGCTCAACAAGGGCGCCATCGCCGCCGAGAAAGAGGGGCGACGTTACCTGTACTCGCCGCTCGTGCAGCGCGATGCATGGGTGCAGGAAGAAAGCCGCAGCCTGATCGATCGCCTGTTCGATGGTCGCGTCGCGCCGCTGGTCGCGCATTTCAGCCAGCACCGCAAGCTCAGCACCGAGGACGTGGCCGAACTGCGCCGCCTGCTGGAGGAGTTGGACGATGAACAGCATTGAGCTGCTGCAGGTGCTGCTGAAGACCACGCTGTCCAGCAGCGCGGCGATGCTGCTGGTGCTGGCATTGCGCGGACCGGTGCGCCGCTGGCTCGGGGCCAGCGCGGCGTATCTGCTGTGGCTGGCGGTGCCGGTGGCGTTGGGGGCGGTGCTGCTGCCTGCGCCGCAGGTCGTGGCAACGCCGATGCTGCCAGCGGCGATGGTGGGGCCGGTCACCCAGGTGCTGGCGGCGCCGGCTCAGGCGGCATTTGGTCCGGTTGCGTGGTTGCTCGCGTGGGCCGCCGGTGCGCTGTGCATGGCGGCCGGGCTGTGGGTGCAGCAGCGGCGCTTCCTGCGTGGGCTTGGGCCGGTCGAGCGCCGCGGTGACGGCCTGTGGCAGGCGCAGGGGGCTGTCGGCCTGCCGGCGGCGATGGGCGTGCTGCGGCCGCGCATCGTGCTGCCGGCGGACTTCGAGCGCCGTTACGAGCGGTTTGAACAGCAGCTGGTAGTCCGCCATGAGCAGGTGCACCTGCGCCGCGGCGACATCCTCATCAACGCATTGTGGGCCGCGCTGCGTTGCCTGTACTGGTTCAACCCGCTGTTGCCACTGGCCGTGCGGCGCTGCCGCGAGGACCAGGAGTTTTCCTGCGACGAGCGCGTCATTGCCGGCAGCCGTGGCGCACGTCGCAGCTATGGCAACGCCATGCTGAAAACCGGGCTGGCGTTGTCCCCGTTGCCTGTGGGTTGCCATTGGCACGACCACCATCCATTGAAGGAGCGCATTGCCATGCTGAAGCGACCTGTACCCGGAACGAAGCAATGGGCGACGATGCTGGTGGTATCGGCACTGTTGTCCTCGGGCCTGGGGTATGCGGCATGGGCGGCACAGCCGGCGCGCAGCACGGAGGCGGCGCCGTTGTCGTTGTATGGCGTGGTGGTGACCGCCACGCTCGATGGCACGCGGCAGACCTTTGAACTGCGCCAGCCACTGGGACAGCCGTTCTCATTCCGCATGACCTCGGAGAAGGGCGTGGGTTGGATCGGCGAATTCACCCTGCAACCGGAGGGTAAGTTGCTGCGCCTGAGCGGGAGCCTGAAGGCCGATGGCGTGCTGGTGTCCTCGCCGATGCTGTTGATGAACGCCGAGGTGCCCGCTGGCATCCAGGTCTCCACGCCGGACGGCCGTTCGGTGTGGGCGCTGGAAATGCGTGCTTCTCCGGTGGCGACGGCCAGGGATGCCGAGGTGGTGGTGATCAGCAAGCAGCAGGCGCCGCCCTCCTATCCGCTGGATGCGATGGATCAGGGCATCAGTGGCAAGGTCGTGCTGGAGATCGAGGTGGCGGCCGATGGCACGGCCACGGACGTCACGGTGGTGCAGTCGCGACCGCAAGGCGTATTCGATGCGGCCTCGATCGCCGCCGCTCGGCAATGGCGCTTCACCCCGGCGCGCCGGGACGGGCAGGCGGTTGCCGGCAAGGTGCGCGTGCCGATCTGGTTTGACCTCGACGAAGAGGTGACCCACACCGACGACGCGACGGAGGGCTGAACATGCGCAGGGGGATAGGTGCCGTACTGGCGCTGGTGCTGTCCGGCTGTGTTGGCCACGCGGTCGTCCAGGAACGTGAAGCGTCGAGCTACAGCGTCGACCGGCGGCTGCTGGTACCGGAAAGCGGCGCGGCAGGTGGGTCGGTCAATGCCTATACGCTGGCGGCGAGCGAGGGCTTCCGCATGCCCCGGCCGGTGCAGGTGCCGTCGCCGCAACTGCCGCAGGATCCACGGCAACCGTCACTGCCGGCCACCACGGTGTGCGTGCAGGTGATCCTGGATGCCGCCGGACAGGTGCAGCGCAGTGAGCCATTGCTGGGCCATTCGGCCTGCGCGGCGGGTGCCGATCCCGCCAACCAGAGGTTGTTGCAGGCGGCCCAGGCCGCCACCGCGCAATGGACGTTCGTGCCGGCGGCACGGTGCCACTTTCCCGCCGGTGTATCGCCGCGTGCGGCGGATGACTGCAGCGGCGCGACGCGCATCGAGGAAGTGCCGGTGACCTTGGCCTATGCCTTCACCTTTGAGGTGATCGAAGGCAGGACGGTGGTGCGCAGCCAGTCGGGCGTGCGCTGAGGCGATGTTCCCGGCGGCGGGCGGCCGCCGGGGAATGGGCACTGGTGATCAGTGTCTGTCGAGCAGGTCGTTCAACAGGGCCGCCAGGCGTTCGCCGGCCAGGCGGACCTGCGCTTCGGCCACGGGGCGCCAGATGGCGGCGTACTCCTCGCCGACCTTGCGGCTGTCCGGGTACACGCCCTTGCGGGTGGCCAGCCTGCAGGACTGTTCGGCCCAGCGCGTGGCATCGCGCTGCAGTTGCGGGCGCCCGACGTCACGCGGGGCGGGCAGGGCTTCAAGCCGTTCCAGGAACTGGTCGTCGTTCAACTGCAGCGGGTAGAACATGCCGCTGTCCCACACCGAATGCAGGTTGGTGCCGCGTCCATTGAACTGCAACTGGTAGGTGTTGCCACCGCGGTCATGGCCGTAGCCGGCATGCATGGGCTGGTGCACGTCGCCGGCCAGGTGCACGACGAACTTCAGCGCCTGCAGACGCTCGGCGTCGGACTTGCTCGGGTCGGCCAGGATCTGCGACTGCGCCTTGAGCGCTTCGACCACGCAGTTGCCGTTCGGGCAGTGCTTGGGCGGGTCGTAGTCGCAGCCTTCCTCGGCCATGTTGATGTAGTGCCAGCCGGCCGAGCGGCGGCCCAGGCCGGGGTCCTGCGAACGCAGGTCATCGGCCCACGGGGCGATGCTGGACAGCGTGGCGCCGGGTTCGGTGGCCAGCAGGCGATCCACCTCGGCCCTGGCCTGCGGGTCCAGGCGGGTTTCGGCCACGCGCGCGACCAGTCGATGGCCTTGTGCGCCCCATGCAAGGGCGTGGCCGGGCAGCAGGGCGGTGAAGGCGACAGCCAGGAGGGAAACGGAGAGTCGGTACGGCTTGTTCATCGGCGCATTCTAGCGGCAGCCGATGGCCGGACAGCATGCCGTTCATGGCAGAACGCCCTCCCGGCGAGGCCGGGAGGGCGTGGGTACGGCAGGTTCCGGCGTGGCTCAGAACTTGAAGACGTAGGCCATGCCGTAGACCAGCGGGTCGACCTTGGCGGTCCCCAGCGTGTTGCCGTTGACCTTGACCTTGGAGTCGATGTCGGCCCAGCGCAGGTCCACGCGCAGCGCGCCCTTCTCGCTCAATGCGAAGTCCAGGCCCGCGTGCGCGGCCAGGCCCCAGGAGTCCTCCAGCTTCAGCTTGGTGCCGGCCAGGGCACCCTTGCTGTCGGTGCTGAAGAACTTGGTGTAGTTCACGCCCAGGCCGACGAACGGGGTGACCTTGCTGCTGTTGGCGAAGTGGTACTGCAGCGAGACGACCGGCGGCAGCTGCTTGGTCTCGCCGACCTTGCCGACGCCGTCGATGCTGATTTCGTGCTTGAACGGCAGGGCGCCCAGCACTTCGATGCCCACGTTGTCGGCGACGAAGTACTCGAAGGTGACGGTCGGGCGGACGCTGCTGTCGACCTTGGTCGGCAGGGCGCCCAGGCCCAGGGCGGCGCCGTTGAGGTCACCGGCATCGGACTTCGGGTCGACGGCGTGCACGCCGACGCCCAGCGTCCAGTCACCCTTGGACTGGGCCATGGCGGGAGCGGCGGCCAGGGCCATGGCGGCGGCCAGGCCGGAGAGCAACAGGGCGGAGGTCTTGCGCATGTTGTAATTCCGTTACGTGGTGGAGGTGGCGCCAGTGTCCGGGGCGCACCGCCGAGGCGCTTTGATCCTGATCAAACAGCCGTTTGCACTCAGCTGGCGGTCATCTGGCCGCGCTCCCCGCAGCGCCACGGCCGGGGGGCCGCACCTGTTAGAATGGCGGCCCCTTTCAACCCCCGCCGCAACGGGCTTGCGGCTGCAGGAGCTTGTGAACATGGCAATCAAGGTCGGCATCAACGGTTTCGGTCGCATCGGGCGCAACGTGCTGCGTTCGGCAGTGCTGAACTTCGGCAACGACATCGAGATCGTGGCCATCAACGATCTGCTCGAGCCGGATTACCTGGCCTACATGCTCAAGTACGACTCGGTGCATGGCCGTTTCAAGGCTGACGTTGCGGTCGACGGCAAGGACCTGCTGGTCAACGGCAAGAAGATCCGCCTGACCCAGGAACGCGATCCGTCCAACCTGAAGTGGGACGAAGTCGGCGTCGATGTCGTCATCGAATCCACCGGCCTGTTCCTGGACAAGGTCAGCGCGCAGAAGCACATTGATGCGGGCGCCAAGAAGGTGATCCTGTCGGCCCCGTCCAAGGACGATACGCCGATGTTCGTGTTCGGCGTCAACGACAAGACCTACGCCGGCCAGGCCATCATCTCCAACGCCTCGTGCACCACCAACTGCCTGGCCCCGCTGGCCAAGGTCATCAACGACAAGTGGGGCATCAAGCGCGGCCTGATGACCACCGTGCATGCGGCTACCGCCACCCAGAAGACCGTTGACGGCCCGTCCAACAAGGACTGGCGCGGCGGCCGCGGCATCCTGGAAAACATCATTCCGTCCTCCACGGGTGCAGCCAAGGCTGTCGGCGTGGTGATTCCGGAACTGAACAAGAAGCTCACCGGCATGAGCTTCCGCGTGCCGACCTCGGACGTGTCGGTGGTCGATCTGACCGTCGAGCTGGAAAAGGAAGCCACCTACGCCGAAATCTGCGCCGAAGTGAAGGCACAGAGCGAAGGCGCGCTGAAGGGCATCCTGGGCTACACCGAAGACAAGGTGGTCGCCACCGATTTCCGTGGCGAGACCCACACCTCGGTGTTCGACGCCGACGCCGGCATCGCGCTGGATTCCACCTTCGTCAAGCTGGTCAGCTGGTACGACAACGAGTGGGGCTACTCCAACAAGTGCCTGGAAATGGTGCGCGTGGTTGCTGCCTGACCGGCACGCTGCGTGGATGGGGAAAGGGCGCCTTGAGGGCGCCCTTTCTTTTTGCCGTCGATCAATGGTCGCCGTCGCGGGGAATGCACCGTGCCGGCCCGGGCGAGGGTGCCTTGCTGCCGGGATCAGGCGGTCGGTGGTGTATCGATGGTGTCGCTGCCGGGGTACCTGGCAAAGCGTCCCTGTCCAGCCGGATGTACCGGGCCGTAGCTGGGCCACGGCCAGCCACCGAACTGGGTGCGCCCATAGTCGCGGCGGGCCTGTTCGATCTCCCCGGCGGTGTTCATCACGAACGGGCCGTAAGCCGCCACCGGTTCGCCGATCGGCACGCCCTGCAGCAGCAGGATCCGGACCTGTTCGGTACCGGTGTTGTGCAGGGGCAGCGTGGCATCGGCGGCGACTTCCAGCAGGCGGGGGCTGGCCACGGCGGTGCCATCCACCTCCAGTTGCTGGCCGCCGTGCACATACAGCGTGCGCCGGGTGCCGGTGCCGGTCGCGGCTGGCAGGGTCAAGGTCGCTCCCGGCTGCAGCAGGATCTGCCAGATGGCGACGTCGGCGTCCGGGTTGGCAGCCCAGGAGTTGCGCGCCGGCGCCAGCGGCACGATGGCGGCCTGTACCGACTCCTGCGGCTGGTAGCGGCCAGCCACGACCTTGACCGCCGCACCTTCATGGCGGTACCACGGGACCTGTTCGCCCCACAGCATCACGAACTCCGGGTCGGTCATCTTGTTGCGCGGCGGCAGGTTCAACCAGATCTGGTAGAGATCCAGTGGGTTGGGTTGCCCGCGCTCGCGTAGCGGGAACATCTCCGAGTGCTGCACGCCGCGGCCGGTGGTGAGCCACTGCACGTCGCCGTCGCCATAGCGCGCGGTGGCACCGAGCGAGTCGGCGTGGTCGACCAGCCCCTGCGGCACCACGGTGACGGTCTCGAAGCCGCGATGCGGGTGGGCCGGGAAACCGGGCACGGTGACGCCGTGGTACATGCTCCAGCCGTCCTTGCCACTGAAGTCCTGGCCCAGTTCGCGCCCGCCGAGCTGGCGCATGTCCACGCCCTGCTCGGCGGTGGCCGCAGGGTAGTGATCCAGGTGGTGCATGCAGAACAGGAACGGGTCGGTGCCGGGCCAGGGCCGGCCGAGCGGCTCGTTGCGGAGGATCAGGTCGGACATGGGAACTCCTTTACGCGGATGCGGGATGCGGGACGCGGGGCCCGGCGTACTTGGCGGTCGAGCCATCGGCATGATTTATTGATGGGGTGCACGGTTCGGCGGCACAAGGAGGCACGTTGATGGCAGCTACTCACACCGGTGATACCGTGCGCGGTCGCGAGCAGGGGGCGGCGTACTGCCAACAGATGCGCCTGCTGCTGGAACGGGTCGGTGAGCGCTGGAGCCTGCTGGCGGTGATCGCCCTGCGGGCGCAGGCGCTGCGTTTCAACGCATTGCGCCGCGAGCTGCAGGGCATCTCGCCGCGGATGCTGGCGCGGACCTTGAAGGCGCTGGAACGCGATGGCCTGGTCAGCCGCACGGTGCATCCCACCGTGCCGCCGCAGGTGGACTACGCCTTGACCGCCCTGGGGCGTTCACTGTTGCAGCCGGTGGATGCGCTGCTGCACTGGGCCGATGAACACCGGGAGGCGATGGATGCGGCGCGCCGCGACTTCGATGCCAGGGAGGCGGTGGCGGCGGCGACCTGAGGGATGTTATCTGCGCGTGAAGTGGTCGCGTGACGGCTTGCGTTTCCCAAGCGCGTGATTAAGGTGGTGCGGCACCTGACGGGGTACAAGGACGGTAATGGAAGAGATACTGTGGTTGTTCGGGATCCTGCTGCTGATCGTGGTGCTGGCGATGCCGGTGCTGCTGCTGATCGCGCTGGTGTCGGTGTCCTCGCTCAAGCGCAGGGTCACGGCGCTGGAGGCGGCATTGGCAGCGCAGGAGCCGGCGTCCGCCAGCGAGACAGAGCGGCCCTACGGCTGGATGCAACCCGACGCATTCGAGGAGCCTGCCACGCAGCCGCCGGAGGCCATCCCCGAAGCGCCGGCCGTGGCAGCGCCGCCGGTCGACGTAACGTCGGCGGCTCCCGCACCACCGCCCTTGCCGGAGCCGGTCCGCGTGTCTGCGGCACCGGTCGAGCAGATCCCGGAGCCAACCCCGGAGCCGAGACGCGCACCGGCCGCGCCCTCCGGGCCCAATTTCATCGAACGTGGCATCGAACGTGTCCGCCAGTGGTTCACCAGCGGCAATGTGCCGGTCAAGGTGGGCATGCTGGTGTTGCTGGCCGGTGTCGCGGCGTTGCTCAAGTACGCCAGTGACCAGGGCTGGGTGAGCATCTCCGCGCAGATGCGCCTGGTGGCGGTCAGTGTGGCGGCCCTGGCCGGGCTGGTCTTCGCCTGGCGCAAGCGTGACAGCCACAGGACATTTGCCCTGGCGCTGCAGGGGGGCAGCATCGGCATATTGCTGCTGACCGTGTTTGCCGCGTTCAAGATCTACGGCTTCATCGACGCGGTGCCCGCGTTCCTGATCAGCGTGGTGTTGATCGCCGGGCTGTCGGTGATGGCGGTGCTGCAGGAGTCACGCACGTTGGCCATCCTGGGGGTGCTGGCCGGGTTCATGGCGCCGATCTGGCTGTCCAGCAACAGTGGCAACCACGTGGGCCTGTTCTCGTACTACGCGCTGCTCAACGCCGGCATCTTCGCCATCGCCTGGGTACGCCCGTGGCGCATCCTCAACCTGCTGGGCTTCGCCTTCACCTGGGGCATCGGCACGCTGTGGGGCGTGCTGCAGTACGCACCGGCCAAGTTCAACAGCACCCAGCCGTTCCTGGTGCTGTTCTTCGTGTTCTACCTGCTGCTGCCCTTGCTGTATGCACGCAAGGCAAGCACGCCGGGCAGCGCGCGCATCGATGGTTGCCTGTTGTTCGGCACGCCGTTGATCGCGTTCTCGCTGCAGGCCGGGTTGCTGCAGGGCGAGCGCATGCCGCTGGCGTTGTGCGCGCTGGGCGTGGCGGTGGTGTATGCGCTGCTGGCCAAGGCGCTGATCCACAAGGAGCGCCTGGACGTGCTGGCGCGCGGTTACGCGATCCTGGCGGTGGGCTTTGCGACGTTGGCGGTGCCGCTGGCCTTGTCCGCGCGCGTCACCGCTTCGGTGTTCGCGCTGGAGGGGGCCGGCCTGGTGTGGCTGGGGCTCATGCAGGAGCGCAGGCTCGCGCGCTGGACCGGTATCGGCCTGCAGGTGCTGGCCGGCGGCGCGCTGCTCATCGGTGCGGGTAATGCCTATGGCGACGGCACCCTGGCCATCGCCAACGCGACCTTCATGGGGGCGTTGCTGATCGCGCTGGCTGGCTTGGCCACCGCCTGGTTGTACCGCGGTGCAGGCCGCCTGCCGGTGGCCATCGCTGCCTACGGCTGGGGCCTGCTCTGGTGGCTGGGCAACCTGCTCCACGAGAACGACCAGCATGTGGCGTGGAGCAGCCGTCTGCACGTGGCCTTGCTGGTGTTCGGCGTGACCGGTTGGCTGGCCGCCGAAGTACAGCGGCGTGCGCCGGCCCTGCTGTTGTCGTTGACCACGCTGGGATGCCTGGTGGTCGCGTTCCCGTTGGCGTTCCTGCAGGTCGACAACTACGGCCAGCCGTTTGCCGGGTACGGGCTCTGGGCCTGGCTGGTGTTCGCGGTGCTCGGCATCCGCAGCCTGTTGTGCCTGCGTGCCGGCAGCGGCGTGATCGCGGGCCTGGCGCAGTTGGCGTGGTGGCTGTTGTGGCCGACCGTGCTGTCGCTGCTGGCCTGGCACATCGGCGAGCGTTTCACGCTGGCCGAAGGCTGGGTCGGGCTGCTGCTGGCATCGCCCTGGTTGCTGCTCGGCCTGGTGTCGATGCGTCGCTGGAACTGGCTGGCGCAACCGTTGGGCGAGGCTTTCGATCGCTACCGCCTGGCATTGCAGGCGGCGGTGTTCGGCGTGCTTGGCCTGTGGTGGCTGGGCTCGCTGGCCAGCGCCGGCAACGCCGCGCCGCTGCCCTGGATCGTGCTGTTCAATCCGTTGGAACTGGCCGAGGTCGCAGTGCTGGTGCTGGTCGCCATGCGTGTGTGGCAGGGCCGTGACGGACATGCGCCGCCGGCGCAGCTGGTGGGGATGGCCGTCGCCGCGTTGGTGCTGGTGACGGTGATGACCCTGCGCGCCGTGCATCAGTGGGGCGGCGAGCCGTGGAGTGATCGTCTGCTCGGCACCCAGCTGGCGCAGACCAGCCTGACCGTGGTGTGGAGCCTGCTGGGCGTGGTGGGCTGGGTATCCGGCTCGCGGCGTGGGCAATGGGGGCTGTGGCTGGCCGGCGCGATCCTGATGGGCGTGGTGCTGGCCAAGCTGCTGCTGGTCGATCGTGGCAACCTCGGCGACCTGCTGGGCATTGGCGCGTTCATCGCCTATGGCCTGCTGTGCACCCTGGTGGGCTGGCTGGCCCCGGCACCGCCGCGACGCGCGGCAGCGACGAACAACAACGAGGAAGTATCCGCATGATCAAGCGTCTGCTGTGGCTGGCCCTGTTGCCGATGGGCGCGCAGGCTGCCGACGATTTCGCCCGGCAATGGCCGTTGCAGTTGTCCCAGCCGGACGCGGGCGCGTACCGGGTGCCGCTGGATGCCTCCGTGTATGCCGCCGCGTACTGGCGCGACCTGCGCGATGTACGCGTGCTCGATGCCGACGGCAAGCCGGTGGCCAGCGCGGTGTACGCAGCGGCCATGCCGCTGTCCGCACCGCTGCGCACGGTGGAGTTGTCCTGGTTCGCGCTGCCGGTGTCCGCAGCGACGGCGGATGATGACCTGAGCGTGGTGGTCGAGCGGGACGGCGGCGGCAAGGTGTTGTCCATCCGCAACTCGGTGGCACGGGCCAGAGAAGCGGGTAGTGCCGATCCGGTGTGGCTGGTGGACCTGGACAAGGATGCCGGCAAGCTGCGTGCATTGCAGGTTGATTGGGTGGACGCCTCGGCAACGCTCGACCTGGGCTACCGCCTGGAAGGCAGCGATGACCTGCGCGGCTGGCAGGTGCTGGATCCGCAGGTGCGGCTGGTGCAGTTGAACAACCAGGGCCGAGCCCTGCGCAACACCACCATCAAGGTCGAAAGCGGCCTGCGCTACCTGCGGCTGGTGCCACTGCAGCGGCACGGTGCGCCGGCCCTGCGCGGCCTGCGCGGTGAAATGGCCGACATGGTCGACGCCGGCGACTGGCAATGGCAGGTCCTGCAGGCGCAATCCGGTGGCAACGCCCGTGACGGCTATCTGTACACGCTCAAGGGACGCCTGCCGGTGCAGCGACTGGATGTGGTGATGCCGGCCAACAGTGCGGTGAGCTGGACGGTTTCCAGTCGCGACCTGGACCGCACCGGCGCGGACGGCCAGACCCCGCACTGGCAGACCCTGACCCAGGGCTGGAATGCGTGGAACCTGAGCGAAGGCGGCCAGCAGCAGCGCTCGGCCCCGCTGGAGACCTCGGGGACGGTTACGGACCGCGAATGGCGCCTGCAGGCAGAGCCCGGTTCGGAGCCGGCGCAGGCCCCGGAGCTGCGATTGGGCTACCGCCCGGGCAGCGTGATGTTCCTGGCGCAGGGCAGGGCGCCGTACCTGCTGGTGGCGGGCAGCGCGAACGTGGGCCAGGCGCAGGCCGCGCTCGACCCGATGCTGGATGCGCTGCGCGCACGCAACGGCCAGCAGTGGCAACCGGCTGCGGCAAGCCTGGGGGCGCAGGCGCAGCGCGCAGGTGACGCGGCGTACCAGCCGGCTCAGACGCCGCGCGACTGGAAGAACCTCGTGCTATGGGCCGTGCTGGTGTTGGGGGCGTTGGTGGTGGCCGGGTTTGCGCTCAGCCTGATCCGCAGTGGTCAGGCCGGAAAGCAGTGAGAGGTGGCGCTTGCCGGTTTGCTGGATCGCAGGGCTTTTGCTTTTGAAGGCTACCCCTCCCCAGCCCTCCCCTTGGCTGCGCCAAAGGGAGGGGGCCAGGAGCGGCTTCTGCTGTGGCCGGACAGTGCTGCGACCCGACAGCTCACGCGGAACCGCCCCCTCCCTTTGGCGCCGCCAAGGGGAGGGCTGGGGAGGGGTAGGCTCCACTCCCGCAGCAACCGCAGCGGTATGAAGCATCGCATCGGCGCGTTGCGGGTCATTCCCCGCGCCTGAAGTCCCGTTCCAGCAGCCCATACAACGCCGTATCGGTGATCTCGCCGTTGACGTGCCAGCGCTCGCGCAGCACGCCTTCGCGCACGAAGCCAAGCTTTTCCACCAGCCGGCACGAGGCTGCGTTGCGTGGGTCGATGTCCGCTTCCAGCCGCCGCAGTTCAAGCACATCGAACAGGTAGGGCACGATCAGTCGCATCGCTTCCACTGCCAGCCCCTGCCCCTGCCGGTCACGGCGCAGGCTGTAGCCGATCTCGGCGCGGCCCTGGTCGCGGTTCAGCGCGAAGGCAACGGAGGTGCCGATCAACTGGTCGCTCGCCTTGTCCGCGATCGCCCAGATCAGTATTTCCTGCTCGCGCCGTTGGCTCAGGATGTCGGCCACTTTCTGCTCGGCCTGTGCCAGTTCGGTCCAGGCCGGGTAGCTCCAGTAGCGCATCACCACCGGGTCGGAATGGATGTCGTACAGCGCCGCGGCGTCGTCCTGGCGGACCTCGCGCAGGCGCAGGCGGCTGCTGTGCAGTTCAGGTTGGGGCAGCGGTATCTGCATCGGAACGAACCCCGGGTTTGCCCCGGTTGCCGGGGCGGGCGAAAATGGGGGTTTCCTACCCCCTGCGGAGCAGATACTGCCATGTCCATCGTTCGCATGACCGACCTCGATCTTTCCGGCAAGCGTGTCCTGATCCGCCAGGATCTGAACGTGCCGATCGACGAGAACGGCAGGATCACCTCCGAGCAGCGCATCACTGCCTCGCTGCCGACGCTGAAGCTGGCGCTGGAAAAGGGCGCAGCGGTGCTGGTCACCTCGCACCTGGGCCGCCCGAAGGAAGGCGTGTGGAGCCAGGCCGATTCGCTGGCACCGGTCGCCACGCGGCTGTCCGAGCTGCTGGGCGTGGACGTGCCGCTGGTCAAGGACTGGGTGGACGGCGTGGATGTGGCACCGGGCAAGATCGTGCTGCTGGAAAACTGCCGCATGAACGTGGGCGAGGGCAAGGACGACGAAGCGCTGTCGAAGAAGTACGCCGCACTTTGCGACGTGTTCGTGATGGATGCCTTCGGCACCGCGCACCGTGCGCAGGCGTCCACGCATGGCGTGATCCGCTTCGCACCGGTTGCCGCCGGTGGCCCGCTGTTGATGGCCGAGCTGGATGCGCTGGACAAGGCGTTGGCCAACCCGGCCCGTCCGCTGCTGGCCATCGTCGCCGGCTCCAAGGTCTCGACCAAGCTGGAGCTGCTGTCCAGCCTGGTGAGCAAGGTGGACCAGCTGATCGTTGGTGGTGGCATCGCCAACACCTTCATCGCCGCCGAAGGCCATGGCGTGGGCAAGTCGCTGGTCGAGAACGACCTGCTCGACACCGCGCGCAACATCGACGCCGCGGCCAAGGCGCGCGGCGCCGAAATCCCGCTGCCGATCGACGTGGTGGTTGCCCCGGCGTTCGCCGCCGACGCGCCGGCCACGGTCAAGGCGGTCGATGCGGTGGGTGCCGACGACATGATCCTGGACATCGGCCCGAAGACCGCCGAGCAGTACGCCGCACTGATCGCCAAGGCCGGCACCGTGGTCTGGAACGGCCCGGTCGGCGTGTTCGAGTTCGACGCGTTCGGCAAGGGCACCGAGGCACTGGCCCGCGCCATCGCCAGCTCGCAGGCGTTCTCCATCGCCGGCGGTGGTGACACCCTGGCCGCCGTGGACAAGTACGGCATCGCCAAGGAGGTTAGCTACATCTCCACCGGCGGCGGCGCGTTCCTGGAGTTCCTGGAAGGCAAGACCCTGCCGGCGGTGGCGGCGCTGGAGGCCCGCGGCCAGTGAGCCGGGATGTGTTCTTCTTCGATCTGGACGGCACGCTGATTGATTCGGCCGTCGGGATCACCCGCTGCGTGGCCTACGCACTGGAGAAGATGCAGCAACCGGTTCCGCCGGAGGCCGCGCTGCGCAAGTGGATCGGCCCGTCGCTGCGCACCAGCTTCGGCCCGCTGTTCAACGATGCGCAGCGCGTGGAGCAGGCAGTGGAGCTGTACCGCGAGCGCTTCGAAGTGCTTGGCTGGCAGGAGCACGATATCTACGCCGGTATCGGTGAGGTCGTGCAGGGCCTGCACGCGGCCGGGCATCGCCTGGCCGTGGTCACCGCCAAGAACGAACCGCATGCCCAGCGCATCATCGAGCACCTGCCGTTTGGCGGTTGCTTCGAGGACGTCATCGGTGCCACGCCGGACGGCTCGCGCAGCGACAAGCCGCAGTTGATCGCCGAGGCCCTGCAGCGGCTGTCATTGGCGCCGGCGCAATGCTGGATGATCGGTGACCGCCGCATGGACATCGAAGGCGCGCGTCACCACGGCATGCGCAATGTCGGTGTGCTGTGGGGTTTCGGCGGCCGCGAGGAACTGCTCGCCGCCGGGGCAGGGCGGTTGGCGGAGACGCCGGGCGAACTGGCTGCGGTACTGCACGGTTGAACGAACGCACAGGCCCCGCTTCGCGGGGCCTGTGCATTTCAGGGCAGGGTTCCCCCGGGGCGTTGCGTTCCACCCGCGGGCACGGCGCAGCCTGTCCCGTCTGTCCGGTGGGGATGTCCCTTCTCCGCCACGCAGCGGCCCGGACATCGCCGCATCATTGCGCCATCATGTTCCCGGTGCATGCAGCTCGGGACAGCGATGGGACCCGCGTTGTCATGCCGTACGGTATGTCCAGACAGGCTGTCCCAGCTGTCTTTGGGACAGTGCAGAAAGTGTCTTATGAAATCGTATGCGACATCGTTGTCATGCAATGGATGTGCTACTTTCGGCGGCTTCGATAGGGAGACTTCGCACAATGCTTGAACGTCAGCGCCGCACCAAGATTCTTGCCACCCTCGGCCCTGCGACCGATGCGCCAGGGGTACTGGATGAGCTGTTCCGCGCTGGCGTCAACGTGGTCCGCCTGAACTTCTCCCACGGTGATCCGTCCGGCCAGGCCAAGCGCGCCGCCGAGGTCCGCGCCGCCGCGCAGCGCGTGGGCGTGGAAGTGGGCATCCTGGCCGACCTGCCGGGCCCGAAGATCCGCATCGAACGCTTTGCCGAAGGCAAGGTCACGCTCAAGGCGGGCGACCGCTTCGACCTGATCGCCAGCAGCAGCGCGCCGTCCGGCGATGCCAGCCAGGTGGGCGTGAGCTACCTGGGGCTGCCGCAGGACGTGGGCCCGGGGGACGTCCTGCTGCTCGATGACGGCCTGATGCAGCTGCAGGTGGTCGAAGTGCAGGGCGAGCGCATCATCAACACCGTGCTCAACGATGGCGTGTTGTCCGACCGCAAGGGCCTGAACAAGCAGGGCGGCGGCCTGTCGCTGGGCGCGCTGACCGAGCGTGACAAGGAACTGATCGGCATCGTCGCCAAGATCGGCGTGGACTTCATCGCCGTCTCGTTCTGCCGCAATGCGCAGGACATGAACGACGCACGCGCGATCGCCCAGCAGCATGGCTGTGACGCGGCGCTGGTGTCCAAGATCGAGCGCACCGAAGCCATCGAGAACCTGGAGGAGATCGTCGAGGCCAGCGACGTGGTGATGGTGGCCCGCGGCGACCTGGGCGTGGAAATCGGCGATGCCGAGCTGCCGGGCCTGCAGAAGAAGATCATCAAGGCCTCGCTGGCGCAGAACAAGGTGGTGATCACCGCCACGCAGATGCTGCAGTCGATGGTGGAAAGCCCGATCCCGACCCGCGCCGAAGTGCTGGACGTGGCCAACTCGGTCATCGACGGCACCGATGCGGTGATGCTGTCGGCCGAAACCGCGGCCGGCGCCTACCCGGTCAAGGCGGTCGAGGCGATGGCCCGCATCTGCCTGGGCGCCGAACGCCAGTTCCAGACCGAAACCGACTTCAACGCCTCGCCGCGCAACCTGGAGCGCGCCGACCAGGCCATCGCCATGGCCACCATGTTCCTGTCCCAGCACGTGGGCGTGCGTGCCATCGTGGCGATGACCGAATCCGGTGGCACCGCGCGTTACCTGTCGCGCTTCCGTGCCAAGGCGCCGATCTACGCGGTCACCCGCCATGACGGTGCACGCCGCCAGATGGCGCTGATGCGCGATGTGTTCCCGATCAACTTCGACAGCCGTGGCCTGACCCCGCGCGAAGCCGCGCGTGGCAGCATCCGCCTGCTGGTCGAGGCCGAACAGCTGGAAGCCGGTGACCGCGTGGTGTTCACCAGTGGTGAGCACATGGAAACCCACGGCGCCACCAACACGCTGCGCCTGCTCGAAGTGGGCGCGGACGGTCGCGCCAGCGGCCTGGGCGAACTCTGATCGCGCGGGCGTGAGACAACGCCCCGGTCAGGAAGCTGATCGGGGCGGACAAGATTTGTCCTGACAGGGCGGATTGAAACCGGTTCCAGACCTTGCGGGCGGACAGCTCGCGAGCGGGCCGGGCTATAATCCGGGTTTTCCCGCACCCCTGTTACAGGAAACTCAATGAGCATCGAACTGCTGGCTGAAACCGCCCAGGCAATGGTCGCACCGGGCAAGGGCATCATCGCCATCGACGAATCCACCGGCACGATTGCCAAGCGCTTTGCCAGCGTCGGCATCGAGAACACGGAAGAGAACCGCCGTGCCTATCGCGAGCTGCTGCTGACCACGCCGAAGCTCAACGAGCACATCTCCGGCGCGATCCTGTACGACGAAACCATCCGCCAGTCGACCAAGGACGGCGTGCCGTTCGCCAAGTACATGGCCGACAACGGCATGATCCCGGGCATCAAGGTCGACAAGGGTGCGCACCCGCTGGCCGGCTGCCCGGGCGAGCTGGTCACCGAAGGCCTGGACGGCCTGCGCGAGCGCCTGCAGGAGTACTACAAGCTCGGCGCCCGCTTCGCCAAGTGGCGTGCGGTCATCAACATCGGCGAGAGCATGCCGTCGGGCACCTGCATCGAGTCCAACGCCCACGCGCTGGCCCGTTATGCCGCCCTGTGCCAGGAATGCGGCCTGGTGCCGATGGTCGAGCCGGAAGTGATCATGGACGGCGACCACGACATCGAGACCTGCTACGAAGTCACCGAAGCCACCCTGCGCTCGCTGTTCGATGCGCTGTACCAGCAGAACGTGGTGCTGGAAGGCACCATCCTGAAGGCCTCGATGGTCATTCCGGGCAAGACCTGCGACGAGCAGGTGGACGTGGAGGAAGTGGCCGAGTCGACCGTGATGTGCCTGAAGTCGACCGTGCCGGCCATCATGCCGGGCATCGTGTTCTTGTCCGGTGGCCAGAGCGACGAGCAGTCCACCGCGCACCTCAACGCCATGAACCAGCTGGGCAACCTGCCGTGGCCGCTGAGCTTCTCCTACGGCCGCGCCATGCAGCAGGCCGCGCTGAAGCTGTGGGCCAAGGACATGAAGGGCAACTACGCCGCAGCACAGAAGACCGTGTTCGAGCGCGCCAAGGAAAACGGCCAGGCGGCGCTGGGCAAGTGGAACGGCTGATCGCCGCTCCATGTTGATCGGGAACGCCGGCCTTGTGCCGGCGTTTTCGTTTCTGCTCTTTGGAAGGAAGGGCTTACCCCTCCCCAGCCCTCCCCTTGGCTGCGCCAAAGGGAGGGGGCGGTCTAGTACGATCTGTCAGGTCATCGCAGCACTCGCTTTGGGCCCCCTCCCATTGGCGCAGCCAAGGGGAGAGCCGGGGAGGGGTAAGCCCCAGAAGCAACCTGCCCCTACAATCGCGGCTTCCCGAACAAGGCAGCAGCACATGCGCGAAGGCAAACAGCACCGGTTATGGTTGGCACTGGCCCTGTGGTTGCCGCTGTCCGGCATCGCGGCGGAGCGGAACTTCCAGGTGCTGCATTACCAGACCATGCTGGACCTGGACATCGCCGCCGGTGAAATCCAGGGCGAACAGGTCGTGCGCTTCCGCGCCGGTGACACCCCGTTGCAGCAGCTGGAGCTGGACAGCGGCGCCTTGCAGATTGCGGCGGTACGCCAGGACGAGGCTTCGCTGGACTTCACGCAGGGCGAAGGCAAGCTGCGCATCACCTTGCCCGCGCCACTGGCACCGGGTGAAACGTCCAGCGTGGCCTTGCGCTACCACGGCAAGCCACCGTTCGGGCTGGAGTTCGCACCCGCCCGCAACGAGGCCTACACGGTCTTCTCCACCAGCCAATGGATGCCCTCGCTGGATGCGCCGGATGCACGGGCCACGCTGGACCTTGCCCTGCGCCTGCCAGGCACCGTGCAGGCCACCGCGGTAGGCGAGGTGATGCCGTCCCGCCTGCTCGACGACGGCCGCATCGAGCGCCGCTGGCGGCTGCGCACGCCGATGCCGGGTTATGTCTATGGTTTCGCCGCCGGCCCGTACCGGCACGTGCAGCGGCGCCACGGGAGCATCGACCTGCACTTCTATTCGGTGGACCGCACCGACGCCGAGCTGGCGCAGGTGTTCGCCGCCACCGGTGACATGCTCGACTTCTTCGCCGCACGCGCCGGACTGGCCTACAACGGCGACTATCATCAGGCCTTGGTGGCGCGCACGATCGGCCAGGAAATGGCGGGGCTGTCGCTGCTGTCCGAAGCCTATGGCAAGGAGCTGCTGGACGACCCGGGCCGGCAGGGCCTGCTGGCCCATGAGGCGGCCCATCAGTGGTGGGGCAACCGGGTGACCTGCGCGGGCTGGGAGCACTTCTGGCTCAACGAAGGCATGGCCAACTTCATGACCGCCGCGTGGCTGCAGCATGCGCAGGGCGAGGCGGCGTACCAGCAGATGGTGGCGCGTTGGGAAGCACGCATCGGCAAGCTGCGCGAGAGCGGGGCGGACCGCGCGCTGGTGTATCCGGACTGGAACAGGCCCAGCGCCGATGACCGCGCCGTGGTCTACCAGAAGGGCGCCTACGTGCTGCATCGCCTGCGCGGCGAACTGGGCGAGGCGGTGTTCTGGCAGGGGCTGCGTGCCTATACCCAGGCCAATGACGGGCGCTCGGTGGTTACCCGGGATTTCCAGCAGGCGATGGAAGCGGCGGCAGGGCGATCACTGCAGCCGTTCTTCGATGCGTGGGTCTACGGCACCGGCGGCCAGATCTGATCGGCAGGCCGGGATGCAGTCCCGGCCTGCCCGGAATCCTCGACGGCGCATGACCGTCGCCTCCCTGTGCCGCAGGCAGGGGAAGGGCCGTTCCTGAACCGAAGGGACGGCCTCAGCCGGCCGCCAGCCCGACCAGTGGCACCAGCGGCGGTGCCGCCGGCTCGCTGCTCAGGCCTTCCCTGGCCAGCGCCTGCTGGTAGATCTTGAAGGCCGCCGCGTTGTACGCCACCAGGATGA
The DNA here is from genome assembly GCF_014852135.1 of Stenotrophomonas sp. STM01. Taxonomy (NCBI): domain Bacteria; kingdom Pseudomonadati; phylum Pseudomonadota; class Gammaproteobacteria; order Lysobacterales; family Lysobacteraceae; genus Stenotrophomonas; species Stenotrophomonas sp. STM01. The sequence goes on along the minus strand of NZ_JACVBA010000002.1, from coordinate 298,953 downwards.
TGCGCAGCGGGTGCGGGTGGCTCTTCTGCCAGGTCATGGTTTCGGTGACGGCGATGGTCGCGGCCTGGTGCAGCGGGTAGCCGTACACCCCGCAGCTGATGGCCGGGAATGCGATCGATTCCAGCCCCATCTGTTCGGCCAGGCGCAGCGACTGCCAATAGCAGTTGGCCAGCAGCGCGGCCTCGTCATAACGGCCGTCGCGCCACACCGGGCCGACCGCGTGGAACACATGGCGGGCCGGCAGGTTGTAGCCGTCGGTGGCGCGGACCTCGCCGGTCGGGCAGCGCACGCCCAGCCGCAGTTCCGGCAGGCGCTCGCACTCGGCCAGCAGGCCCGGGCCTGCCGCGCGATGGATGGCCCCGTCCACACCGCCGCCGCCAAGCAGGGTTTCGTTGGCCGCGTTGACGATGGCGTCAACAGCCAGTTCGGTGATGTCGCCCTGCCAGACTTCGATGCTCATGGCTGTGATCTTCCCGCTCCCTGTATGAGAAAAGTGTGACGGCACACCCGGGCGACCTGCCCGTGGCCAGTCTGCACCGGTCCCGTCTCATCGGGCGCGATTCGTCTTCACGTCGCGGGCGGCAAATACGAAGGCCGCCCGGAGGCGGCCTTCGACGGATGCATCCAGTAATGGCGGTTACGGCAGACCGGCCAGCCAGTCGTCGTCCGAGCCATCGTTGACGTCGGCGAACAGCGGGGTGGAGAAGTAACGCTCGCCGGTATCCGGGGCCACCGCCAGCACCACCGAGCCGGCTTCGGCCTTGGCCGCCACTTCCAGCGCGGTGGCCACCGTGGCGCCGGAGGAGATGCCGACGAAGATGCCTTCCTCGGCGGCCAGGCGGCGGGCGATCTCGATGGCGCGCTCGTCCTGCACCGAGTAGAGCGCGTCGTAGACCTCGCGGTTGAGCACCTCCGGCACGAAGTCCGGGGTCCAGCCCTGGATCTTGTGCGGGGTGAAGTCCTTGCCGGCCAGCAGCGCGGCGCCGGCCGGCTCGGTGGCGATGATGCGGGTCTCCGGGCGGGCCAGTTTCAACACTTCGCCAACGCCGGTCAGGGTGCCGCCGGTGCCCCAGCCGCTGACGAAGTAGTCCAGCCGCTTGCCGGCGAAGTCACGCAGGATCTCGGCGGCGGTGGTCTGGCGGTGGAAGGCCGGGTTGGCCGGATTGGCGAACTGGCTGGCCAGGAACCAGCCGTGCTGCTCGGCCAGTTCCCTGGCCTTGCGCACCATGCCGCTGCCACGCTCGGCGGCCGGGGTCAGGATGACCTTGGCGCCATAGGCGCGCATCAGCTTGCGGCGCTCGACCGAGAAGGTTTCCACCATCGTGGCGACGAACTTGTAGCCGCGTGCGGCGGCGACCATGGCCAGTGCCACGCCGGTGTTGCCCGAGGTTGCCTCGACGATGGTGTCGCCGGGCTTGATCAGGCCCTTCTTCTCGGCGTCCAGGATGATGGCCAGGGCCAGGCGGTCCTTGACCGAGCCGCCCGGGTTGAACGACTCGACCTTGACGTACACATCCACGCCGGCCGGCGCCAGGCGGTTGAGTTTGACTACCGGGGTATTGCCGATGGTGTCCAGAATGCTGTTGTAGATGGCCATGGGGTTCTCCAGGGAAGAGGGGTCAGGCGGCGTCGGCCAGTGTCGTCGGCGGCGTCTTTGTGGAAGGTGAGGGCGGGGTGGTCCTGCCGTGCAACGGCGCGGCCCCGAACCAGTGCAGCTCGTCGGCTAACGCCGCCACCTCGCCGAGCACCAGCAGTGCGGGCGATTGCACCTGGTGTTGCCGGGCGGTTTCGGGCAGGGCATGCAGCGAGCCGGTGATCACCCGCTGCTCGCGGCGCGAGCCGTTCTCGATCAGCGCGAACGGCGTGCCGGCGGCCAGTCCGGCAGCGAGCAGGCGTGCCTGGATCTGTTCCAGCGCCCCGACGCCCATGTAGAACACAAGGGTCTGCCGGGCCTTGGCCAGTTCCGGCCAATCCAGCGTGTCCATCGAGTCCTTGCAGTGCGCGGTGACCAGGCGCAGCTGCTGGGCGTGGTCGCGGTGGGTCAACGGAATGCCGGCGTACGCGGCGCAGGCCAGGGCGGCGGTGATGCCGGGCACGACCTCATAAGGCACGCCATGCGCACGCAGGAACTGCAGTTCCTCGCCGCCGCGGCCGAACACGAAGGCGTCCCCGCCCTTGAGGCGCACCACGCGGCGGCCGGCGCGGGCGTGCTCCAACATCAGCGCATGGATGTCCTGCTGCGCGGTGCTGTGGCCCTTGGCCGACTTGCCGACCTCGATGTACTCGGCATCGCGACGTGCCAACTGCAGTACTTCGATGCTGACCAGGCGGTCGTAGAGGATCACGTCGGCCTGGTTGAGCGCGCGCAGTGCCCCCAGCGTGAGCAGCCCGGGGTCGCCCGAGCCCGCGCCGACCAGCACTACCGAGCCCTGGGCCGGAGCGACCGTGCCGGCGATGGCCTCGGACAGCAGGGCATCGGCCGCGCCGTCCTGGCGACGCCGCAGCAGGCCGAGCAGGGGGCTCTCGATCAGCCGGTCGAAGAACTGGCGGCGTGCGCCCAGCTCCGGGAAACGGCTGCGGATGCTGCGTCGGTGGCGGCCAACCAGCTCCACCAGCTGGCCCCAGGCACCGTCGAACAACTGCTCCAGCTGGCGGCGCACGTGGCGGGCCACCATCGGTGCGGCACCGCCGCTGGAAATGGCGATCTGCAGTGGCCCGCGCTCGACCACCGCCGGCACGTGGAAACTGGACAGGCGGGCATCGTCGACCACGTTCACGAACAGTCGCTGTGCCCCTGCGGCGGCGGCGACGGCGCGGTTGGTCGGGACATCGTCGGTGGCCGCCACGACCAGCCAGATGTCCTTGCCCAGCCAGGCGTCCTCGAAGCTGCCCTGCAACCACTGCAGGTGGCCGGCATCGGCCAGCTCCCGCAGGCGCGGCGTCAGTTCCGGAGCACCCACCCGCGGGCGGGCACCGGCATGCAGCAGCGCCGACACCTTGCGTTCGGCCACCGCGCCGCCGCCCACCACCAACACGGCGCGACCGGAGAGGTCGGCAAACAGCGGGAACAGGGGGGCGTCCAAGGCAGTGGCGCGGTATCGTAGGGAGAGGCCGCTGACCGTAGCGTTGCCCTCGATGGGCCGGAAATGACTTGCGTCGCCTTGCTTATCTCTTTTGGTTATAAAGCTGTTCGTGGGATTTAACCTACAGTCGGTTGCCTCACCTTCGCCTCTCCCTGTCCTGCTGCGATGACCCTGACCCAACTGCGCTACCTCGTCGCCATTGCCGACGCCGAGCTCAACATCACGCTCGCGGCCACGCGCGTGCATGCCACGCAGCCGGGCTTGTCCAAGCAGCTCAAGCAGCTGGAGGACGAGCTGGGTTTCCTGTTGTTCGTGCGCAAGGGGCGCAGCCTGGAATCGGTGACCCCGGCCGGCGAGGAAGTGATCAGCCGTTCGCGTGCGGTGCTGGCCGAGGCCAACAACATCCGCACCTACGCGGCCAACCAGCGTCGCGAGAGCCATGGCCAGTTGATCCTGACCACCACCCACACGCAGGCGCGCTTCGTGCTGCCGCCGGCGGTGGCGCGCATCAAGCAGGCCTACCCGCAGGTCAGCGTGCACCTGCAGCAGGCGGCCGAAAGCGATGCGCTGGACCTGCTCAGCCAGGGCGATGCCGACATCGCGGTGATCAGCACCGCCGGCAGCGAGCCCACCACCGGCATCGCGGTGCCGCTGTACCGCTGGCGTCGCCTGGTGCTGGTGCCCAAGGGCCATCCGCTGGACCGGGCCGGCACGGTGCCGGACCTGGCGGCATTGGCCGACTACCCGTTGATCAGCTACGAATCCTCCAAACGGCCGAGTTCGTCGTTGCGACGCGCCTTTGCCTCGCGCGAGCTGGAGCCGGACCTGGCACTGACCGCGCTGGACGCGGACCTGATCAAGACTTACGTACGTGCAGGCCTGGGCGTTGGCCTGCTGGCGGAAATGGCGGTCAGCGGCAACGACACCGACCTGCGCGCCTGGCCGGCACCGGCCGCGATCCCCGAGTGCATTGCCTGGGCGGTGTTGCCGCGCGACCGCGTGCTGCGCGACTACGCACTGGAACTGGTGCACGTGCTCGCCCCGCAGATCGACAAGCGCGACCTGCGTCGCGTGCTGGACGGCAACCAGGAGGCCAACTGGCCCACGCCGCCGACCTGGGAATCGTTGACCCAGACGATCACCAGCTGAGCTGGCGGCAGGCGCGGCTTCCGCCGCGAAGGCGGGACGGTGCCTGTCCCGGATCTTCTCCCCGTTTGCGCCAAAGCAAGGGGCGCAAACGGGCTGCGGTCCGTCCACGCCGTTGGCCTACCTTCATGAAGGGCGTCCTTCCGGTCCCTGTCGTTGGCCTATCTGGAACCATTGCCGGAGAAGTGATGCAGTGCTTCCCCTTTCAGCAAGGAGCCGAACCCACATGGACGAGAACGAACCCCTCATGGTGAACTGCGGCCCGCATGGGCAGCGGGTGTCGGCGGTGGTCTGCCAGCACATGCTGCGGGCCGAAGGGGCACCCACCGGCTTCATCGAGAACAGCAGCGACCCCAACAACCTGCAGGCCTGGTGCCATCGCTGCGAGGAAAAGTTCCAGCAGGAACGCGGCCTGACCGAGGCCTTCGCCGCATTCAACGACATGGCCATCGTCTGCGACCTCTGCTACGGCGCCCTCAAGGTGCGGCATGCGATCGCGGTGAACTGATCGCCGTTCCAGGCACCTGTATGCAGCGTATCCTCCTCGAAACTCCCGTCGAGGCGCGCGTGACCCGGCTTGTGATCCTTCCCGGCCTGGACGGTACGGGAACCCTGCACGAGGACTTCATCGCAGCGCTGGGCACCACCTTTGCCACGGTGCAGGTGATGGCCTATCCCGCCGACGCCGTGTTGGATTACCCATCACTGGAACGGCGGGTCCGTGCGGCTCTGCCCGACCAAGCGCCCTTCGTGTTACTGGGGGAATCCTTCTCCGGCCCGTTGGCGATCGCCATCGCCGCCGATCCGCCCGCCAACCTGCGCGGGCTGGTCCTGTCGACCACGTTCGCGCGTGCGCCGGTGCCGTTGTCGCGGCTGCTGGCCCCGATCACCCGTGTTGCACCGGTGCACGGCGTGCCATTGGCGGTACTGCGCTGGTGGTTGCTGGGACGCTGGAGTTCGCCTGTGCTGGACCGTGCGTTGCGGCGGGCAATGCGGCAGGTCAGCCCGCGGGTCCTGCGCCATCGTGCCGGGCTGGCGATGCGGGTGGATGTGGTCGGGCTGCTGCAACGCATCCTGGTGTCGGTGGTCTACCTGCGGGCGAGCGGTGACCGCCTGCTCGCCGCGGGCGCAGGGCGGTTGATCACACGCAACGTGGCGGATTGCATCTGCCTGGACATGCAAGGGCCGCACCTGCTGTTGCAGGCGGCGGCACCGGCCTGTGCGGCGGCGGTGAAAGCACAGGCCGTGCAGCTGGGCTGGGTGCGGTGAGGCCGGCGCGGGTGGCGCTCGTGCGGCAAACGGTCGCACCTGCGCTGAACCGGTAATCCTGGCCTGCGCCGATAGAATGCCCGGGTCATGCGCACGGCCCGTTTTCAAACCCTGCTGCTGTATCTGGCCCTGGCCGCCACGCTGTTGATGGCGTTGGCGCCGGTGGTCAGTCGCTGGGTGCAGGCCGGGCACGTCCAGCACACCCGTGCGATGGCCCTGCCGGGGGCGCACGCTGGCCATGCGGCGATGACCGATGCAGCGCATGCGCATCACCTGGCCGGGCATGCGCCGGCCGCAGCGCCGGCCAAGGCACCGCCCGATCCGCATGCCGCGCACGGCGAGGCCTGCGACTACTGCACCATGGCCTCGCGGTTGCTGCCATGGTTGGCGGTGCTGCTGGTACTGGCCCCGTTGTTGTACCGGCTTGCGCCGGCCTCACCACGCAGCATCCAACTGCCGCCCAGCCTGCGCTGGCCCGCGCACCCGGTGCGTGGCCCGCCGCTGTTCTCCTGAACGACATCCCCTCTTTCCTTCGTCGCGCGCTGCCATCGGGCAGGGCGCGGCTGTGTCGTATTGGAGAACTGCATGATTTCCCTTTCCCGTATGCCGGGTGCACCGGCGTGCCTGTCTGCCTGCATCTGCATGGCGCTGTTTTCACCGCCGGGATACGCCCAGGCGCGTGACCCGGCCAAGACCCTGGATACGCTGGTGGTCACCGCCGCCGCGCCGTCCTCGCCGCTGCAATGGGTGACCGACCCGCGCCTGCCGCGGCAACCGGTGCCGGCCAGTGACGGTGCCGACTACCTCAAGACCGTTCCGGGCTTTTCGGCGATCCGCAACGGCGGCACCAATGGCGACCCGGTGCTGCGCGGCATGGGCGGCTCGCGGCTGAACATCCTCAGCAACGACGGCAACCTGATCGGCGCGTGTCCCTCGCGCATGGACAACCCGCTGTCCTACATCGCCCCGGAAACCTACGACCGGCTGACCGTGATCAAGGGCCCGCAGAGCGTGCGCTGGGGGGCCGGGGCTTCGGCCGGCACGGTGCGCTTCGAGCGTGAAACCCCGCGCTTCGATGCGCCGGGCATGGAGTTGAAGGCCAGCGCGCTGGGCGGCTCCAACAACCGCAATGACCAGATGCTCGACGCCACCTTTGGCAGCACGCCGGGCTATGTGCGCGTCAACGGCAACCGCTCCGAATCGGACGACTACCGCGACGGCAACGGCGCGGTGGTGCCGTCGCGCTGGCGCAAGTGGAATGCCGATGCCGCCATCGGCTGGACGCCCGATGCCGACACCGTGGTCGAACTCAGTGCCGGCACCGGCGATGCGGTCGCCCGCTATGCTGGCCGCGGCATGGATGGCGCCGGCTTCAAGCGCGACAGTTACGGGCTACGTTTCGAGAAGGACAACCTGCCCGGCGCCTGGGACAAGCTGCAGGCCAACCTGTACTACAACAACGCCGACCACCTGATGGACAACTACACGCTGCGCACGCCGAACCCGCACAGCAGCATGCCGATGCCGATGGCCTCCAACGTCGAGCGGCGCACCACCGGTGGCCGGGTCAGCAGCGAATGGCGTTGGCAGGACGTGGCCATCGTTGCCGGCGTGGACGCGCAGGACAGCCGCCATCGCAGCCGCAACGGCATGGGCCGCGGCACCTGGCGGCAGGCGGCGTGGACGCGCGATGCGGACTTCAGCAACCAGGGCGTGTTCACCGAGCTGACCTTTGGCGAAGGTACCGCGCAGCGTTGGGTCAGCGGGCTGCGCGTGGACACGGCGCAGGTCAAGGACCGCCGGGCCACGACGGGCATGATGAACATGCCCAACCCGACCGCCGGCCAACGCCGTGACGAAACCCTGGGCAGTGGCTTCCTGCGCTACGAGCGCGACCATGGCCAGGCCTGGACCTGGTATGCCGGCGTGGGCCGCAGCGAACGCATGCCCGACTACTGGGAGCTGTTCTCCGCCAACAGCGGGCCGACGGACAGCCCCAATGCCTTCAGCGGCGTGCGGCCGGAGAAGACCACCCAGCTGGATCTGGGCCTGCAGTTCCGCAGCGAACGCCTGGATGCCTGGGTGTCGGCCTATGCCGGGCGCCTTCAGGACTACATCCTGTTTGCCTACCGCAGCGGCGGCATGATGGGCAGCACCACGCAGGCCTCCAATGTCGAGGCGCGGATCGCCGGCGGTGAAGCGGGGTTGGCGTGGCGACTCGCGCCGGGCTGGAAACTGGGCGGCACGCTGGCCTACGCCTGGGGCGAGAACCGCAGCGAAGACCGGCCGTTGCCGCAGATCCCGCCGCTGGAGGCACGCCTGAACGCCTCCTACGAGCATGGCCGCTGGTCGGTCGGTGGCCTGTTGCGGGGCGTGCACCGGCAGAACCGGGTGGCCACCGACGAAGGCAACGTGATCGCGCGCGACCTTGGGCCGACGGCCGGGTTTGCCACGCTTTCGCTCAACGCCGCGTACCGCATCAGCGACCACCTGCGCGCCAGCGTCGGCGTGGACAACGTGTTCGACCGCGCCTACGCCGAGCACCTGAACCTGGCCGGCAGTGCCGACTTCGGCTTCCCGGCCGACCCGGTGCGGATCAACGAGCCGGGCCGTGCCGCGTGGCTGAAGCTGGACTACCGGTACTGAGGACGGCGCCCCCGCCACCGCTCGCGGTGGTGGGGGCGCTATGGCATGCTCGGCAGGCATTGGCTCGGAGCTTTCCACGGACATGACGTATCGCGCAGTGGCATATGCAAGTACCGCTGTTGCCGGGCTGACGCCGGCCGACATCGACCATCTGCTGGTGGATGCGCGGGCGCACAACCAACTGGCCGGTGTGACCGGCGTGCTGCTGTACGACGGGCAGCAGTTCTTCCAGTACTTCGAAGGCAGCCAGGAGGGCGTGGCCCGGGTCTACGAACGCATCATGGCCTCGACCATGCACGTGAACGTGCGCGTGCTGCACGATGGGCACGTCGACCAGCTGTACTTCAGCCAGTGGCACATGGGCAGCAGCCATGCCGAGGGCAGCGTGCTGCAGAAATTGAGCAACCAGCAGTGGCTGCGTGAAGCGGAGCTGCTGCAGGAGGACGTTGCCGAAGCCGGGCAGGGTACTCCCGCGTTGCGTGAGCTGCTCTCGTTCTGGGAACAGGTGCAGGCCGAGGGCTGAAGCCCCCGCCCTGGCCTTTCCCTCTGGTGCGCGGGAGGGAGGGGGGCAACGCAGGCAGCAGCGGCCTCGGCCGCCAAACCCGTGCCGCGTTGACCACCGCCGCCTTGACGGGTGTCGCGCCACGCAGGGCGCATCGCGACGCGGATCAGATTTCCTCGTGCAATCCGCACTCACGCTTCAAGCCGAAGAAGCGGGTGTCCTCCTCGCGCATGCCCGGCTCCCAGCGGCGGGTGGTGTGGAAGTCGCCGATCGACACGTACCCCTGTTCCCACAGCGGGTGGTAGGGCAGGTCGTGCTGCTTGAGGTACTTCCACACGTCGCGGTCGCTCCAGTCGGCGATCGGGTTGACCTTGTAGCGCTCGCCCCGCCGCTGCAGCACCGGGGTGCCGGCGCGGCTGGCCGACTGGCTGCGGCGCAGGCCGGTGAACCAGGTGCCGACCTGCAGGTCGTCGAGCGCGCGCTTCATCGGCTCGACCTTGCGCAGGTTGTTGTACTGCTCGATGCCGACCACGCCCTGTTCCCACAGGCGGCCATGGCGGGCTTCCATCCAGGCGCGGCTGACCAGCGGACGGTAGACCTTGAGGTTGAGCTTGAGCCGGTCGGTCAGCTCATCGGCGAAGCGGTAGGTTTCCGGGAACAGGTAGCCGGTGTCGATCAGGATCACCGGCACGTCCGGCTGCTGGCTGCTGAGCAGGTGCAGCGTCACCGCCGACTGCGCGCCGAAGCTGGACGACAGCACGTGCGTGCCGGGGGCATGCTGCAGCGCCCAGCGCACGCGCGAGACGGCGTCCAGGGCCTCCAGTTCGGCGTTGAGCGGGCCCAGGTCATCCGGCAACGGCGGGGTGACGATGGCATCGTTCGAGGATCGGGGCAGGGCGCTCATGCGTGCAGTTCCACGGGAATCTGGCGGTGGGTGGGGTAGGTCGGCAGGTCGACGATGCCGGCGCGGTGCAGGAAGTCGCCGAAGCCCTCGTCCGCCGTGCGCTCGCCGGCGTAGCGGGCGAACAACGGCTCCAGCGCGGACAGGACGTCCGGCTCGGTGATGTTCTCGCGGTACAGGGTGTTCAGCCGTTGGCCGCGATGGTCGGCGCCGAGCATCAGGTTGTAGCGGCCCGGTGCCTTGCCGACCAGGGCGATCTCGCCCAGGTATGGGCGCGAGCAGCCATTCGGGCAGCCGGAGATGCGCAGCAGGATCGGCGCTTCGGCCAGGCCGTGCTGTTCCAGCAGCGGCTGCAGCTTGGCGCTGAAGTCGGGCAGGTAGCGCTCGGCCTCGGCCATGGCCAGCCCGCAGGTGGGCAGGGCGACGCAGGCCATGGCGGCGCGTGCCAGCGCGGTGGGGGCCTGGTTGCCGGCATCCAGCCCGGCGCTGCGCACCAGCGCATCGATCTGCGCGCGCTGTGCGGCGGGGACGCCGGCGATGACCAGGTTCTGGTTGCCGGTCATGCGGAACTCGCCGGCGTGGAGGCGCGCGATCTCACGCAGCGCGGTCAGGTGCGGCGCGCCGGGCAGGTCGGCGATGCGGCCGGCCGGCAGCGACAGGGTCAGGTGCCAGCGGCCATCCTCGCCCTCGTTCCAGCCGTAGCGGTCGCCGTTGTGCGCGAACGGCAGCGAGCGGCGCGGCTGGAAGGCGATGCCGGCGCGGCGCTGGATCTCGGCGATCACGGTGTCCAGGCCGTGGTCGTCGATGGTGTACTTGAAGCGGGCGCGTTTGCGCAGGTCGCGGTTGCCGAGGTCGCGCTGGGTGGTGACCACCGCGGTGGCGACATCGAGCAGGGCGTCGCGCGGGATGAAGCCTGCGATGTTGGCCAGGCGCGGGTAGGTCTCGGCATCGCCGTGGGTCGCCCCCATGCCGCCGCCGATGCTGACGTCGTAGCCGAGCAGCGTGCCGGCATCGTCGAGCACGCCGATGAACCCCAAGTCGTTGGCGAACACGTCCACGTCGTTGACCGGTGGCAGGGCGAAGCCGATCTTGAACTTGCGCGGCAGGTACCGCTCGCCGTAGATCGGCTCCTCCTCGCTGCCGCTGCCCGCCACGCGTTCCTCGTCCAGCCAGATCTCGTAGTAGGCACGGGTGTTGGGCAGCAGGTGTTCGGATGTGCGCGCGGCATCGGCGTACAGGGTGGCGTGCGCGCTGGACAGCAGCGGGTTGGCGGCGACCAGCACGTTGCGGTTGACGTCACCGCAGGCGGCCAGGGTGTCGATCAACGCCGCGTTGATGGCCTGCATGGTGGCCTTGAGCTCGCGCTTGATCACGCCATGGAACTGGAACGCCTGGCGGGTGGTGATGCGCAGCGAGTGATTGCCGAAGCGGGTGGCGATGGCGTCGAGCTTGAGCCATTGCGCCGGGGTGATCACCCCGCCCGGGGTGCGGGTGCGGATCATGAACTGATAGGCCGGCTCCAGCTTCTGCCGGCGGCGCTCCTCGCGCACGTCACGGTCGTCCTGCTGGTAGCTGCCGTGGTACTTGATCAGGGTCTGGTCGTCCTCGCGCAAGGCGCCGGTGACCGGGTCGGCCAGGCTTTCCAGCAGGGAGCCGCGCAGGCGGTTGCTTTCGGCCTTGATCGATTCGACGGAATGGGTGCTCATCTTCTTTCGCTATGCCAGAACAGGGGGTGGGGCGCCTTCCGGCGCGAAATCCGCATCGCCGCGCATCGCGGCTCAACCGTCAGTACACATCCCGGCCATAGCGTCCTTCCGTGTGCAGTTGCGTGAGGTATTCGCGCGCGCCGTCTTCATCCAGCCCGCCGTGTTCGCGGACCACGTCCAGCAGCGCGGCGTGCACGTCCTTGCCCATGCCGATCGCACCGCACACGTACAGGTGCGCGCCGTTCTGCAGCCAGTCGTACAGGTCGCGGCCGCGGGTGCGCAGGCGCTGCTGCACGTAGACCTTGTCGGCCTGGTCGCGCGAGAAGGCCAGGTCCAGGCGATGCAGTTCCTTGCGGCGCAGCGCGTCCTGCCACTCGGCCTGGTAGAGGAAGTCGGTGTTGAAGTGGCGGGCACCGAAGAACAGCCAGTTGCGGCCGCCGGCGCCGACCTCGGCGCGCTCCTGCACGAAGGCACGGAATGGCGCCACGCCGGTGCCCGGGCCGATCATGATGATGTCGCGGCTGCTGTCGGCCGGGACGCGGAAGCGTTCATTGGCCTCGACGAAGACCGGTACCTGCGCGCCTTCCTCCAGTGCGGCCAGGAAGCTGCTGGCCGCGCCCACGTGCGCCGCGCCATGGGCGTCGTAGCGCAGTTCGTCGACGGTGAGATGCACTTCCTCGCCCACCCGCTTGCGGCTGGAGGCGATCGAGTACAGGCGATGCGCGGCCGGGCGCAGGGTGCCGACCAGCGCCTCGGCGCTCCAGTCCGCCGGCCAACGACGCAGCACGTCGACCAGTTGGTGGTCGTCGAACACGCGCGCCAGTTCGGCCTTGTGCTCAGGTTCGAGCAGCCGCCCCAGCTCCGGGTGCGCATTGCGCTCGGCCACGGTGGCCAGCAGCGGACGCGAGATGCGGGTCAGCTCACGGTGTTCGGCCAGCCACTGCGACAGCGGACGGGCCTGGCCGTCAAGGGCCACGGCCGTGTCGCCGTCCAGGCCGGTGGCGGCCAGCACGTCCTGGACCAGTGCCTGCGGATTGCGGTGGACGATGCCCAGCGCGTCGCCGGGCTCGTAGTGCAGGCCGCTGCCTTCCAGCGACAGTTCGACGTGATGCACGCGCTTGTCGGCGCTGCCGTAGCGGGCATAGGCCGGCCCCTTGAAATCACGACCGCTGATGATCTGGCGCGCCAGCAGCTCGGCGCTGAACGGGTGTTGTGCATTGTAGGCGCTGGCATGGCGCAGCGGGGTAACGTTGCTCGGTGCCGGGCTGGCGGCTTCACCGAGGGTGGTGCGGGCATCGGCCAGGGCCTGGACACGCCAGGGCGTGGCCACCGCGTCGATGTCCAGGTCGGCTTCACCGGCCGGTTGCAGGCGTTGGGCGCCGAGTTCGGCCAGGCGGTTGTCCAGCTTGCGGGCGATGCCGCAGAACTCGGCGTAGCTGGAGTCGCCCAGGCCCAGGACCGCGTACTTGAGTTCGGGCAGCCTGGGTGCGCGCTTGCCGGCGATGAATTCGACCAGGCCGATCGCATCGTCCGGCGGGTCGCCTTCGCCCTGGGTGCTGATGACGATGTAGAGCAGGCGCTCGTTGGCCAGTTCGCGGGTGGGGTAGGCGTCGGCACGCAGCAGGCGCACCGGTAGGCCGGCGGCCTCGACCTCGGCCGCCAGTTGCTCGGCGGCGCGGCGCGCATTGCCGGTCTGGCTGCCATAGACCACCGTCAGGCGTGCTGTTGCCGGATGAGCGGCGGGTTGTCCGCCGGGGATCACCGCCAGCGACGGCGGCGGGTGGCCCTGGGCCAGCCCGGCGGCGAAGCCGGACAGCCACCACAGGCTGTTGCCATCCAGCCCCTCCACCAGTCGCGTCAGCAGGACCCTGCGGTCTTCGGGCAAGGGGCTGGGAGGCACGATGGCGGCGGCGGTCATGTCCAGTCCGGTCTGATATGGGATGACCGATGCTAGGTAAATGTTTCGTTTGCCAGAAAGGATGAGCGGTTATCGCTTCATGCCCTGCGTTTATTTCAGTCGTATGTGAGTCGGGCCCCACACTCGCCATCCAGCCCGGGCCCTGTCCGGGTACTGTGTAGCCCAGACCGGGCGTTGCCTCTGCCGACCACCTCGTGATGACCGCCAACAGATCCCTGTCCCACCTCGATCGGCTGGAAGCCGAGAGCATCCACATCCTGCGGGAAGTCGCCGCGGCCTTCGACAGCCCGGTGCTGCTGTACTCGGTGGGCAAGGACAGCTCGGTGCTGCTGCACCTGCTGATGAAGGCGTTCGCGCCCGGCGTGCCGCCGATCCCGCTGCTGCACGTGGACACCCGCTGGAAGTTCCGCGAGATGATCGCCTTCCGCGACCGGCGCGTGGCCGAGACCGGCACCGAGCTGCGGGTGCATATCAACCCCGACGGCATCGCCCAGGACATCGGACCGGTGACGCACGGGCCCGGCGTGCATACCGATGTGATGAAGACCCAGGGCCTGAAGCAGGCGCTGGACAAGTGGAAGTTCGACGCGGCCATCGGCGGCGCCCGCCGCGACGAGGAGAAGTCGCGTGCCAAGGAGCGCGTGTTCTCCTTCCGCAACGACCGCCACCGCTGGGACCCGAAGAACCAGCGCCCGGAGTTGTGGAACCTGTACAACGCCCGCATCCACCCGGGCGAGAGCGTGCGCGTGTTCCCGCTGTCGAACTGGACCGAGCTGGACATCTGGCTCTACATCTACCGCGAGAACATCCCGGTGGTGCCGTTGTACCTGGCTGCCGAACGGCCGGTGGTCGAGCGCGACGGCAGCCTGATCATGGTCGACGACGACCGCCTGCCATTGCAGCCGGGTGAAGTGCCACAGCTGCGCAAGGTGCGTTTCCGCACGCTGGGCTGCTATCCGCTGACTGGTGCGATCGAGTCGGAAGCGGACACGCTGGAAAAGATCATCGCCGAGATGCTGGTGTCCACCAGCTCCGAACGACAAGGGCGCCTGATCGACCACGACCAGTCTGCCTCGATGGAGAAGAAGAAGCTGGAGGGCTATTTCTGATGAGCACGGTCACCACTTCTTCCGATATCTCCACGTACCTGCAACAGCACGAATCCAAGCCGTTGCTGCGCTTCATCACCTGCGGCAGCGTCGACGACGGCAAGAGCACGCTGATCGGTCGCCTGCTGTACGAAAGCAAGCGCCTGTTCGATGACCAGCTGGCCGCGCTGGAAGCCGACAGCCGGCGCCATGGCACCCAGGGCGAGCGCATCGATTACGCGCTGCTGCTCGATGGCCTGGCTGCCGAGCGCGAGCAGGGCATCACCATCGACGTGGCCTACCGCTATTTCGATACCGACGCCCGGAAGTACATCGTCGCCGACTGCCCGGGGCATGAGCAGTACACCCGCAACATGGCCACCGGTGCGTCCACCGCCGACGTGGCGGTGGTGCTGGTGGATGCGCGCAAGGGCCTGCTGGCGCAGACCCGCCGGCACAGCTACATCATCTCGCTGCTCGGCATCGCCCATGTGGTGCTGGCGGTCAACAAGATGGACCTGGTGGACTACGACGCGGACGTGTTCGCGCGCATCGTCCAGGACTACCAGGCACTGGCCGCGCAGCTGGGCATCGCCCACGTGCAGGCCATCCCGCTGTCGGCGCTGGAAGGGCAGAACCTGTCCGTGCGTTCGGCGCTGACGCCGTGGTACGACGGCCCGAGCCTGCTGGAGCACCTGGACACGCTCGTGCTGGAAGACCGTGATGCCGCCAGTGGGCTGCGCCTGCCGGTGCAGTGGGTCAACCGGCCAAATCAGGATTTCCGCGGCTTTGCCGGCACCGTGGCCGCCGGGCAGGTACGTGCGGGCGACGCGGTGGTGGTGTTGCCATCGGCGCGCCGCTCCACGGTCCGGCAGGTGCTTGGCCCGGACGGTCCGCTCGACGTCGCCACGGCCGGGCAGGCGGTGACGCTGACGTTGACCGACGAGGTGGATGTCAGTCGTGGCGACGTGATCGCCGCCGCCGACGATCCGCCGGAGGTGGCCGACCAGTTCGCCGCCCACGTGCTGTGGATGGATGATGCCGCGTTGCTGCCGGGTCGCCCGTACTGGCTGCAGATCGGCAGCCGCACCGTGGTCGCCAGCATCAGCGAGATCAAGCACCGCGTGGACGTGAACACGCAGGAGCACCTGGCCGCCAAGCGGCTGGAGCTCAACGAGGTGGGCTTCTGCAACCTGTCGCTGGATGAGCCGGTGGCTTTCGCGGCCTACGCGCAGAACCGCGCGCTGGGCGGCTTCATCCTGATCGACCGGCAGAGCAATGCGACCGTGGCCGCCGGTACGCTGGACTTCGCGCTGCGCCGCGCCGGCAACGTGCACTGGCAGCACCTGGACGTGGACAAGGCCGCGCGGGCCCGCATCAAGGGCCAGCAGCCCAAGGTGCTGTGGTTCACCGGCCTGTCCGGGGCCGGCAAGTCCACCGTCGCCAACCAGGTGGAGAAGCGCCTGCACGCGCAGGGCCGGCATACCTTCCTGCTCGATGGCGACAACGTCCGCCACGGGCTCAACCGCGACCTGGGCTTCACCGACGAGGACCGCGTGGAGAACATCCGCCGGGTGGCCGAGGTGGCGCGGCTGATGGCCGATGCCGGGCTGGTGGTGCTGGTCAGCTTCATCTCCCCGTTCCGGGCCGAGCGGCAGATGGCGCGCGAGCGTTTCGAGCCGGGCGAGTTCATCGAGGTGTTCGTCGACGTACCGCTGGAAGTGGCCGAAGCACGTGACGTGAAGGGCCTGTACCGCAAGGCGCGTGCCGGGCAGATCCCCAACTTCACCGGCATCGATTCGCCCTATGAAGCGCCGGTGGCGCCGGAGCTGCATCTGCGGGCGGACCGTGAGAGCGTGCCGTCCATGGTCGAGCAGGTGTTGAAGGCGCTGGAGCAGGGATGAGGCGGCGGCTCAACAGGGCGCGGGCAGGCAGGTAGGGCTGCCTGCCGTGCCTTCTCCCATTCATGGGGAAACCGGCCGAAGGGCGGAGGAGGGCGGGTGCCCGTTGGCCTTTCGGGGGAAGGTGAAAGGCCGCCCTCATCCGGTGCTGCGCACCACCTTCACCCGTGGACGGGAGAAGGGAACAGCAACAGCAACAGCAACAGCCAAAGCCAAAGCCAAAGCCCCCGTTCCCCCCCTAACGGCACATATCACCGCAACCGGCGGCCGCTAGACTGCTGGATCGTGTAAATGACGGGATCGTGTATGTTGCGGCGTTCTGCCTTCACCGTGGCTGGGGCCACTGTCCTGGCACTGGCCCTGGCCGGTTGTAACCGCAAGGGCGCTGAAACGCCACGCCAGGCCGGCGACGCCGTGCCGGTCACCCTCCAGGTGGTGCAGCCTTCGGCCTGGAATGACACGCTGCAGGCCATCGGCACCGCCAAGGCGCGCGAGTCGATCATCGTCACCGCCAAGGTCAGCGAGATCATCGACAAGGTGCATTTCGAAAGCGGCCAGCAGGTGACGACCGGTACCCCGCTGGTCACCCTGCGCGGCGATGCCCAGCAGGCAGCGCTGGCCCAGGCCCAGGCGACCTTCGCCGAAGCCGACCGGCTGTACCTGCGCCAGCGTGAGCTGGCCGCCCAGCAGCTGGTCGCGCATTCCACCCTGGACACCCAGAAGTCCATCCGTGACGCTGCCGAGGCGCGCGTGCGGCAGATGCGCGCGGACATCACCGACCGCCAGGTACGGGCGCCATTCGCCGGGGTACTGGGCATCCGCCAGGTCAGCCCGGGCTCGCTGGTCACCCCGACCACCGCCATCGCCACGCTGGATGACATCTCGCGCGTGCACGTCGATTTCCAGGTCCCGGAGGCCGAACTGGCGTCGCTCCAGCCGGGCGACAAGGTCACCGGCAGCAGCGTCGCCTACCCGGGGCGCAGCTTCGATGGCGAGGTGAGTACCGTCGATGCGCGCGTGGATCCGGGCAGCCGCGCGGTCACCGTGCGTGCCGATTTCGTCAACGCCGACCACGCGCTGCGGCCGGGCATGCTGCTGGACGTGCGGGTGTTCCGCCCCGAGCGGCAGGCGCTGGTCATTCCCGAGATCGCGGTGGTGCAGGTCGGGCGGGATTCGTTCGTGTACCGGGTCAAGGATGATGCCAGCGTCGAGCGGGTTGACGTGCGGACCGGCACCCGCCGCGCCGGCGTGGTCGAGATCACCGAGGGCCTGAAGGCCGGCGAGCGCATCGTCGTCGATGGCACCGGCAAGCTGCGTCCGGGCATCCGGGTGGAGGATGCCCGGCGGCCGGCCAAGGCGGCGCCGGCCGCGGCCACCGGGGCGAAGGCCGGATGAAGCTTTCCGATCTTTCGATCAAGCGGCCGGTGCTGGCCGTGGTGATGAGCCTGCTGTTGGTGGTGCTGGGCGTGATGTCGTTCAACCGCCTGACCCTGCGCGAGTTGCCGGCCATCGACCCGCCCATCGTGTCGGTGTCGGTGGACTACACCGGCGCCTCGGCGGCGGTGATCGAAAGTCGTGTCACCCAGGTGCTGGAAGACGCGCTGGCCGGCATCGAAGGCATCGATACGATCAATGCACGCAGCACCAACGGGCGTGCCTCGGTCAGCATCGAGTTCACCGCCAACCGCGACATCGAGGCCGCCGCCAACGACGTACGCGACGCGGTCAGCCGGGTCGCCGACCGCATGCCCGAGGAAGCGCGCCCGCCGGAGATCGCCAAGGTCGAGAGCGACGCCGACCCCATCATCTGGTTCAACATGGCCTCCTCGGCGATGGATACGCTGGAGCTCAGCGACTACGCCGAGCGCTACGTGGTGGACCGCTTCTCCAGCATCGACGGCGTGGCGCAGGTGCGCATCGGTGGCCGCCAGCGCTATGCGATGCGGATCTGGCTGGACCGCGACCAGTTGGCCGCGCGCGGGCTGACCGTCAACGAGGTGGAAACCGCGCTGCGCAACGAGAACGTCGAACTGCCGGCCGGCCGCATCGAGTCGGCCGACCGCGACTTCACCCTGCGCGTGGAGCGCAGCTATGTCGCGCCGGCCGATTTCGCCAGCATCCCGCTGGGCAAGGGCAACGATGGCTACGTGGTGCGCCTGGGCGACGTGGCCAAGGTCGAGCTGGCCTCGTCCGAGCGCCGCGCGTACTACCGCAGCAATGGCGAGCCGGGCATCGGCCTGGGCATCGTCAAGACCTCCACCGCCAACGCGCTGGACGTGGCCCGCGCCACCCGTGCCGAGGCCGAGCGCATCGCCCAGACCCTGCCCAAGGGCACCCAGATCTTCGTCGCCTTCGACAACACCACCTTCATCGAGGCGGCGGTCGAGCGCGTGTACTGGACGCTGGTCGAGGCGATGCTGCTGGTGCTGGCGGTGATCTGGCTGTTCCTCGGCAGCCTGCGCGCGGCCCTGATTCCCGCGGTGACCGTGCCGGTCTGCCTGGTGGCGGCGTTCATCGCGTTGTTCGCGTTCGGCTTCTCGATCAACCTGTTCACCCTGCTGGCGCTGGTGCTGTGCATCGGCCTGGTGGTCGATGACGCCATCGTGGTGGTGGAGAACGTGCAGCGCCGCATCGACCTGGGTGAGCCGCCGCTGGTGGCCGCACGGCGTGGCACCGCGCAGGTGGCGTTCGCGGTGATCGCCACCACTGCGGTGCTGGTGGCGGTGTTCCTGCCGGTGGGCTTCCTGGAAGGCAACACCGGCCGCCTGTTCCGCGAACTGGCGGTGGCGCTGGCCGCGGCGGTGGCGTTGTCGGCCTTCGTCGCGCTGACGCTGACGCCGATGATGGCCTCCAAGCTGCTCAAGCCGCACAGCGAGCAGAAGCCCGGCCGCATCAACCGCTTCGTCAACCGCGAGCTGGAGCGCGTCTCGGCCGCGTATGGCCGGGTGCTGGATCGCCACGTGCAGCGCACCTGGATCTTCGGCGTGGTGATGCTGACCGCGCTGGGTGCCAGCTGGGGCCTGTTCAAGCTGTTGCCCTCGGAGCTGGCGCCGGCCGAGGACCGCGGCTCGTTCCAGATCATGATCGACGGCCCGGAAGGCGCCGGCTACGACTACACCGTCGGCCAGGTGCAGCAGGTGGAGCAGATCGTCTCGCGCTTTGTCGGCCCGGAAGAGCCCATCGTGCGCGCCAACCCGCGCGTGCCCGGCGGCTGGGGCAACAGCGAGGAAATGCACACCGGCCGCATCAGCGTGTTCCTGCAGCCGTGGCGCGACCGCCACGAGGCCACCAGCGACGTGGCCAATGACCTGCAGAAGGAACTCAATGGCCTGAGCGGCGTGCGCGTGCGCACGATGGTCGGCGGCGGCCTGGTGCGCAGCATGGGCCAGCCGTTCCAGATCGTGCTTGGCGGCCCGGAGTACGCGGAGATCGCGCAGTGGCGTGACCGCCTGCTGGCGCGCATGGCCGATTACCCCGGGCTGGTCGGTGCCGACTCCGACTACAAGGAAACCCGCCCGCAGATGCGCGTGAACATCGACCGCCAGCGTGCGGCCGACCTGGGCATCTCGGTCACCGCCATCGGCCGCGCGCTGGAAACCATGATGGGCTCGCGCCGCGTCACCACGTTCGTGGACAACGGCGAGGAGTACGACGTGCTGGTGCAGGCTGGCCGCGAGGGACGTACCTCGCCGGCGGACCTGTCGGCCATCCAGGTGCGGGCACGCTCCGGCGAACTGGTGCCGCTGTCCAACCTGGTCACGCTCAGCGAAGTGGCCGAGGCCGGCAGCCTCAACCGCTTCAACCGCCTGCGCGCGATCACCATCAGCGCCAACGTCGCCCCGGGCCACACGCTGGGCGAGACCATCGCCTGGGTACAGGACGTGGCGCGCGAGGAACTGCCGGAGTACGCGCAGATCGACTGGAAGGGCGAGTCGCGCGAGTACCAGAGCACCGGCAGTGCGGTGCTGCTGACCTTCGGCATGGCCTTGCTGGTGGTGTACCTGGTGCTGGCCGCGCAGTTCGAGAGCTTCATCCACCCGCTGGTGATCATGCTGACCGTGCCGCTGGGCGTGCTCGGCGCGTTCCTGGGCCTGTACATCAGCGGCGGCACGCTCAACCTGTTCAGCCAGATCGGCATCGTGATGCTGGTGGGACTGGCGGCCAAGAACGGCATCCTGATCGTGGAGTTCGCCAACCAGCTGCGCGACGAGGGACGCAACGTGCATCAGGCCATCGTTGAATCGTCGGTGGTGCGCCTGCGCCCGATCCTGATGACCTCCATCGCCACCGTGGTCGGTGCCATCCCGCTGGTGCTCGCCGGCGGGCCGGGCTCGGCCAGCCGCGCCACCATCGGCATCGTGGTCATCTTCGGTGTCACCGTGTCCACGTTCCTGTCGCTGTTCGTGGTGCCGGCGTTCTACGCGCTGCTGGCCCCGTACACGCAGTCGCCGGAGACCGTGGCCAACGAGCTGGAACGGCAGGAGCGCCAGACCCCGCCGGTGGGCGGGCATGCCTGAGCCGAGCGGCGTCAGGCATGAATGGGGCGGTGTCCGCACCGCCCGATGATGATCCGGGCCGCGGCGGCAAGGGGGCTGCCGCAGCCTGGGGGATGTTCAAGCAGGGATGCGTCGAGTACGGCACCGACCGTCGATCGGTGTCCAGGGATGGCCAGCGGTATGACATGCGTTGCGGCTCCCGGCTTGGGAGTTTGCCGCAATTGGCCCGATAGGCGTGCACAGCACGGCTCAATCGTGGAAGAATCGGTCGGTCCCGGGGCCCGGGGCTTGATCACTTTCAGCTTTCCGGGGAAATACGTGGAATCCATCGTCGAATACATCAACGGCATCATCTGGAGCAACGCCCTGATCTTCATGTGTCTGGGCGCAGGTCTGTGGTTCACCCTCCGTACCCGTTTCATGCAGATCCGCGGCTTCGCGGAAATGTGCCGGCTGACCGTGCGCGGCCAGAAGTCCGAAGCCGGCGTGTCCTCCTTCCAGGCGCTGGCCATGTCGATGGCCGGGCGCATGGGCATCGGCAACATCGCCGGCGTGGCCACCGCCATCGCCTACGGCGGTCCCGGCGCGATCTTCTGGATGTGGGTGATGGGCTTCCTGGGCGCCTCCACCTCCTACGTCGAGTCGACGCTGGCCCAGATCTACAAGGTCAAGGACGGCGAAGGCCGCTACCGTGGCGGCCCGGCGTATTACATCGAGAAGGCCATGGGCCTGAAGTGGTACGCGGCCGCCTTCGCGCTGGCCACGGTCGTCGCCGCGGGCTTCCTGCTGCCGGGCGTGCAGGCCAATGCCATCGCCGACAGCGCGGTGGCGGTGATGTGCTCCGGGGCCGATGCCTGTGCTTCGATGGGCGGCACCGGCAGCATGAAACTGTGGATCGGCATCGCCGTGGCGGTGCTGCTGGGCGTGATCATCTTCGGTGGCGTCAAGCGCATCGCCAGCTTCGCCGAGGTGGTGGTGCCGTTCATGGCGCTGGGCTTCATCCTGATGGCCATCGTGGTGATGATGCTCAACGCCAGCAAGGTGCCGGCGATGTTCGCCGACATCTTCTCCAGCGCCTTCGGTGCGCACGCGGCGTTCGGCGGCATCATCGGCCAGGCCATCGCCTGGGGCGTCAAGCGCGGCATCTACGCCAATGAGGCCGGCCAGGGCACCGGCCCGCACGCCGCCGCCGCCGCCGAGGTCTCGCACCCGGCCAAGCAGGGTTACGTGCAGGCCTTCGCCATCTATTTCGACACCATGCTGGTGTGCACCTCGACCGCGTTCCTGGTGCTGTCCACCGGCATGTACAACGTGTTCCGCGAAGTCACCGTCGACGGGGTGCAGAAGCTGGAGGCCATCGTCACCGGTGTGCCCGGCGTGGCCCCGTCCGAAGGTGCCTTGTTCACCCAGGCCGCGGTGGAGTCGGTGATGCCGGGCTGGGGCGCGGGTTTCGTGGCGCTGGCGCTGTTCTTCTTCGCCTTCACCACCATCATGGCCTACTACTACATGGCCGAAACCAACCTGACCTACCTGGCCGGCAGCAACCGCACCCATCCGGCGGCCACGCTGGTGCTGCGCCTGGGCATCATGGGCATGGTGGTGTTCGGCGCCTTCCACAACGCCAAGATGGCGTGGGCGCTGGGCGACATCGGCGTCGGCCTGATGGCCTGGTTGAACGTGATCGCGATCCTGATCCTGCAGAAGCCGGCGATGCTGGCGCTGACCGACTACGAGCGGCAGAAGAAGCAGGGCCTGGACCCGGTCTTCAACCCGGATGCACTGGGCATCAAGAACGCCGACTTCTGGCGCACCAACAAGTAAGCGAGTACTCAAGCAGTGAGCAACCCCTGGAACAACCGACGCCCGTCCTCCCGCCCGCCGCGCGCGACCCCGTTGCCGGCCAGCCCGCGCGATGGCGCAGGGGCCGGTGGCCCGCCGGTGCGTGGCAGCGACGAGCTGCGCCTGTATGGCTTCAACGCCGTGCAGGCCATGTTCGCCCGCCGTCCGCAGGCGTTGCGCAAGCTGTACCTGGCCGAGGACATGATCCCGCGGCTGCAGCCGGTGCTGAAATGGTGTGTGGCCAACCGCGTCGGCTACCGCGTGGTGGGCGATGGTGACCTGAACAAGCTCGCCGCCACCACCCACCACGAAGGCGTCGTCGCCGACGTGGTGCGGCAGGAGCCGCTTGCGCTGGCGGCGTGGCTGGGCACGTTGGCCGACGGCCCGGCACTGGCCCTGTGGTTGGATGGCGTGGGCAACCCGCACAACTTTGGCGCGATCCTGCGTTCGGCGGCGCATTTCGGTGTGTCGGCGATCCTGCTGCCGGCCGAATCCACGCTGGCGTTGTCCGGAGCGGCGGCACGCGTTGCCGAAGGCGGCGCCGAGGCGGTGCAGCTGGTCCGCCTGCCGGCCCTGCCGCAGGCGCTGGCGCAGCTGCGTGGCGCCGGTTTCGGGTTGGCGGCCACGCTGGTCGAGGGGGGCGAGAACCTGTTCACCACGGCGCTGCCGGCGCGCATGGTCTACGTGATGGGTGCCGAAGGCGAAGGCATGGACCGCGATTTCGCGCAGGGCTGTGACCTGCGCCTGTCCATCCCCGGCACCGGCGCGGTGGAAAGCCTCAACGTGGCCTCGGCTACCGCAGTGTTCCTGTCCAGCTGGTGCAGCCGTCACGCCAAGGCGTGATCGGTTCGATGCGTGTTGAACGACAAAGGCGCCGTCGGCGCCTTTGTCGTTCACGGTAGAGCGGAATCACGCTCCACTGAGGCCATGCGGGAATTAGCCCCACCGGGCGCGGCTCGGCACCACGTGCAACGGAAAGGCGCCTTGCGGCGCCTTTCCGGTCACGGCCCGGGCGATCACTCGCGCGGCGGCACCACGTCCTTGGCCTCGCTGCCGAAGCTGCCTTCCGATTCGGCGGCCAGGTAGGCGAACACGGTGTATGCGGCCACGTTCTGCGCCAGCGCCTTCGGGTCGATCTTGTCCAGGGTGTCGTCCGGGGTGTGGTGCAGGTCGAAATAGTCGGTCCCGTCCTGCGCCAACCAGGCCCAGGCGCCGCCCTTGGCCGCCAGCGGGCCGACATCCGGGCCCGGACCGCCCTTGCCCGGCTGGTACTCGATGCCCAGCGGTGCCAGCGCTTCGGCGATCTGGCGGGTCGCCTCGCGCGAACCCTCGGCATTGCCCGAGCCGGTGTTGAACGCATAGATGCGGCCCGCGCCGAAGTCGCTTTCGGCCGCGATGTGCTGCTGCACGATCTCGCCGGCCTGCACGCGCGCGGCAGCGTAGGCCTTGCCGCCGTGCAGCCCCTGTTCCTCGTTGGCGAAGGCGATGACGCGGATGGTGCGCTTGGGCGCCTGCTTGAGCTGGCCGATCAGGTGGCCCGCCGCCATGGTGATGCCTACGCCTGCGCCGTCATCGATCGCGCCGGTGCCCAGGTCCCACGAATCCAGGTGACCGCCGATCACCACCACTTCCTTGGGCAGGCTGCGGCCGGTGATCTCGCCGATCACGTTTTGCGAGGTGTAGCTGCCATCCCAGCCGCAATCCAGCGCGATGCGGATGCGGGTGGCACCGCGCGCGACCAGCCGGTTGAGCTGGTCTGCATCCGGGCCGGACAGCGCGGCCGACGGTACCGGCGTCAGGCCTTCATCGAAGCGGGTGATGCCGGTATGCGGCATGCGGTGCGAATCGGTGCCTGCCGAACGCATGATGTAGCCGATCGCGCCCTTGCGGATGGCCTCGGACGGGCCGCGGCTGCGCACGGTGCCGCCGATGCCGTAGTCCTCGCCACTGCGGCTGCGGTTCATGGTGAAGTCGACGTAGGCGATCTTGCCCGCCAGCGAACCTTCCGGTGCAGCCTTCAGGGCATCCAGGCCCTCGAAGCGCACCACTTCGGCTTCGACCGTTCCGGCCGGGCTGCCGCCCAGGGCGGTGATGGTCAGCGGTTGCGGATGCGCGCCGAGTACCGAGGCGTGTTCACTGCGACGCTCCCACTTCGGGAAGGTGACCGGCTCGGTCCAGACCTTGTCGAAACCCAATGCCTTGAACTTGGCCTTGGCCCATTCCACGGCACGCGCATCGGCTTCGCTGCCGGCCATGCGCGGCCCGACTTCGGTGGTCAACGACTCCACCACCTGCCAGCCGGTGGTGTCGGCCAGCGCCTGTTCGCGCAGCTGCGCGGCGGTGCTGATCGCCGCATCGGGGATGCGGGTCGGCGCGGGTGCGTTCGTCGCGCCGGCCGTGGCGCACAACAGCAAGGTGGCAAGGGCGAGGGCAGTGCGACGCATGGGTTCCGCTCCGAAGTAAAGAATCACTGACTTTAGCAGCGTGATCCGGCCACCGAATGTGCCGGTTGGGGGGATGGCCGCGCTGCCTGGTGCACCTGGAGCATCACGATGTGAACCGCTGCCCGGAATGTCCGGCATGCAGATGCGGACGACCCTGACTTCAGGAGTTTTCCCGCTGCGCCGCGCCATGTCCGCGGGCGAGCCTACGCGACCACCGATGGGGTGGATAAGCGCGTAGCTGGAGCAAGCATGAAGTGGCAGCACAGGATGGCAGCCCCGTTGTTTTCGATGGCACTGATACCGGCGATGGCGCTGGCCGAGGAGTCACGGCAGGAGGTCCACCCGGCCCGTTTCACCGGGCCACTGATCACCTCCAACCCGGCGGCCTACACGCCCGGGCATTTCTATCTGCAGCCCTATCTGATCAACACGCGCCAGCGCGGGTACTACGACGGTCAGGGCAATCGCTTCGGGTTGGGCGAGCACGGCAGCGACCTGCAGCTGAGCCTGCTGGCCGGTTATGGCATCAGTGAGCGGCTCACCGGGCAGCTCTCGCTCAGTGCCGGACGGGCACGCATCGGCCAGCAGCGCGCTGATGGCCTGCGCTTCGGCGACAGCACGCTCAAGCTCAACTACGTGCTGCGCCCACGGGCGGCTTCGACGGGTGACATGGTCATCAGTACCCAGGTGAGCCAGACGCTGGTCACGGGCAGTTACGACGAGCTTGGCGGCAATGCGCTCAATGGGCGTGGCAACGGCGCAAGGCGCACCGCTCTTTCCCTGGTGGGCCAGCAATGGTTGCCGATGTCCAGCGGCCACACGCTGCGGTGGCGCTGGCAGGTGGGCTGGAGTCCGTCGCCTGGCCGCGTCGACGTGGAGGGAACCAGTGTGTTTGGTGCCGGGCATGCCTTCCGCGGCGCGATGCACCACGGCAGCAACACCAGCGCCGCGGTGGGGTTCGAATACAGCCTCAGCCCGGATTGGGCACTTGCGTTGGACGTCACCGCCTCACGCGACGGGCGCGCGGTGTTGCAGGGGTGCCATGCCCCTGCGCAGGGGCGCTGCGTCCAGGGGCAGCGTCGCGCCGACCCACGCAGCCGCAGTTTCAGCGCGGCACCGGCAATCGAGTACATCCACAGCGATCGGGTGGGCTTCCTGCTCGGAGCCGAGCTGTCGCTGCCAGGTGGGCGCAACAGCGCGTCGTTCGTCAGCCCCCAGTTCTCGGCGATGCTGACCTTCTGATCGGCGCAGACGAAAACGGCCGGAAGGAAGTCCTTCCGGCCGTTGCATCAACGCCCCGGGGTGCCTCAGCGCTTGTTGAGGCTGTCGCGGATCTCGCGCAGCAACAGCACTTCCTCGGACGGCTCGGCCGGTGCCGCCGGGGCCTCTTCCTTCTTGCGCGAGAGCCGGTTGACCACCTTGACCAGCATGAAGATGGCGAAGGCGACGATGATGAACTGGATCAGGGTGTTGATGAAATCACCGTAGCCGATCACCACCGCCGGGATCTCCTTGCCGTCGGCACCGATCTTGGCGGGGGCCAGGGTCCAGGCCAGCGCCGAGAAGTCGACGTTGCCGATCAGCCAGCCGATCGGCGGCATGATCACCTTGTCCACCAGCGAGGTGACGATCTTGCCGAACGCGCCGCCGATCACGACACCGACCGCCAGGTCGATGACGTTGCCGCGCATGGCGAATTCCTTGAACTCGCTAATCATTCCCATGAAGTTCTCCTGTTCGTACGGATGGGGGAGCTGGCGCAGCCTACTCCATCGGATGTCGTCAGGCGATCACGCCCTGGCAGCGGGCGATGTCACCCAGCCGTGCATCGAAGCGGTCGCCCTTGTGCAGTGCCGCCACGCCGGCCGGCGTACCCATGAACACCAGGTCGCCGGCACGCAGTGCGTACAGCTTGGACAGCTCGTGCAGGATCTCCGGGACGTTCCAGATCATCTGGTCCAGGGTGGATTGCTGGCGCAGCTGGCCGTTGATCTCCAGCGACAGGCGCACCGCTTCCAGCGGGCCCACCTGGTCGGCCGGCACCAGCGTGCTGACCGGCGCCGAATGATCGAACCCCTTGGCGATGTCCCAGGGCCCGCCCTTGGCCTTGGCCGCGGCCTGCAGGTCACGACGGGTCAGGTCCAGGCCCACGCCATAGGCGGCCACCAGCGCCAGCGCGGCGTCGACCGGCAGCACGCCGGCCGGTGCATCCCTGCCCAGCGCCACGACCAGCTCCACCTCGTGGTGCAGGTCGGCGGTGGCGGGCGGATAGGGCACTTCGGCATCGCCGGTGACGATGGCATCGGCCGGCTTCATGAAGAACATCGGCTGCCCGCGGTCGCTCGGTGCGGCGGGCGTGGCCCCCATCTCGCGCGCATGGTCGGCGAAGTTGCGGCCCACGCAATAGATGCGGTGCACCGGGAACGTACTGCCGCCGGCCACCGGTACACGGGGCAGGGTCGGGGTGGGGATCAGATCAGTCATGGTTCGCGTCCAGGTGAAACGACGCGAAAGTCTAGCGGAGTTGTGCCCGGCCAAGCGCTGCAGCGGGGGCCGGGAACTCAGGCGCCGGTGCTGTGCGGCAGTGCGGCCTTGCGCACCACGCGGTACTCGGCGTCGACCACCGACGGGTCAGCCTTGCCGGCGTTGCGGCGCTTGCGTGCTGCCAACAGCTTCCAGGCGATTCCGCCGAGGATCATCGCGGCACCGACAAACACGCCGGCCACGACCAGCACCGCCAGGATGGCCAGGCCCAGCAGGCCGAGTGCAATCCGTACGAGCGGGTTGCGCGGCTTGCGCGGCTCGAGCAGGTTGCGGAGCTTGGAGAACTGGACGTAACGGATGCGCATGAAAGGGGTGTGACCGTTTGGCTGCCGGCGAGTATCGGCGGCGATGCGGGGCAATGCGTGAAGTTGTCGTTAATTCTTGCCTGAATATGTCATCAGGACAATGGTTCCGGTCAGCTTGGTCATGGTCCGGATGGCTGCGTGCGACAATCGCGGTTCGAATCGCGCCGGTGTTCCAGATGTCTTCCGTATCCTCGCCCGAAACTGAATTGGCAAAACTCGATGACCTGCCCGATGGCGGCTTCCACGCGGTGACCGCCACCCTGCAAGAGGATGCCGAAACCCTGGTGCTGTACCGCGATGGCGCGCAGGTGCGTGCCTGGTTGAACGTCTGTCCGCATGCCGGTCGCGCGCTGGACTGGGCGCCGGGGCAGTTCCTCAAGAGCCGCGAGGGACACCTGGTGTGCGCCGTGCACGGGGCTTCGTTCGAACTGGAGGGCGGCCTCTGCGTGGCCGGCCCGTGCAAGGGCGATTCGCTGCGCGCGGTACCCGTTGAAGTGCGTGACGGACGGGTGCTGTTGGCCGGTGCGTAGAAGTGGCGTAAGTGGCCAAGTCCGTCGGCGCTTGTCACACACGTATTGAATTGCTGGCCCGCAGGCAGGAATGCAAGTTCAGCATCGTGATTGACGATGGCACGTGCTGCGCCCGCCGCGCTCCTACGGACGGAGCCATCGGTTGCTTCGCCGCCAGGAGCGCCTGGACGGCCGCGCGTCGCTTCAGAACATCAGGTTGATCATCACCACCACGATGATCGTGTAGAGCAGCGACAGCGGGCCGCCGACGCGCCACATCTCGCGCGGGGTGTACTTGGCCGGGCCCATCGCCATCGAGATCACCGGGTTGGAGGCGGTCATCAGGTTGTTGGACGCCGACAACGCCACGATCAGCGCGAACGCAGTGGGGTTGCCGCCGGCTGCCAACGCCAGGTTGACCGCGATGGGCACCATGACGATGGTGGCGCCGACATGGCTGATCACCAGCGAGAACGCGGTGGTCAGCAGGGCCAGCGCCAGTTCCAGCGCCCAGACCGGGATGCCGGTGGGCAGCTTGTCGATGGTGTGGCCGGCGATCCAGGCCGCCGCGCCGCTGCTGTCCATCGCCCAGCCCAGCGGGATCAGCCCGGCCATCATGAAGATGGTCTTCCAGTTGATCGCCGCGTAGGCCTCGTCCATGCGCAGCACGCCGGTCAGCAGCATGCCGGCCACGCCCATGAGCAGGGTCAACGCCACCGGCAGGTGCGAGGTCAACGCGATGATGATGGTGATGGCGAAGATCGCCATGGCGATCTTGAACTTGTGCGGACGCTGCTCGCCCTTGGGGTAGTCGGTGACCACCACGAAGTCACGGCTGCCCGCGGCGGTGGCGAGGTCCTGCCAGATGCTGTGGAAGACCAGCATGTCACCGGCGCGCAACGGCGTGTTGCGCACGTCCTCGCGGATGACCTGCTTGTCGCGGTTGATCGCCAGCAGGCTGATGCCACGCTCCTTGCGCAGGCGCAGCTCGCCGGCGGTCTTGCCGATCACCCGCGAGGTCGGTGGCACCACGGCCTCGGAGATGCCGGCGCGCGCCGGGTTGAACAGGTCGCCCAGCTGCTTCAGGCGCGAGGACATGCGCAGGAACTGGTTCTGCGCGAAATCCGATACCTGCTGCCGCGGCCCCATCGCGCCGATCACGCTGCCCACCCAGATGCGCATGTCCGCCGGTGGTGCCAGGCGGGTGTCGTCGCCGGTCTTCAGGGCCAGCAGCAACGGTGCATCGAACAGGTTCTCGGCATCGCTGACGGTCATGCCGACCAGCGGGCTCTCGGCGGTGACCAGCAACTCGAACACGTCGCCCTCGATGCCGTAGGCCTTGGCGAAGTAGCTCTCGGTGCGGGCCGGCGCCTGCGCATCGTCGCCTTCGCCGCCTTCCTCCTCCCGGAGCTTGCGGCTGCCATAGAAGTGGAAATAGGCCAGCGAGGCGATCACCAGCGCCACGCCGATCGGCAGCGGCGCGAACATCCGCAAGGGCTCGATCGTCGCGGTGCCGGAGGGCAGGTTGTTGTTGGCCGACATCAACAGGTCGTTGAGCAGGATCAGCGGCGAGTTGCCGACCATGGTCAGCGCGCCGCCCATCACGATGGCGGCGGAAATCGGCAACAGCAGGCGCTTGAGGGTCAGCGTCGTGCGCGATGCCAGCCGCGAGGCCACCGGCAGGTACAACGCCATCACCGAGGGGTTCTGCATGAACGAGGAGTTCAGGCCAGCGGTGGCGGTGGTCAGCAGCAGCAGGCGTTTCTCGACGCCGTGCGAGCGCCGCAGCAGCCAGCCGGCCAGCCGGTTCAACGCGCCGGTGCGGTCCAGCCCGGCGCCGAGGATGGTGGTGGCGATGATGCTCATCACCGCGTTACCGGAGAAACCGCCGAAGATTTCTTCCGGTGCGATCAACCCGGTCACGCCGAGCACCACCATCACCACCAGCGCGACCACGTCGGCGCGGATGCGCTCGAACAGGAACATCGCCATCGTGAAGCCGACCAGCCCGAGCACGAGCTTCATGTCGGTCGTCAGCGTCAGCGCGGTATCCATGCGGCGGCGGTTCCTTCAGCAGTCCCGGTCAGGCGCGGTCGTAGAGCAGATCCCAGACGCCATGGCCGAGCTTCTGGCCACGGGTCTCGAAGTGGGTCTGCGGGCGCCAGTCCGGGCGCGGCACGCTGCCGCGCGGGCCGGCGCGGTTGGCCAGGCCTTCGGTGGCGTCGAGCACGTCCCACATCTGCTCGGCGTAGTCGGCCCAGTCGGTGGCACAGTGCAGCAGGCCACCCGGGCGCAGCTTGCGCACCAGCAGCGCGGCGAAGGCCGGCTGCACGAGGCGGCGCTTGTTGTGGCGCTTCTTGTGCCACGGGTCCGGGAAGTAGATGCGGATTTCGTCCAGCGCGCCGTCGGCGATTTCCTTCTCCAGCACTTCCACCGCGTCGTGGTGGTAGAGCTTGACGTGGTCGGCGCCGTCGTCGGCCAGTGCGTTGAGCAGGCGGCCCACGCCGGGGGCGTGCACCTCGATGCCTATGTAGTCCTTGGACGGGTCGAACTGCGCGGCGTAACGCAGCGCGGCACCGTTGCCGAAGCCGATTTCCAGCACCTTGGGCGCGACGCGGCCGAAAGTGGCGTCCAGATCACGCGGTTCGCCGTTGAAGTCGATGCCGAAACGCGGCCAGCGCTCGTCGAACGCGCGCTGCTGGGCCGGGGTGAAGCGGCCCTGGCGCAGCACGAAGCTGCGTACTTCGCGGCGGCCTTCGGTCACGGTGAAGGGCTTGGGCGGTGCCTTGGAGCCCGCGCTGTCAAAGGGATTGGTCATCAGGCGATCAACCCTTCCACCGGCGAGGAGGCACTGGCATAGCGCTTGCGCGGGATGCGCCCGGCCAGGAAGGCCTCGCGGCCGGCTTCCACGGCCTTGCGCATGGCGCTGGCCATCAGCACCGGGTTGCGGGCGCCGGCAATGGCGGTGTTCATCAGCACGCCGTCGCAGCCCAGTTCCATCGCGATGGCCGCATCGGACGCGGTGCCGACGCCGGCATCGACGATGATCGGCACCTTGGCGTTCTCGATGATCTCGATCAGGTTGTACTTGTTCTGGATGCCCAGCCCCGAACCGATCGGCGCGGCCAGCGGCATCACCGCGGCGCAGCCGATCTCCTCCAGGCGCTTGGCCAGGATCGGGTCATCGGAGGTGTAGACCATCACGTCGAAGCCGTCCTTGACCAGTTGCTCGGCCGCCTTGAGGGTGGCCATCACGTCCGGGTACAGGGTCTTCTGGTCGCCCAGTACTTCCAGCTTGGTCAGGTTGTGGCCGTCGAGCAGCTCACGCGCCAGGCGGCAGGTACGCACGGCGTCCTCGGCGGTATAGCAGCCGGCGGTGTTGGGCAGGATGGCGTAGCGGTCCGGCGGCAGCACGTCGAGCAGGTTGGGCTCGCCGGGGTTCTGGCCGATGTTGGTGCGGCGGATGGCCACGGTGACGATCTGGGCGCCAGCGGCTTCGGTGGCCAGGCGGGTTTCTTCCAGATCCTTGAACTTGCCGGTGCCGGTCAGCAGCCGGGAGGAATACGTCTTGCCGGCGATGACCAGCGAATCGGAGGGAGCATTTGCGTTCATTGCCGAATTATCACCCATCAGCCCCGGCAGGAGCGGCCTTGGCCGCGAAACCGCTGATGGCCGGGCCTCGCGGAGTGCTGCATGCGGAACCGCCCGAAGGCGGCGGCCCCGCGGTCGTCGGCTTCGCGGCCGAGGCCGCTCCTGACCGTGGGCGGCTGGCTCAACCACCCCCCAGTGCGTGAACGATCTCGACCAGGTCGCCGTCCTGCACGAGGTGCTCGCCATGCCGGCTGCGCGGCACGATCTGGCCGTTGACCTCGACGGCGACCCGGCGCTCGGCCAGGCCTTCATCGGCCAGCAGTTCGAGCACGGTGAGGGGGTGGGAAAGGGGGCGGGCCTGGCCATTGAGCTGGATGTTCATGCGGCCATTTTCGCCAGAGCCGTCGCAAAAGCCCAGCCGCATGCGGCAGCGCAGCGTGAGACTGTTACGAGGGAATGAAAAACTAACAACGTGCGGCAGCGTATGCGCCGCTTACCCCCAGTACGGAGCATTCCATGAACCTCTTCTCCCGCCCGCTGCGCTCGGCCATCGCCGTCGCCATTGCCTTGGCCGCTGCACCGGCCATGGCGCAGTCCCCGTTCTCCAAGACGGTGTTCTTCGGTGACAGCCTGACCGATACCGGCAATTTCCGGCCGGTGCTGGTGCAACTGGATCCGAGTGCGGCGGTCGTCGGCCGCTTCACCACCAACCCGGGCTGGGTCTGGTCGGATTACGTGGCAGACCACTTCGGCACCGATGCCAGCCCCAACGGCAATGGCCAGACCGGCGACAACTACGCCATCGGTGGCGCGCGCGTCGGCGTGGACAGCAGCGTCACCCTGGCCCCGGGTACGCCGGCGCTGCCGGTGGCCTCGCTCAAGAGCCAGATGACCCGTTACCTGGCCGCCAACGGTGGCAAGGCCGATCCGAACGCCCTGTACAGCGTGTGGGGCGGTGCCAATGACCTGTTCGCCGTCCAGGATGCCCCGGCCCAGGCGCAGGCCATCATCGGCGCCGCCGTCGCTGACGAAGTCGGCATCGTCGGCACGCTCAAGGCCGCCGGCGCACAGTACGTGATGGTGATGAACCTGCCGGACATCGGCCTCACCCCGGCCTCCCGCGTGGGCGGTCCGGTCGGCATGGCACAGGGCACCGCGCTGGCCAAGGCCTACAACGATGCCCTGTTCGGTGGGCTCCAGCAGGCCGGCCTGCAGGTGATCCCGGTGGATACCTTCAGCATCCTGCAGGAAATCGTCGCCGACCCGGGCACCTACGGGTTCACCAACGTCTCCGGCATGGCCTGCACGTCCGTCTCGTCGCTGACCTGCAGCCCGCTGACCACGGTCGCCCCGAACGCGGCCAACACCTACGTGTTCGCCGACGGCGTGCATCCGAGCACCGCCGCCCACCAGATCATGGGCCAGTACGCCATCTCGGTGATCGAAGCCCCGCGCCTGCAGCAGGTGCTGACCCACTCGGCGCAGACCACCGGTCGTGCCCGTGCCGACCAGGTCGGCGCGCACCTGGCCGGTCGCCCGGCCGATGGCCTGAGCTGGTGGGGCAACCTGCGTGGCGACATGCAGCGGTATGCACACGCCGACCTGTATGACGGCATGGCACCGGCCGGCCTGTTCGGCGTCGACTGGGCCCGCGACGGCATCGTCCTCGGCGGCTTCGCCGGCTTTGGCCGGATGGACGCCGATTTCGGCAACAGCAAGGGCGACTTCACCCAGGACGACACCACGCTGGGCCTGTTCGCCGGCTGGTACGGCGACAAGGTCTGGGTGAACGGCCAGCTCAGCTACAGCTGGTTGGGCTACGACGTGACCCGCAAGGTCCAGCTCGGCCCGGCCACCCGTGAGCACAAGGGTTCGCCGGACGGCAGCAACCTGACGGCAGCGGTCAACGCCGGCTATGACTTCGGCCAGGAAGGCGGCTTCCGTCATGGCCCGGTCGCGGCGGTGATCTGGCAGAAGGTCAAGCTCGACGGTTACACCGAAAGCAACGCCAGCGCCACCGCGCTGGGCTATGGCGATCAGGACGCCGACTCGACCGTCGGCCGCATCGGCTGGCAGGCGCGCTACGACGGCGGCAACTTCCGCCCGTACGTGCAGGCTACCTACGACCACGAGTTCGAGAAGGGCAAGCAGGCCAGCGCGTGGCTGCAGACGATGGCCGACGTGGGCACCTACAAGGTGCCGGGCCTGGCGTTTGATCGTGATTACGCCACCATCGTGCTGGGTGCCCGGGTCAACCTGTGGGGCCTGAACAGCAACATCGGCATGAGCACTACCACGCTGCAGAAGTCGGCACGTGACATGACCATGTTCGCCAGCTTCAGCGGCAGCTTCTGATCCACGGATGCCGTGAATGGAAGGCGGTGTCGCCCCGGCGGCACCGCCTTTGTTTTGCCAGCCGGCCTGCCCGTGTCGCATTGACCGTTGCGCTGCGAGGGCAGGGGCGCATAGACTTGCCACGCCGCGCGGGTGTAGCTCAATGGTAGAGCAGAAGCTTCCCAAGCTTACGACGAGGGTTCGATTCCCTTCACCCGCTCCATTTTCCAGGCGCCGCAATGGGCCTGAGGCATCACGCAAGGGCGGGTGGGAAGTGCCACGCCTTCCATGCAGGCCCTGCGATGAAACTGGCCATCCTCTCCCGCAACACCAAGCTCTATTCGACCCGTCGACTGGTCGAGGCTGCGCGTGCGCGTGGGCACACCGTCCGCATCCTTGACCCGCTGCGCTGCTACATGCGCATCACCGCCGGCGGCTTCGACATGCATTACAAGGGCAAGCCGCTGTCAGGCTTCGATGCGGTGATCCCGCGCATCGGTGCCTCCATCACCCGCTATGGCACGGCGGTGCTGCGCCAGTTCGAGATGATGGGGGCACGCACCCCGAACCCGTCCGACGCCATCCTGCGCGCGCGTGACAAGCTGCGCGCGCATCAGCTGCTGGCCGCCAAGGGCATCGACATGCCGGTGACGGTGTTCGGCGACAACCCGGACGATACCGACGACCTGCTGTCGATGCTGGGGCCGCCGCCGCACGTGGTGAAGCTCAGCGAGGGCACCCAGGGCCGCGGCGTGATCCTCACCGAGAAGCTCAGCGCCTCCAAGGGCACGGTCGAGGCCCTGCGCGGGCTGTATGCCAACTTCCTGATGCAGGAGTTCATCGCCGAAGCGCAGGGCGCGGACCTGCGCTGCCTGGTGGTCGGCGACCAGGTCGTGGCGACCATGCGCCGCCAGGCCCAGGAGGGCGACTTCCGCTCCAACCTGCACGCCGGTGGCACCGCCGAGCCGGTGCAGGCCAGCAAGGCCGAGCAGCAGGTGGCGGTGCGCTCGGCCAGGGCGCTGGGGCTCGGCATCGCGGGCGTGGACCTGATCCGTTCCAGGCGCGGGCCGCTGGTGCTGGAGGTCAATTCGACCCCCGGGCTGGAGGGCATCGAGTCGGTTTCCGGCGGTGATGTCGCCGGGCGGATGATCGATTACGTCGCAAATCTCAAGCGCTGACGGGCACCTGCAATTTGTTTGCATGGTTTTAACAACCCTTTAATCCGCTTGGTTCTAGCCTGCTTCCACTGTACCCAGCCCTCCTCAGTGGGTCCGGTGATCGGGAATTTTTCAGGCCCTGGCGGTTTTCGCCAGGGCCTTGTTTTTATTGGGTATTTTCTCCTGTTGTTGTGGGGTTGCTACGGCGATAGAGTGTTGCGACCAAGGAGAGGATGAACATGCTGAAGAACGTGATCTTGATGGTGCTGTTTGCGTTGCCCGCCGTTGCATCCGCGGCCAAGCAGGAGCCCGCCCTGCAATCGGCGCAGCCCTTCCAGGTGCAGCAGGCGAAGGTGCGGCAGGAGCTGCAGGCGGGGGAGGTATACAGCGAGATTTCAGCCCCGGATCGGGAACGGGTACTGGCCGCACTGGATCGCATCGCTGCGGTCGTGGGTGAGGGAAGCCTCGACCTGCTGCCTTCCGATGCCCGCGCCCAGGTGCTGGGCGACCACGAGCTCGTCAACACCGTCCTGGCCAAGGCGCGCGAGGACAGCCGTCAGATCTGCCGGCGTGAAAAGACGCTGGGCTCCACGATGGCGACCACCCAGTGCGTTACCGTCGCGCAGCGCGAGCGCATCAGGAATGATTCACGGCGCGCGGTGGAATCCCTGCAGGGCGGAAAGGACGTCAAGGTAGGCAACTAAAGCCGGCATGTCTGGAGGGGGCTGTTACCGGCAGCAAGCCATCATTGTGAGAAGTTAATACTTGCTGTGATGTAATCCATTTCCTGCCGGGGAAAGCTCCCTGTGCTTTCAAGACAAAGGTACCCGCACACGTGCGCATTCTCGTAATCGAAGATAACAGCGACATCGCGGCGAATCTGGGTGACTACCTGGAAGATCGCGGTCATACGGTGGATTTCGCGGCCGATGGCGTCACCGGCCTGCATCTGGCCGTGGTGCATGATTTCGACGCGATCGTGCTCGATCTCAACCTGCCGGGCATGGACGGCATCGAGGTCTGCCGCAAGCTGCGCAACGACGCGCGCAAGCAGACGCCGGTGCTGATGCTGACCGCACGCGACTCGTTGGACAACAAGCTGGCCGGGTTCGACTCCGGTGCCGATGACTACCTGATCAAGCCGTTCGCGCTGCAGGAAGTCGAAGTCCGCCTCAACGCCTTGTCGCGGCGTGGCAAGGGCGCGCACACGCGCGTGCTGGAAGTGGGCGACCTGGAATACAACCTGGACACGCTGGAAGTGCGCCGCCAGGGCAAGCTGCTGCAGCTCAACCCCACCGCGTTGAAGATCCTGCAGGCATTGATGGAAGCCTCGCCGGCCGTGGTCACCCGCCAGGAACTGGAAACCCGGGTATGGGGTGAGGAGTTGCCGGATTCGGATTCCCTGCGCGTGCATATCCACGGGCTGCGCGCGGTGGTGGACAAGCCGTTCGCCGCACCGATGATCCAGACCCGCCATGGCATTGGATACCGCATCGCCGTTGCCGATGTCTGAGGACGTTGCGCCTGGGCCGACACGCAAGCGGGGGCGTTATCGCCGCCGCCTGCGTAGCCGCATCATCCTTTCATTCGTGTTGTTGGGCTTCTGCCTGACCACGCTGTTCGCGTTTGCGACGAACTGGGCGCGGATGCGCGTGGAAAACCAGTTGGTCGAGGACGTGATGAACACCAATCTCGACGCATCCTGGGAAAGCTACGTCCGCAGTGGTGGCAAGGACGTGATGGCGCCGGTGCAGCAGATTCGCGCCATCCTCATCCGCCCCGACAAGCCCGACCGGCTCGAAGCCCTGCGTCGGGAGTATCCCGAATGGGAGCATCTGCGCGACGGCATCCATAACTTCAGTGGTGAGGATGCCGACGGCAAGCCGTTCTACTACAAGGTGGGTGTGCGCAAGACCCCCGATGCCTGGTTTTTCATCGCCTATGACATGGGACAGGCGATGCGCGGTGAGCAGCAGCTCAAGCGCGCGCTGTTTCTTTCGGTGATCGTCTTCAGCCTGCTTTCGTGGGTCCTTGGGTGGTGGTCCGCCTCGCGCGTCATGCGCCCGGTGTCGGATCTGGCGGCCCGCCTGCGTGCCTACCGGGGGGACAACAAGCATCCCGAGCCGTTGGCGCCGCGCTTCCCGGACGACGAAGTCGGCCAGTTGGCCGAGGCCCTGGATGATTATTCGGCGCGATTGACCGAAGTAGTCCAGCGCGACCGTGAGTTCAACGCCGACGTCAGCCATGAGTTGCGTACCCCTTTGGCGGTCATCCGCGGTGCAACCGAGTTGCTGCTCGCGCGCCCGGGGCTTGATGAAAAGGTGCTGCAACGCCTGCAGCGCATCCAGCGGGCCGAACAGCAATGCACCGACCTGATCGGTTCGCTGTTGCTGCTGTCACGCAACGAGCGTGGCCATGGCAACAGCAATGTGGCCAAGGTGGCCGAGCAGTTGCTGGATGCGCATCGCGCGCAGCTGGGTGGCAAACCGCTGGTGCTGGCGCTGGAAGGGGAGCGCGAGCTGGTGGTCGATGCGCCGGAATCGGCGCTGTCGGTCGCGCTGGGCAACCTGATCGGCAACGCAGTGAAGTACACCCAGGACGGGCAGGTGCTGGTACGGGTGGCGGCCGATGCGGTGGAGGTGATCGACTCGGGGCCGGGGTTGAGCGAGGAGGATGCGGCGAGCCTGTTCCAGCGCGGTTATCGTGGCACCCATGCCGGTCATTCGCAGGGTGGGGGCATCGGCCTGTCGATCGTCAGTCGCCTGTGCGCGTTGTACGGTTGGCGGGTGGATATCCGTCCGGGTAGCGAACGCGGCGTGATCGCCACGTTGCGTTTCTCCGCCGCCTGATCAGGCGCGGGTTGGCCGTTACCGTTTGCTGGCTAGATCGCGGTAGCGCTGGTCCAGCGCCTCGACCTGCGCCTGCAGCGCATCGGGATGCCCATCATTGACGATGACGTCATCGGCCAGCGCCAGGCGCTGTTCGCGCGTGGCCTGTGCCTGGATCATGCGATCCGCCAGTTCGGCGTTGATGTTGTCACGTCGCAACAGCCGCGCATGCTGGAGCGCGACGGGGGTGTCCACGACGAGGATGCGGTCCAGCCACGGATAGGCGGCACGGCCTCCGACCTCCGTCAGCAACGGGATGGCAGCGATCACATAGGGCCCCGGTGCGGCAGTGCAGATGTCCATCATGCGCCGGCGGATGGCGGGGTGGGTGATGGCTTCGAGCGCACGCCGCTCATCGTCGTTGGCAAATACACGCTGGCGGAGCAGGGCGCGGTCCAGGGTGCCGTCGGCCTGGACGATATCGACGCCGAAACGTCCGACGATCCGTGCCAGGGCGGGGTTGCCGGGGGCCACGACTTCGCGCGCGGCCACGTCGGCATCGGCGACGACGATGCCCAGTGCTTCGAAGCGCCGGCTGACCTCGCTCTTGCCTGAGGCAATCCCGCCGGTGAGGCCAATGGTGAAATTGCTCATTGCAGACGGGCTCGGTTGAGCGGGGTGGCCTCGCGGCTTCGTCCCCGCATCCGCATGGACAGTGGTCTTACTGCTGCAGGCCGGACAGTCGCAGGTAACCGCCAATCAACTGGTCGCCCCACATGAAGACCAGCCAGCCGGCGATGGCCAGGTAGGGGCCAAACGGAATCGGCGTGGCCTTGTCACGGCCCTTGGAATACAGCCAGATCGAACCGATGATGGCGCCCACCAGCGAGGACAGCAGGATGATCGGCAGGATGCCCTTCACGCCGCACCAGGCGCCCAGCGCCGCCAACAGCTTGAAGTCGCCGTGGCCCATGCCTTCCTTGCCGGTGAGCTGCTTGAACAGCCACCACACCGTCCAGAGCGACAGGTAACCCACCGCGGCGCCGATCAGCGCGGGCTTGGCGGGCATGTACAGGTTGTCCATGCTGCCGATCAGGCCGAGCCACATCAGGGGCAGGGTGAGCTGGTCCGGAAGCAGTTGCGTGCGCAGGTCGATGCCGGACAGCGCCACCAGGAAGCAGCTCAGCACGATCGCGCCGAAGCCCTGCCAGCCGAAGCCGAACTGCCAGACGCTGGCCAGTACCAGCAGCGCCGTGACCAGCTCCACCAGCGGATACTGCAGCGAAATGGGGGCCTGGCAATGGCGGCACTTGCCACGCTGGACCAGCCAGCTGAACAGCGGGATGTTCTCGTACCAGCTCAGCTTGTGCTTGCAATGCGGGCAGTGCGACGGCTCGACCACGATTCCCGGCGGCGGCGGCTCGTAGATGTCCGGCTGCTCGAGAATCTCGCGCGCGTCACGCCGCCACTGCCACTCCAGCCGCTTGGGCAGGCGCAGGATCACCACATTGAGGAAGCTGCCGATCAGCAGTCCCAGGCCGACCGCGGCGGGGTAGCCGAGGCCGGGATGCTGGTCGAGAAATGCCATCTGTCAATTATCCAACAATCGAGGCCAGCTTGAAGATCGGCAGGTACATGCCGATGACCATGCCGCCCACCACCACGCCGATGAACACCATGATCATGGGTTCGATCAGGCTGCTCAGCGCGTCGACGGCGTTGTTCACTTCCTGCTCGAAGTATTCGGCCACCTTGAACAGCATCGAGTCCAGGGCGCCTGCTTCCTCGCCGATGGCGGTCATCTGCACCACCATGTGCGGGAACAGGTTGACCTGCTTCATGGCCATGTTGACCGGGTAGCCCACGGCGACATCGTCGCGCATCCGCAGCACCGCCTGTTCATAGACACTGCTGCCGGTGGCGCCGGCGACGATGCTGAGAGCTTCCACCAGGGGCACGCCGGCCTTGAACGTGACCGCCGTTGTGCGGGCAAAACGCGCAATGGCGCTGTTATGCAGGATCTGGCCGATGACCGGAACCTTCAATACAAGCCTGTCCATTGCGTGCTGCATCGGTATGGATCGCTTGTAGGCGAACATGAAACCGATGATCGAACCTGCAACGATGAACAGTATCAGCCACCACCAGCTGACCATGAGCTTGGAGGCTGCAACGATCATCTTGGTGAAGGCGGGCAGGTCCGCGCCGAAGCCGGCAAACACCTCCTCGAATTGCGGAACCACCCAGATCAGCAGGATCGAGCTCACCAGCAGCGCGACCGCGATGGTCATGGTGGGATAGAACAGCGCCTTCTTGATCTTGCCCTTCAGGGACTCGAGGTTCTCCTGATAGTTGGCGATGGTTTCGAGCACGGTCTCCAGAACGCCCGCGCCTTCGCCGGCGCGGACCAGGTTGCGGTACAGCTCATCGAACTGCACGGGGTGCCTGCCGATGGCCTCGTACAGCGAGGAACCGCCTTCCAGGTCAGCGCGGATCTGCCCCACCATCTTGGCCATGCGGGGGTTCTTGTGCCCGCTGCCGATGATCTCCAGCGCCGTCACGATGGGCACGCCGGACTTCATCATGGTCGCCATCTGGCGGCTGAAGAAGGCGATGTCCTTGGGCTTGATGGGCTTGCCGGTGGCGCCGAACAGCGGTTTGGGCTTGGGTTTCACCACGGTGGGGGTGATCCCCAGGCGGCGAAGCTCGGCCTTGAGCAGGTTGGCGTTCTTGGCGTCCTGCTCGCCCTTCATCTTGGTGCCGCGCTTGTCGGTCCCCTCCCAGACAAACGGCTGCATCTGGCTGGTGTTGCGACCCGCCGACTCTTTGCTTGCTGCACTTCGGGTAACGGCCATTTCTTCTCCCCGTCCGGGCATCCCCACCCGGAACAATGGTCTGCATGGTAGCGGTTCGCTTGGCTTCCGGCACGCCCTCATCCGGCCTTTGACGCGTTGGGTCACACTTGGCCGGGACAGGGCGCTGGCCAAAGGGTGGAGGGCTGCGTCACATTGTGACGTTTTTCGTCATGTTGGAGTGCCAGTCTCGAAATTGATGCCGGGGGGCTTCACTTATTTCAGGATGCTGCCATCATTGCTGCGGGGAGTAGGGGGTGCTGGGCTAGTTGGCACGCAACCTGCTTTGTAACCCCATGCGGGGCGGGCATTCGCCTGCAACCATGTTCACAATTCCACCTCTAGGGGATGTACTTATGAAGAAGCAGCAGGGCTTTACCCTCATCGAACTGATGATCGTCGTGGCGATCATCGCCATCCTGGCCGCCATCGCGCTGCCGCAGTACCGCAACTACACCCAGCGTTCGGCCAACGGTGCCTGCCTGGCTGAAGCCAAGGCCTTCATGGGCGCGGCCGTTGCCAATCTGGCCGATGGTCGCACCGCTCCGCCCTACACTCCGAAGGGTTGTGACCCGGCCGGTACCGTTCCGACTGTCGATGAGGCTGCCTACAACGGCGGCACGACGGTGACCTTCGCGGCTGCAACGAAGGGCAATGCGCAGATCAAGAAGGATACCGATTGCAATGTTGGCAGCGGTCAGTGCGAACTGCAGCCGTAAATCTCCGGTGATGAGGAGATCGAAAAGCGCCGAAAGGCGCTTTTCGTTTGTCGAAAGGACGGGTTCCGCGCTGGATGCTGGATCCCGTTGTGGTCATGGCGTTTTGCAGGGGGATAGATGAGTTCCGCACGGCACTACCACCTGCTTGCAGTACTGCTCTCCCTGCTCGCTGCTGGAGTGTTCATTCCTGGCTTGGGCGGTGGGTTCCTGTTCGATGACAACCCGAACATCGTCGAGAACGTGGCGATCCATGTGTCGGATCTTTCTGTTGATCGGCTGCTCAATGCGGCCTACAGCTTCGAGCCCGGGAATGGCTCGCGGCCGCTGGCGATGCTCAGTTTTGCCTTGGATTTCTGGCGTGCTGGTCTCAATGCGGGGAGTTTCAAGGCCACCAATCTCCTGATTCATGCATTGACGGTGCTTGCGCTGGCATTGTTCCTGCGCCAGTTGTTTCTGCTGGCGAACTGGGGGCCGCGTAAGGCAGGCGGTGTGGCGCTGTTGCTTGCGGTGGTTTGGGGCGTCCATCCGCTGCAGGTATCCACGGTGTTGTATGTGGTGCAGCGCATGCAGATGTTGGGGACGCTGTTCCTTGTACTGGCGCTATGGGCGTACCTGGGGATGCGTAAAGCGCAGATCGAGGGGAGGCCAAGTCGACACTACGGCGTTCTTGTGGTGTTGCTATGGGCTCTGGCATTCGCAAGCAAGGAAGACTCTGCGCTGTTGCCCTTGTTTACGTTCCTGCTTGAAGTCACGGTGCTGCAGTTTCGTGCTGCACAGTCGGGCTTGCAGGATATGCTGCGCAGAGGGTATTGGATTGCCGCATTGCTCGGTGCTGGGGTCTATTTATGCGTGGTTGTCCCGCACTACTGGCATTGGGGGGTGTATCCCGGAAGGGACTTTTCCAGCCTGGAGCGATTGTTGACGCAAGGGCGCGTGCTAGCGATGTACTGCGGGCAGATAGTGCTTCCCCTGCCTTCCATGATGCCTTTTTACTACGATGATCTCGTCATTTCGCGTGGGCTATTTTCCCCAATTTCGACGATCCTGGCCCTCGCTTTCATCGTTGCATTGGTAGCGTTGGCCTGGTGTTTCCGTCGCCGCGCGCCATTGGTCTGCTTCGGTGTTCTCCTGTTTTTTGCAGGGCATTTCATTTCGAGCAATGTCCTGAATCTGGAGATGGTGTTCGAGCACCGCAATAATTTTCCACTGGTCGGGTTGGTGCTCGCGATCGGGGTCTCCTGCGTGGGTATGCTTGAGCGTCGCGAAGGAGCTGCTCATGCAGGAAGCAAGGTGGCTTTCTGGGCTCTGGCGATAGTCGGGTTGGTGCTCGTCGGGGCGACGGTTTCAAGGTCGTACGAATGGGGAGAGCCGCTGCGCTTTGCCGAGAGGAGCGTGGAGCTCGCGCCACGCTCGGAGCGTGCGTGGCTGTTGCTCAGCGGCGTATATGCGAAACGGAGTGGTCTTGATCCGGCCAGTCCGGACTTCGGCCGAGCGCTGGCGCTAAGCGAGAAAGGGGTGGAGGCTACGGATTCCGCAGCCCTGCTTTCGAACATTGTCATTTTCAAGACGATGCGTGGGGATGACGCGAGCCATGATTGGGAGAGGCTGCTGGATCGATTGCGGAAAGCCCCCATGAGTGTGCAGAACAAGAACGTTCTCTGGGTAATGCTTGGAAACACTGACAAGGGTATCGGCCTGGACCCTGATGGGATGATCGAGCTGATCGAGATCGTATCCGCGCGATCCAAATTGACTTCCGAGCAGAATCTGCGCGTGGGCGCATACATCCACAATGAAACCAAACATCCTGAGTTGGCGCTTGCGTACTTGCGCCGTGCGGTGGAGCTTTCCCGGGTGGGTGACCCTGGTGTGGAACGGATGCTGCAGCAGCTGAGGGAGGCGGGGCGGGCAGACTGGGCCTCGCAGTTGGAGGTCGTTGCACGTGCCTCCGAATTGATCCCTGCAAAGAGAGGCGCCAACTGACGGGCGGAGTGGTCTCCGAAGGTTGGCACGCTCTGTGCTTGTGAAGGGTATGTGTTTTTTGGGGGAGTAGGGAAATGTCTAAGAATGAAAGCGGCTTTACGCTTATCGAGTTGATGATTGTTGTAGCCATCATTGCGATTCTCGCAGCCATCGCACTGCCGCAGTATCGAAACTACACGCAGCGGTCGGCGAACGCTGGCTGCTTGGCTGAGGCGCGGGCTTACATGAGTACGGCGGTTATCGAATTGGCTGATTACAAGTTGCCGCCGGCTTATGAGGCCAAGGCCTGTGATACCAGCACCAGCTTGGGATTGACGACCGGTGATTTTGCAACGCCGCGTACTGTGACATTCAACTCCCTGACGCGTGGGAATGCACCCATCAAGAGGGACGTGGACTGCAACACGGGTAGTGGGCAGTGCGCGTTACAAAACTAGCCGCTGGGCTCGATGGACCTGGGGAGGGGCTGCGGTGCGGACAGTGATCCGGGAGATCGATGTCTGCCGAAAACGGCGTGGAGTGGCGCTCGTACGACGGGGCAGGCGTTGAGTTTGCGTATACTGGAGGCGCTTGGGCGTGCCCGGATGGTGCCCTTCGCCAGTCCGGTGCCGTGCTCAGGGGGAGCAGCGGCTCTGGCTAGTCCAGCTTCTTCCGTCGCACCAGGACAGTCGTGAAAGGCCCGATAGCGTTAGGTACCATCCGCACCAGTGTCGTGTTCGGATTGCGTTTGCTGGTGCAGTCGGCGACGTTGTTGCTGGTTGCACGACTGCTTGGTCCGCGGGAATTTGGTGCGCTTGCCGGTGTTGCTGCATTGGCTGTCATTCTGGGGGCGTTGTCT
Source organism: Stenotrophomonas sp. STM01 (assembly GCF_014852135.1). Lineage (NCBI taxonomy): Bacteria > Pseudomonadati > Pseudomonadota > Gammaproteobacteria > Lysobacterales > Lysobacteraceae > Stenotrophomonas > Stenotrophomonas sp. STM01. The sequence continues at coordinate 254,354 of NZ_JACVBA010000002.1, read as the reverse complement.
TCCTTTGGAATGCAGTTGGTGCTGCTGGGCGAGGTTGCCAAGGCTCCTGAGCGCCGTCTCATCGTGCTTCGTAGCGCGATCCCTTGCACGCTGTTGTGTGGCGGTGCTTTGTTGACGGTCTATCTCGTTTCAACTATCCATCTGTTCGGTCGGGTCATGCCCTTCCACGTCCTTGCCATGATCGGCATTGCCGAGCTTTTGGTGCAGCCCCTCTTTGCATTGATGACAACTGAGCACCATGCGCTTGGGCGTATTGCCGGTGCGCAATTGTTGCAGCTGCTGCCCATGTTGCTGCGGCTTCTCGCCGCTGGCTTGACCCTCATCGTGCAGCCGGAGCTGCCTCTGGATGTATATGGGGCAGGCTACCTGCTTGCCTCCGTTGTGGCCCTGCTCTGTGGTGCCTGTGTTCTCCCAGGGCGCTGGCCGAAGGTGGATGAATGGCGCTTGCCAGATAGAGGTGGATGGGGGGAGGCATTCAGTTATGCCGTAATCAACATCACACGTGCTGCTCCAGGTGAGCTTGATAAGGCCTTGTCGCTAAAGCTGTTGCCGCTGGGAGCTGCCGGCATGTATGCCGCTGCGGCAAGGGTGGTCGGGGCGGCGACGTTGCCAGTTTCCGCAATGGTGCTTTCCGCATTGCCGAGATTGTTTCGTGAGGATCGTGGTTCTGGACCCACTCGCCGTCTTTTCATATGGATGTACGCATGCGCATTCATGTACAGCCTTGTGCTCGCTGTGGCACTGTGGCTCGCGGCCCCGTTGCTGGATGTTTTTTTCGGTGTGCAGTACGCAGGTGTCGGCGAAGTTGTTCGCTGGTTATGTCTTGCGGTTCCCGGAATGGCGATAAGGCAGGTAGTCGGGAATTCGCTGATGGCCTTCGGCGAGCGGTGGATGCGTGTCGGCTTCGAGATGGGAGGCCTGGTGATCCTTGGGCTTGCCGGGGTGGTGTTGACTCAGCGATTTGGGGCATTGGGATTGCCGTTGGCCGTAATATCCGCTGAGTGGACAATGGCGGTCATCGGTTCGGTGCTGGTCGTTCGTGTCGTGATGCCAAGAAGGGGAATGAAATGAAAGCGAGTCCGAGTAAATGACGAGATCCTATTCCGAGTCGGGGTGTCCTGGCAGCCCCGCCATCAATACGAAGGCAGTAACGCGTTTCTTCGAGGAGCGCGCCGGAAAGATTTCATCGATCGGCCCCCTGCACGCGGTGATCTATCAAGAGAAGAACGCCGAGTTGGCGCAGGGCAGGGATATCGCTGAAAAGGCCAAGTTGCTTCCGCTGCTACGTCTTGATGGGGCTCAGCGTGTATTGGACGTCGGGTGTGGAACGGGGCGCTGGGCCAGTGAACTAGTACAAAGGAGTGCTTGGTATCACGGGATCGATGCTTGTGCTGGGCTCGTGGACTATGCGCGTGAGCAGTTTTCGGATTCCTCCAATTGCCGCTTCAGCGTCATGGCAGCCGATGATTTCTCGCTGGATGCACTGGATGAGACTGGGCCTTTTGACAGGGTGCTGTGCGCGGGTGTGCTGATCTACCTCAACGATGCGGAAGTGCGTCGGGCAATCAGGAACATGGCAGCCATACTTGCGCCGGGCGGCCTTGTGATGTTTCGTGAGCCGATGGGGGTGGGGATGCGGCTGACAATCTCGGAACACTATTCGGAAGAGATGGAACAGCAGTACAGTGCCATCTACCGGACTCATGAAGAGCTCGAGCGATTGATTCAGCAGGAGATGCCAGGTGTGCGCTTCAAGCTGGTCGGTTCGGGGGGTGTGTACGACGAGCCCTGGCTCAATAATCGAAGCGATACCCGGCAGATGTGGTTCCTCATGGAGCGGATTTCGTGAGTACTGCTTTCTGCTTTGATCTTGATGGCACGATTACAACTACCGAGCTGCTGCCATGTATCGCCTCGGAACTTGATGTTGCCGATGAGATGGCGACACTCACGCGATTGACGATGGAAGGCTACATCCCTTTCTCTGATTCCATGCGATTGCGCTGCCTTATCCTGGGGCAGGTGCCGGTAGCGAGGGTGCATGCGATCGTCGAGTCGGTCACGCTTGAGCCCTCGCTAGTTGAATTCATCAATGAGCGTGTCGATGACTGTTTCATTGTCACTGGAAATCTTGATGTTTGGTTGAGGCCTCTCATGAGTCGTCTGAAGTGTCGTTGGATATGTTCCAGGGCAAGGCAGGATGAAGGGCGCTTACGGCTTGAGGATATTCTCGATAAAGGTGCGGCCATGCGTGCATTGCGCGCCCTCGGGGGGCATCGGCGGTATGTTGCCGTTGGGGACGGTGCCAATGATGTTCCCATGTTGAAAGAAGCTGATATCGGCATCGCGTACGGTGCAGTGCACTCCCCGGTGCCGGCGACGGCGGCTGCGGCTACGATGCTCATTAATTCGCCGGAGGCGTTATGCAAGCTGTTGAAGGTGCTGTAATCGCCTGCGCAGGGCTCGGTTCACGGTTGGGGATGGGTTTGCCCAAGTGTTTGATCGAAGTGGACGGAAGGACCATTCTCTCGCGCCTGATCGAGACGCTGGAGTCACGGGTGTCGCGCATCCATGTTGTCATCGGCTATCGCGAGGAAATGGTTGCTGAGTATTGCGCCCGTCATCATCGCGACGTGATCCTGATCAGGAATCCTCGTTTCAGGGAAACCAATACCGCCTACAGTATCTCGTTGGGAAGCGCAGGCTTTCTTTCAAAAGTGTTGTATCTGGACGGCGACCTGATCATCGATGAGTTATCGCTGGCCGGATTCGTCGAAAAAGCCGCGAGTGTGCGAACCCTCGTCGGGGTGACTCAGGCCAAAAGCGAGAATGCGGTGTTTGCTGAGATCTCAAGCCGAATGCAGGGGGAGATGGAGATATCAGCATTCGGCAGAGGGCTGGACAGTAGTTACGAATGGGCCAATGTTTTCTCTGGACCACCATTGCGGCTGGAGGAAGCGTCGGGATATGTCTATCAGGCGCTTGAATCTCAGTTGCCTTTGCCGGCCTGCCTGTTGGACCTGCACGAAGTAGATACGCCGGGGGATCTTATGGCTGCGGAGGAATTCATGAGTAAGCGAGCGCGACGTGAGTGATGATCTGGCGTCGCGTCAAGTGGCATTCGTCGATGTCGCGGGTAGAAGGTGTGTGTGAGTCAGGATAAAGCCACTCGCGCCGTTGGCGAGCCGGGACGGCATCCTGGTGCTCCTTTACGCGTGCTCTTGTTGGTTCAGCGGCCGGAAGCGTGGGTGAATCTCGCATCGCTGTGGTTGGCGATGCGTGATGGAAATGCTTTCAGTTCAGAGGTGTGGGTGCTGCCTTACAGCATCGAAAATCCGGCTGTTTCGCAGCAGAAATTGCCCCTGATGCGGGCTGTGCTCGCCAGCGACGGGATTCCATTTCATGAATGGGCGCAAGGTGAAGTTGTTTCGCCGGACCAGTTCGACGTGGTGGTTCTGAATCACCCCTATGACCGGGATCGGCCGAGGCAGCTGTGGGTCGATCGGCTGAAGCAGGTGATTCCCATCATGCTCTACATCCCTTATGGATTGGTGATGGCGGGTGGGCGGAAGAATCTGAAGCTGCAGTTCTCACAACCAACGCAGATTCAAGCGACAGCGGTTATTGCAAGATCGGAGCACGAGAAATCGCTCTATCGCAGACATTGCCCGCGTGGCGACGGGCATGTTCACGTATTGGGCCAGCCCCGTTTCGACCACCTGATGGAAGCGCTGTCGCGGCCTGTGCCGGGTTGGTTGTCGGATGCCATTGGCGGGCGATGCGCGATTCTTTGGAATTCGCATTTCAGTTTCGGAAAGTCCTGCTCCCACGGGGGCAATTTCTCGACGTTCGATCTGCTGGGGCCGGAGTTGCTTGAGCTCGCGATTTCGCGACGCGAGCAACTATGCCTGATATGGCGACCTCATCCAGGGTTGTTTCCCGCAATCGTTGCAGAGGGTTTGCTGGATCAGGATGAAGTTTCGACGCTACGCGAGGAGCTGGCGGCGCTAGGCATTGCCCTTGATGAATCGGCTGATCATGCGGATGCTTTCAACGCTTCGGATGCTCTGCTTACCGACGTCGGGTCGTTCCTATTGGAGTATCTGGCGACGGGAAAGCCAATTCTTTCCCTGGTGAATGTTGAAGGGGAGCCCTTCAATGAGGAAGCGTCCCGGTTGGTCGCGCACTACGCGCGGGCGAGCACATCAGCTGAAGTTGCAGGCTTCATCCACCTGGTCCAGAGCGGGGCCGTAGATGTAACGGGTCTTGAGCACGCATTGGCAGATCACCTTCCGATGCTGGATGGATTCGCTGGCCAGCGGGTCGCGCAGTTGATGCTCGAGCTTTGCGGAGAGGTTTCCTCTTCGGCTCGGCCGTCCCGAACAAAAAGGGGGGCAATGAAGGTGGATCGCAAGCTCAGCGATGTCCGGATGAAACCGGGGAGTACAAATTCGCCGACATGCATCCCGCCAGTGTTGGACAAGTTGATGGTTGGGCTGAGATCCCTGCGCGCCGAGAAAGCAGAGCAACCGGGATGGGAAAAGGCCGTGCGCCGTCGACTCAACGGATTGCGGGTCAGTCTTGGCGAGGGGGTCAAGAGACATCCTGGCTTGATGGATCTTGCTCGGCGTCTCGGGAAGCGTTGAGCACGTTCGCTTTATGCCCCTCTTGGTGGAGGTAAGGTTGCCAGGAATTCCAAGGTGTCGGCGGATATTTCCTGCCACGTAGCGCCCTCCGGCATTTGGAGCAACGTGGCTGATTCGAGTTGCTTCAGAATTACCTCGGCAATGCTGGCGGGGTCACCCGGGCTGGCCAGCAGGCCATCCAGTTGCCGGGCCTGCAACGGGAAATTGCCGGAGAAGTTGGGTGTGAGGGTGGCTACGACTGGCTTTCGCATGGCGATGTACTCCGTAATCTTGCAGGAGGATGCCATGTCGAGGTAGGGCGAGCTTCGATAGGGAAGGGCAAGGAGGTCGCAGGAAGACATCGCCAACGGCACCTGCGACACAGGGAGGTTGCCCAGATAGGTAACACCTTCAATGGATGTGTCGAGGGCATGCTCCTTCCGGCCAGCCAGAATCAGTTCGACGGGATGCCCTTTGTCACGCAGGATCTTGGCCGAAGCGATCAGGTCGGTGACGCCCCGGTCCGCAGTCATGCTACCGAAATAGCCAACCAGGATGCCGGTCGTGGGTAGTCCGAGCGCCCCCCTGCTAGCGGACATGTCACTTGGTGTGAACAGTGCCTCATCAATTCCATTCAGGGTCAGGTGATTGTGAGTCGCGCGTTGCAACTGCGCCATGAGCGGTCGGCTGGCAAAGATGCGCCCGTCCGCGCGATCGAGCAGGTGCTTGAAAAGATTGAAGCCAGGCAGGTTCCGGTATGCCCGGAACTCATCGTACTTGTCGTAAACGTCGAAAACGAATTTGGCGCCGATGCGCCGCGCCAAGCGATATGCCATCAATCCGATGTAACAGTCACCGCTTGCGACAACAATGTCGAACTGGACCTGTTTGCTGGAGCTTCTAATCTCATGCCATTCGCTCAGGGAGGCGCGACTGAAGATCGGAGTGGATTTCAGCCGGAGTTGTCCCTCCGTTCGATTGACGACGTCCTTGGAGTGATAGTCGATGAGCCAGAGCGATGTCTGCATCCCTGCCTTGGCCCAGAAGCTAGGCAGCTGGTAAATGCGGCCATACTGTTCCTGGACGGCATCGCGATTCGTATAGAATCGTTTGCCAATGAATAGGATCTTCACCTTTTCCTCTTGGGGGCGTTCTGATCATCAGGTGGACGCGGTGCCAGGTGGCCGCGATTCGGTTCACCTTCGGCCGGATGGGTTGGCCTTACTTGTTCGATTGGACGGAGCGAATTGCGGATCCCAGCTGCTTTCCAAACTCCGGCCACGCGAACCTGCCGGCGAATTCCATGCAGTTCTCGCAGCTGATTTGTGGGGATCGCAGCGTTTGTATGATTGCTGTGGCGAAGGCGGCATAGTCTTCGGCGGTGATCAAATGGCCGGAGTATCCCTCGGCAACCGAGTCGATGACGCCGCCGTTGGCGAATGCGATGGTGGGTAGCCCATGTGCGGCCGCCTCGACCGCGACCATGCCAAATCCTTCCAGGTCTCCGGGGATGTTGCGAACCGGAAAGGCATGGACGGTCGCGATTCCGTAAGCGATATTGAGTTCGCTTTCGGCGACAACACCGGTGAATCGGATGTTGTTCCCCACTCCGGCCGCATCGGCGGCAGCTTGGATGGACTCCATCGACTGTGGCTCTGCGTGCAAGGCGTTGTTCGGTGAATCGCCGATGATGAGGAGTAGGGCATCTGGAATGGCTTGCACGATCTGGGGCAGCGACAGCGCAGTGAATTCCCGCAAGCCTTTGCGCGCGGAGAGACGGCCAACCGAAAGAATGATTCTGCTGTCCTTGAGGCGATGCTTCTCACGAAAGGCGTTGATCTGATCATCTTTCGGTCTGCAGGTCTCTTCCAGCGGTGGATCCACCCCCGGATGAATCACCTTGATGCGCGACTCGTCAACACCAACACGGCGGCAGATCTCGGCGGTTGGACGGCTGTTGGCAACAAGAAGATCGAGCGATCTGATGGCTGGCAACCAGAATGCTCGATAGACCGGGTGTTTGGCCGTGAGATCAAGCCCGTGGACATAGGCGCATGATTTTGCCCTGCAGGCGCTGGCCGCGAGCAGGGCAATGGGGGCAGTCAATCCGCTGCCAGCGATGACGACGTCTGGTTGCCAATGGCGGGCTTGTTGCGCGGCCTGCCAAATGGAGCTGGCAAGGAAGCGCCACAAGGGACGCAGTGGAACCTCGGTCGTCGCGATCACCTTTCGCGGAGCCAGCTGCGCCGCTCCGTTGGGGGCGATGACCTTTACATCTGCGTCTGCCGATAGTTCATCAAGCAGATGCCAGTTGAGCCGTTCCATGCCGCCGATCAGAGGTGGAAGGTTGCGGGTGATCACCAGAATGCGCAGGCGGCGTCCTTCAGGCATCGCGTCGATACGTCAGATTGGTGATCTGTTCGGAGACCAGGCCGATCAGGAAAATAATTACCGAAGCACTGAACAACAATGTGCTCATGTTCGTGAATCTATGCATCGTCGCGAAGGTGTAGGCGTAATAACCCAAGCCGACCATGAAGAAGCCAAGAGCAACTGGCCCAAACAACTTCATCGGTGAGTACAGCGTCGCGATCTTGAAAATAATCAACAGGAAGCGAATGCCATCCTTGACCGGTCGGATGTGGCTGCCGTTGCCTACGCGCTTGGCGACCGGGATCGGCACGTAGGCCACCGGGTAGGCGCTACGGAAAAAGGCCATCGTGCTGGTGGTCGGGTAGCTGAAGCCATTGGGCAACAGGTGCAGGAACTCGCGGAAGCGTTCGGCGCGGACTGCGCGGAAGCCGGATGTCAGGTCATCGATCCGATGCCCGGTCATATGGCTGGCCAGCTTGTTGTAGAACGCGTTGGCCAGACCTCGGTGGAAGTTGGCCTGGCCGTCGCTGTCGCGGGCGCCCACGACCATGTCATAGCCTTCGTCCAGCTTGGCCAACAATCGCGCGATGTGTTCGGCGCTGTGTTGGCCGTCGGCATCCATGAACACCAGGATCCCCCCGGTGGCAGCGCGCGCGCCGCGCTTGATCGCGGCACCGTTGCCCATCGAGTAGGGGCTGGTCAGCACTTTTGCACCGAGTTGGGTGCCGATGATCGCGGTCTCGTCGGTGGAGCCATCGTTGACCACGATGATCTCTGCCGTTGGATACGCTGCCTGCAGTGCGGGCAGGGTGCGTCGCAGCCCCTCGGCCTCGTTCTTGGCGGGCAGGATGATGCTCAGTTCTGGCACGTGCGTTTACCGGTAGTTCTCCCCGCGGCAATAGTAGCCGGGTTGGTGAGGAAGGGGGGAGGTCAGGAACGCCGGGGGCCGGGCCAGTATCGGCCTGATGCGGACGCTGGCCTGGGGCGCCGGCATGCGTACAATTGCCAAGGTTAGGGTCCGGCCCAGGGGAAGCTCATGAACGCTGCAGTCACTGCCAATCTCGTCGGAATCACGGGCATCGCCCGTCGGCTGGTTCAGGATGGGGCGTTGGAGGAAGCCACCGCCCGCACGGCCATGGCCCAGGCGGCCGAGGCCAAGATGCCGCTGAGCCAATGGTTGGCGGAGAAGAAGCTGGTGAGCGCGGCGAACATGGCCGCCGCCAATGCCATGGAATTCGGGATGCCGCTGCTGGACGTGTCGGTATTCGATCCCAGCCAGAACGCGATGAAGCTGGTCAGCGAGGAATTGCTGCGCAAGCACCAGGTGCTGCCGCTGTTCAGGCGTGGCGGCAAGCTGTTCCTGGGTACCAGCAACCCGACCCAGTCGCTGGATGAGATCAAGTTCCATACCAATCTGGTGGTGGAGCCGATCCTCGTTGACGAGGAGCAGATTCGCCGTACCCTGGACCTGTGGCTGGCCAGTAATGAGTCGCTTGGGGACAGTCTGGGAGGGGACGACGAGGCCATTGGCGACCTCGATGTCGCCGTCGGGGACGAGGAGGGTAGTGCAGGCGGTGATGCTGGCATCGATGCCAAGGGCGACGACACGCCGGTGGTGAAGTTCGTCAACAAGGTGCTCGTCGATGCGATCCGGAAGGGGGCGTCAGACATTCACTTCGAGCCTTACGAAGATGACTATCGCGTCCGCCTGCGCATCGATGGCCTGCTCAAGACCGTGGCCAAGGCGCCGGTGAAGTTGAACCAGCGCATCGCGGCACGCCTGAAGGTGATGTCGCAGCTGGACATCGCCGAAAAGCGGGTGCCGCAGGACGGCCGTATCAAGCTCAACCTGTCCAAGACCAAGCAGATCGACTTCCGTGTCAGCACGCTGCCGACCCTGTTCGGCGAAAAGATCGTGCTGCGTATCCTGGACGGCAGCGCCGCCAAGCTGGGCATCGACAAACTGGGCTACGAGCCGGTCCAGCAACAGTTGTTCATGGAGGCCATCCACAAACCGTATGGCATGGTGCTGGTCACCGGCCCGACCGGCTCGGGCAAGACGGTGTCGTTGTACACCGCGCTGGGCATCCTCAATGACGATACCCGCAACATCTCCACCGCCGAGGATCCGGTGGAAATCCGCCTGCCTGGCGTGAACCAGGTGCAGCAGAACAACAAGCGCGGCATGACCTTCGCCGCGGCGCTGCGCTCGTTCCTGCGACAGGACCCGGACATCATCATGGTGGGCGAAATCCGTGACCTTGAAACCGCGGAGATCGCCATCAAGGCCGCGCAGACCGGCCACATGGTGCTGTCCACGCTGCATACCAACGATGCCCCGCAGACCATCGCGCGCCTGATGAACATGGGCATCGCGCCATACAACATCACCTCGTCGGTGACGTTGGTCATCGCCCAGCGCCTGGCCCGCCGGTTGTGCTCCAACTGCAAGCGTCCGGCGCACCTGCCGGAGAACGCGCTGTTGGCCGAAGGCTTCACCCAGAAGCAGTTGGACGAGGGCATCCAGCTGTTCGAGCCGGTGGGCTGCGATGAGTGCACGGAAGGTTACAAGGGCCGTACCGGTATCTATCAGGTGATGCCGATGACCGACGAGATCGCCGCGATCGTGCTGCAGGGTGGCAACGCCATGGACATCGCCGACGCTGCACAGAAGATCGGGGTCAACGACCTGCGCCAGTCGGCTTTGCTCAAGGCCGCGCAGGGTGTGACCAGCCTGGCCGAGATCAACCGCGTCACCAAGGATTGATCGGCGGCTGCTTGCTGCCTGTCGTACAGCAGAACGCCGGGCAGTGCCCGGCGTTCTGCTGTCGGTGGTGCCGGTCGCTGCCCGGCACGGAGCATGCTTACTCCATGCCCAGCTTCTTCAGCTTGTAACGCAGGGCACGGAAGGTGATGCCGAGCTGGGCGGCGGTCTTGGTCTTGTTCCAGCGGTTCTCTTCCAGTGCCTTCTGGATCGCCGCGCGCTCCATCTGCTCGATGTAGGAGGGCAGGGCGGCACCCGAGGGATCGATGTCGATGACCGCCTCTTCCGTGACCGCGGCGCCCGCGCCAGGGCCTTCGGGCTGCAGCACGCTGGCCGGCTTGGGCGCGGGCAGGCGCAGGTCGCTGGCGTCGATGGTGTCGCCGTCGGCCAGGGCCAGGGCGCGCTCGAGGATGTTTTCCAGCTCGCGTACGTTGCCGGGGAAGGAGTAGCCGGCCAGGGCATCCAGCGCCGAGGGCGACAGCACCGGTGGCTTCTGGTTCTGGGAACGGGCCAGCCGGTCGAGGATCGCGCCGGCCAGCTGCGGCAGGTCACCGCGCCGCTCGCGCAGCGGTGGTACCCGCAGCTCGATCACGTTGATGCGGTAGTACAGGTCATGGCGGAAGCGGCCATCCTGCACCAGCGCCCCGAGGTCCTTGTGGGTGGCCGACAGGATGCGCACGTCCACCGGAACTTCGGTGGAGGCACCCACCGGGCGGACCGACTTCTCCTGGATGGCGCGCAGCAGCTTGACCTGCATCTGCAGCGGTAGTTCGGCCACTTCGTCCAGGAACAGGGTGCCGCCATTGGCCGCCTGGAACAGGCCGGGCTTGTCGGCATGGGCGCCGGTGAAGCTGCCCTTGCGATGGCCGAAGAACTCGCTCTCCATCAGCTCGCCGGGGATGGCGCCACAGTTGACGGGGATGAACGGGCCGGCCGCGCGCGCGCCCTGGTCGTGGATGGTGCGGGCCACCAGCTCCTTGCCGACGCCGGATTCACCGAGGATGTAGACCGGCGCCTGGCTGCGCGCGACCTTGGCGATGGTGGCGCGCAGCTCGTCCATGGCAGCGGAGCCACCGAGCAGGCGCGTGGCGTTCTCCGGCGGCGGCGGCGTGCTCGGCCGGGCGGCATTGTTCAGTTCGATCGCATGGCGGACCAGCCCGCGCAGCACGTTGATGTCCACCGGCTTGCTGACGAAGTCGAAGGCGCCGGCCTTCAGCGCTTCCACCGCCAGGTCCATGCTGCCGAAGGCGGTGATCATGGCGACCGGGGTGCGCGGGTAATCACGGGTGATCTCGGCGACCAGCTCGATGCCGTTGCCGTCGGGCAGGCGCATGTCGGTCAGGCACAGGTCGAACGGATTGCTGGCCAGCAGCTCCCGCGCTTCGGCCAGGTTGGCCGCGGTACTGATGCGCAGGCCCATCCGGCCCAGGGTCAGAACCAGCAGTTCGCGGATGTCGCGTTCGTCATCGACGATCAGGGCGCTATGTGTCGCATTCATGGGCGAAACGATAGCCGAGGCGAGGGGCCTGCGCCAAACATTCGACGCACGGTTTGCGCATTTTCAACCCAGGTCGCGATTGAATGCGGCCTTGGGGACGGACAGGGTCAGGCGGAAGCAGGCCCCGCCCGCGGGGACGGAGACATAGTCCAGCTGGGCCTGGTTGGCCCGGCACAGCTCGCGCGCGATGTACAGGCCCAGGCCGGTGCCGTGCTCGGAGGTTGTATAGAAGGGGCGGAACAGCTGGGCGGCGATGGCGTCGGGAATCCCGGGGCCGCGGTCCATGACGTCGATCACCGCGTGTCGCTCGCCGGAGGCCACGCGGATGCGGACGCGGGCGGGCTCCTCGGCCATGCGACCATACTTGAGCGCATTGTGGACCAGCGCGGTCAGTACCTGGTGCAGGTGGCGCGAGTCCATCAGCGCCGGCACGCTGGGCTCGCGGATCACCGCCTCCAGGCTGTCGGTTTCCAGCGACAGGCTCTGCCGGTACTCCAGCACGAAGCGCCGGACAAAGGTGACCAGGTCCAGGTTTTCCGGGTTGGCCCGTTCGCGCCGGGCCAGGGCGAGCACGCTTTCCACGATGCCGTTGGTGCGCTGGCATTGCTGGTGGATGATCTGCAGCAGGCGGCGGTCGGCATCGCCCAGGTCGTTGGATTCCTCCAGCAGCTGGGTAGCGTAGTTGATGGCCGCCAACGGGTTGCGGATCTCGTGGGCCAGGCTGGCGGAGAACCGGCCCAGCGTGGACAGGGTGAGCGATTCGGCACGCTTGGAGACGACCGAGGTGTCATCCAGGAACACCAGGGTCATGTCGCTGTCGGCCAGCAGCCGGGCGAAGCGGGGCAGGACTTCGGCCTGTTCCGGTGCCAGTTGCAGGGCCACCTCTTCTTCCTGCCAACCGCCGCGCCAGCGCTGCAGGCGCCGGGCCAGTTCCGGCGAGGCGCTGGCCAGGGTGACGCGTTCGGTGGCCAAGGTGCCTTCCAGGTCGCCAAGCAGGGCGGTGGCCGCCTCGTTGGCCAGGGTGATGCGACCATCGATGTCGACCACCAGCACGCCGGTGCGCATGCGCCGGATGATCAGCTCGTTGACCTCGAACAGGTTGGCTACCTCCGCGCCGCGCTGGTCGGCCAGTTGCTGGGTGCGCCGGGTGCGGTTGCCGATCTGGTAGCAGATGAAGGCCAGCGACAGGTAGCTGGTCACGAACATGGCCAGTTCGGCCAGGGTACGGCTGTTGTCGACGTTTTCCAGGTAGGTCCAGCCGAACTCCAGCACGCTGGCGCCGCTGGCCAGCAGGGCCACCAGCATCGCGCGTGACAGCGGCAGCAGCAGGCCGGCGGCGGCGATGTTGAACAGCAGCGACATCGAGATGCCGGCGCTGGAGCCGGGCAGGGCATGGCTGAGCAGCACCGCCGCGACGATGTCGGCCAGCACGCTCCAGAACACGATGGTCTGCAGCCAGCGCTCGTTGCGGCCCCAGAACAGCAGCCCGGCCGATATCAGCAGGTAACTGGTCGAAACCCATTGGGCCAGCCCGACATGGTGGGCCTGCCCGACCATCATGCTCAGCGGGCTGAACACCAGGGCGCACAGCAGCGAGGCGACCAGCAGGCGGTACAGGGCGAAGAAGTACAGTTCGCGGCGCGGGATCGACTCGATGCGGTCGATCAGCGAAGGGCTGGGGGCCAAGCCGGAACTCCTATCTGCAGACGGGCTCGGGCAAGTATAGGTGCCGGCGGGCCGGTTCCGGGCGTTTTCACAGGCGCCGGACAGTTGCGGCAAGTGGCTGAAAATGCATGGGAAAGCGTGCCGGTCTTGGCGATTTGTACAGACTTCTTTGCGCCCCGGCGCTGGCTCGGCCACAATAGTGGGCCCGCCGCGGTCCATGCTGGCGCCCCTCCGTGGGGCCCGAGGAGATGCGTGCGGTCGTTCCTATTCCCACGGTGACGCATGAATTTCCACGAGTACCAGTCAAAACAGCTGCTTGCCGAATACGGTATCCCGGTTCCGGCCGGCAAAGTCGCGGCTACCCCGGACGAGGCGGTTGCCGTCGCCCAGTCGCTGGGCCAGGGCCCCTGGATGGTCAAGGCGCAGATCCACGCAGGCGGCCGCGGCAAGGCCGGCGGCGTCAAGTTCTGCAAGACCGTCGAAGACGTGAAGGCCGCTGCAGCCAAGATGCTCGGCACCAAGATGGCCACCTACCAGACCGCCGGCGTCGAGCTGCCGATCAACCTGGTGCTGGTGACCACCGCCGGTGAGATCGTCAAGGAACTGTACCTGTCGGTGCTGGTCGATCGTGGCACCCGCACCATCAGCTTCATTGCTTCCTCGGAAGGCGGCATGGAGATCGAGCAGGTTGCCGCTGAAACCCCGGACAAGATCCACACCCTGAACGTGGACTTCGTCGAGGGCGTGCAGGGTTACCACGGCCGTGACATCGGCTTCAAGATGGGCCTGACCGCCAAGCAGGCCGGCCAGTTCGCCAGCATCATGGTGAACCTGTACCGCATCTTCAACGAAAAGGACCTGGCGCTGGTTGAGATCAACCCGCTGGCCATCCTAGACGACGGCAACCTGTACGCGCTGGACGGCAAGTTCAACAGCGACGACAACGCTGCCTTCCGTCACAAGGAACTGGTCGCCATGCGCGACAAGTCCCAGGAAGACGAAACCGAAGTGACCGCTTCGGAGCTGGACATCAACTACGTCACCATGGACGGCAACATCGGCTGCATGGTGAACGGCGCCGGCCTGGCCATGGCCACCATGGACGTCATCAAGCTCAACGGCGGCGAGCCGGCGAACTTCCTGGACGTGGGCGGCGGCGCCAACAAGCAGCGCGTGATCGAGGCGTTCAAGCTGATCCTGTCCTCGGACAAGGTCGAAGGCATCTTCGTCAACATCTTCGGTGGCATCGTCCGCTGCGACATGATCGCCGAGGGCATCATCGCCGCGGTGAAGGAAGTGGGCGTCAAGGTTCCGGTCGTGGTGCGCCTGGAAGGCACCAACGTGGAAGAAGGCAAGCAGCTGCTGCGTGACAGCGGCATGGCCATCATCCCGGCTGACAACATCAACGACGGCGCCAAGAAGGTCGTTGAAGCTGTCAAGAACGCCGCCTGATCCCGACACCAAGGAATTCCCATGTCTGTTTTGATTAACAAGAACACCAAGGTGATCGTGCAGGGCTTCACCGGCCAGCAGGGTACCTTCCACGCCACCCAGATGATCGAGTACGGCACCCAGGTCGTCGGCGGCGTCACCCCGGGCAAGGGCGGCACCACCCACATCGACCTGCCGGTGTTCAACACCGTGGCCGATGCCGTGCAGGCCACCGGCGCTGACGCGTCGGTCATCTACGTCCCGCCGCCGTTCGCTGCCGACGCCATCCTGGAAGCCGCTGCTGCCGGCATCAAGGTCATCGTCTGCATCACCGAGGGCATCCCGGTGCTGGACATGCTGCGCGTGGACAACGTGCTGAAGGGCTCGCACCCGGATACCGTGCTGATCGGGCCGAACTGCCCGGGCGTCATCACCCCGGGTGAGTGCAAGATCGGCATCATGCCGGGCCACATCCACAAGCCGGGCAAGATCGGCATCGTGTCGCGTTCGGGCACCCTGACCTATGAAGCGGTCAAGCAGACCACCGAAGTCGGCCTGGGCCAGTCCACCTGCATCGGCATCGGTGGTGACCCGATCAACGGCCTGAACTTCGTCGACTGCCTGAAGCTGTTCAACGAAGACCCGCAGACCGAAGGCATCATCATGGTTGGCGAAATCGGCGGCGACGCCGAAGAAGCCGGTGCGGAATACATCAAGGCCCACGTGAAGAAGCCGGTTGTTGGCTTCATCGCCGGCGCCTCGGCGCCGGCCGGCAAGCGCATGGGCCATGCCGGTGCGATCGCCTCGGGCGGCAAGGGCACTGCGGAAGGCAAGTTCGCCGCAATGGAAGCGGCTGGCGTCGTCACCGTGCGTTCGCCGGGCGACCTGGGCGCTGCCATCGCCAAGCTGGTCAAGTAAGCGCTGACCGCCGGTGATGTGTCGAGAAGGCCGCCCCTTGGGGCGGCCTTTTCTTTTGTGCCGAGCTTGAAGAGCTGCCCTCACCCCTACCCCTCTCCCGCCTGCGGGAGAGGGGTAGGGGTGAGGGCAGCTTTCCGAGCCTTACCCGCCCATATGCCTGATTTTCCCCGCCGTCCCCGCGCGGGACCTTCCTCCTTCCAATGGAAGGAGCGAAGGACATGCGAAAAGGTGCCAAGACCGGCTGCGCCAGGGCCTTGCGGCAACGGATGACCGACGCCGAGCAACGACTCTGGTACCACCTGCGTGCCGATCGCCTGGCCGGCTTCAAGTTCCGTCGCCAGCATCCCATCGGCCCCTACGTGGTCGACTTCGCCTGCCTGGCGCGGCGGCTGGTCATTGAACTGGATGGCGGACAGCATGCCGGTGATCCCAGCGATCCGGCACGTGAAGCCTTCCTGAGGGGGGCACGGCTACCGCGTGCTGCGGTTCTGGAATAATGAAGCCCTGAGCAACACCGCCGCGGTCTGCGAGAGCATCCTGCAGGCGTTGTCGATCGAACCAAGCCCCCGCAGGGTGCGGGGCCAAGCAGAAGGTTGTTGATATGTCCCAATCGCTACGCATCGCCCTGGCCCAGTTCGACTTCCCGGTCGGCGACGTGGCCGGCAATACCGGCCGCATCATCGAGCTGATGCACGAGGCGCGTGACGAATACGGCGCGGACGTGGTGTTGTTCCCCGAGTTGGCGGTCAGCGGCTATCCGCCGGAAGACCTGCTGCTGCGCCCCGGCTTCCTGGATGACTGCGAGCAGGCCATCGCCCGCATCGCCACCGAGGCGACCGGCGTCGTGGCGGTGGTCGGTTGGCCGCAGAGCGCCGGCGCAGTGGTCTACAACGCGGCCAGCGTGCTGCGCGACGGTGCCGTGGAGACCACCTACCGCAAGCGTGAGCTGCCCAACTACGCGGTGTTCGATGAGCGTCGCTACTTCGATGTCGATCCGGATGGCGGCAACTGCGTGGTGCAGGTCAACGGTGTGCAGGTCGGCCTGGTGATCTGCGAGGACCTGTGGTTCCCCGAGCCGCTGGCCGGCACGGTGGCCGCCGGTGCCCAGCTGGTGCTGGTGCCCAATGCCTCGCCGTACGAGCGCGGCAAGCATGCCCAGCGCGATGCGCTGCTGGCCGAGCGCTGCGCGGCATCGGGCGTGGGCATCGCCTACCTCAACACCATTGGTGGCCAGGACGCGGTGGTGTTCGACGGTGCCTCGGTGGTCGCCGACGGTGACGGCACGGTGCATCCGGCGGCGGTGGCGTTCGCCGAGGAAATGCTGGTGGTCGAGTACAACGTCCAGGCGCGCAGCTTCATGCCGTTGCGCTGGATCGACGACGGCGATGAAAGCATGGATGCGCTGGCGTGGCGGGCGGTGACGCGTGGCATCCAGGACTACTGCCGCAAGAATGGCTTCGGCAAGGTGTGGCTGGGCCTGTCCGGCGGCATCGACTCGGCGCTGGTGCTGGCGATGGCGGTGGACGCGCTGGGCGCGGACAACGTCACCGCGGTCAGCCTGCCGTCGCGCTACACGGCCGATCTGTCCAACGACCTGGCGGTGGAGCAGTGCCGTGCGCTGGGCGTGAAGCTGGAGACGGTGCCGATCGAGCCGGCATTCCAGGGGTTGATGCAGTCGCTGTCGGCGATGTTCGAAGGGCAGGCAGCCGATGTCACCGAGGAGAACCTGCAGTCGCGCAGCCGTGGCGTGATCCTGATGGCGCTGTCCAACAAGTTTGGGGGCCTGCTGCTGACCACCGGCAACAAGAGCGAGTACGCGGTGGGCTACGCCACCATCTACGGCGACATGTGCGGCGGCTACGCGCCGCTGAAGGACCTGTACAAGACCGAGGTCTACGGCCTGTCCAAGTGGCGCAACACCGTCGGCGGTGCGCCGGTGATCCCCCCGGCGGTCATCGCCCGCGCGCCCTCGGCCGAACTGCGCGAGAACCAGACCGACCAGGATTCGTTGCCGGCCTATGACGTGCTGGACGGCATCCTGTACCGCTACATCGACCAGGAGCAGTCGCGCCAGGACATCATCGCCGCCGGGTATGCGCCCGAGGTGGTGGAGCGGGTGCTCAGGCTGGTGCGCATCAGCGAATGGAAGCGGCACCAGGCCGCGCCGGGGCCGAAGGTGTCGCGACGTGCCTTTGGCCGTGAGCGGCGCTACCCGATCACCAACGGGTATCGCGGCTGAGGCAAGGTGTTGCACGAACAGCAAAGGGGCCGAAAGGCCCCTTTGCTGTTTCCGTGGAGACGGAAATGTCGATGCGTGTCGATGTGTGTCGACTTCGTGGGCGTTGGATGTCGCCCGCCGTGGGGCGTGCCGGTCGGTGCGATCTCGCGTCAAACCGTTGGCATCCTGGATTGGCACCCTAGGCCCACAAGAAAACATCAAGTCATCTCTCTCCTTTGCCACCGCCCCGCGCGGTGGCGAACTTTTTTTTTGCGTCATCTGAAGGTGCGCCTGGCCTGCCGGGGAGGCATGGCGAAGCGTGTCAGTGATGACGCGGGACGACGGGCCGTGTCGGGTGATGGCCCGTCGGCGCACTGCATGACACGAAGCTGGCACGGCACTGCCATCAATTGAAAAACAGCAGCGATATCGGATCGTTAATTTTCCGTCAGGCCGGTGCAATGACGCTGTCATGCACGGGCCGATCAAAACGGTTCTGAGCGATCAGGACGTGTCCTTCTTCATCTGGAACACGTAAATAATGAATATCAAGACAAACTCCGGTCTTCGCCGTGGTGCGCTGGTTGTCGCCATTGGCTTGTCCCTCAGCGGTACGGTCGCGGCGCAGGAGGCAGCCAGCAGTAGTACGAATGCGACCACCCTGGATCGCATCGAGATCACCGGCTCGCGCATCAAGCGTGCAGATGTGGAAGGTGCATTGCCGGTAACCGTGATCGGCCGCCAGGACATCGAGGTGAGCGGCAGGGCAACGGTGGCCGACATCCTGCAGAACTCCAGCTTCAACTCCTTCGGCTCCTTCGTGCCCAGTTCCGGCAGCTCCGCCCAGTCGTTCGCCGGCCTGAGCCTGCGCGGCCTGGGCGAAGGCCGCACGCTGATCCTGATCGATGGCCGGCGTGCCGCGGTGTCGCCGCTGACCGGTGAGGGCCAGGACTTGAGCTCGATCCCGGCCGCGGCAGTGGAGCGCATCGAGATCCTGACCGATGGCGCCTCGGCCATCTACGGTGCCGACGCGATCGGCGGCGTGGTCAATGTCATCACCCGCAAGAACTATGAAGGCTTCCAGGTCAGCGCCGGCGCGACCGACAACAAGTACGGTGGCGATGCATCCGAGGCCTCGGTGCTGTTCGGCGCGGCGGGTGAGCGTGGCTCGGTGATGGGCGGCATTTCCTACACCGACCAGAAGATCAGCTATGTATCCGACTACCCGTGGTCCGACACGGTCGCCGGTTCGTCGTACTCGAACAACTATCTCAACGTGCTGACCGATGCCAATGGCAACCGGGTTGCCGGCTCGAACCTCTATACCAACGGCAGCAGCGTGGTGCCGGGCGGCTGCTCGGGCACCAACTTCTACGAGAGCACCAGCAGCACCGGCCGCACCAGCTGCCTGTACAACTATGTCGGCGACATGGCCGACACCGCCAGCATCAAGAACAAGAACCTGTTCCTGCGCTCGGAGTACGCGCTCAGCGATGCCTGGACCATCAACGCCGACATCTACGTGAACCGCAAGAACAGCACCAGCGTCTACGCGCCGGTGCCCGAAAGCATCTTCGTCAGCGCCGACAGCCCGAACAACACCACCGGGCAGGATGCCTACATCAAGCACCGCTTTGCCGCCTTGGACAAACGCTATACCTACACCGACGAGAACAGCTACGACGTCAACCTGAGCCTGCACGGCCAGCTGACCGACAGCACCAGCGTCGACTTCGGCGTGCGCAGCAATGAGGCGCGCGCGACCGTGACCGGCTACAACTACGTCAACATCCCGGTGGCCGAGCAGTACTTCGAAAGCGGGCAATACAACGCCTTCGACCCGTACGCCAACTCCCAGGAGGTGCTCGATGCCATCAGCACCACGATCGGCCGCAACACCTTCTACAAGCAGAAGGAGTTCAACGCGCAGTTGACCACCGACCTGTTCACGCTGCCGGGCGGGGTTTCCTCGCTGGCGGTGGGCGGTGAGTACAGCAAGCATGACTATGCGGACATCTACGACCAGCAGTCGGCGGCCGGCAACGTGGGCGGTTCGTCCGGCAATTCGGCATGGGGCGAGCGCAACCTGACCTCGGGCTTCGCCGAGTGGAGCCTGCCGATCTTCGACAACTTCTCGGCAGACCTGGCCGTTCGCTACGACCACTACTCCGACTTCGGTGATTCCACCTCGCCGAAGCTGTCGCTGCGCTTCCAGCCGCTGCACAACCTGACCTTCCGCACCTCGTATGGCAAGGGTTTCCGCGCGCCGACGCTGCAGGCGCTGAACCAGCAGGATGCGTTCTCGGCCGACTCGGTGACCGACGAGGCCACGGCACTGGCCTATGGCCTGGCCGCGTCCAGTTCGATCCAGATCAATGGCTACCACGTGGCCAATCCGGACCTGAAGGCCGAGACCTCCAAGCAATTCAGCTTCGGCGTGGTGTACGACCCGTTCTCGTGGGCCAACATCACGCTGGATTACTGGAACACCGAGATCAAGAACCAGATCAAGTGGTACTCCGCGCAGACGGTGATCAACCGCACCGCCCTTGGCCAGTACCTGCCGGACAACCTGTCGGTCGTGCGCAACAGCGACGGTTCGATCCAGGCGGTGTATGCCGGCTATGGCAATGAAGGGTTGGTCAAGACCGACGGCATCGACCTGAACATCCGCACCCAGTTCGACCTGGACGACTGGGGCAGGCTGACCTCGACCCTGCAGGGTTCCTGGACCCACAGCTACAAGGTCGACAGCCGCTACGGCTCGGACGAGTACGTCGGCACCAGCGGTTACCCGGAGTGGCGTGCCAACCTCAACACCCGCTGGGAGCGCGGCGACTGGAGCGTGGCGTGGACCATGAACATGATCGGCTATGAGCCGGGCTACTACGTCGACTACTACGAAGGTGACTACAGCTGCTCGGAGTTGAAGAGCGAGGGCTACGTGAAGCGCTGCAGCGGCGCTTACATCACCCATGACCTGCAGCTCAACTACCAGGCCCCGTGGAATGCGACGATCTCGCTGGGTGCCCGCAACCTGACCAACAAGGCGCCGGTGTACGACGTGGCGTACTCGCCGACCAACTTCAACAACTATCTGTACAACGGCTACGGCCGCCAGCTGTACGTGCGTTACACGCAGAACTTCTGAGGTCGGCGCGACTGAGGGTGCAATGTGGGCGGTCCCGGTGACGGGGCCGCCTTTTTTGTCGACCGGAACATGCAGGGCGGTGCGTGGCCGAAGCCGTGTTCGCCCGTGCCGGAGCAGGGGGTGTTGCGGGACGGGCTGGGATTGCCTCCCCGCCTGCGCGTTGGGAAATGGGGGAATCGCCGGGGCTGCTACGGCTTGCGGCATGGAATCTGCCCAGGTCACGTACATCCCGGGCATCGCGTCATCCGGGCCTCGGCAGGGCAGGGGCGTCGTTGGCCCCCAACGGGAAAGGGGCCCGAAGGCCCCTTTCCGTATTCGCATGCGCTGGCTGCTTACTTGCGGCGGCTCATCGTCGCATTGCTCTGGCCGGTGGCCACCGACTTCTCGCCGGCGAACGGGTTGAGCTTGCGGATCATCCACGGGTACTTCGGCCAGTCGCCGGTCAGCCACGGGTGGTCGGGCTGGTTCAGCTCCAGCACGCGGCGGGCGTCGTCGGCCAGGGTCTTGTTGCCGATGTGGGTATAGGACTCGCCCAGCACCGCCACGGCGTCGTACTGGAAGGCGCTCTGCGGGTAGGTTTCCAGCAGGTAGTTGGCACGGCCGGCGGCCGAGACCCAAGCGCCGCGGCGGGCGTAGTACAGGGCATTGTCCAGCTCGTGCTGGGCGAACACGTCGCGCAGCTCGATCATGCGCTGGCGCGCATCGGCCGCATAGCGGCTGTTCGGGTAGCGCTCGGTGACGATGGTGAAGTCGGCGTAGGCCTGGCGCGGGGTGGACAGGTCACGGCGGCTCGGGTCCAGCGACCACACGCGGCGCAGGAACACCGTGTCGCGGTTGCCGTTGGCCAGGCCGCGCAGGTAGTACAGGTAGGCGATGTTGCGGTGGGTCGGGTAGGTGCGGATGAAGCGGTCGATGCTCGACACGGCGTCATCGTTCTTGCCGGCCTTGTACTGGGCATAGGCGCTTTCGATCATCGCCTGCTCGGTGTACGGGCCGTACGGGTACTGGGCGATCAGGCGCTTGAAGCTGGTTTCGGCGCCGGACCAGTTGCCGCCTTCCATCAGCTTGTGGCTCTTTTCGTAGAGCTGCTCGACAGGCGCGCCTTCATCGGCGTCCTTCTTCTTGTCGCCGCGGTGGCAGCCGGTGGCGACGAAAACCAGGACCAGCAGCAGGGCGGTGAGGCGGACGGGCGCGGACAGCAAAGAGCGTCGGATCATGGGTCAGGGCGGGACGCGGCAGGAATACGAGGTGTCGATGATAGCCTAGTGGCCTGTCCTGCGAATGACTGTTGCTGTCAGGACCCCCGATTTCGTCTTTCAGTTGGCCTTTGACATGTCCGAGAACACCTCCCCGACCCAGCGCCAGGCGCTGGTGCCCGATACCGCCGCCGGCCGCCGCTTCGACGCCGTGGTGGCCGAGCTTTTCCCCGAATTCTCCCGTTCCCGCCTGACCGAGTGGATCAAGACCGGTGCGGTGCTGATGGACGGGGAGCCGGCCCGGCCCCGCGACCCGGTCCGGGGCGGGGAGTCGGTTTCCCTGAATGCGGTGCTCGACACCGAGGTCAACGCGCAGCCGGAGGACATCCCGCTGTCGATCCTGTACGAGGACGAGCATGTCTACGTGATCGACAAGCCGGCCGGGCTGGTGGTCCACCCGGGCGCCGGCAACCCGACCGGCACCCTGGTCAACGCGCTGCTGTTCCGCGACCCGGAGATCGCCAAGGTGCCGCGTGCCGGCGTGGTCCACCGCCTGGACAAGGACACCAGCGGCATCATGATGGTGGCCCGTACCGTGCAGGCGCAGACCGCGCTGGTGGAACAGCTGTCCGCCCGCGAGGTCCACCGCCAGTACCTGGCCGTGGTGGTCGGGGCGCTGGTCGCCGGCGGCACCGTGGACGCGGCGATCGACCGCCACCCGCGCGACCGCCTGCGCATGGGCGTGCGCGAGGATGGCAAGGACGCGGTCACCCATTACCGCCTGCGCGAGCGCTTCCGGGCCCATACCGCGCTGGAGTGCCGCCTGGAGACCGGCCGCACCCACCAGATCCGCGTGCACATGGCGCACATCAAGCACGCCATCGTCGGTGACCCGCTGTACGGCGGGTCGCTGAAGCTGCCCAAGGGCGCCAGCGACGAACTGGTCGCCCAGCTGCGCGGCTTCAAGCGCCAGGCCCTGCACGCCGAAACGCTGGAGTTCCAGCACCCGATCACCGGCGAGACGATCAGCAACACCGCCCCGGTGCCGGCGGACCTGCTGGCGCTGATGAAGGCGCTGCGCGAGGACTCCAAGGCCTTCGCCGAACGCGAGCGGGACCGCTGGTGATGAACGACGCGCTGCCTGCCCTGGCCGCCGACTGGCCGGCCCCGGCCGGGGTGCATGCCTTTACCACCCGGCGCCACGGCGCGGGGGGCTCGCAGCCGCCGTTCGACCACTTCAACCTGGGCAACCGCAGCGCCGCCGAGGGCGACGACCCGGCCCAGGTGCAGCGCAACCGTGACCAGTTGCAGCAACTGGCGGGTCTGCCCTCGGCGCCGCACTGGCTGCGCCAGGTGCACGGCACCGGCGTGCTGCGTTTCCAGGCGCCGCCGCAGGCACAGGGCATTGATGCCGAACCGGTGGCCGATGCCGCGGTGACCTCGGTCCCCGGCGTGGTGCTGGCGATCCTGACCGCGGACTGCCTGCCGGTGGTGTTCACCGCGCGGGCCGGGGGCGAGGTGGCCGCCGCCCATGCGGGGTGGCGCGGGTTGGCCGACGGCATGCTGGAGAACACCCTGGCGGCGATGCGGACCCCGGCCAGCGCGGTCATCGCCTGGTTGGGGCCGGCCGCCGGGCCGGCCCATTACGAGATCGGGGCGGATGTGCGCGAGGCCTTCCTCGCCCATTCGGCCGCGGCCGAAGCGGCGTTCACGCCGACCCGTCCCGGGCATTGGCGGGTGGACCTGTACGCACTGGCGCGCCAGCGGCTGCAGGCCGCGGGCATGGACCCGGCCGATATCCATGGCGGTGACCAGTGCACCATCGCCGACCCGCAACGCTGGTTCTCGCACCGGCGCGACCGCCGCAGCGGCCGCATCGCCACCCTGGTGTGGATGGACCCATGAGCACGCCGCTGTTCGAGCAGGTGCTTGGCCCTGGGTTCGGACAGCTGCCCCCGCAGGTACGCGCGCTGCATTCGGTGCGCGGCCGGCAACGCTGGAGCGGGCAAGGCGAGGTGCTGCGCGGCACCCATTGGCTGGTGGCGCCCTGCGCCTGGCTGGCGCGCCTTCCGCCCAGTGCCAGCGTGCCGGTCAGCGTGGAGTTCGTGGTGGATGCGGCCGGGGAACGCTGGAACCGGCGGTTCGGGCCCGCCCGGATGGAATCGCGCCTGTGGCAACAGGCTGGGGGGCTGTTCGAGCAGCTGGGGGCGGTGCGGTTCCGCTTCGGCCTGCGCGAGGAGGAGGGCCAGATCCTGTGGCGGGCCGAGCGCGCCTGGGCGTTTGGCCTGTTGCCCCTGCCCACCCGCTGGTTCGGCCAGGTGTATTGCCGTGAACGCGAGCGGCACGGGCGTTATGAGTTCCTGGTGGATGTCTCGATGCCGCTGATCGGGCGGTTGATCCGCTACGAAGGCTGGTTGCTGCCGGAGGACGGGGTGGCATGAGCGGCGATGCGCCGGTGATCGTGTTCGACGGGGTGTGCGCGCTGTGCAGCCGCTGGGTGCGCTTCCTGCTGCGCTTCGACCGTCGGGGGCGATACCGCTTCGCGGCGATGCAGGGGGTGCAGGGCCGTGCGCTGTTGCTGGCGCACGGGCTGGACCCGGATGACCCGCTGTCGTTCCTGCTGGTGGAGGACGGCATGGCCTACACGGATACCGATGCGATCGTGCGCGTGGTCAGCGGCCTTGGCGGCGTGTGGAAGCTCGCGGGGATCGCGCGCTGGCTGCCCGGATCCTTGCGGGACCGTGCCTACCGGTGGTTGGCGCGCAACCGCTACCGCTGGTTCGGGCGGCATGACAGCTGTTACCTGCCGACGCCGCAGCAGCGGGCGCGGTTCCTGGATTGAGGCCGGGGATGCGGTGGCTGATGCCAGCGCTTTGCCCTCACTGCCCCTCACCCCAACCCCTCTCCCGCATGCGGGAGAGGGGTTGGAGTGAAGGCGGTGTTTCCAGTGCCTGCAGGTAGTCGCGGCGCCAGCGATTGATGTCGTACTCACGCAGGTGCTGCATCATCAGCTGCCAACGCTCGATGCGTTCGGCCAATGGCATGTTGGCGGCTGCGGCGATCGCATCGGCCACGCCGTCCAGGTCATGCGGGTTGACCAGCAGTGCCTGCTTGAGCTCGTCCGCCGCGCCCGCCAGCAGTGACAGCACCAGCACGCCGGGATTCTCCGGGTCCTGCGATGCCACGTACTCCTTGGCCACCAGGTTCATGCCGTCGCGCAGGGGGGTCACCAATCCCACCGCGGCCTCGCGATAGAAGCCGGTCAGCGTGCTGTGCGCGTAGTTCTGGTTGACGTAGCGCAGCGGGGTCCAGTCGGCTTCGGCGTGGCTGCCATTGATGTGGCCGGCCAGGCGCTCCAGGTCGGTGCGCAGCTTGCGGTACTCGGTGACGCTGCCGCGCGAGACCGGTGCGATCTGCAGGAAAGTCATCGAGCCTTTCTGCTGCGGGTAGCGGTCCAGGTAGTGCTCGAAGCCATGGAAGCGCTCGGGCAACCCCTTGGAGTAGTCCAGGCGGTCTACGCCGATGGCCAGCTTGCGGAACTGCAGGCTGCGGCGCAGGGCGCGCACCGCGTTGTTGCGGGTGGCGCCGTGCGCCTGTCGCGCGATATGGGCGGTATCGATGCCGATCGGGAATGCCGAGGTGCGGATGCGCCGCCCGTCCGGCGCCTGGATCCACTCGCTGTCCACCAGCGTGCCGCCGCCGAACAGGCGCGCATAGGACTGGAAGCGGTCGACGTCGCGGCGGGTCTGGAAGCCCAGCAGGTCGTAGGCGTACAGCGTGGAGAACAGGTTGCGGTGGTCGGGCAGGGCCTGGATCAGGTCCGCCGAGGGCACCGGCACGTGCAGGAAGAAGCCGATGCGGCAACCGATGCCGCGTTCGCGCAGCATCGCCGCCAACGGGATCAGGTGGTAGTCATGGATCCACACGGTGTCGTCCTCGCGCAGCAGTGGCGCGAGTTTGTCGGCGAACAAGGCGTTGACCTTCCAGTAGCCTTCGCGCTTGCGGCGGTCGTAGTCCACCAGGTCCAGGCGGAAGTGCAGCAGCGGCCACAGGGCGCGGTTGGAGAAGCCGTTGTAGTAGTTGTCCAGGTCGGGTCTGGACAGGTCCATCGTCACGAAGCGGATGTTGCCCTCGCTTTGCTCGCGCAGGGTGCCGCTGTCCTCGTTGACGCTGCGCCCGCTCCAGCCGAACCACATGCCGCCGCGTTCCTTCAACGCGGCCAGCAGGCCGACGGCCAGCCCGCCGGCACGGGATTCGCCGGGCATCGCCACCCGGTTGGACACCACCACCAGGCGGCTCACGACGCGTCCTGCCACGGTCGCGACAGGCGCATGGCGGCGGTGATCAGGCCAACGTGCGAATACGTCTGCGGGAAGTTGCCCCATTGCTCGCCGTCGTCGAAGGCCAGGTCCTCGGACAGCAGGCCGACGTGGTTGCGGCGCGCCAGCACGCTTTCGAACAGGTCGCGCGCCTCGGCCACGCGGCCGATCGCGGCCAGTGCGTCGATGTACCAGAACGTGCAGATGGTGAAACTGGTCTCCGGTGCACCGAAGTCATCCGGGGCGATGTAGCGGTACAGCGCGTTGCCATGGCGCAGCTCGCGGCCGATGGCCTCGACGGTGGCGACGTAGCGCGGGTCCAGGGCATCGATGAAGCCGATGTCGGCCAACAGCAGCAGC
Source organism: Stenotrophomonas sp. STM01 (assembly GCF_014852135.1). Lineage (NCBI taxonomy): Bacteria > Pseudomonadati > Pseudomonadota > Gammaproteobacteria > Lysobacterales > Lysobacteraceae > Stenotrophomonas > Stenotrophomonas sp. STM01. The sequence goes on along the minus strand of NZ_JACVBA010000002.1, from coordinate 227,836 downwards.
GAGGCATCCAGGTGCTGGCCGTCCCAGGCATCGGTGAAATGCCCAAGGCGCGCGTTCCAGCCACGTTCGATGACGCGCTGGTGGATCGCATCGGCCCGCTGGCGCCAGAGCAGGGCGCGTTCGGGCAACTGCACGCGCGAGGCGATCTTGGCCAGGCGGTCGCAGGCGGCCCAGCACATCGCCGAGGTGTAGGTGTGCACCGAGGTCCTGCCACGGAACTCCCACAGCCCGGCGTCGGGGACGTCGTGCAGGGCATAAGCGCGCTCGCCGAGCGGTTCCAGGCGGGCAAAGGTGTCCGCATCGCCGGGGGCTTCCAGGCGCTGGTCGAAGAACAGCTGGGTGGAGGCCAGGACCACCGAGCCATACACGTCGTGCTGTTTCTGCACCCAGGCCAGGTTGCCGCGGCGCACCGGCCCCATGCCGCGGTAGCCGGCCAGCGAGGGCACCTCGCTCTCGTCGAGCTTCTCTTCCATGCCGATGCCGTACAACGGCTGCAGGCTGCCGTCGCTGGTGGCCAGGTTGAAGATGTAGTGCAGGAAGCCCTCCATCGTGCGGGTGGCACCCAGCCGGTTGAGCGCGCGCACCACGAAGGCGGCATCGCGCAGCCAGCAGTAGCGGTAGTCCCAGTTGCGCGCGCTGCCGGGCGCCTCCGGGATCGAGGTGGTCATGGCCGCGATGATCGCGCCGCTGTCCTCGTACTGGCACAGTTTCAGGGTGATGGCGCTGCGGATCACCGCGTCCTGCCATTCCAGCGGGACGGAGAGGTAGCGCACCCATTCACGCCAGTACTCGGCCGTGCGCTGGAAGGCATCCTGCGCGTAACCGGCCAGGCTGCGCTGCAGGGTTTCATCTACGCCCAGCACCAGGTCCACCGGCTGGGTCAGCGCGAACGCGGTGCCTTCGCGGATGAAGCGCACCGGCACATCGGTGGTCAGGCGCAGGGTGAAGCCGGGCAACAGCCAGCGCAGGTGGTTGCTGCCCCAGGTGGATTCGGGCGTGCGTGCGCCCCAATCGGCCAAGGGACGCGCCCGGATGCGGATGCGCGGGCTGCCGGACAGCGGGCGGATGCGCCGGATCACGCTGGGGGGGCGGTACAGGCGACCATGGCGTTTCCAGCGTGGCGCGAAGTCGATCACCTCGATCGCCCCTCCCAGGGTGTCGCGCAACACCGTGCGCAGGATGGCGGTGTTGGTGAAGTAGTGTTGTTCGCTGTCGGCGAAGTCTTCCAGCTCCACCGCGAAGTCGCCGCCGTCATGGTCGCGCGGGCTGAGCAGCGCACAGAACGCGGGGTCGCCATCGAAGGCGGGCAGGCAGCTCCAGACGATGCGCGCCCGCTTGTCGATCAGCGCGCCAAAACTTCCGTTGCCAATGACGGCCAGGTCCAGATCGGCCCGTTGCATGACTTGCTCCTGTTGTGGATGGCGCCCAGGCGCCATGGGGGCCGCAGGATCTACGGCAGGGCGCCGCGCAACCACTCGTGCACGGCGGCGACGTCGGCCAGCCCGTAGCGTGCGTGGCTGGCGGTGCGGTTGCCGACCAGCACGCCATGCCCGCCTTGGCGCATGGCGGCGGCGAAGCCGGCTTCGTCGGTGAGATCGTCGCCGACGAAGATCGGGCGACGTCCTTCGAACGTCGGGGTGCGCATCAACGCGAGCACCGCTCCACCCTTGTCGTGGTCGGCGCTGACGAACTCGATGACCTGGTTGCCAGGCTGCAGGCGGACGCCTGGCAGCTGCGCCACCTGCGCCTGGGCAAAGGCGACGATGGCGCCGGCAGCCTGTGGCGCGGTACGCCAATGCAGGGCCAGCGCGCTGCCCTTGTGTTCGACCAGCATGCCGGGGTGTTGATGGGCCAGCCGCATCGCCTGCTGGTGCAGGGCATGCAGCCATTGCGCGGTGTCGCCGCCGACAACTTCGGCATCGGCGGTGGAGCGCAGCTGTGTGCCGTGCAGGCCGGCGGCGGGCAGGCGCAACGGGGACAGCAGCTGGTCCAGCTGTGCGATGGGGCGGCCGCTGACCAGTGCCACCGCGCCGTGCAGGCGTTGTGCGTTCACGGCGAGCAGGTGCGGGAGGTCGTCGGCGGGCACCACCTTTTCAGGATGGTCGGCAAAGGCGACCAGGGTGCCGTCGACATCGAGGAACAGCGCGTCGTTGTCCGTCAGCGCCGGTGGGGCCGGTCGCTGGAGTTCTTCGAGCATGCGGCCACTATGCCGCAACGGATGTTAGGGGGAGGTAATCAGGTGTGCAGCCCGAGGGGCTGGAATTTCACCCCAACCTGCCAAAGGTGCCCCGGCCCGACGATCAGGCAGCGCACACCGCACGGCCGGACGCAGGCGGGGACGCAATCCCCGCCTGCGTTCGTGGGTCAGAACGTGTACCGCACGCGGCCGTAGTAGTACGCGCCATTGCTGCCGATCGGCGAGAGCACGTCGTAGGGCAGGTTGCCGAAGTAGTAGATGTCCTGGTTGGACTTGTCCGGGTAGTTGTCGGTCAGGTTCTGCCCGCCGATGGCCACGCTCCACTTCGGGGTGATGCGGTATTCCACTTCCGCATCCAGCTGCCATTCGGCGCGATAGGTCTGCGTCGGCTCGTAGCCGCCCCCGAAGTCGAACACGCGCGTGGCGCTGCCGTGCCGGCTCACGCGGCTGCTCAGCGACCAGCGGTCATTGGCCCAGCTGCCGGCCAGCTGCGCGCGGGTGCGCGGGGCGGCGTCGGTCAGCGTGTTGCTTTCCTCCACGCCGAACAGCACGTAGTCCGGGTCCAGCGCGAGCAGCTGCGACGGCGTGGCCACCACGTTCTTCAGCTCGGTCTTGGCGTAGCTCCAGGTGCCGGTCAGCAGCAGCTCGCCATCGCCCAGCGATTGCCGCCAGTTGGCGACGAACTCGGCGCCGCGCGTGCGGGTGTCGGCGGCATTGACGAAGTAATGCGCGCTTTCCAGTCCGTTGATGCCGAACTGCTGCTGCACGAAGGTGGTCAACGCGTCACCGGTGATGCTCTCCGACAGCGCGATGCGGTCGTCGATGTCGATCTGGAACAGGTCCAGCGACAGGTCGAAGTGGCTGCCGATCTGGCTGGTGAAGCCCAGGCTGTAGTTGATCGACTTCTCCGGCTTCAGGTCGGTGGCGCCGAGCGCGCGGGCGATCGGGTTGTTGACCGACAGCAGGCGGCCCTGCACCAGCTGGCCGCCGGCGGTGTAACCGGTGGAGGTGGACTCGTAGCCGATCTGGCTCAGCGACGGCGCGTGGAAGTTGTTGGAGATGGCACCGCGCAGCGCGAACGCCGGGGCGAACGCGTAACGCGCACCGAGCTTGCCGGTCAGTTCGCCGCCGAAGTCCTGGTAGTGCTCGTAGCGGGCGGCGATGTCGGTGGAGAACTTCTCGCCGAAGGTGGAGGACAGGCTGGTGTAGGCGCTGAACACGTCGCGCGACAGGTTGGCTTCGTCCTGCGGGGTCAGCCCGCCGCCGGCCTGCGAGCCGGTGGGGCGGTCGGTGTACGGGCCGGCCGCATAGCTGGCCGGGTCGCCGGCGCCGGTCTCGTAGCGCTCGTGGCGGCCTTCGATGCCGAAGCCGAGGCTGTGGCTGTCGTTCTCGCGCACGAAGATGCGGCCTAGGTCCAGGTTGGCCACGGTCTGCCCGAAGCTGAAGTCGCCGGTCTTGAAGCGGGTCGGGCTGGTCGGGCCGAGCGAGGCGTTGAGCGAATCGCGCAGGCGGTAGGTGAACTCGTTGCGGCCGTGGTCCAGGCTGGCGTCGTAGTTCCACTCGCCCCATTGGCCACGGGCGCCACCGACCAGCTGCACGTCCAGGTTCTCGCCTTCGGAGACCGGGCGGTAGCCGTTCGGGTAGAGCGCCTTCCAGTTGGCCTCGCCGTCCGGATAGCGGAAGTAGTTGGCGCCTTCGGTATCGCGCTGGTTGTAGGTGCCGAAGGCATAGGCCTTGGAGGTCTCGCCGAACGGGATCTCGGTATTGAACCAGGCGTTGATGTCCTTGCTGGCGCCGTCGCCCAGCGCGTAGTTGCGCTTGCCGACCAGGGCCAGGTTGTCCGGGGTCTGTGCTTCCCACGGCGGGATCTGGTCGAAGCCGGCGCGGTTGGTGGCTTCGCGGTTCTTGTACTCCAGGCCCACGCGCAGAAAGCCACCGTCATCGGTCAGTGCGGTGCCGACCTTGGCGCTGATGAAGCTGGCCTGGCCGTCGGTCAGGGTGCGGTTGATCGGCTTGAGGTCGGTGTGGTGCGCACCGAATCTGGCTTCGATGGCGCCGCCTTCCGGAGCGTCGTCCAGGATCACGTTGATCACACCGGCCACCGCGTCCGAGCCGTACAGCGCGCCGGCGCCGTCACGCAGCACCTCGATGCGCTTGATCGCGCTGACCGGGATCGCGTTGAAATCCACCGGGGTGGTGCCCTTGCCGATCTTGCTGTCGGTGTTGACCAGCGCCGAGTTGTGGCGGCGCTTGCCGTTGACCAGCACCAGCACCTGGTCCGGCGACAAGCCGCGCAACTGCGCGGCGCGCACGTGGTCGGCACCGCCGGAGTTGGACTGGCGCGGGAAGTTGAACGACGGCAGCAGCGCCTGCAGTGCGCTGCCCAGCTCGCCATTGACCACGCCGGCCTTGCGGATGTCCTCGGCGCTGAGCACGTCCACCGGCGAGGTGGATTCGAGCACGGTGCGGTCCACCGCGCGGGTACCGGTGACGATCACCGTGTCCAGGGTGGTGGCGCTGTTCGGCGCGGCTTCCTGGGCAAAGGCGGGGGAAGACAGCGCCAGCGCGATGGCCAGGCCGAGCGGGGCCGAGGTGGGGCGGGACATGGAAACTCCGGGCAGAACGAAGGGGGAGAGGTTTTGTACTTACATCCATCCGGATGAAGCGATATATTATCTTGGCGTTAACGCGCGGCCGGTTGCAAGCCCTGGATGCCATGAGCTGATGACCGTCCGTGATATCCCCTGCGGTGCGATGGATGCCACCGTGTTGCCCTGTCCGGAGGTTTTCCATGAAGTTGCACGCCGTTGTTCTCCCCCTGTTGCTGGGCCTTGCCACCAGCGCCATCGCCGCACCGCCGGTCACCGAGCCGGCCACCGCCGCGCTGCATGGCGATGCACAGCGCCCGGCCGAGGCCGGCGGTTGGCTACGCAGCGAGCTGTATTTCGGGGTGGGCGAGGAAACCGGCCCGTCCCGGCGGGAGCAGACCGACGTGATCAGCCAGGCACAATGGCGCGCGTTCCTGGACAAGGAAGTGACGCCGCGATTCCCCGATGGCCTGACCGTGTTCGACGCCTATGGCCAGTGGCTGTTCCGCGGGGCGGCGGAGCCGAACCGGCTGAGCACCAAGGTGCTGGTGATCCTGCACGAGGACACCCCGCAGCGGCGCAACGACATCGAGGCCATCCGCCTGGCGTGGAAGCAGGCCACCCACCACCAGTCGGTGCTGTGGGCACGGCAGCCGGTCGAGGTGTCGTTCTGATCGGTGCCGGATCGGCTAGCCTGCGCGCTGGTCCGCCTTTCGACGAGTCACCTGATGACGCCACATACCCCCGCCTCCCGCCGCTGCGCCGCCTACGGCATGCTGATTGCCGCAGGGATGCTGCTGGCGCCGCCGGCGCTGGCCGATGACAGCGAGATCCGCTTCGAGGTCACCGCCGGCGTGATTGCCCATGCGCGGCTGACAGGGGAGGGCACCGTCGAGGTCGGTACCGACCGTTCATCGGCGCGGCAATTGCTGCCGGCGGCCACCGATGAGGAAGACGGGGGCACGCGGTTGGGCCATGCGGACTACAACTTCGACGGCTACCAGGACCTGGCCACCAGCGCGACGCTGGGCCAGGTCAATGAGTCCTTCACCGTGTACCTGTACCAGCCGGACAGTGGCAGGTTCCGCGCGCTGGCCGCACCCACCGGGCCGGAGATCAGCTGCGAAGGCCTGTGGACGCTGTCACCGGATCCGGCCTCGCGCACGCTGAGCAGCAGTTGTCGCAGCGGGCCGATGTGGTACAGCGACGTATACCGTTACCAGGGTGACCGGCTTTACCTGTACCGCTCGATGCGCGGCGCGCTGGTCGAGACCAGTGGCATGTCCCGGGTGCTGTCCCTGGACAGTGCGGAAGATATGGGCATCCTGGTGGTCTGGAGTACCTGGGATGCCTCGGGCAAGCGCCTGGAGCGCGCGCTGTGGAACGCGTTCGACCCGCCGCTGGCCGACGTGCCGATGAAAGGCTGGGGTGCCTCGGTGGTGCCGGCCCGCCTGCCGCTCTACCGCCGCGCCGGTGACACCGCCACCCGGCGCTACCTGGTCAAGGGCGACCGCGTCGAGTTGCTGGACGAGGCCGATGGCTGGTTGCAGGTGCGCTACATCAATCCCGCGCGCGGTCCGATCCTGGGCTGGGTGAAAGTGCCCGACCCGGAATGAGCCACGTGTTTCCTTTCCCCCTTCCGCCGGCTGATCCAGGCCGGCCCTGCTGACGAACTCCCGCATGAATTCCCCGCATTCCCCCACCGCACGTGCCCGCTGGTTCGTGCCCGGCGACCTCAACGGCTTCTTCGGCCTGGTGGTCGACAACCTGTCCATCCTCGGCTTCATCGCGATGGCGCTGGTTGGCATCTTCCAGTTCCCCGCCGAGGTGGTGTTCGGCCGCATGTTCCCGGGCACCGCACTGGGCGTGCTGATCGGCAACCTGATGTACACGCTGATGGCGCACCGGCTGGCTGCGCGCAGCGGCCGCGATGACGTCACCGCGATGCCGCTGGGCCTGGATGCACCGACCAGCATCGGCATGGCGCTGCTGGTGCTGGGCCCGGCCTTCGCCGGCTTCAAGCAGCAGGGCCTGGACCCGACCGCGGCGGCCCTGCTGACCTGGAAGCTGGGCATGGCCTCGCTGGTGGTGATGGGCCTGCTCAAGCTGGTGCTGTCCTTCGTTGGTGATGCGGTGACCCGGCACGTGCCACGGGCGGCCCTGCTCGGTTCGATCGGTGGCGCCGCGCTGACCCTGCTTGGCTTCCTGCCGCTGATCGAAAGCCTGCGCCAGCCGCTGGTCGGCCTGGTCACGCTGGGCGTGCTGCTGTACGTGCTGGTCGCCCGCGGCGTGGTGCCGCTGCGCCTGCCGGGGGTGCTGTTCGCGCTGCTGGTCGGCGTGGTGCTGTACTACGGGCTGGGTTCGGCCGGTGTGCTGACCGGCTTCCAGTGGCCGCCGGCGATCTCGCTGGCGGTGGCGCTGCCGCTGCCGTCGCTGGGCTTCGTCGATGGCCTGCCGCTGACCGTGCCGTACCTGTCGCTGCTGCTACCGTTCGGCCTGTTGATGGTGGTGGGCGGCATCAACGTCGCCGAGAGCGCTCGCGCGGCCGGTGACGACTACCGCACCCGCGACGTGCTGCTGGTCGAGGCGATTGCCACGCTGGTGGCCGGCGTCTGCGGCGGCGTGGCGCAGACCACGCCCTACATCGGCCAGCCGGCCTACAAGCGGCTGGGCGCGCGCAGTGGTTACACGCTGCTGACCGGGTTGTTCATCGGCATCGGCGGCATGCTCGGCGTGGTCGCCGGGCTGGTGCAGTGGCTGCCGGTGGCGGTGCTGGCGCCGATCATCGTGTTCGTCGGCCTGGACATCACCGTGCAGGCCTTCCAGCAGACCAAGCGCGAGCATGCGATCGCGGTGGCGCTGGCGTTCCTGCCGGCCATCGCGTACCTGATCAACATCAAGTTCGGCACCTGGGTGGCGCCGGAGGCCGCCGCCGCGCTGTATGCGGCGGTGGACGGGCATGGGCTGTCGGACGTGGCCACGCTGCAGGTGCTGGGCAACGGTTTCATCATCACCGCGATGCTGTGGGCGGCGGCCTTGGTGGCCTTGATCGAGCGTCGCCCGGGCGTGGCGGTGACGCTGCTGCTGGTGGCCGCGGTGCTCAGTGCGTTCGGGGTGATCCATTCCACCGATCCGCGCGGCGGCATCTACCTGCCATGGCAGCTGGAAGGGCTGCGCCAGGCGATCACCCTGCAGGTCGCCGCCGCCTACGCGGTGCTGGCCACGGTGATCGGCTTGATGTCGCTGCAGAAGCCGCGCTGAACACGCGCGGTGGCGCCGGGGGGAACCCACCGGCGTTGCGCCGGTCACACCTTCACATGCAAGCAAGGTGGATGTGATGGAAAAGCGCAGTGCGGTGTGGCCCTGGGTGGTGTTGGGCGTGGTGGCGATCGGTGGTGTCGGCGGTTGGCTGTTCAAGGATGACCTGGCCCGTTTGCGGCCGGCAGCGCCCGCCGCCACGGCACCCCCACCGCTGGATGGACCCGCTGGCCCCTCGTCGGTGTCGTCACCTGCTCCCGCCACGGGGCCGACGTCGCCCCGTTATCCGCTGGATACCGACGTGGCGGCCGATCCCGCCCTGCCGGCCCTGGCGGACAGCGATGCCGGCGCCTGGCAGGCGCTGGCAGGGGTGTTTCCCGCCGATGTACTGGCGGTGCTGCTGCGCGAGCACCTGATCCAGCGGTGGGTGGTGCACGTGGACAACCTCACCCAGCCCAGCCTGCCGGCCTCGGCGATGGCCCTGCAACCGATGCCGGGCAGCCTGCAGGTGGCACAGGGCAGCGACGGTGTCGAGCAATTGGCTGCGGCCAACGCCGAGCGTTACGCGCCCTGGGTGAAGGCTTTCACCCAGGCCGATGCGCAGTCCCTGGCGACGGCCTACGTACGCTTCTATCCGCTGGTGCAGCAGGCCTACCGCGACATCGGGCATCCCGATGGGCACTTCAACGACCGTCTGGTGGCGGTGATCGACCACCTGCTGCAGACCCCCGAGCCCTCGGGCCCGCTGGCGGTGGCGCCGGATGGCAAGGGCAAATACCGCTTCGTCGACCCGGCGCTGCAGTCGCTGTCGGTTGGGCAGAAAGCGCTGCTGCGGCTGGATGCCGGCCAGCGCAAGGCGGTGAAGCAACAGCTGCAGGCCATCCGCGTGGCGGTCACGCGCGGCTGAGCCATGCCGGGTTTGCGCTGGATCAAGGTCGGGCCAGATCGGCTGGCGATACTGGATGGGAAGCAGGCAAAGGCTGAACAGGGGGTAGTCGTCACCCTTGAATCACACCGTTGCAACCGCATCTGAACCAGTATCGCCAGCGACGCTGGCCCCCTTTATTCGAGGAAGAAGACCCATGCGGATGGACAAGCTCACCTCCAACTTCCAGAAGGCGCTGTCCGACGCGCAGTCCCTGGCGGTCGGTCGCGACAACAACATCATCGAACCGGTGCACGTGCTCAGCGCGCTGCTCGACCAGCCCGGCGGCAGCAGCCGTCCGTTGCTGGCCCAGGCTGGCGTCAACGTGCCGGTACTGCGCGAGCGGCTGGCCGAGTCGCTGGAGGCGCTGCCCAAGGTGTCCGGCCAGGCCGGCAACCTGTCGATGGGCAATGACCTGAGCCGCCTGCTCAACACCACGGACAAGCTGGCCCAGCAGCACAACGACCAGTTCATCGCCAGCGAGTGGTTCCTGCTGGCCGCCGTCGACGACGGTGGCGCGGCCGGCATGGCGCTGCGCGCGGCCGGTGCCGACAAGAAGAAGATCGAGGCCGCCATCGACAAGCTGCGCGGCGGCGAGACCGTGCAGAGCGAGAACGCCGAGGAACAGCGCCAGGCGCTGGAGAAGTACACCATCGACCTGACCGCGCGCGCGGAGAGCGGCAAGCTCGACCCGGTGATCGGCCGCGACGAGGAAATCCGCCGCACCATCCAGGTGCTGCAGCGCCGGACCAAGAACAACCCGGTGCTGATCGGCGAGCCCGGCGTGGGCAAGACCGCCATCGTCGAAGGCCTGGCCCAGCGCATCATCAATGACGAAGTGCCCGAAGGCCTGCGCGGCAAGCGCGTGCTGTCGCTGGACATGGGTGCGCTGATCGCCGGTGCCAAGTTCCGCGGTGAATTCGAGGAGCGCCTGAAGGGCGTGCTCAACGACCTGGCCAAGAACGAAGGCCAGATCATCCTGTTCATCGACGAGCTGCATACCATGGTCGGTGCCGGCAAGGCCGATGGCGCGATGGATGCGGGCAACATGCTCAAGCCGGCGCTGGCGCGCGGCGAGCTGCATTGCATCGGCGCGACCACGCTGGACGAGTACCGCCAGTACATCGAGAAGGACGCCGCGCTGGAGCGCCGCTTCCAGAAGGTGCTGGTGGGCGAGCCCACGGTCGAGGACACCATCGCCATCCTGCGCGGCCTGAAGGAGCGCTACGCCGTGCACCATGGCGTGGAGATCACCGACCCGGCCATCGTTGCCGCGGCCACGCTGTCCAACCGTTACATCACCGACCGCCAGCTGCCGGACAAGGCCATCGACCTGATGGACGAGGCGGCCTCGCGCATCCGCATGGAGATCGATTCCAAGCCGGAGGAGCTGGACCGCCTGGAGCGGCGCCTGATCCAGCTCAAGATCCAGCGCGAGATGCTGAAGAAGGAGAAGGACGACGCTTCGCGCAAGCGGCTGGCCGACCTGGAAACCGACATCGACACGCTGGAACGCGAGTTCTCCGACCTCAATGAAATCTGGAAGTCGGAGAAGGCCGCATTGCAGGGCGCGACCAAGATCAAGGAGCAGGTGGAGAAGGCCAAGCTCGACCTGGAGGCCGCACAGCGCCGGCAGGATTTCGCCAAGATGAGCGAGATCCAGTACGGCGTGCTGCCCAACCTGGAAAAGCAGCTGCAGGCCGCGCAGGAAATGGAGCGCAAGGACTTCAAGCTGGTGCAGGACAAGGTCACCGACGAGGAGATCGCCGAGGTGGTCTCGCGCTGGACCGGCATTCCGGTCAGCAAGATGCTGGAGGGCGAGCGCGACAAGCTGCTGCGCATGGAAGACATGCTGCACAACCGCGTGGTCGGCCAGGAAGAGGCGATCCGCGTGGTGTCCGACGCGGTGCGTCGTTCGCGCGCGGGGCTGTCCGATCCGAACCGCCCGAGTGGTTCGTTCCTGTTCCTGGGCCCGACCGGCGTGGGCAAGACCGAGCTGACCAAGGCGCTGGCCGACTTCCTGTTCGATTCATCCGACGCGATGGTGCGCATCGACATGAGCGAGTTCATGGAGAAGCACAGCGTGTCGCGCCTGATCGGTGCGCCCCCGGGTTACGTCGGCTACGAGGAAGGTGGCTACCTGACCGAAGCGGTGCGCAGGCGCCCGTACAGCGTGATCCTGCTGGACGAGGTGGAGAAGGCGCACCCGGATGTGTTCAACATCCTGCTGCAGGTGCTGGACGATGGCCGTTTGACCGACGGCCAGGGCCGCACCGTGGACTTCCGCAACACCGTCATCGTGATGACCTCGAACCTGGGCTCGCACCAGATCCAGGACATGAGCGGCGACGACAGCCCGGAGGCCTATACGCAGATGAAGGCGGCGGTGATGGGCGTGGTGCAGGCACACTTCCGTCCGGAGTTCATCAATCGCCTGGATGACATCGTGGTGTTCCACCCGCTGGACAAGCAGCAGATCAAGCAGATCGCGCGCATCCAGATGCGTGGCCTGGAGAAGCGCCTGGCCGAGCGTGGCCTGAGGCTGGAAGTCTCCGATTCGGCGTTCGACCTGCTGGGCAACGTGGGTTTCGACCCGATCTATGGTGCGCGTCCGCTCAAGCGTGCGATCCAGGCGCAGTTGGAGAATCCGTTGGCGCAGAAGATCCTGGCCGGCGAGTTCGCCAGCGGCGACACCATCGAGGTGGAAGCCGGCGGGGCGGGGCAGCTGCAGTTCCGCAAGGGCTGAGTGTGAAGTGCTGCCCCTCACCCCAGCCCCTCTCCCGCGGGCGGGAGAGGGGCTTTGAAAGCGTGATTGCAGGCAGCGTTTCATCTCGCCGTAAACGAGACCCTCTCCCGCGTGCGGGAGAGGGGTTGGGGTGAGGGCGGCATTAAAAGCAAAGCGCATCAGCTCATGCCATCGCGGCACAAGTAACCACTGCAACCGTCGCCGCCTGCGCAGCGGTGTTGGGCTACTGTCAGCGGCCCTCTCCCGGTGTGAGCGCCCCGATGACCGACCCGCAGTGGAAGCCTGAAACCATCGCCGTGCATGGCGGTTATTCGCCCGACCCGACCACCCGCGCGGTGGCGGTGCCGATCTACCAGACGGTGGCCTACGCCTTCGACGACACCCAGCACGGTGCCGACCTGTTCGACCTGAAGGTCGCGGGCAACATCTACACCCGCATCATGAACCCCACCACCGATGTGCTGGAAAAGCGCATCGCTGCGCTGGAAGGGGGCGTGGGAGCGCTGGCGCTGGCTTCCGGCCAGGCCGCCATCACCTATGCGATCCAGACCATCGCCGAGGCCGGTGACAACATCCTGGCCTCCAGCGCGCTGTACGGCGGCACCTACAACCTGTTCGCGCACACGCTGCCGCAGTTCGGCATCCAGACCCGCTTCGCCGACTACCGAGATCCGCAGGCCTTCGCGGCACTGATCGACGCGCGCACCAAGGCGGTGTTCGTCGAATCGATCGGCAACCCGCGCGGCAACATCACCGACATCGAGGCTATCGCGAAGATCGCGCACGCGCACGGCGTGCCGGTGATCGTCGACAACACCGTGGCCACGCCGTACCTGCAGCGTTCGTTCGATTTCGGCGCGGACATCGTGGTGCATTCGCTGACCAAATACCTTGGCGGGCATGGCACCAGTCTGGGTGGCGCGATCGTGGATTCAGGCCGCTTCCCGTGGGCCGAGCACAAGCAGCGTTTCCCCCGGCTCAACACGCCGGACGTGAGCTACCACGGCGTGGTCTATACCGAAGCGCTGGGGCCGGCGGCCTACATCGGCCGCGCCCGCGTGGTGCCGCTGCGCAACACCGGTGCGGCGATCTCGCCGTTCAATGCGTTCCAGATCCTGCAGGGCATCGAGACGCTGGCGCTGCGCATGGACCGCATCAACAGCAATGCGCTGGCAGTGGCGGCCTATCTGCAGAAGCACGCCAAGGTGGCCTGGGTGAACTACGCCGCGCTGCCGGATCACCCGGAGCATGCGCTGGTGCAGAAGTACCTGCGCGGCCATGGCTCAGGCGTGCTGACCTTCAGTCTGCCGGGAGGCCGCGAGGCGGGGGCCCGGTTCCTCGACGCGCTGCAGTTGTTCACCCGCCTGGTGAACCTGGGCGACGCCAAGTCGCTGGCGACCCATCCGGCCTCGACCACCCACCGTCAATTGGACGAAGCCGAGCTGGAGAAGGCCGGCGTGACCCTGGATACGGTGCGGCTGTCGATCGGCATCGAGCACATCGACGACCTGTTGGCTGACCTGGAGCAGGCGTTGGCCCAAGCGTAAGGTGGGGTGTGAGGGCGGGCGGCGCACTGGCGTCGTCCGCCTGCGACAAGACAGGTCTTGCCCGTGAACGCGGACGGAGCGCCCGTTGCTTGGCAAACATCGGTGCAGGTGCGTGGAACGTAGCCGCTTCCCCGCAGGGTGGTGATTGATTTGACTGATTTGGCCGTCCGGTGCTATCTGCTGATCGAAAGCGACGGGGGGTATCTCCAGGATGAGGAATCCGGCGGGCAAGGCGGCGATGTTCGTGTTGGTGTCGGTCCTGGTGGCCGTGGCATTTCATCTGGTTCGCAGGTCTGCCGTACCTGGTCCGGCGGGCGTGCTGGATGCGCGCGCACCGTCAGGCGCGTCGGCTGTCGCGGTTGATGATGCGTCGTCACTGCGTGTGCCGCCGGTGGAGGCCGTGCCGACCGTGCCGCGTGCCCTGCCATCGGCTGGCTTTGATTCGCGCGAGTACGGCTTCCGCTGGAATCCCCAGGATCCCGGTGTGGCTGCCAGTGCAGAGGATGCGCGTTGGTTGGGCGCACGTGGCTTTCCCGGGCCGGATGTCGAACGCCATCTGCTCGGCCTCCCCTTGGTAACGTTGCAGGAGTTGTCCGAGCGCGGCGATCCAGCAGCACTTGCCTTCTATGCCTATCATCTGGCACGCAGGGGCGCACCGCGCGAGCAGGTGTTTGCCATGCTCGATGCCAGCGCGGCGTCGGGCTCGGTGTACGCGCTGAAGATGGCCGGCGACATTGCCTTCACGATGAGGGATCAGCGTGACATGGCGTTGGCTCGCGCCTATTACGGGCTACAGGCGCGGGCCGGCGATCAGGCAGGATTGACGCAGGCCTACATGGTCGATGTGGTGCTCTCCGACGAGCAACGGTTCCGGGCGAGCCTGATCGAGGAAGACCTGTGGCGACGGATTCGGCCGACCGGCGGTCAGGAAGGCGAGGTTCGGCCGGGCTTCAAGGCATTCGTCGAACAGGGGCGGAGAGCGCCCTCCAAGCCCTGACGTGCCCGCGACGCGGGCCGGGTGTGGACGTGTCTTCCAGGTTCTCCCCCACCCCAACCCCTCTCCCGCTGGCGGGAGAGGGGCTCGGATTGTGGGGCCTTGCAGTGCGCTGGCCCCTCTCCCGCCAGCGGGAGAGGGGTTGGGGTGAGGGCCGCTTTGGCGACGCAATCACCACGCAATCGTGAACCGCTTGCCCACGTGCTTCGGTGTCTCCAGTTCGTCAACCACCGCCAGGGCCAGGTCGGCGGGGCTGATGGTGCCGACGCCGTCGCCGGTGTTCAGCGGGGTGTCGCCGCCGACGCGATAACGGCCAGTGCGCTCGGTCGGGCCGCCGCCGTGGAAGGCTACCGGCGGGCTGAGCTGGGTCCAGTCCAGCGTGGTTTCCTGCTGCAGCTCGTTGAGCGCATCGCGCGCGGCGTTGGCGCCATCGAAGATCGCGGCCGGGAAGTTCGGCGAATCCACCAGCTGCGTACCGTCCGGTGCGTACAGGCTGCCGGCGCCACCGATCACGATGTAGCGCTTCACGCCGGCGGCCTTGGTGCCGGCGACGATGGCGCGGGTGCCGCTCATGAAATCCCGGTAGATGTCCGGGTTGCTCCAGCCGGCGTTGAAGGCGCTGATGACGGCATCGTTGCCGGCCACCGCAGCCTGGACTTGGGCGGCGTCCTGGGCGTCGGCCTTGACCGTGCGCAGGTGCGGGTGGGCGGCCAGCTTCTCGGGATGGCGGGCCAGTGCGGTGACGTCATGGCCACGGGCCAGCAGTTCTTCCAGCAGGGCCTGGCCGACGAAACCGGTGGCGCCGATCAATGCGACTTTCATGGTGGGTACCTGGTGTTGTGTGGGTCTGGCGACAGTGTCCTCCCGGAGCCGGGCCGGTGGCAGTCGCAAAAATCCACAACCACCTTGAAGCCATGCTTCACAATGGGCGGCAAGGAGGTGGCCGATGGACAGTTTGAAACGCATGGCCCTGTTCGCCCGGGTGGTGCAGCACGGTTCGTTGAGTGCGGCGGCGCGCTCGCTGGGGATGAGTACCTCGGCGGTCAGCCAGCAGTTGCGCGTGCTTGAGCGTGAAGCCGGGGTACCGCTGCTTCACCGCTCCACGCGGCGGTTGGCGCTGACCGATGTCGGCAGCCGCTATTACGCGGCCTGCGCGCGCCTGCTGGATGCGGCCGGCGAGGCCGAGGCGGAATTGTCGGCGGCCCGGCAGGAGCCGGTCGGCGAACTGCGGGTGTCCGCGCCGCTGGGCATGGCCGACCAGATTGGCCCGGCGCTGGGCCAGTGGTTGCACGACAACCCGCAGCTGCGCGTGCACCTGTACTTCGACGATGGCTGGACCGACCTGCTGCAGGCGCGCATCGACGTGGCCCTGCGCTTCGGCCAGCTGCCGGACAGCGACTGGATGGCGCAGCGCATCGGCACCCTGCAGCGCTGGCCCTGCGCCGCGCCGCAATGGTTGCAGGCCCATGGCATGCCGACCGATCCACTGCAGGTGCCGGCCGGTGATTGGCTGGGGTTGGCGCAGGTGCCGGGGCTGGTCTGGCGGCATCCGGCCAGCGGCCAGGAGCGCCTGGTGCCGGCGCATCCGCGCATCGTCAGCCAGAACCAGCCGGCGGTCCGCCAGTTGTGCATGGCCGGCCTGGGCGTGGCGGTGCTGACCTGCCTGGATGTGAGCGCGCAGTTGGCCAATGGCACGCTGCAGCGCCTGTTGCCGGGGTGGGAGGTGCCGTCGCTGCCGGTGTGGGCGGTTACCCCCCATCGTCAATGCCAGCCGGCCAAGGTGAAGCAGGCCATCGCGTTGCTGGAGGCGCACCTGGCCGGTATCCCGGGGGCGGTGCCGATTGCGCAAGATCGGAAACGCCGGCGCTGAGCACGGCTGCTGGAATGGGACCACCTTCAACGGAGTTCGATCATGAAAACGCAGGCCGTCTCCCATTTGCCCCGGCTCGATCGCGTGGTTGCCTGCCTGCAGCAGGCGGTCAACGACGGTGGCCCGCTGCCGGACCTGGAAGCGCTGGCGGCGGTGGCGCATTACTCGCCGTTCCATTTCCACCGCGTCTACCGGGCGCTGACCGGTGAGACCATCGGTCGCACGGTGCAGCGGCTACGCCTGCTCAAGACCCTGCAGCGTCTTGGCCGAAGCGATGCCAGCGTCACCGAGATCGCATTGCTGGCCGGTTATGACACCCCGCAGGCACTGGCGCGGGTGCTGCGCGAAACGTTGAATGCCAGCCCCACCGAACTGCGTGCTGACCCGGGCCTGCTGGAGCGGCATGTCGCCGGGCTCTCCCGGCCCGCCAGCGGATCCACCGCAGCGGCGGCACCGCTGAGCGTGGAGGTGGTGACGCTGGAGCCGTTCGAAGTGGTTGCGATGCGTGCACAGGGGGCGTTCGACGACCTGGACGGTGCGTTCGGCCTGCTGTTCGGCTGGGCGGCGGAGCAGGGGCTGGTCGAGCAGCTGCAGCAGCTGATTGGTATCCCGGTGGACGACCATCGCGAACTGCCGGCCGAAGCGTTGCGCTTCGACTGCGCGCTTGCCCTGGACGCGACGATCCCCGCCCTGCCCGAGCCGCTGCAGCTGCGACGCATGGGCGGTGGTCAATGGGCGCGACTGCGCCATGTCGGCAGCTATTCCGGGCTTGAGGAGGCAACCGACCGGTTGCTGGCGGAGTGGTTGCCGGCCAGTGGTCATGCGCTGCGCGATGTGCCGCTGCATTACCACTTTCTGGATGACCCGGAGCACACTCCCGAGGCGATCCTGCGCGCCGACATCCACCTGCCGCTGGTGGGTTGAAAGCGCGGAGGCAGGAGCGGCCTTGGCCGCGAAGCCGAGGATGCAACGGGCCGCCGCGTGGCTGCAGTTGCAGCGCTTCCATCGCAGTATGGGCAGCCAGCTTCGCGACCGAGGTCGCTTGTGTCTCCTACGGCTTGGGTCGTGAACGCAGGCCCGGGCTCACCCGATACACCGACGTTCCATCGCCCTGCTGGCGCTGGGTCAGGCGCCGAGCGTGGCCGCCGCGCCGGGGCGCAGGCTGCGATAGGGCGGGGTGGACAGGATCATCTCCGCCAGCGAGTAGGCCAGCTCGCGCTCGGCCATCACCGTGCCATCGGCGCCGTGCTCGAGCAGGTGGCGGACTTCGGCGTCGCTGTGCGCGCGTGCCAGCAGGGTCAGGTTGGGGTTGATCGCGCGCAGCTTGGCCAGTGCCTCGCCCGATTCCAGCGGCTGCGGGATCGCCAGCACGGCGATCTTGGCGCGCTCGGGATGGGCTTCGGCCAGCACGCGGTCGGCCGCTGCACTGCCACGGATGCCGGGGATGCCGGCCGCATGCGCGCGCTCGACGTGCTCGCGGTTGTCGTCGATCACCAGCACCGGCACGCCGCGGTCGCGCAGCACCTGCGCCAGCTCGCTGCCGACGCGGCCATAGCCGATGACGATGGCATGGTCGTGCAGGTCCAGCGACGGGCCCGGCGGGATGTCCGGTACTTCCGGCACCGGCGTGGTTTCCTTGTGGCGTGCCTGCCAGCGGTCGAGCAGGCCGAACACCAGCGGGTTGAGCATGATCGAGACCAGCGCGCCGGCCAGTACCAGCGATTGGCCTTCCGGCGGCAGGATCTTCAGCGCCACGCCCAGGCCGGCGATGATGAAGGCGAACTCGCCGATCTGCGCCAGCGAGGCGGAAATGGTCAGCGCGGTGCCCTTGGAATGGCCGAACGCGCGCACGATGAAGAAGGCGGCGGCCGACTTGCCGAACATGATGATCAGCACGGTGGCCAACACCTGCCACGGGTGCTCGACGATGATCATCGGGTTGAACAGCATGCCCACCGAGATGAAGAACAGCACCGCGAAGGCGTCGCGCAACGGCAGCGAGTCGTGCGCGGCCTTGTGGCTGAGCTCGGACTCGTTGAGCATCATGCCGGCGAAGAACGCGCCCAGCGCGAACGACACGCCGAACAGCGCCGCGGCACCGAAGGCCACGCCCAGCGCGATGGCCAGCACGCTCAGGGTGAACAGTTCGCGCGAACCGGTGCCGGCGACCTTCTCCAGCACCCACGGGATGACCCGGCGCCCGACCACCAGCATCACCACCACGAACAGGCCCAACTGCACGAACGTCCAGCCGATCGAGCCGAGCAGCCCCATCAGCGAGGGGCTCTTGCCGCTGGCCTCCGGGCCGAACACCTCGGCGATCACCGGCATCATCACCAGGGCCAGCACGCAGGCCAGGTCTTCCACGATCAGCCAGCCCACCGCGATCTTGCCGCGCGTGGTTTCCAGCAGGCGGCGTTCCTCCATGGCGCGCAGCAGTACCACGGTGGAGGCAGTGGCCAGCGAGAAGCCGAAGATCACCCCGTGCAGCACCGGCCAGCCCATCAGCGTGGCCACGCCCCAGCCGAGCAGGGTGGCGACCAGGATCTGGCCGATCGCACCGGGGATGGCGATCGTCTTGACCTCCATCAGGTCCTTCAGCGAGAAGTGCAGGCCCACCCCGAACATCAGCAGCATCACGCCGATCTCGGCCAGCTGGTTGGCCAGCGCCTGGTCGGCGACGAAGCCGGGGGTGAACGGGCCGACGATGACACCTGCGATCAGATAGCCAACCAGCGGCGACAGCCGCACCTTGTTGGCCAGGGCGCCGAGCACGAAGGCGAGGCCCAGGCCGATGGCAATCATGTTGATCAGGGCGGTGTCATGGTGCATCAGGGCTCGCGGGGTTGGGTGGGGGATGCCTCGATTCTAAAGGCCGCATTGCTTTTCATGCGGCAAAGTGGATGAAAAATCTGGATTTTCTTTGTTGCGCGGGTGGAAGGGTGAGCCCCGTCGCCCACAAAGGAAAATGCCCCGGTCTCCCGGGGCACCTTCCTTTCACGACGCGGGGGCGTCCTTACCAGCGGTAGCTGATGCGGCCGTAGACATAGGCGCCGTTGAAGCCGAACGGCGAGTAGTTGCTGTACGGCATCATTCCGTAGGTGGAGTTCACCAGGTTCTCGACGCGGTCCGGGTACTCGTCCAGCAGGTTGTCCGCGCCGACGGTGAGCTTCCAGTTCTCGCTCGGCTTGAAGCTGGCCGAGGCGTCCACGATCCACTTGGCATCGTAGGTCTGGTCGCGGGCGGCACTGGCCGAGTTGCGCACCGTGAAGCTGCCGTGGCGGGTGGCTGCCAGGCCCAGCTCCCAGCGGTCCGAGCGCCAGGTGCCGCTCAGGATCGCCTTGTCACGCGGGAAGCTGTCCTCGATGCGACCGATCTCGTCGCGGCCGATCAGTGACTGGGTGATGCCCAGCGCCGCGAAGGCGGCCGGCGAGGCGGCGAACTTCTTCACCTCGGTCTCGTTGTAGCTGTAGGCGGCGGTGAGCTCCAGGCTGCTGGCGCTGAACGGCACGGTATAGCTGGAGACGACGTCCACGCCGCGGGTGCGGGTGTCCAGGCCGTTGGTGAAGTAGGCGAACTGGGTGACCTGCGGCAGGCCCAGGCCGGACAGCAGCGCCTGCGCGGCCGGGGTGCTGTTGATGTTGGAGGACAGGATGATGCGGTCGTCGATGTCGATCTGGTAGGCATCGACGGTCACGTACAGGCGGTCCACCGGCTGCAGCACCAGGCCGGCGCTGTAGGACGTGGACGACTCGGCCTTCAACGGCGCCGAGCCCAGCGCCCGCGCCGCGGCGCTGTTGGCCGGGAACGTGCCCTTCTCGTAGAACACGCCGTCGGTGATCGAGCTGGTCACCGCCTGGTAGCTCTGCTGGGCCAGCGACGGCGCGCGGAAACCGGTGGAGGCGGTGGCGCGCAGCGCGACCTTGTCGGTGAAGGCATAGCGCGCGGACAGCTTGCCGGAGAACTTGTCGCCGAAGTCGGAGTAGTCCTCGTAGCGGCCGGTCAGGCCGGCGGAGAACTTGTCGGTGAGGTCGGCTTCAAGGCCCGCGTAGACCGCGTAGTTGTGGCGGTCGGCGTCCACTTCGTTGTTCGGCGTGAAGCCGCCGAAGCCCTGCGCGCCGAACAGCGAGCCCGGGATGCCCAGACCACCGTCGTTGTAGGACGCCGCCTCGCCCGGCAGCTGCTTCCACTTTTCCTTGCGGTACTCAGCGCCGAAGGACAGCGTCACCGGGTACGCCAGGCCCCAGTCCAGCGCCTGGGTGAAGTCGGCGTTGAGGATGTCCTGGCTGTACTCCAGGCGGCCGTCGTAGAAGCTGGTCTGGCTGCCCGGGCCGTAGGTGTAGTTGATGCTGTTGCGGGTGTGGAAATCCAGCGTGTTCTCGCCATGGTTGGCGCTCACGTCCCAGCTGAAGCCGCCTTCGGTGCTGCCCTTGACGCCGGCCACGATCGAGCGGTCCCGGGAGTACTGGTTGATCTGCGGCGTGAAGCCGTTCGGGTACACCTGCGCCAGCAGCGCGCCCTGGTTGTTGTGGTTGGGCGAGCGGTAGAACGCGAAGGAGGTGATGTCGCGGTTGCTCAGCAGCGCGTTGGCGTAGCCGGTGACGTTGTCACTGAAATTGAAGGTGAGGTTGGCCGACACCGCGGTGGCATCCACGCGGGGGTCGCCGACGACGAAGGTCTTCTCGCCGATGTCCGGGAAGTTGCCGGTGTTCGGCGAGGTGCCCTGGTACGGGCCGGCGCGGTTGCTCTCGTCCTGCTGGCTGACCTGGCCGGCCACGTGCAGGCTGCCGCGGTCGTCGGCGAAGCCGATGCCGGCGTCGCCGGAGAGCTGGTACTTGTTGCCATCGCCGGCCGAATACTGGCCGTAGTCCACCGCCAGACTGCCGCCGCTGCCACTGCCCTTGAGCACGATGTTGACCACGCCGGCGATGGCGTCGGAGCCATACTGGGCCGAGGCGCCGTCACGCAGCACTTCCACGCGCTCGATGGCGGCGATCGGGATGGCGTTGATGTCCACCGCCGAGGAACCACGGCCGATGGTGCCGTTGACGTTGATCTGCGCCGAGGTGTGGCGGCGCTTGCCGTTGACCAGCACCAGCACCTGGTCCGGGGACAGGCCACGCAGCTGCGCCGGGCGGATGCCGCTGGTGCCGTCGGTCAGCGCCGGGCGCGGGAAGTTCAGCGAGGGCAGGGCGCGCGACAGCGCGGTGGCCAGCTCCGAGGTGCCGGTGGACTGCAGGGCCTCGGGGGTGATGATGTCGATGGGCGATTGCGACTCGGCGACGGTGCGGTCGGCCACGCGGGTACCGGTGACGATCACGGTGTCCAGGGTCTGGGCACCGGACTGGGCGAGGGCGGGCAGGGCCGGGGTGGACAGGGCGATTGCGACGGCGATGGCGAGCGTACTGGACTTGCGATTCATCAGATTGCAGCTCCGATTGTGGGGGCGGCGCCGGGCGAAAGGTGATGCGTTTCGCGGATCTCTGCGGTGCGCCATTAACGGATTAACCAAAAATTTACCTCGTGTCAAACCGTTTCGCCGCGTCTAAATCGTTGCTTTTGAAAGCAATATTGGATCGGGTGACAGACATCTGACCGGGCAAGTACCGGTTTCCCATGCGCGCGGAAGGGTGCAATGCGGCAATGGGAAGTGAGTCAAGTATTCGTTAACGCTAGAATCGCGTCGCAGGAATGTTCCTTACGTCTACATTCCTTTTCGTTATAACGGACCCCCTCATGATTGCCCTTCGTAATTTCGCCCTCCGCCGGGGCGAGCGCCTGCTGTTGTCCAACGTCGACCTCACCCTGCATGCCGGCTACCGCGTCGGTGTGGTGGGCCGCAACGGTGCCGGCAAATCCAGCCTGTTTGCCGCCGTGCGCGGCGAGCTGGAAGCCGACAAGGGCGACGTGTCGCTGCCGGGCAAGATCCGCATCGCCGACGTGGCGCAGGAAACCCCCGCGCTGCCCGATCGGGCCATCGACTTCGTGCTGGGTGGCGATGACGTGGTGGCCGCGGTGCTAGCCGAGGAAGCGGCCGCCGCCGAGCGCGAGGACTGGGAAGCGGTGGCCAATGCCCACCAGAAGATGGCCGAGCTGGGCGCCTATGACGCCGAGGCACGCGCCGGCAAGCTGCTGCACGGCCTGGGCTTCCCGGCCGAGACCCACAACCGTCCGGTGGCGGCGTTCTCCGGTGGCTGGCGCGCACGCCTGAACCTGGCCCGCGCGCTGATGATGCCCAGCGACCTGCTGCTGCTCGACGAACCCACCAACCACCTGGACCTGGACGCGGTGTACTGGCTGGAGCAGTGGCTGCTCAAGTACCCGGGCACGCTGCTGCTGATCTCGCATGACCGCGAGTTCCTGGACAACGTGGCCACCCACACCCTGCACCTGCATGGCGGCAGCGCCAAGCTGTACGTGGGCGGTTACACCGACTTCGAGCGCCAGCGCGCCGAGCACCTGCGCCAGCAGCAGATCGCGCACGAGAAGGAACAGGCCGAGCGGGCCCACCTGCAGAGCTTCATCGACCGCTTCAAGGCGCAGGCCAGCAAGGCCACCCAGGCGCAGAGCCGCATGAAGCGCCTGGCCAAGATGGCTGGCACCGAAGCGGTGCGCGCCGAGCGCGAGTTCCGCATCGAGTTCTCCGAGCCGGCCAAGCTGCCGTTCTCGCTGATCCGCCTGAACCACGTCAACGCCGGCTATGGCGACGATGCGGTGATCCTGAAGGACGTGGGTTTCGGCCTGGAGGCCGGCCAGCGCGTGGGCCTGCTCGGGCCGAACGGCGCCGGCAAGACCACGCTGGTGAAGACCCTGGTGGGCGACCTGTCGCCGCTGGCCGGCGAGCGCAGCGCGCACCCGGACATGAAGATCGGCTACTTCGCCCAGCACACGGTCGAGTCGCTGCGCGAAGGGGCCACGCCGATGGACCACTTCCGCGATATCGACCCGGACGGCGTGAACCAGAACTTCCGCGACTTCCTGGGCAAGTGGAATTTCCCGGGTGACCGCGCGTTCGAGCCGGTGGACGGGTTCTCCGGCGGTGAACGTGCACGCCTGGCGCTGGCGCTGATCGCCTGGCAGCAGCCCAACGTGCTGCTGCTCGACGAGCCGACCAACCACCTGGACCTGGAAATGCGCGAAGCCCTGGCCGAAGCGCTGAGCATTTTCGAAGGCGCGATCGTGATGGTCTCGCACGACCGCCACCTGATCGGCCTGGTCTGCGACACCTTCTGGCGCGTGGCCGACGGCGTGGTCGAGCCGTTCGCCGGTGACCTGGACGAGTACGCCGCATGGCTGCGTACCCGTGCCAGCGCGCAGGGCTCACGCAACAAGTCCGACCGCGTCGAGAAGGCACCCGCACCGGCCCCGGTGCAGCAGGTAGCCCCGGCCAAGCCGGCGACGGCGAAGAAGCCGGTCAACCCGCACAAGCTGGAAGCGGCCGAGAAGAAGGTGGAGCAGCTGGGCGCATCGTTGGCCGACATCGACCGCCAGCTCGCCGACCCGGCCAACTATGCCGACGCGGCGAAGATGGGCAAGCTCGGCGGCGAACGCGAGGTGTTGGCGCAGCAGCTCGAACAAGCCGAGGCCGCCTGGATGGAACTGCTGGGCGACTGACGCGGCAGGTGCGGGCTGGGCCGCGACGCCGAGAGCGCTGGAATAAAGGCATTCCCGGCAACTGCAACAGCCAAAGCCAAAGCCAAAGCCAAAGCCAAAGCCGACCCCTCCCCAGCCCTCCCCTTGGCTGCGCCAAAGGGAGGGGGCGGTTCATGCGATCTGGCAGCGCGCCGCCAAGCCCGCTCTTGCCCCCTCCCTTTGGCGCAGCCAAGGGGAGGGCTGGGGAGGGGTAGCTTCTGCTCTCGTTCCCCGCTTCCTGCCTTTGCTCCCGTCACGTCACCCAAGGCCAGCCACCGGCCTAACCCCCTTCCTGCCCCACCAACCACAACCGGAACCGCTTCATCGCCTCCCGCTCCTCGCGCGAGCGCAGCCGCGTCAACCAATAACGCCCGAGCGCCAGTGTCTGCGCGAACGGTTGCACCAGCCGCCCCTCGGCCAGTTCCTGCTCGAACATGCGCAGCGGCAGCAAGGCCACGCCGGTCCCCGCCGCGGCCGCGCTGGCCAGCGTCAGCGAAGAGTCGAACATCGGCCCGCGGGCTTCCACGCCACTGACACCGGCCGCCTGCAACCAGCGCGGCCACTCATCGCCGCGGTACGAACGCAGCAACGGTACGTTGGCCAGGTCGCGCGCACGCTTGAGCCGGCGCGCCAGCGCCGGGGCGCAGGCCGGTGCGAACGGGGCATCGACGATGGCCGTGCAGTCCTGGCCCTGCCAGTCGCCGTCGCCGAAGCGGATCGCGAAATCCAGGCCTTCGCCAGCCAGATCGATGCGGTTGTTGTGGGTCTGCACGCGCAGTTCGATGTCCGGATGCGCGGCCTCGAAATCGACCAGCCGCGGCAGCAGCCAGCCGGTGGCGAAGGTGCCGACCACGCCCACCGTCAGTACTTCGCGGAAGCGACCACCGACGAAGCGGTCCAGTGCGATCGCCATGCGGTCGAAGGCCTCGGTCAGCACCGGGTACAGCGCCGCACCCTCGTCGGTCAGTGCCACCCCACGCGGCAGGCGATGGAACAGGCTGACCTGCAGGCGGTCCTCCAGTGTCCGGATCTGGTGGCTCAGCGCGGCCTGGCTGACGCACAGTTCCAGCGCCGCACGGGTGAAGTTGAGGTGCCGGGCCGCCGCCTCGAAGGCACGCAGGGCATTGAGCGGGAGCTGGGGGCGGATCATGGCAGCCATAACGCGTGATGATGGACGGGGGCATTATTCCGCTTCCCGCGATCCGTTTTGGGTGATTGCCACAAATTTATCTAATGGCTCCTGCTGATTATTCGCGCTGGTGGCGAGGGGGCGGGTTTCCAATACTCACGCCCACTCATTGCCAAGGAGCGTCCGCATGCTTGCCCGCCGCCAATTCCTGAAGTTCGGAGGTGCCGCCCTGCTCAGCAGCGTGGCCATGCCTGCGCTGGCGCGCCTTGGGGCGGGCGCCGGCGCGACGCCGGCGGGCGATGACTTCGCGGCGCTGGAAGCGCTCAGTGGCGGTCGGCTCGGCGTATGCCTGTGGAATCCGGACAGCGGCGTGCGCATCGGTCACCGCATGGAGGAGCGCTTCCCGATGTGCAGCACCTTCAAGTTCCTGTTGTCGGCAGCGGTGCTGCATGCCGCCGACCAGGGGCAGCTGTCGCTGGACCGGCGCGTGCCGGTACGCGCGCAGGACATCCTCAGCAACTCGCCGGGCACCGAGCGCCATGTCGGCAAGGACATGACCGTGCGTGACCTGTGCCGGACCACGATGATCGTCAGCGACAACGCGGCGGCCAACCTGTTGCTGCCGCTGGTCGGCGAGCCGGCCGGGCTGACCGCGTTCCTGCGCGCGCAGGGCGATGCGGTGACCGTCACCGCACGCTACGAGCCGGAAGCCAATCGCTTCGCACCGGACGATCCGCGTGACACCACCAGCCCGGCGGCGATGGCCGCCAACCTGCAGCGGTTCGTGCTCGGTGATGCGCTCGGCGCCGCTGCGCGCCAGCAGCTGGCGGACTGGCTGATCGACAACGAAACCGGCGATGCCCGCCTGCGGGCCGGCCTGCCCGAAGGCTGGCGGGTCGGTGACAAGACCGGCAGCAACGGCAGGGACACCACCAACGACATCGCCGTGCTGTGGCCAACCGCGGGCGGTTCACCGTGGATCCTGGCCAGCTACCTGCAGGGTTCTGCACTGGACGATGACGGCCGCAATGGCATCCTGCGTCGCGTGGGGGAGCTTGCTGGCGCCCGCCTGCGCTGACGGGTTCGTCGCGGGGCAGTGGCCGGTGCGCGCAACCCGCGCATCCGGTCGCAATCAAAAGGCTCCCATGAGCAAGGAACTCATCTACCTGCTGTTGATCTTCGCGTTGCTGGTGATCCCGCGCGCGCTGCAGCGTTTCAGCATTCCCGCCCCGCTGAGCTGCCTGGTGTTCGGCATCGCCGCGATGCTGTGGCTGGGCAACAGCGCACACGACCCGGTGGTCGGCCTGCTGGCCACGCTGGGCATCTCCTCGCTGTTCCTGTTCGCCGGCCTGGAGGTCGACCTGGCGGACCTGCGCAAGGGCATGTGGCCGCTGTTGGCGCATCTGGTGATCCGCAGCGCCACGCTCACCGGCGTGGCCTGGCTGGCCTGGCATTACGCCGGCCTCCCGTGGCAGGCCGCGGCCCTGCTGGCGCTGGCGCTGCTGACGCCGTCGACCGGCTTCATCATGGATTCGCTGTCGCAGCTCGGGCTGGACGAGGCCGAACGGTTCTGGGTGAGCAGCAAGGCCATTGCCGGTGAACTGCTGGCGCTGGCGGCGCTGTTCGTCGTGCTGCAGGCCGGGGATCCGCTGCACATGGGGCTGTCCAGCCTGGCCCTGATCGCGATGATGGTCGGCCTGCCGTTGCTGTTCATCGCCCTGGGCCGCTGGGTGGCGCCGCATGCACCCGGCTCGGAGTTCTCGCTGCTGGTGATGGTGGGCATGCTCGCGGCCTACATCACCTATTCGCTGGGCGTGTATTACCTGGTGGGCGCCTTCATCGCCGGGCTGGTGGCGCGCCTGCTGCAGCAGCGCATGCCTTCGCTGGCCTCGCATGACAACCTGCATGCGTTGCGCCTGTTCGCCTCGTTCTTCGTGCCGTTCTACTTCTTCAATGCCGGCACCAAGGTGCCGAGCGAAGCCCTGAGCTTCGAGGCGCTGGGGCTGGGGCTGGTGATCACGCTGGTGGTGCTGCCGTTGCGCATCGGCGTGGTCTGGCTGCAGCGCCGGCTGATGTTCGGCGAGAGTTTCCGTTCCAGCCTGCGGGTGGCGTTGGCACTGTCGCCGACGTTGATCTTCACCCTGGTGCTGGCCGCGATCATGCGCGAGCGCTTCGCCATTCCGGCGGTATTGTTTGGTGCACTGCTGCTGTACGCGGCGCTGACCACGCTGCTGCCGTCGTTGGTATTCCGCCGCCCGCTGGACGTGGATCCGCTGCAGAACGAGTCCGACCCCAGCGCCGATCACACGTTGCACGACGACGCCGTAAGAGACCCCGACGCAATGCCCGGAACCGAACAGGCCGCCGTAAGAGACGCCTGATCACGCCGAACGTCCCGTTATGATCGCTGCCGGCATGCCTCGTCGCCCGGACGACGCAGCCCTGGGGGATGGCGATGGAACGGAACAGCTGGCAGCAGGTGCGGGCGTTGTTCGATGCGGTGTGCGAGATGGAACCGTCGCAGTGGCGGGCTGAACTCGCGCGCCTGAGTGGCGATCCGGAAGTGATCGCCGAGGCGCTGGAATTGCTGCACGCGCAGACGCGCGAGTTGAGCAGCGCACGCGAGCCACTGGAGCAGTTGCTCGGTGCGGTGATCGCGTCGGAGCTGGCCGAAGGTGACCGCATCGGCCCCTGGCGCCTGCGCGAGCGGCTGGCCAGCGGTGGCATGGGCATTGTGTTCCGCGCCGAGCGCGCCGATGAGTTGTACGTCCAGGAAGTGGCGATCAAGTTCCTGCAGGGCGCGCCGGGTGCGCGCGTGGCCGAGCGGCTGGCAGCGGAGCGGCGCATCCTGGCCAGCCTGCAGCATCCCAACATCGCGCGCTTGTACGACGGTGGCAGCACGCCGGCGGGCCAGCCCTACCTGGTGATGGAGTACGTGCGCGGCGAGCCGCTGGACGTGTACTGCAACCGGAAGCAACTGGACCTGCAGCAGCGCCTGACCCTGTTCCTGAAGATCTGCAGCGCCGTGCAGGCCGCGCATGCGCGCCTGGTACTGCATTGCGACCTCAAGCCCGCCAACATCCTAGTGCGCGCCGACGGCGAGCCGGTGCTGCTGGACTTCGGTGTCTCGCGCCTGTTGGAGGAGGAACAGGATGCAGGCCGCGGGCAGTTCTTCACCCCGGCCTACGCGGCACCGGAGCTGCAGTCCGGGCAGTCGGTCGGGGTGGCCGGTGATGTGTTCAGCCTCGGCTGCCTGTTGCTGGAGCTGCTGGCCGGCAAGGGCGGGCGACGCGGCGCGCTCGACGCCGGCCAGGCGGTGGCCTCCCCCAGCCGGGTCGCCGGTGCCGATTGCCCGTGGCCGAAGGCGCTGCGTGGTGACCTGGACGCCATCGTCGTCCGCGCCGGCGCGGTGTCGCCCGAGCTGCGCTATCCGTCGGTGGAAGCGATGGCCGCCGACATCACCCGTTACCAGCAGCATCGGCCGGTGCAGGCGCGCAATGGCGGGCGGTTGTATCGCACCGGGCGCTGGTTCCGGCGCTACTGGAAAGGCGCCGGCATGCTGCTGGTGGTGTTGCTGCTGGTTGCCTGGTTCGTCTGGCGGCTGGACCAGGCGCGTGCGCGCGCCGAGCAGGAGGCGCGCGTCGCCCAGGAGGTCAGCGACTTCCTGGTCTCCTCGTTCGACGCCGCCAACCCCCGCAAGGGAGAGCTGCGGGGCAGCAATGACGTCACCGCGCGCGAGGTGCTCGAGGCCAGCCAGGCACGCATCGACCAGCAGCAATGGACCTCGCCGGTGATCAAGGCCCGGCTGCAGTCAGTGCTGGCCCAGGCCTTCCAGAACATCGGCCAGGTCAAGCGCGCCGAAGCGTTGTACCGGGATGCCATCCCGGTACTCGCCGCGGCGGGGGCGAGCAGCCGCGACATCACCGCCGTGTCGCTCAACGAGCTGTCCACCTTGCTGGCCAACGCGCAGCGCGGCAAGGAATCCGAGCAGTTCGCCCGCCAGTCGCTGGCACTGGATGCCCCGCGTCCCGGCCAGCTGCGCATCGCGCAGGCCTACAACTCGCTGGGGCTGGCGTTGAACATACAACGTCGCTTCGATGAATCCGAGCAGGCGTTCGACCAGGCATTGACCATGCACCACGCGCTGGGGAGCAGCCCGCTGCGGATCGCCACGGTGAACCAGAACAAGGCGCTGATGTACATCGAGAAGGGCGACTACGTGCCGGCCGAGAAGATGCTGCGCCATGCGGCCGAGCTGCGCCGCCCGTGGGGCACGCGGACCTTTGAGTGGTGGTCGGGGCAGTACGTGCTGATGCGCGCCATCGCCGCCCAGGGCCGTTACCAGGAGGCCTTCGACGTCAGCGGTGAAGTGCTGGGGCTGGCCCGGCACCTGTTCGGCGAGGTCAACGACAACGTTGCTTCGATCCACAACGAACGCGCCGCCTCGCTGCAGGACCTGGGGCGTTACGCCGAGGCCGCCGCCGAGTACCGGCAGGGCCTGGACCAGTACGTGCGGCTGGACGTGGCGCAGACCATGGATGCTGGGGTCACGCTCAACAATCTGGCCGGGCTGGAGCAGGCGCGCGGTGACGCGGCCAGCGCCGATGCGCTGTTCCGGCGCAGCCTGGCCATCCGCCGCGCGATCGTGGGCGATGACGTGCCGCCGGTGTGGATCGTGGAGGCCAACCTGGCACGCCTGCTGGTCGAGGAAGGGCAGCTGCAGCAGGCGCGGCCATTGATCGCCCATGCACGCGCGGGCTGGGCACGGCAGGTGGCGGCCGAGCATCCGCGCCGGTTGCTGGCCGAGGCGATCTGGGTGCAGTTGCTGGTGGCCGAAGGTGACCTTGCCGGCGCCGATCAATCGCTGGCGGCGATCAAGGCACAGCTGCAGGGCAATGACATCCGCGTGGAGCGGCGCTACCTGTCGGTGCTGGCCGAGCGGCAACGCAAGGCCGGTGATGCCGCTGCCGCGGCGCAGACCCTGCAGCAACTGGTGGGCCTGTATGAAAGCCAGGTCGGCCGCGATTCGGTGGAGACGGCGCAGCAGCGGGTCCGTCTGGCCGACGCGCAGGCCGCAGCGGGGCAGTGCAGGGCGGCACAGGAACAGGCGCGCATCGCCTGGACGGCGGTGGAAGGCGAGTTGCTGCCGGCCAGCACGCTTCGCCGGCGTGCACAGTCGCTGCTGGCGGGGTCGGGGTGCGCGGCCGGCTAGGATTGGCCAGTCCAACTGGCCTCCTGCGCGGGTGTGCCCCATGATCGCGCTGCAGTCCGATTGCCGGGTGCCGCGTGCGTGGCTAGGGTCGCGGGCATGCAACGGAACCCCCTGTTCGTAGCGCTGGGCGCAGTAGTGCTGCTGACGAGCGCCTGCACGGCCCGTGTCGAGGACTCGCGCTCCGCCGACGCCTTCATGAAGGCGTTGGCGAGCCATTGCGGGCAGGCCTTCGCCGGGCGGGTGACGGTCAACGAGCCGGCGTCCAGCGTGCCCGACCCCTTCGAGGGCAAGCCACCGGTGCTGCATGTTGCCGAATGCACGCGTGGTGGGCAGGAGGTGCGCTTGCCCCTGCACGTGGGCGATGACCATTCCCGGACCTGGGTGTTCACCCGCGTCGCACAGGGCCTAAGGCTGCGTCACTACCAGTGGCGCGCGGATGGCAGCCCGGATGAGGTCAGTGACTTCGGCGGCCTGTCGTTGCCGCCGGGGAGCGCGCGGCGGCAGGCGTTCGCGGTGGACGCGCCGTCGATCGCGATGTTCCGGCGGATCGGCCTGCCGGCGTCGCTGGAGAACCACTGGACGGTGGACGTGCAGCCGGGGCAACGCTTCAGCTACCAGTTGTCGCGGCCGGACGGGCGGGTGTTCCGGGTGGAGTTCGATCTGCGCCGGCCGGTGGCGTTGCCACCGCCGCCGTGGGGCTTGCCGGCGCAGGCGCCCTGACCGCGGCTTGCCGGGGCAGGGGGGCAACGGCTAGGGTCGGGGCATGAACCGTCCATCCCGTCGTCTCCTTTCCTGCCTGCTGCTGGTTGCAGCGCTTCCCGTCCAGCCTGCCCTGGCGGACGATGCCGCCCCCGCCGACCGCTTCATGGCCGCCGTGGCCACGCATTGCGGCCAGGCCTTTGCCGGGCGCGTGGTCCGCAACGTGCCGGCGTCAGCCACCCCGGATCCGTTCGAAGGCAAGGCGCTGGTCATGCACGTGCGGGGCTGCGATGCGCCGGCCAGCGAACTGCGGCTGCCGTTCCATGTCGGCGGGGACCGCTCGCGGACCTGGGTGCTGACCCGCCAGCGGGACGGCCTGCGCCTGAAGCACGACCATCGCCACGAAGACGGCACGCCGGATGCGGTGACCCACTATGGCGGCGACACGGTCGCCGCCGGCACCGCCGTGCGCCAGCAGTTCCCGGTGGATGCCGCATCGGTGGCGATGTTCAGCGCCGAGGGCATGGCCGCATCGCTGCAGAACACCTGGGCGATGGAGATCGAGCCCGGCCGCCGCTTCCTCTACGAGCTGTCACGGCCGGACGGACGCCTGTTCCAGGTTGAATTCGACCTGAGTCGTCCGATCACGCCGCCGCCACCGCCGTGGGGCAGCGACACGACGGAAAAGGGCGCCTGACGGCGCCCTTTCCATGTTTCCGTCCGCGGCAGGCGCGGGTTCAGCGGGCGCCGAAGCGGGCCCGGCAGCCGTTGTTCACCCACAGGCTGTTGCCGTTGTAGCCCCAGCTGCGACCTTCGATGCAGGGCGAGCTGGACAACTGCTGGACCACCACCGGCCGGCCGGCGCGGCGCTCCCATGCGCACGAGCGCATGCGGTTGCCATCGCTGGCGCATTCGACGACGTAGTTGCTGCCACCGCCCCAGCCACCGCCGCCGCCCCAACCGCCACCACGGCCTTCGGCGAACTCGGCGCGGCAGCCGCCGTTGACCCAGATCGAACCGTTGTTGCTGCCCCAGTTGCGGCCTTCGATGCAGCGGGTATCGGAGAGCTGGCGCACCAGCGTGGCGCTGCGCCAGCCGGTGCGGCAGACCTGCTGGCGGCTGGAGTTGCTTTCGCAGCGGATCGTGCCGGCGTTGCCTTCCCAGTTGCCGCCACCGCCACCACCGCCGCCCCAGTTGCCCCAGTTGCCGCCACGGCCCTCGGCGAACTCGGCCCGGCAGCCATTGCTCACCCACACGTTGCCGTTGCTGCTGCCCCAGCTGCGGCCTTCCACGCACTGGCTCTTGGACAGCTGGCGGACCAGCACGCTGCGGCGCCAGCCGGTGTTGCAGACGCGCTGGCGGTTGTCATTGCTGTCGCAGCGGATGGTGCCGCTGTTGCCGGGGTTGCCACCACCGCCCCAGCCACCGCCGCCGCCCCAGTTGCCGCGGCTTTCGGCGAATTCGGCGCGGCAACCGCCGCTGACCCAGATGGTGCCGTTGTTGATGCCCCAGTTGCGGCCCTCGACGCAGCGCGTGTCGGAGAGCTGGCGGACCACGGTGGCGCCGCGCCAGCCGGTCACGCAGGTCCGTTGGCGGTTGCTGTTGCTCTCGCAGCGGATGGTGTCGCCGTCGTAGCCATAGGACTGGGCGTGGGCCGGCGCGGCGAGCAGTGCCAGGGGCATCAGGGCGGTCAGGCTGGTGAGCAGAAGGTGGCGATGCATGGCGTCATCCCTGTTCAGGTTTAGGTGGCGGAACTATAGGGGCAAGCCCGCTTAAGCCCATGTGACTGAATGGCGGATTTGCCCCGGCCTGCCGTCGGCCGCAAAATACGGGGCTGACCGGCGCGCTTCCGCGCCGGCGTCCCCCTGCGGAGTTTTCCATGCGTACCCATTTCTGCGGCCTGGTCGATGAGACCCTGATCGGCCAAACCGTGACCCTCGCCGGCTGGACCGACGTGGCCCGTAACCAGGGCGGCGTCTGCTTCATCGATCTTCGCGATCACGAGGGCATCGTGCAGGTGACGGTGGAGATCGACAACGCCGAGGTGTTCGCCGTGGCCGCGTCGCTGGGCTACGAGGACGTGCTGCAGGTCGAAGGCGTGGTGCGCGCCCGTCATGCGGTCAACGACAAGATGCGCACCGGCAAGGTGGAGGTGATCGCCACCGCCATCACCGTCCTCAACAAGGCCGCGCCGCTGCCGTTCCACGCCCATGAGAATCCGGGCGAGGACACCCGCCTGAAGTACCGCTACCTGGACCTGCGCCGCCCGGAAATGCAGCGCATGCAGCGCACCCGCATCAAGCTGGTGCAGGCGCTGCGCCGCCACCTGGACGTGCGCGGCTTCCAGGACATCGAGACCCCGATCCTGACCAAGGCCACCCCGGAAGGCGCACGCGACTTCCTGGTGCCGGCGCGCATGCATCCGGGCGAGTTCTACGCCCTGCCGCAGAGCCCGCAGCTGTTCAAGCAGATCCTGATGGTGGCCGGCTTCGACCGCTACTACCAGATCGCCCGCTGCTTCCGTGACGAGGCCCTGCGTGCCGACCGCCAGCTGGAGTTCACCCAGCTGGACATGGAGTTCGCCTTCGTGCGCGAGCGCGACGTGCAGGACTTCGTCGAGGACATGATCCGCTCGATCTTCAAGGAAGTGGTCGACGTCGAGCTCGACGCCCAGTTCCCGCGCATGACCTGGGCCGAGGCGATGCGCCGCTACGGCTCGGACAAGCCGGACCTGCGCATCGACCTGGAGCTGGTCGACGTGGCCGAGCTGGTCAAGGGCAGCGAGTTCGCCGTGTTCACCGCCGCGGCCAATGACGCCGACGGCCGCGTGGCCGCGCTGCGCATCCCCGGTGGTGCCACGCTCAGCCGCAAGCAGATCGACGACTACGCCGCCCACGCCGCCAAGTACGGCGCCAAGGGCCTGGCCTACATCAAGATCGCCGACAACGGCGAGGTCAGCTCGCCGATCCAGAAGTTCTTCGCCGAGGACGCCTTCGCCGCGCTGCTCAAGCACGTCGGTGCCGGCAACGGTGACATCGTGTTCTTCGGCGCCGGTGGCTACAACAAAGTGTCCGACTTCATGGGCGCGCTGCGCCTGAAGGCCGGCAAGGACTTCGGCCGCGTGGCCGAGGGCTGGCGCCCGCTGTGGGTCACCGACTTCCCGATGTTCGAATGGGACGAGGAAGAACAGCGTTACGTCGCCCTGCATCACCCCTTCACCGCCCCGGCGGTGGACGACGTGGCCGACCTGCGCGCCAATGCCCGGACCGCCGTCTCGCGCGGTTACGACATGGTGCTCAACGGCAACGAGATCGGTGGCGGCTCGATCCGTATCCACCGCCCGGAGATGCAGAGCGCGGTGTTCGAGCTGCTGGGCATCGGTGCCGAAGAGGCCCGCGCCAAGTTCGGCTTCCTGCTCGACGCGCTGAACTACGGCGCGCCGCCGCACGGCGGCATCGCCTTCGGCATCGACCGCATCGCCGCGCTGATGGCCGGCACCGAGTCCATCCGTGACGTGATCCCGTTCCCGAAGACCACCGGCGCGCAGTGCCTGATGACCGACGCCCCGTCGCCGATCGCCGACGTGCAGCTGGCCGAAGTGCACATCCAGGTCCGCCCAAAGACCAAGGACTGAGTCGGATCAACGAGGCGCGAGAATACCGCTCCCTTCTCCCGTTCGCGGGAGAAGGTGCCCGGAGGGCGGATGAGGGCGCCGTGCAGTGGTTCCTCCTCCTATCTTTTCCACTCCTGACCTGATGAACATCCGCCGCGCCACCCCCGACGATGCCGCGCTGTTGTGCGCGCTGGCCGAACGTACCTTCGTGGAGACCTTCGGCCACCTGTACCCGCCGCAGGACCTGGCCGATTACCTGGCCACTGCCTATCCGGTGGACGGGCAGCGCCAGCAGCTGGCATCGGGCGACTACGCAGCCTGGTTGCTGGAAGTGGACGGGCAAGCGGTGGGCTTTGCCTTCGCCGGCCCCTGTGGCCTGCCGCACGCCGACGTGCAGCCCGGTGACGGCGAGTTGAAACGCCTGTACGTGCTGCGCGAGCACCAGAACGGTGGCCGCGGCGGGCAGTTGTTCGCCGAAGCACTGCAATGGCTGCAGGCGCGGGGCGGGCAGGCGCTGTGGATCGGCGTGTGGTCGGAGAACCTCGGCGCGCAGCGCTTCTACGGCCGGCAGGGGTTCGTGCCGGTGGGCAGTTACGAGTTCCCGGTGGGCCAGGTGCGCGACAAGGAGTTCATCCTGCGCCGCACGTTGGGCTGAACGCATCGGGATTGGCCAGAAGCAGGCCCCGCCCATCCTCACCGGCAACCACCACCGCTTGGCGCTCCCCGGAACTTCGTCCAGACTCCCTCCATGTCGCATTCTTCTTCGCGCCAGCCGCGTGTGCTGTTGCTGCATGGCATCTGGAACCCCCGATCCTGGCTGATGCCCTTGGCGCTGCGCCTGCGCCAGCAGGGCTTCCGGGTTGACCTGTTCGGCTATCCCAGCGTCTTCGGCGGCCCCGACATCGCGGTGCCGTCGCTGGTGGAGCGGCTGCGGGGCAGCGGCCCGATCCACCTGGTCGGGCACAGCCTGGGCGGGTTGGTGGCGCTGGAGGCGCTGCGCCAGGCGCCCGATCTCGACGTTCCCCGCGTGGTCTGCCTGGGCTCGCCGCTGTGCGGCAGCGGCACCGCCCGCGCGCTGGCCGAGCATGGCTGGTCCAAGGCATTGGGCCGCAGCGGCAGCCTGCTGCTGCATGGCCTGCCGGAATGGCATGGCCGCGCGGAAGTGGGCCTGGTCGCCGGCAACGTCGCCCACGGCCTGGGCACCCTGATGGGCGCCCTGCACGGTGACTCGGACGGGACCGTCGGGCTGGAGGAAACCCGCCTGCCGGGCCTGACCGACCATTGCGTGGTGCCGGTCAGCCACACCGGGATGGTGCTCTCGGCCGAGGTGGTGGCCATGACGGCGGCCTTCCTGCGCCAGGGGCGCTTCCCCAGCGAGGCGGCGCGTTACGCCGGATGACGGCCGCGGCGAGGGTATCAGGTAGAATTCGCCCCCTGTTCCTGACAGATGTACGGTAAATCCCATGGGTAGAGGTCCTTCCATCGAAGCCCGCAAAAACGCGTCTGACGCGAAGCGCGGCAAGATTTTCACCAAGATCATCCGTGAGATCGGCGTTGCCGCTCGCGGCGGTGGAGGCGACCCCAACAACAACCCGCGGCTGCGCGTGGCCATGGACAAGGGCCTGGCCGCCAACATGTCCAAGGACGTGATCGAGCGCGCCATCAAGAAGGCCACCGGTGAGCTGGAAGGCGTCGAGTACGAGGAAATCCGCTACGAAGGCTATGCCCCGGGCGGCGTGGCGGTCATCGTCGACTGCCTGACCGACAACCGTGTGCGCACCGTGGCCGACGTACGCCATGCCTTCAGCAAGTGCGGCGGCAACCTGGGCACGGAAGGCTCGGTGGCCTTCATGTTCAAGCGCCTGGGCGTGCTGACCTATGCGCCGGGCGCCGACGAGGAAAAGACCACCGAGTCGGCCATCGAGGCCGGTGCCGACGACATCGTGGTCTACCCGGACGACGGCTCCATCGACGTCATCACCGCGCCGGAATCGTTCCAGGCGGTGAAGGAAGCGATGGAAGCGGCCGGGCTGGTGCCCGACCACGCCGAGATCACCTTCCGCGCCGAGAACGACATCGCCGTGGAAGGCGACACGGTGCTGCAGGTCAAGAAGCTGCTGGACATGCTGGAAGACCTGGACGACGTGCAGGACGTGTACTCCAACGTGGACCAGGCCAGCCTGGAAGGCTGATTCGGTCCCGGCAGGTGAGACGGCGCCCTGCGATGCTGCGCGCCGTCTTTCTTCCACAGGCATCCCCATGACCCGCATCCTCGGCATCGACCCCGGCTCGCAACGTACCGGCGTCGGCATCATCGACATCGATGCCAGCGGCAAGGCGCGGCATGTCCACCATTGCCCGCTGGTGCTGCTGGGCGCGGCCGACTTCCCGCAGCGGCTCAAGCTGCTGGTGCAGGGGCTGCACGCGCTGATCGAGGAGTACCAGCCACAGGAAGTGGCGATCGAGCGCGTGTTCATGGCCAAGAACGCCGACTCGGCGCTCAAGCTCGGCCAGGCACGCGGCGCGGCGCTGTGCGCGGTGGTGATGCGCGACCTGCCGGTCAGCGAGTACGCCGCCACCGAGATCAAGCTGGCCGTGGTCGGCCGCGGTGGCGCGGAGAAGCAGCAGGTACAGCACATGGTCGGGTTGATGCTCAACCTGCACACCAAATTGCAGGCCGACGCCGCCGATGCGCTGGCGGTGGCCATCACCCACGCGCATGTGCGCGCCACCGCCAACCGGCTGGGCGTGGACGTGCGCAAGGCTTGGAGTCGAAAGTGAATCTGAAAACAGGGCAGGGGGAGCGGGGCGCCGGCAGTGACGGTGCTTCCGGTTCCGGTTATCACATCGCCGTCGACGCCGTGGTCCATCATGCGCCGTTGCCTGTTTCCCGTTTTCCCGCCCGGAGGGCTGCCCCATGATCGGACGACTGCGCGGCATCCTGGCCTACAAGGCACCGCCGTGGCTGATGATCGACGTCAACGGCGTCGGCTATGAGCTGGAAGCGCCGATGAGCACCTTCTACGACCTGCCCGACGTGGGCCGCGAGGTCGTGCTGTACACCCATTACGCGCAGAAGGAGGACAGCGTGTCGCTGTACGGCTTCCTGCGCGAGGGCGAGCGGCGGCTGTTCCGCGACGTGCAGAAGGTCACCGGCATCGGCGCCAAGATCGCGCTGGCGGTGCTGTCCGGGGTGAGCGTGGACGAGTTCGCGCGGCTGATCCAGGCCGGCGACATCACCGCGCTGACCCGCATCCCCGGCATCGGCAAGAAGACCGCCGAGCGCATGGTGGTGGAGCTGCGCGACCGTGCCGCCCACTTTTCCGGCGGCGGTGTGCCCATCGCCGGCCAGCTGGCCGCCGACCCGGTCTCCGAGGCGACGGTGGCTTTGCAGCAACTGGGCTATAAACCGGCCGAGGCGGCCAAGATGGCGCGCGATGCGGCAGCCGAGGGCGACGATGTCGCCACGGTGATCCGCAAGGCGCTGCAATCGGCGTTGCGCTGAACCCTTCATCCACGGCCGCATGACGCCATATCGAGAACGCCATGTCCCACGCTTCTTCCCCGTCTGAATCCCACGCTCACACGGGCGGCCACGGCGCCGCCGGTGGCCTGGCACTGGTCATCGGTGCCATCGGCGTGGTGTTCGGCGACATCGGCACCAGCCCGCTGTACACCCTGAAGGAGGCGTTCTCGCCGCACTACGGGCTCAACAGTGACCACGACACCGTGCTGGGCGTGCTGTCGCTGGCGTTCTGGGCGCTGAACATGGTGGTCACGCTCAAGTACGTGACCATCATCATGCGCGCCGACAACGACGGCGAGGGCGGCATCATGGCGCTGATGGCGCTGGCCCAGCGCACCCTGCGCAATGGCTCGCGCACGGCCTACGTGGTCGGCATCCTCGGCATCTTCGGCGCCTCGCTGTTCTTCGGCGACGGCGTGATCACCCCGGCCATCTCGGTGCTGGGCGCGGTGGAGGGCCTGAAGGTGGCCGCGCCGGGGCTGGGCCACTTCGTGGTGCCGATCACCCTGGTGGTGCTGGCGGCGGTGTTCGCCGCGCAGCGTTTCGGCACGGAGAAGGTCGGCAAGGTGTTCGGGCCGGTGATGATCATCTGGTTCCTGGCGCTGGCGGCCATCGGCATCTACAACGTGATCGGCACGCCGGAGGTGCTCAAGGCGTTCAATCCGATGTGGGCCGCCCGCTTCTTCATGGAGCATGGCTGGCACGGCATCTTCATCTTCGGCGCGGTGGTGCTGGCGGTCACCGGTGGCGAGGCGCTGTATGCGGACATGGGCCATTTCGGCGTGCCGCCGATCCGCCATGCCTGGTATTTCTTCGTGCTGCCGTGCCTGGTGCTGAACTACCTGGGGCAGGGCGCGCTGGTGTTGGAGCGCCCGGACGCGGTGGCCAACCCGTTCTTCGAGGCGGTGCCGCAGTGGGCGCTGTACCCGATGATCATCCTGGCCACGATGGCGGCGGTGATCGCCAGCCAGTCGGTGATCACCGGTGCGTTCTCGGTGTCGCGCCAGGCCATGCAGCTGGGCTACATCCCGCGCATGCGCATCCTGCATACCTCGCACGACACCATCGGCCAGATCTACATCCCGGGCATCAACTGGGGCCTGGCGGCGCTGGTGTTCGGGCTGGTGCTGGCCTTCCAGAGTTCCAGCAACCTGGCCGTGGCCTACGGCATCTCGGTGTCGGCCACCATGCTGATCGATACCCTGCTGCTGGCGCTGGTCGCGCGCGCGCTGTGGCCGCGCGCGCACCATGGCATCCTCGCCCTGTGCGTGGTGTTCTTCATCATCGACCTGTGCTTCGTGGTCGCCAACGGCGCCAAGCTGCTGCAGGGCGCATGGTTCCCGGTGGTGCTTGGCCTGGTGCTGTTCACCATGATGCGCACCTGGCGCCGTGGACGTGAACTGCTGCGCGACGAGATCCGCAAGGACGGCATCCGCCTGGACAGCTTCCTGCCGGGCTTGATGCTGGCCCCACCGGTGCGGGTGCCGGGCACGGCGATCTTCCTCACCGCCGACCCGGCCGTGGTGCCGCATGCGCTGATGCACAACCTCAAGCACAACAAGGTGCTGCACGAGCGCAACGTGTTCCTGCACGTGGAAACCCTGCCGGTGCCGTACGCACAGGAAGGCCAGCGCCTGAAGATCGAATCGGTCGGCGATGACTTCCACCGCATCTACATCCGCTTCGGCTTCATGGAGACCCCGGACGTGCCACTGGCGCTGATGCGCTCGTGTGACCACGGCGGCATCTACTTCGACCCGATGGACACCACCTTCTTCGCCAGCCGCGAGACCATCGTGGCCAGCGCCAACCGCGGCATGCCGATCTGGCGCGACAAGCTGTTCGCCTTCATGCACCGCAATGCCGCCCCGGCCACCGGCTTCTTCCGGATCCCGGGCAACCGGCTGGTGGAGCTGGGGGCGCAGGTTGAGATCTGACCGCCTGGGCAACGCCGCCCGGCCGGCGGGTGGCCGGCGCCGGGCGGCGTTTTCGCCAGCTTTTCGTTCCTATTCAGGCGTTTCAGGACGTACCATAGTCCGATGACTGACGACCGCATCATCGGCGCCGGCGCCACCCGTGAGGACG
This sequence comes from Stenotrophomonas sp. STM01, assembly GCF_014852135.1. NCBI lineage: Bacteria > Pseudomonadati > Pseudomonadota > Gammaproteobacteria > Lysobacterales > Lysobacteraceae > Stenotrophomonas > Stenotrophomonas sp. STM01. Next base: position 187,815 of record NZ_JACVBA010000002.1, on the reverse strand, counting down.
AGGCGGCCGACGCCAGCATCCGTCCCCGCAGCCTGGCCGACTATCTCGGCCAGGCACCGGTGCGCGAGCAGCTGGACATCTACATCCAGGCCGCCAAGTCACGCCGCGAGGCGCTGGACCACGTACTGATCTTCGGGCCGCCGGGCCTGGGCAAGACCACGCTCAGCCATGTCATCGCCAACGAACTGGGGGTCAGCCTGCGGGTGACTTCCGGCCCGGTGATCGAGAAGGCCGGTGACCTGGCCGCGCTGCTGACCAACCTGCAGCCGCACGACGTGTTGTTCATCGACGAGATCCACCGCCTCTCGCCCGTGGTCGAGGAAGTGCTGTACCCGGCGATGGAGGATTTCCAGATCGACATCATGATCGGCGAAGGCCCCGCGGCCCGCTCGATCAAGCTCGACCTGCCGCCGTTCACCCTGATCGGCGCCACCACCCGCGCCGGCCTGCTGACCGCGCCGCTGCGCGACCGCTTCGGCATCGTGCAACGGCTGGAGTTCTACTCGGCCGAGGAGCTGACCCGCATCGTGCGGCGTTCGGCCGGCATCCTGGGCATCGACTGCGACGCCGAAGGCGCCGGTGAGATCGCCCGCCGCTCGCGCGGCACCCCGCGCATCGCCAACCGCCTGCTGCGACGCGTGCGCGACTATGCCCAGGTCAAGGCCGACGGCCACATCGACCATGCCGTGGCACAGGCCGCGATGCAGATGCTCAAGGTCGACCCGGAAGGCTTCGACGAGCTCGACCGGCGCCTGCTGCGCACCATGGTGGAGTACTTCGACGGTGGCCCGGTCGGCATCGAGTCGTTGGCCGCGGCGTTGTCCGAGGAGCGGGGCACGCTGGAGGACGTGGTCGAGCCCTACCTGATCCAGCAGGGCTTCCTGGTGCGCACCGCGCGCGGCCGCATGGCCACGCACAAGGCGTACCGGCACATGGGGCTCAAGCCGAAGGCCGCGCCGGCTGACCTGTTCGCGGAGCAATCCGATGAGTGAGGCCCGGTTCAGTTGGCCGACACGCATTTACTGGGAAGATACCGACGCCGGTGGCGTGGTGTACCACGCCCGCTACGTGGCCTTCATGGAACGGGCACGCACCGAATGGATGCGCGCCCTGGGCTACGGCCAGGAAGCCATGCGCAGCGGTGACGGCCAGGTGTTCGTGGTCCGCGCCATGACGCTGGATTTCCTCAAGCCGGCCAAGCTTGACGATGCCCTGTCCGTCACGGTGGAACTGGTGCAATGCCGTCGGGCCAGCCTGCTGATGGAACAGTCGGTGATGCGGGGCGAGGAGGTGCTGGTCACCTCGCAGGTCCGCCTGGCAGCGGTTGGCGCCCGCGATTTCAAGCCACAAGCCATTGATGACACGCTGTACGCAACGCTCCACCCCCTACAAACCAAACACGCGTAAGTAAGACTGAGGAAGATCGGATGATCGCTTTGCTTCTGGCCCTGCAGGCCACCGTGACCGAGGCGTTGCCGGCCGATGTAAGTGCCGCTGCCGCGCAGACCGTGGCACAGGCCAGCCATGGCGGTGGCATCAATTACCTGGACCTGATGATCAAGGCCAGCATCCCGGTCAAGCTGATCGTGTTGCTGCTGCTGGCCGGCTCGTTCATCAGCTGGGTGATCATTTTCCGCAAGGCGCGCGTGTTCAAGGCAGCCGACCGCTCGGCCGACGATTTCGAGAACCGTTTCTGGTCCGGCGCCGACCTGGGCAAGCTGTATGCCTCGGCCACCGACCGCAACCGCCAGGTGGACGGCCTGGAGTCGATCTTCGAATCCGGCTTCCGCGAGTACACCCGCCTGCACGGCCGCCGTGGCCTGGACGGCCGCACCCAGCTGGAAGGCGCCCAGCGCGCCATGCGCACCACCTTCGCCCGCGAAGTGGACGGCCTGGAACGCAACCTGGAACTGCTCGCCAACATCGGCTCGACCGCCCCGTACGTGGGCCTGGTCGGCACGGTGTTCGGCATCATGGTGACCATGCACGACATGATCAGCAGCGGTGAGCAGGCCGGCATCGCCTCGGTCGCCCCGGGCATCTCCGAAGCGCTGTTCGCCACCGCCATCGGCCTGTTCGTGGCGATCCCGGCGGTGTGGGCCTACAACCGCTTCACCACCCGCGTCGAACGGCTGTCGGTGCGTTATGAAACCTTCGCCGAAGAGTTCAGCTCGATCCTGCAGCGCCAGGCCGGCGGTGACGAGTAAGTGCGCCCGCACTTCACTCTGACCCGCAGGAGCACCCATACATGACTGCCGCCATTCCCCGCCGCAAGCGCCGCAAGCTCAAGTCCGAGATCAACGTCGTGCCGTACATCGACGTGATGCTCGTGCTGCTGATCATCTTCATGGTGACCGCGCCGCTGCTGACGCTCAGTTTCGAAGTCGACCTGCCCAGTTCCACCGCCAAGGCACTGGAAAGCAAGCAGGACCCGGTGATCGTCTCGGTCCGTGCCGACGGCCAGCTCAGCCTCAAGCTGCCCGAGGCCAAGGAGCCGCAGGCGATGGACAGTGGTGCGCTGCAGGCACAGCTCGGCGCGCTGGCCTCGCAGGACAAGAACCTGCGCGTGATCGTGGCCGCCGACAAGACCGTGGCCTATGAAAAGGTCGTGGCCGCGATGGACGTGATCAAGGCCGCGAAGATCGAGAAGGTGGGTCTGGCGACCGATGCACGCTGACGCACTGCCACCGCCGCACGATCACCGCGACGACTGGGGCCGGGCGGTCGCGCTGGCGCTGCTGGTCCACCTGCTGGTGGCGGCGGTGTTCATCGTCGCCTGGCTGTGGTCGCCCTCGCGCGACACCGAGGCTGCCGCCGGGGATCCGGCGGTGGAAGCCAGCCTGGAGCTGTCCGCCGCCGAGGCCACCGCCGCTCGGCAGGCGCTGCGCGCCTCGGAAAAGCTGCCCGACCTGCCCGAGCCGGTCGAGGAAGTGCCCCCGGAGCCGGTGCCGGAAGACACCGTGACCCCGCCGCAGCCGCTTCCCGAGCCCCGGCCGCAGGATGCGCTCAGCCCGCAGCAGCACAATGCGCAGGAGCGCGTGGCCCAGCCTGACAAGGTGGACCAGGAGCGGGTCAGCGCGCTGGCCATCTCCGAAGAAAAGGCCCGTCAGGAGCAGGAAGCCAAGCGTCGCCAGGAACAGATCGACCTGACCGAGCGCAAGCGCGTGGAAGAGGCCGAGCAGAAGGCGCGCCTGGCCCGCCAGCAGGAAGAGGCCGACCGCCAGAAGAAGCTGGCCGACGAGCAGCGCCGCGCCAACGAGACCCAGGCCGAGCAGGAGCGCCAGCAGAAGATCGCCGAGTTGCGGCGCCGGCGCGAGCAGGCCGAGCGCGAGGCCCGGCAGGCCGAACAGCGCCTGCGCCAGGTGGCCGATGCCCGTGCCCGCGCCGCTACCAGTGCGCCGGCGGCCTCCAGCAACACCGGCGGCCAGACGCCGGCGACGCCGGGGCAGGGCGGCACCAGCGATGACCTGACCGCCAAGTACGCCGCCGCCATCCAGCAGGCCGTCGTCACCCAATGGAACAAGCCGGACAACGTGCCCAACGGTACCCGCTGCCGCATCCTGATCCGGCAGCTGCCGGGCGGGGAGGTGGTCAGTGCCCAGGTACAGTCGGGTTGCTCGATGGATGCGGCCGCGCGCGACTCGATCGAGCGTGCCGTGCTGCGCGCCCAGCCGCTCCCGTTCCGTGGTTTCGAGTCGGTGTTCCGGCGTGAGCTGATGTTCACCTTCACCGCACAGGACTGAGCGCGACGAACGTGCGCGCCCGTTGTTTCCGGGCATGATTTCGGATGAAACCGTCATGCCATTCAGATTCAAGGGCGCTTCACACTATCTTCGTTAATGATTGCGAAACTGTTCATCCGCTTGCTGCTATCCCTCCTGCCTTTCCGTACTGCTGAGCGCCTCATGAAGAAACCCTCACGCTGGCTGGTCGCCCTTACTGTCCTGTTGTTGCCGTTCGTGGCAATGGCCCAGCAGGGGGCACTGGAAATCAATATCGTCGGCGGCAATCCGTCGGCCACGCCGATCACCGTGGTGCCGATGCCGTACCAGGGCACGGCCGGCGCGCCGTCGACCGACGTCGCGGCCGTGGTGCGCGCCGACCTGGACCGCTCCGGCCAGTTCCGCAGCCTGCCGGAGGCGCAGATCGTGGAGCACCCGACCCGCGGCAGCGAAGTCCAGTACCCGACCTGGCGCGCGCTCAAGCAGGACTACCTGGTGGTCGGCCGCGTGCTGGACGCCGGCGCCGGTGCCTACCGCGTGGAGTACGAGCTGTTCGACGTGGCCAAGGGCGAGCGCACGCTCGGCCTGGCGATGACCGCCCGTTCTAATGCCATGCGCGACGTCGCCCACCAGATGGCCGACGCCATCTACGAGAAGATCACCGGCGTGCGCGGCGCGTTCTGGACCCGCATCGCCTACATCACCGCCAGCGGCAGCGGCGCGAACATGCGCTACGCGCTGATGGTGGCCGACTCGGACGGCTTCAACCCGCAGACCATCGTGCGTTCGGCCGAGCCGCTGCTGTCGCCGAGCTGGAGCCCGGACGGCCGCAAGCTGGCCTACGTGAGCTTCGAGCGCGGCAACTCCTCGATCTACGTGCAGGACATCGCCACCGGTGCGCGTGAGCTGCTGACCAGCTTCCGCGGCATCAACAGCGCCCCGTCGTTCTCCCCCGATGGCCGCCGTCTGGCGCTGTCGCTGTCGCGCAGCGGCAACCCGGAGATCTACGTGATGGACCTGGGCAGCAAGCAGCTGACCCAGCTCACCAACCATTTCGGCATCGACACCGAGCCGACCTGGGCGGCCGACGGCAGCTCGGTCTACTTCACTTCCGACCGTGGTGGCCGCCCGCAGATCTACCAGGTCTCGGCCAGTGGCGGCAGCGCCAGCCGCGTGACCTTCCAGGGCAACTACAACGCCAAGGCCAGCGTGTCCTACGATGGCAAGAAGATCGTCACCGCCCAGGGCAGTGGCAGCAGCTACAAGATCGCCCTGATGGACAGCAGCCTGGGCGCTGCGCGCTGGAGCACGCTGTCGGTGGGCTCGCTGGATGAATCTCCCAGCTTCGCGCCCAACGCGAGCATGGTGCTGTACGCCGCCCGTGAGGGTGGCCGAGGTGTTCTGTACGAGGTGTCCGCTGACGGCCGCGTCCGCCAGCGGCTGGTCCTGGCCGACGGTGATGTTCGTGAGCCGGCTTGGGGGCCATACCGCACCGCCCGTTGATAAAATGTTAATATCCCACTCGCATTAAACCCAACATTGGCCCAGGAGCCTCCAGGTATCGCCATGAACAAGTCCACTCGCGTTTTGCTCGTTTCGCTGCTGTCCGTAGCCGCGCTTGCCGGCTGCTCGAAGAAGGTCAAGGAACAGCCGGCTCCGCCGGTCGACAACGGCGCGGGTGTGACCCAGCCGACCGCTCCGTCCACCTCCGGCCTGTACGGCCCGGGCGATCTGGACACCGATGCCTGCCTGCGTCAGCGCGTTGTCTACTTCGACCTGGACAAGGAAGAAGTGAAGTCGGAGTTCCAGCAGATCATGGCTTGCCACGCCAAGTACCTGCGTGACCGTCCGTCCTCGCGCATCACCCTGCAGGGCAACACCGACGAACGCGGCAGCCGCGCCTACAACCAGGCCCTGGGTGAGCGTCGTGGCAACGCCGTCAACTCGGCGCTGCAGGCCAACGGTGGCTCGGCTTCGCAGCTGACCGTCGTGTCCTACGGTGAAGAGCGTCCGGTCTGCACCGAGTCGAACGAGTCCTGCTGGTCGCAGAACCGTCGCGTTGAAATCGTCTACACCGCGCAGTAATCGATGCGTATCGGCATCAATCGACTGATGCTCGCGGTTGCGGCAGCCCTCGTGGCTGCCGCGCCCGCGTACGCGCAGCGTGCAAGTCTGGCTGACCGCGTCGGCGTGCTCGAGCAGCAGGTCAACAACAGCCAGGCCAACACCGACATGCTCAACCAGCTGCAGCAGCTCCGCACGGAGATGCAGGCACTGCAGGGCACGATCGAGCAGCTCCAGCACGAGAACGAACAGCTGAAGCAGCGCAACCGCGACCAGTACCTCGACCTCGATGGTCGGTTGAACCGCCTTGAGGGCGGTGCACCGGCGGCCACGGGTGCGGAGCCGGTCTCGGCAGTCCCGGCCGCTCCGGTCACCAAACCGGCAGCGGCAACCGGCGGCGAACGTGCGCCGACCGTGCGCGGCGATGCCAGCAGCCTGGCGGCTGCAGGCGATGAGCGCGCCGCCTACAACGTGGCATTCGATGCCCTGAAGGCCGGCAACTACGACGATTCGGCGCAGCTGTTCCAGAGCTTCCTGGAGCTGTACCCGAATGCGGCCTACACGCCCAACGCGCTGTACTGGCTGGGCGAGAGCTATTACGCCACCCGCAATTTCAAGATGGCCGAGTCCGAGTTCAATGATCTCGTGGCCCGCTATCCGACCCACGACAAGGCCGCCGGTGGCCTGCTGAAGCTGGGTCTTTCGCAATACGGTCAGGGAAATGCCGCCCAGGCGCAGCAGACGCTGGAGCAGGTGATTTCCCGTTTTCCCGGCAGTGATGCGGCCCGCACCGCCCAGGATCGTCTGCAGTCGATCCGGCTCGGCCAGCAACTGCGTTGATTGGAGCCGCCACCGCGTCATCGCGGGGCGGTTGAGCAGCCATGAATTCTCCCGCCGCCGCTGTCCCCAGCGAGATCGTGCAGTCGCCGTTGCCGCGATTGAAGATCACTGAAATCTTCCTGTCCCTCCAGGGCGAAGCCGATACCGCCGGCTGGCCGACGGTGTTCGTGCGCCTGACCGGCTGCCCACTGCGCTGCCTGTACTGCGACACCGAATACGCCTTCCATGGCGGCGAGTGGTGGGACATCGACGCCATCGTCGCCGAGGTGCTCCAGCAGGGCGTGCGCCACGTCTGCGTGACCGGCGGCGAGCCGCTGGCGCAGAAGCGCTGCCTGATCCTGCTGCAGAAGCTGTGCGACGCCGGGCTGGATGTCTCGCTGGAAACCTCCGGCGCGCTGGACATCGCCGCGGTGGATGCGCGGGTGTCGCGCGTGGTCGACCTGAAGACCCCGGATTCGGGCGAGGTGGCGCGCAACCGGCTGGAAAACCTGCCGCTGCTGACCGCGCGCGACCAGCTCAAGTTCGTGATCTGCAGCCGCGGCGACTACGAATGGGCGCGTGCGATGGTGGCCGAGCATGGCCTGCCGGCGCGCTGCACGGTGTTCTTCTCGCCCAGCAAGTCGCAGGTCAGCGCCCGCGAGCTGGCCGACTGGATCGTCGCCGACCGCCTGCCGGTGCGTTTCCAGATGCAGTTGCACAAGATCCTCTGGAACGACGAGCCCGGGCGCTGAGGCCCGCACGTCGTTCATGGCTTCAACCCCGGCGCGGGACAGCGTGCTGGCATTCCTCCCCCAACCGGATCAACACATGAAGAAGAAAGCAGTCGTGCTTCTTTCCGGCGGCATGGACTCGGCCGCCGTCGTCGCCATCGCCAAGGAACAGGGCTTCGAGGTGTACGCGCTGAGCGTGCGCTATGGCCAGCGGCATACCTCGGAACTGGAAGCGGCCAAGCGGGTCTCGGCCGCGCTGGGCGTGGCCGGGCACAAGGTGGTCGACGTCGACCTGCGCAGCATCGGCGGTTCGGCGCTGACCGACGACATCGACGTCCCCGAGGCCGGCGGTGCCGGCATCCCGGTGACCTACGTGCCGGCGCGCAACACCATCATGCTGTCGCTGGCGCTTGGCTGGGCCGAGGTGCTGGGCGCCAACGACATCTTCTGCGGCGTGAACGCCGTGGATTACTCCGGCTACCCGGACTGCCGGCCCGAGTTCGTGGACGCCTTCCAGGCGCTTGCCAACCTGGCCACCAAGGCCGGCGTGGAAGGGGCGGGCATCGTCGTGCACGCGCCGCTTCAGTACCTGAGCAAGGCGCAGATCGCCGCCGAAGGACAGCGCCTGGGCGTGGACTTCGGGCTGACCGTGTCCTGCTACCAGGCCGACATGAACGGCCGAGCCTGCGGCCATTGCGACGCCTGCCGCCTGCGTGCGGACGGCTTCGCCGCCGCCGGCCTGGCCGATCCCACGCACTACGCCTGATTTCCGGTTTGCTGCTTCTTGCGCTAGAATGCGCACCCCGGCTACGGCCGGGTCTTTGTTTGGGCCGTTAGCTCAGTCGGTAGAGCAGAAGACTTTTAATCTTTTGGTCGAAGGTTCGAATCCTTCACGGCCCACCAGCATTGCCAAGGGTTCCGGAGATTCCGGAGCCCTTTTTTGTGGGCCGCTGAATGAACGCTGCTCGGCAGGTGAATTCGTTCGGGTTACGGAAAAGGCACCGCATGGCGGTGCCTTTTCCGTTCGGTACCTGCCCACCTGTCCGCCATCCCGGCGGTGAGGCGGCGTTGGATGCGCGGTTACTTCAGCAGCGTCGGCACATCGACGATGCGCACGTCGTGCATCTGGTCCAGGTAGGTGTCCAGGTAGGCCTTGTGCGAGGCGCCGACGATCACCAGCGTGCGCATGCCCGGCGTCGGTCCCATCAGGTCGCGGATGTTGGCCGCCATGCGCAGGTTGCGGGTTTCCCACGAGGTCACGTAGAGGCGGCCATAGCCTTGCGGCGAGGGTTCCTCCAGGGCAGCGCCGTAGTCGCCCTCGAAGGCGATCGGCGCCATCTCCGGACCGTTGTAGTGGCGATACAGCGCCAGCGCCTTTTCCGGTGTGTCGATCTGCGCTTCGATGCCCCCGAACATCGCCGACCGGCGCGCGTTGGCGGGGTTGTCCCAGGCCTTGCGGATGGCTGCCGCATAGGCCTTGGGATCGGGCCCGTAGCGGTCGGAACTGTGGTCATCCATCGGCCAGAGCCGCTCGTGGCCCAGGCGTGCGGCGAGTGTGGCGGCAATGACCGTGTTTTCATTGCGGCTGGCACGCAGGGCTTCCAGTGCGTTCACCAGTTCCTCGTCCAGGCCGTCGCCGGCGTGCCGTTCGGCGGCGGGAAGCCGCAGCCACTGGACGAGCGCGGAATCGCGCTCGCCGGCAGCCAGGAACGTGGCCGCCAAGCGGCGGCGCTGCATTGCCGTGGGCTGCGCGGGCCATGTGGCCAGCAGGGTTTCCGCCGCCGCGTTCGCGGCCGGTATGTCGAGCCCGGTGGCCTTGGCCGCGGCCGAGACATCAGGGCAATAGTCGTGCATCGTCAGCGCGTAGCGGGAGGGCTGGCGGCTCAGCATGTCGCACTGCAGGCCCGAGACGGCCTCGATGGCGATGGCCCGTGGCTGCCAGTTGGCCAAGCGGTCGAGCAGGCCGGCGAGCGATGCGGGGTCGAACGTGTCCGGCAGCCCTGCCAGATGGGCGGTACCCAGTACCGCGACCTCGTTCGGCACCCCGTGCCGGGGCCCCTTGTGTGCGCGCGGTTCAAAGCCCTGCGCCTGTGCTGCGCCTGCCAGCAGGCATCCGGCCAGCGCCGTCCCGATCAGTAGGTTTCGTCCCAACATTCCCTGTATCACTCCCTGGCCCATGGTGGTTTTGCCGTTGAAGCGCCAGCTCGGCGCAAGCTGGCGAGGATTCCTGTCTGCCCGAGGGGCTGTCAATGGCCATGTTTCACGGTGCCCAAGGTCATCGACGGACAGCGCAGGATGCCGGCCTCACCTGCCGCTGGGGGACGACGCGCGCCATCGCCATGCCGGCGATGGCTGGCAGTGGATGGGCGCTCGGCCTACCATGCGGCTTGGCATCCGGCGCCCACGGCAGGCGGATGGCGACACCGATGGCGGCCCGGGGGCACGTTTGGACAGACAGATCACGCTATTGCTGCATCGCTGGCGCGAAGGCGACCTGGATGCGCGTGAGCACCTGTTCCAGGCGCTGTATGCGGACCTGATGCAGATCGCGCGCAGCCGCCTGTCCAACCAGACCAACGGCACGCTGCAACCGGCCGCGCTGGTCAACGAGTCACTGATGCGCCTGCTTGGCAGCGACGCCGACTACCAGGACCGTACCCATTTCATCGCTATTGCCGCGCTGAAGATGCGCTCGGTGCTGGTCGACCACCTGCGCGCGCGCTCTGCCGACAAGCGCGGTGGCAACGCCGAGCAGCTCACGCTTTCGCATGCGCAGGACATGAGCGATGAGGACACCATCGGCCATGACGTGCTGGCCCTGCACCAGGCGCTGAACAAACTGGCCGAGCTGGAGCCGCGTGCGGCCAGCACCATCGAGCTGACCTATTTCGGCGGCATGAGCCGGGACGAGATCGCATTGGTGTTGGATGTCTCGGTGCCGACGGTGGACCGCGACCTGCGTTTCGCGCGGGCGTGGTTGAACCGGGAACTGCGCTGAAACCGCGCACGCCGGGGGCAGGGTGAAGGAGCACTGGCAGCGGGTACGGGAACTGTTCGATGCGGTGTGTGAGCTGCCGCGTGAGCAGTGGCCCGCCGCGTTGGCCGAGCGTTGCGATGACCCGCAGGTGCGGGAGGAGGTGCTGCAGCTGCTGGGTGCGCAGACGGTGGGGCTCAGCCGGGTCAGCAACCGCCTGGACATCGCGCTGGCCCGGGCGATGGCCCCGGAGTTCGGCATCGGTGACCGGCTGGGACCGTGGCGGCTGATCGAGCGCGTCGCCCAGGGGGGCATGGGCACGGTGTTCAAGGCCGAGCGTGCCGACGGCGTGTACCAGCGGGTGGTCGCGATCAAGCTGCTGCACGGCTTGCCCGGCGGCATGGAAGTGGAGCGGCTGGCGATCGAGCGGCAGGTGCTGGCCGACCTGCAGTTGGCGCACGTGGCGCGGCTGTACGACGGCGGCACCACGCCCGATGGCCATCCGTACCTGGTGATGGAGTACATCGACGGCAAGCCGGTGGACCAATGGTGCAGCGAACAGCAACTGGACCTCCCTGCGCGGCTGGCGCTGTTCCTGGACATCTGCGGCATCGTGCAGTCCGCGCACGAACGGCTGGTGCTGCATTGCGACCTCAAGCCGAGCAACGTGCTGGTGCAGGGCGACGGGCAGCCGGTGCTGCTGGATTTCGGCCTGGCGCGGATGCTCAGCGAGGTGCGCCAGGAGCGGGATTCGGGCTATTGCACGCCGTCGTATGCCAGCCCGGAGTTGATCCGCGGGCAAATGGTCGGTGCCGCCGGTGATGTGTACAGCCTGGGCGTGATGCTGCTGGAGCTGGTATCGACCCGGCCCTGCCTGCGCGAGCCCGGTGACGTGGACGTGCCGGTGCCATTGCCCAGCGAGCATGCGCCGGCGGAGTTGCCGTGGCGCCGGCGCCTGCGCGGTGACCTGGATGCCATCGTCCGGCGTGCCTGCGCGCTGGATGTCGGCGAGCGCTACCGTACCGCCGAGGCGTTGATGGGCGATGTGCGTCGCTACCTGGAACAGCAGCCACTGCAGGCCCGTCGTGCTGATCGCCTGTACCGCGTGCGCAAGGCGTTGCGCCGCAACTGGCAGGGCGTGGCAGCGGCCAGCGGCTTGCTGGTGCTGCTGCTGGCGTTCGTGATCGGCCTGGTGCAGACACGCCGGCAGGCGCAGGAGGAGGCAGCCGTCGCCCGCCAGGTCAGCAAGTTCATGGTGGGCGTGTTCGAGACGGCCGACCCGTTCCTGCGCACCGAGCGGGGGGAGGAGGAACTGACCGCACGCCAGCTGCTGGATCGTGCGGCATTGCAGGTGGACAACGAGCTGCGCGAGGCGCCGGTGGAGCGTGCGCGGATGCAGGCGGTGCTGGGTGCGGCCTACCAGAACTCGGGGGTGCCGCTGCAGGCGGAGCGGTTGCTGCAGCGGGCGTACGAAGGGTTCATGCGCACGGATGTGAACCGCCGCGAGGATGCCGCGTCGGTGCTGGCCAGCCTGTCCACGCTGAAGACGGGTGAAGGTGACGGTGCCAAGGGGCAGCAACTGGCCGAGCGCGGCCTGGCGCTGGTCGATGGCGCGGCGACGTCGGAAGTGAAGGCACGCCTGCTGGCGGCGCGTGCGTTGGCCTATACCAACCAGCAGTTGTTCGACCGTGCGGAGGTGGCGTTCAAGCAGGCGCGCGCGGCCTATGCGGGGCTGTCCGGCACCGATGACGAGGCGCAGCTGCACGAGCTGGTCTACAACACCGGCCTGATGTACCTGCGCTGGGGACGCACGCAGGACGCCGCGCGTCACTTCCGGCAGGTGATCGACAGCCTGCACGGCCGGCGCACCAGCCTGGCGCTGGCCGCGGAAACCCGGCTGGCGCAGATCTTGCGCGAGCAGGGCGACTACGCGCAGGCACTGCCATTGCTGCAGGCCGGCATGCAGCAGGCCATCGCACTGTATGGCGCCGAGAACAGCTTCGTGCTGGTGCAGCACGAGGCCCTGGCCGACCTGTACCAGGACATGGGCAACTTCACCGCGGCCGAGGAGCAGTTCCGGGCACGGCAACGGCTGAGCGCGATCATCGATGGCGAAGCGTCGGTGCGCTACTCGATGGGATTGTTCAACTACGGCACCCTGCACGAGCAGCGCGGTGACCTGGATGCGGCGGAGCAGATGTATCAACGCGCCTGGGAAATCCGCCGCGACCAGCTCGGGGCGCAGGCGCCGGTGACGATGCGCGCCGAAAGCGGGCTGGGGCGGTTGCTGATGCGGCAGGGGCGGATGGAAGCGGCCGGAACCCACCTCAAGCACGCCGACCTTGGGATGGCCGCCGCGCTGCCGGCCGATGCACCCGGGCGGCAGGAAGTGCGGCTGTACCGCATCGCCTGGCATGTCCGCCAGAACGAACTGGAGCAGGCCAACGCGTTGCTGGAGCCCATTGGCGCGCAGGCAACGCCGACGCTGTCGCTGCAGTTGCTGCAGGTGCGCGCGGACCTGGCCGCGCGGCGCGGTGAAGGGAAATCCGCGCTGGCCCTGCGTGACGCGGCGTTGGGACTGTCGATCAGCGTGTACGGCCAGGACAAGATGGAGACCCTGCAGAACCGCATCGCACTGGCGGAAACGCAGCTGCAGTTCGGCCATGCCGGCAAGGCGCTGGCCGAGCTGGACAAGGTGGCCCCGGTGCTGAGCCGCATGCAGGTCGATGGTTCGCCGGACCGGCGCAAGGTCGAAGGGCTGCTGTTGCTGGCCCGCGGTGGACGCGGCTGACGGCTCAGCCCTGCTCGCGCACGATGTCCACCAACCGCTGGCCATAACGGGCCAGCTTGCTGCCACCGATGCCGCCGACCCGGCCCAGCGCGTCGATGCTGGTCGGCCGTTGCTCGGCGATGTTGCGCAGCGTGCTGTCGTGGAAGATGACGAAGGCCGGCACGTTCTGCTCGCGCGCCAGTTCCGCGCGCAGCCCGCGCAGGGCATTGAACAGGGCCAGGTCCCCGGCCTGCACCGGCAGGCCGCTGCGCTGGCCGCCACGTTCGCGTTCGCGCGCCACCGGGCTCTCACGGCGCATCATCAGCTGGCGACGGCCCTTGAGCACGTCGCGGCTGGCGTCGGTCAGGCGCAGCCCGCCGTGCGCCTCCGGGTCGACTTCCAGCAGGCTGGCCGCGACCAGCTGGCGGAACACGCTGCGCCAGCTGCGCGCATCCAGGTCGCTGCCGATCCCGTAGGTGCTGAGCTTGTCGTGGCCGAGCTGGCGCATGCGCTCGTTGTCGCTGCCGCGCAGGATGTCGATCAGGTGGCCCACGCCGAAGCGCTGGCCGCTGCGGTACACGCAGCTCAATGCCTTCTGCGCCGGCACGGTGGCATCCCATGCAGCCGGCGGGGTCAGGCAGTTGTCGCAGTTGCCGCAGGGCTTGGGGTAGGTCTCGCCGAAACCGGCCAGCAGCACCTGGCGGCGGCACTGCATGGATTCGCAGTAGCCGAGCAGGTGGTCGAGCTTGGCGCGCTCGAGCTGCTTGCGCTCCTCGCTGGCCTCGGATTGCTCGATCATCTGCTTGAGCAGTACCACGTCGCCGAGCCCGTAGCACAGCCACGCCTCGGCGGCCTCACCGTCACGGCCGGCGCGGCCGGTCTCCTGGTAATAGCCTTCCATCGACTTGGGCAGGTCGGTATGCGCGACGAAGCGCACGTCCGGCTTGTCGATGCCCATGCCGAAGGCGATGGTGGCGCACATCACGATGCCGTCCTCGTGCAGGAAGCGGCGCTGGTTGGCCGCACGCACTTCCGCCGGCATGCCGGCGTGGTAGGGCAGGGCCTGCAGGCCTTCGTTGCACAGGAACTGCGCGGTTTCCTCGACCTTGCGCCGGGACATGCAGTAGACGATGCCGGCTTCGCCGCGGTGCGCCTTCAGGAAATCCAGCAGCTGGCGCTTGGCGTTGTCCTTCTGCACCACGGTGTAGCGGATGTTGGGACGGTCGAAGGAACTGACGAAGTGGCGCGCCTGCGCCAGGTCCAGGCGTTCGGCGATCTCGCGCTGGGTCGGCGGGTCAGCGGTGGCGGTCAGCGCGATGCGCGGCACCTGCGGCCAACGCTCGTGCAGCACGGTCAGCTGCCGGTATTCCGGGCGGAAGTCATGGCCCCATTGCGACACGCAATGGGCCTCGTCGATGGCGAACAGGGCGACCCGGCTGCGCCCCAGCAGCGACAGGAAGCGGCCGGTGAGCAGCCGTTCGGGGGCGACGTAGAGCAGCTCCAGCTCGCCGTCGAGCAGTTCGCGCTCGACCCGTGCGGCCGTCTCTGCATCCAGCGTGGAGTTCAGGAACTCGGCACGCACGCCGGCCTGGCGCAGCGCTTCCACCTGGTCCTGCATCAGCGCGATCAGGGGTGAAATGACGATGCCGCAGCCATCACGCAGCAATGCCGGGATCTGGTAACAGAGGGATTTGCCGCCGCCGGTGGGCATCAGCACCAGCGCGTCATTGCCGCTGGCAACATGTTCGACGATGGCCTGCTGGTCGCCGCGGAAACTGTCGTAACCGAAAACGCTGGAAAGCAGTTCTTGCGCGTGACTTTGGGGCATCGCGCTAGTTTACCTGCTGGCGAGGACTGGCCGGGTGTCGGTTATGCGGCTTTCGCGCAGGGGAGACGATGCCGGGGCGCGTAGGGCGGTTGGCGGCGGTGCGCAGGCAGCACCCCACCCCGGTCCTCCCCTTCGCTGCGCGAAAGGGAGGGGGTGTTCACGCAACCTGGCAGAAGCCAGCGAAATCGCCGAACGCAGCGAACCCGCTCTTCCCCCTCCCTTTCGCGCAGCGAAGGGGAGGGCCGGGATGGGGTAAGCGCTGCTTCCCCGGCTCGAACCTGCCTCGTCCACGCGAGGGGAGGCAGCCCTGCAACGCTTACTGCAGCAGTGAACGCAGCATCCAGGCGTACTTTTCGTGGATCTGCAGGCGCTGGGTCAGCAGGTCCTCGCTGGGTGCGTCATTGGCCTTGCCGGCCTGTTCCAGTACCTTGCGCGCGGTGCGGCAGACCGCTTCGTTGCCGGAGACCAGCTGCTGGACCATTTCGCGCCAATCCGGGGCATCGGTCAGGCCGGGCTCCTCGGCGATGGAGGTCAGGGTCACGAATTCACGGTAGGAACCGGGTGCGTTGAAGCCCAGCGCGCGGATGCGCTCGGCGATCTCGTCCAACGCGTTCCATTGCTCGGTGTACTGGTCCATGAACATGTTGTGCAGCGAGTTGAACATCGACCCGGTGACGTTCCAGTGGAAGTTGTGGGTCTTCAGGTACAGGGTGTAGGCATCGGCCAGGAAGTGTGAAAGGCCGTCGGCCACCTTCTTGCGATCGCTGTCCTTGATCCCGATATCCACCCCCGGGGCCGACGGTGCGGCCGCGGCGAGCTTCTTCTTGCCGGCTTCGGATTTGCTGCTGTGCTTGGTTTTGGCCATGACGCTTTACTCCTTGGCGGGTTGAATGGCTTCACAATACCGCTCCGGTAACCGTACCGGTATTTCAAGTTTTCACGTTGAACGATTGATGAGCGCTATCGAAAATCAGACTGCCATCCGCCTGCGCGACGCCCGCAAGGCCATTGACGGGGCGATGAGCCGCGACCGCGGCCGCCTGCTGGGCCTGTGGTCACGCTGGCAGGGCAAGCCGGCCGATGCGGCCGCCGAGCAGGCGCTGTTGCAGCTGTTGGAGCGCTCGCAGGCGCAGCGCAGGCAGCGGGCCGCGCAGCCGGTTTCCATCACCATGGACGATGCGCTGCCAATCGCGCGTGAAGCCGACCGGATCACCGCGCTGATCCGCGCGCACCAGGTGGTGGTGATCGCCGGTGAAACCGGTTCGGGCAAGACCACCCAGCTGCCGAAGCTGTGTCTGGCCGCCGGCCGTGGCCAGGCTGGCATGATCGGTTGCACCCAGCCACGCCGCATCGCCGCCCGGGCGGTGGCCGCGCGCGTGGCCGAGGAACTGCAGACCGAGCTGGGTTCGGTGGTGGGTTACCAGGTGCGCTTCACCGACAAGGTCGGTGAGGACAGCCGCATCAAGTTCATGACCGACGGCATCCTGCTGGCCGAGATCGCCTCCGACCGCTGGCTGTCGCGCTACGACACGCTGATCATCGACGAGGCGCACGAACGCAGCCTCAACATCGATTTCCTGCT
The DNA here is from genome assembly GCF_014852135.1 of Stenotrophomonas sp. STM01. NCBI lineage: Bacteria > Pseudomonadati > Pseudomonadota > Gammaproteobacteria > Lysobacterales > Lysobacteraceae > Stenotrophomonas > Stenotrophomonas sp. STM01. The sequence goes on along the minus strand of NZ_JACVBA010000002.1, from coordinate 171,325 downwards.
GGGCTACCTGAAGCAGCTGCTGTGCAAGCGCCCGGACCTGAAGCTGATCGTCACCTCGGCCACCATCGACACCGAGCGTTTCTCGCGCCACTTCGACGATGCACCGGTGGTCAACGTCGAGGGCCGGACCTACCCGGTGGAAGTGCGCTACCGCGCGCTGGACGAGGTGGCGGCCAACGGCGAGGAAACGCGCCCGGCCGGCACGCGTGGCCGCCGTGAGGACGCGGATTCGGACCCGGTGTCGGTCAACGATGCCATCGTCGCGGCGGTGGACGAGATCACCCGCAGCGACGCGCGTGGCGACGTGCTGGTGTTCCTGCCCGGCGAGCGCGAGATCCGTGACGCGCACCAGGCGCTGGAGCGCCGCAAGTACCGCGAGACCGAAGTGCTGCCGCTGTATGCGCGGCTCTCGGCCAAGGACCAGGACCGGGTGTTCAACCCGGGCCCGAAGCGCCGCATCGTGCTGACCACCAACGTGGCCGAGACCTCGCTGACGGTGCCGCGCATCCGCTACGTGATCGACCCCGGCCTTGCCCGCGTCAAGCGTTACAGCCCGCGCCAGAAGCTGGACCGCCTGCACATCGAGCCGGTGTCGCAGGCCAGCGCCAACCAGCGCAAGGGCCGCTGCGGCCGTATCTCCGAGGGCATCTGTTACCGGCTGTATTCCGAAGCCGATTTCCAGTCGCGCGCGGAGTTCACCGATCCGGAGATCCGGCGCTCCTCGCTGGCCGGCGTGATCCTGCGCATGTTGCAGCTGGGTCTGGGTCAGATCGATGAATTCCCGTTCCTGGAAGCCCCCGACGAGCGCGCGGTGGCCGACGGCTGGCAACAGCTGGCCGAGCTGGGCGCCATCGATGCGGAGCGCAAGCTGACCGCGATTGGCCGGCAGATGGCCCGCCTGCCGGTGGATGTGAAGCTGGCGCGCATGCTGGTGGCCGCACAGAAGGGCGGTTGCCTGCGCGAGATGCTGGTGATCGCCGCCTTCCTGGGCATCCAGGACCCGCGCGAGCGTCCGCCGGAAGCCCGCGAGGCGGCCGACAACGCGCATGCGCAGTTCGCCGACGGCCGTTCGGAGTTCATCGGCATCCTGCGCCTGTGGGAGGCCTATCGCATCGCACATGAAGATCTCACCCAGTCCAAGCTGCGCGACTGGTGCGGACGGCATTTCCTGGGCTTCCTGCGCATGCGCGAATGGCGCGAGCTGCACCGCCAACTGCGCCTGCTGTGCGAGGAGCTCGGTTGGTCGGTCAACGAGGGCGATGCCTTTGGCAGGGCGCTGCTGGCCGCACCGGTCGCGGTGCCGGCCGGCGGCGATGCCGAGGCCAAGCGCAAGGCTACCCGTGGTGAGCTGCACAAGGCTGCCCGGCTGGCGCGCGAAGGCACATCGACGCCGGTCATTGCCGGCAAGGGCAGTGCCGGGCCGCAGGGCAAGGTGAACGTCGCGTCGCCGGACCCGGGTGCCAGCATCCCCGAGAAGGTGCGCGTGGCGGCCTACCAAGCCCTGCACCGCGCGATCCTGGCCGGCCTGCCGACCCAGGTCGGGCATCGCACCGACAAGGGCGATTTCCAGGCGCCACGACAGCGCCGTTTCCACCTGTTCCCGGGGTCGGCGCTGGCCAAGCGGCCGCCGCCGTGGGTGCTCAGTGCCACGCTGCTCGACACCCAGCGCGTGTGGGGCCTGACCAATGCGTCGATCGAGCCGGACTGGGTGATCGCCGAGATTCCCCACCTGCTGGCGCGCAAGCACTTCGATCCGCATTGGTCGCGCGCGCAGGGACAGGTGCTGGCGTCGGAGCAGATCAGCCTGTTCGGCCTGGTGCTGGCACCGAAGAAGCCCGTGCATTACGGCAAGATCAACCCGGGCGAGGCGCACGACATCTTCGTGCGGCAGGCGCTGGTGACCGGCGAGATCAACACGCGCGCCGGCTTCGTCGCCGCCAACCAGAAGGTGCTGGAGCAGGCGCGCGAGGAAGAAGCCAAGCTGCGCCGTGCCGGCATCGTCGCCGACGAGGACTGGCAGGCACGCTGGTACCTGGACCGGGTGCCGTCGCATATCCACTCGGCCAGCCTGCTCGACGGCTGGTGGCAGGCGTTGCCGCCGGAGCAGCGTCGCACGCTGCAGTGGTCGTTGACCGACCTGCTGCCGGGCGAAGGCAGCGAGGAAGACCGCTACCCGAAGTACTTCGCGCTGGGCGACGCACGGCTGGCGATGCATTACCGCTTCGAGCCCGGTGCCGAGGATGACGGCGTGACCCTGGACGTGCCATTGCACCTGCTCAATGCGCTGGACCCGGCGCGGCTGTCGTGGCTGGCACCGGGCTTCGTCGCCGACAAGGCCAGTGCCATGATCCGTGCCTTGCCCAAGGCGATGCGCCGCAACTACGTGCCGGCGCCGGACTTCGGCCGGGCCTTCTTCGAGGCCTGGCCACAGCCTTCGGCCGATGACATCCGTGGCGAGCTGGCGCGCTTCCTGAGCAAGACCACCGGGGCGACGGTGGCGGCCACCGATTTCGAGGTGGATGCCCTGGAGCCGCACTTGCGGATGAACCTGCGCCTGTTCGAGGCGGCGCCGTCGCGCGGCGCTGAACCGGGCGGGGGCAATGCACCGGGCAAGGAGGTCTCGGCGAACGGGAAGGGAGCCAGGCTGCTGGCCATGTCGCGCGACCTGGAGGCGCTGCGTGCGCGCTTCGGCGAACGTGCCGGCAATGCCTTTGCCGCGCGTGCCGGGCAGGCGCTGGCGGCCGAGGGACTACGCGAGTTCCCCGCCACGGCCATCCCCGAACAGGTCCCGGGCGAGGCCGGCGTGCCCGCCTATCCGGCGTTGGTGGACACCGGTGATGCCGCCGCGCTGCGCATCTTCGCCGACCGCAACGAGGCGGCGCTGGCGCATCCGCTGGGTGTACGCCGGCTGCTGGAAATCGGCCTGGCCGACAAGGTCAAGCAGGCCCGCAAGCAATTGCCGGTCTCGCCCAAGACCGGCCTGTTGTACGCGGCCATCGAGTCGCAGGAGCGCCTGCGCGGCGACCTGGTGGATGCGGCGATGAACGCGGTACTGGCCGATGGCCTGGCCGGGATCCGCACACCGGAGGCGTTCGAGCAGCGCCGCAGCGAGGCCGGCAAGCAGTTGTTCGGCGAGGCGATGACACGGCTCAAGCTGGCCGAGACCATCCTGGGCCTGGTCGGTGAGCTCAAGCCACAGCTGGAAGCACCGCTGATGGGCTGGGCGCGCGGCAACCTGGACGACATGGAGGCGCAGTTGGCAGGGCTGGTGCATGCCGGCTTCCTGCGCGAAACGCCGGCCGATGCGCTGGCCCAGTTCCCGCGTTACCTCAAGGCCATGCTGCTGCGCGCCGAACGCGCCAAGCGTGACCCGCCGCGTGACCAGGCGCGCATGCTGGAGCTCAAGCCGTTCGTCGACGCGCTGGATGAGGCGCGGTTGCAGGGCCGCGCCGCGCGTGCCGAATGGGCGGCGTTGCGCTGGGACATCGAGGAGCTGCGGGTATCGCTGTTCGCGCAGGAACTGGGCTTCCGCTCGGGGATCTCCGCCAAGAAGCTGGCGCAGCGGGTCGCCGCGTTGCGCGGCTGACCCCTCAGCGGGCCGGCACCGCCGCCGGGCGGTGCTGCTCGGCGCAGGCGCGGCGCGCGGTGTTGAGTTGGCTCTGTGCGTTGGCGTGTTCGCGGGTGATGGCCTGGCGGAACGTGGCCATGCGCCCGCGCAGGGCCTGGCTGCGCTCGGCGGTGGTGGCCGCGGCCAGCTGGTCGTTGAGCATGGCCATCTGCTGCTGCAGGGTGCCGACGCGGTCGTTGGACGAACCGTAGATCGATGCCGTGGCCGTGGCGATGCAGGCACGTTCGGCGGCGCGGTTGGCCTCCCCATCGGCGCTGGTGCCGGTATCGGCGGTCGCCGCCGGCGCGGCCTCCGTCGGGGGCTGGCCGGATGGCTCGGTACCGGTGCCGGCAGCCGTCGACGCGAGGCGGTCCTCGCGCAGCTTCATCGGCTCGGCGCGGGCGTCGCAGGGATGCTCGGAGTACATCGTCTCCCCCGATTTGCCCTTGCATTTGTAGACCTGCGCATGCGCGCCGGCAGGAAGCAACAGCAACAGCAACAGGGGCAGCAGGATCGTGTTGGGCATGGCAGGTGGGGTCGCTGGGAGGGGCGGTGCCGCGGCGTCGGTCACTTGGTCCGGCGGACCTTGGCGCGGGTGTTCAGACCTTCCACGCGCAGGTACCAGACGTTCATCAGCCCGGGGGTGATCTCCACCGTGGGCATGTCACGGCGTACGCCGGAGACGCTGGCCTCGTCGGTCTGCTCCCAGACCTGGCCGTTGTCGAGGGTGTACTGGCGGCCCTTGCCGAAGCCACGGAATTCGCCTTCCAGCTTGGCCACGATCGGGTCGCGGCTACCGAAATCGAAGAAGCCGCGGTTCTTCACGATCACTTCCTGGCGGCCTTCCTCGCGGGCCTGTTCCACCGCGGCGCTGGCAACGCTGGCGGCCTGTTCCACCTTGCCCTGCAACCAGTTGTTCAATGCCGCCAGCTCCTCGGCATTGAGCTTGTCCAGGCCGGCGGCCTTGAACTCGGCGGGCGACATCTGCTGCTGCAGGTCGCCATGGACCACGCGCTGGGCATGGGCCGGCAGCAGCGGCGACAGTGAAAGTGCGGTGAAGGCGGCGAGGACGGCAAGGCGAGGCAGCTTCATGAACGTTGTTCCCGGCGGCAGTTGGGCGCTAGTGTAGGGGCATCCACCTGCAATTGACTGCTGTGAACCGTTCTTCCTCCCCTGGCCTGGATACGCTGCTGCAGCGTCCTTCCACCCGCGCCCTGTCCGAACCGCTGCGGCAGGCCCTGTTGTCGTGCTGGCAGCAGCCCGACGTGGCGCACGCGCCGCGCCTGCCCTGGCCGGTGTTGGCCGACACCCTGGATTCCCTGGCGCTGCTGTCCGCCGACGAGAGCGTGATCATCGCCGCGCTGCTGTTCGACCTGCCGGGCCTGCGCGTGCGGGTGGCCGAGTTGCCGCTGGGCGGCATGGCCGCGGCGGTCGCCGGCCTGCTTGATGGCCAGGACGCCGCCGACCAGGTGTGGGCGCTGCATGCCGGGCGCGACGCCGGGCGCAACTCCGAGGGCCTGCGCCGCCTGCTGCTGTCGATCATCCACGACCTGCGCGTGGTGCCGATCCTGCTGTCGCGGCAGCTGGCCTGCATGCGCGCGGCCGACAAGCTGACCGACGAACAGCGCCGCGCACTGGCCCAGCTGACCCGCGACATCCATGCGCCGCTGGCCAACCGGTTGGGCATCTGGCAGTTGAAGTGGGAACTGGAAGACCTGGCGTTCCGCTTCCTGGACCCGGAAACCTACCGCCACATCGCCCGCGAAGTGGACGAGACGCGCATCGCGCGCGAGCGCTACGTCGAGGCGGTGAAGCGCAAGCTGTCCGGTGCCCTGGCCGAACAGGGCATCCCCGCCGAGGTCAGTGGCCGCCCGAAGCACATCTACAGCATCTGGCGGAAGATGCAGAAGAAGCACCTGGCCTTCGAGCAGCTCTACGACCTGCGCGCGGTGCGGGTGATGGTCGACGACGTGGCCGCCTGCTACGCCACGCTGGGCGTGGTGCATGCGCTGTGGACGCCCATCCCCAGCGAGTTCGACGACTACATCGCCCGGCCCAAGGCCAACGACTACCGCTCGCTGCATACCGCGGTGATCGGTCCGGAGGGGCGCACGATCGAAGTCCAGATCCGTACCCATGAAATGCATGCCCAGGCCGAACTGGGCGTGGCCGCGCACTGGAAGTACAAGGAGGGCGGCAAGGGCGCGGAGAAGGCGTTCGACCGCAAGATCACCTGGATGCGCCAGCTGCTGGAGCAGGCCCAGGACCCGGCCGCGCCGGAGGACCTGGCCGGCGCGCTGGATGCCGAACTGGTCGAGGACCGCGTCTACGCACTGAGCCCCAAGGGCGAGGTGATGGACCTGCCGGCCGGGGCGACGCCGCTGGACTTCGCCTACCACGTGCACACGATGGTCGGGCACCGTTGCCGCGGGGCGAAGATCAACGGCCGCATCGTGCCGTTGACCTACCACCTGCGCAGTGGCGATCGGGTCGAGATCCTGACCGGCAAGGAGGCCGATCCCCGTCGCGACTGGCTGTTGCCGGCCAACGGCTTCCTGGCCAGCAACCGCTCGCGCGAGAAGGTGCGCTCGTGGTTCCACAAGCTGGACCGTGCGCGCAACGTGCAGGCCGGCCGCGACCTGCTGGACCGCGAACTCAAGCGGCTCGGCCTGCAGCAGGCCGACCTGGCGACCGTGGTGCGGCGCTTCCACGCCGAGAGCGTGGATGACCTGTACATCCAGGTCGCGCTCGGCGACACCGGCCCCAACCAGGTCAGCCGCGCGCTGCTGGAAGCGGAGAAAGCGGCGCAGGCACCGGCCGCGCCGCCGCCGTTGCCGCGTCCCACCGCGCGACGCGGCAGCACCGGCAAGTCCGATTTCACCGTGCAGGGCGTGGGCAACCTGCTGGTGCAGCTGGCGCGCTGCTGCCAGCCGGTGGCCGGCGAACCGATCCAGGGCTACATCACCCGCACCCGCGGCGTCACCGTGCACCGGGCCGACTGCGTCGCGCTGGCCCGGCTTGCCGCCGCGCACCCGGAGCGGGTGCTGCCGGTGGAGTGGGGGCGCACCGGCTCCGGCTACGAGGTGGACGTGATGGTGCGTGCGGTCGACCGGCGCTGGCTGCTCAAGGACATCACCAACCTGATCGCCCAGGAAGACGCCTACGTCACCGAGATCAACAGCGACAACCTGCGCGAAAGTGGCCGGGTGCAGTTGCGCCTGCGCCTTAAGGTCAGCGACTACGGCCAGCTCTCCACCTTGCTGGGCAAGCTGGATGCACTGCCGGGCGTGGACGACGTGCGCCGCTTGGGATGATGCCGCGCGCCCTGTCCGGCAGCGGGCAGGTGCGCGCCTCACGGGGAAACACGGCAGGGCACGGCAGGATGGCCGTCATGCCCCGACAGGTATGCTGGAACGCATGGAGAATTGGCGGCACCGCTGCAGGCAGGGACTGGAAACGCTCGGCGACACGCTGCGGCTGTATGGCCGTTGGTGGGTCGCGCGTGGCTGGAACAGTCCGCGTGCGTGGCGCTCGATCGGCCTGGGCGTGGCGGCGTTGGCGTTGCTGTTGACCCTGCTGCGACAGCCGTTGGCCGATTGGTTCTGGCCGGAAACACGCATCCAGCAGTTGCTCGATGACGGTCGCCGTGCCCTGGCACAGGGGCGGCTGACCGCCCCGGATGGTGATGGGGCCCGCGAACTGTTCGCCGCGGCGGCGGCCCTGGACCCGGACCGGCGCGACGTGCAGGACGCCTTGGTGCAGACCGGCCAGGCGGCGTTGGCGCAGGCACGCCGGCAGATGGGTGCCGGCCAGTTGGCCGCGGCACGTACGTCGCTGGAGCTGGCACGGCAACTGCAGGCGCCTTCGGCCGAGATCGAGCAGATCGAGCGCGCGCTGCAGCATGGCAGCCGCGAGCAGGACGGCGTGGAGCAGTTGCTGCGCGATGCGGAGGCCGCGCACCTGGCTGGCAGCCTGGACGACGGGCCGGACAGCGCGCTGCCACTGTACCAGCGCGTGCTGGCGGTGCAGCCGGACCGCATGCAGGCGCTGGAAGGACGCGACGACGCGTTGTCCGACCTGTTGGCACGGGCCTCGGGTGATGCCAACGAAGGACGGCTGGCCGACGCGGCGGCGCTGCTGCAGCGGGTGGAGCGTTATGACCCCGGCCATGCCGAACTGCCGGCGGCCAAGGCGGCGCTCAATGCGGCGTTGGAACAGCGCGCCCGGCAGGGCGAGCGCGAACTGGCGCGTGGACGGTTGGCGCAGGCTGCCGAATCGTTCCAGAAGGTGCTGGCGGTGGGCGAGGACGCGGCCGCGCGTCGTGGCCTGCAGCGCATCGCCGTGGCACAGGCACAGGAGGCCACGCGCCTGGCCTCCGACTTCCACTTCGAGCAGGCCGAGGCGGCGCTGGCGCAGGCCCGCGCGCTGGCCCCGGACAGCACCGAGGTGGCCGCCGCAGAGCAGGCGGTGCAGCGCGCGCGCGACGCACGCCAGTCGATGGAAACCCCCTTGTCCAACACCGAGCGCGAGCGACGCCTGAAACGCCTGCTCGCGCAGTTGCAGGAAGCCGAGGCGCGCGAGCAGTGGCTGTTGCCACCGGGCAGCAGCGCCTATGACCGGTTCAAGGCAGCGCAGGCGCTGGCGCCGCAGGATGCGCGGGTGCGACGCGCCGCTGCCCGGATCCAGCCGGCGGCCCGGCAGTGCATGGAAGACAACCTGCGCGGCAATCGCCTGCGTGCCGCGCGCACCTGCCTGGATGCCTGGCAGGCGTTGGCGCCGAGCGACCCGGCGCTGGCCCCCGCGCATCGGCGCCTGGCCCAGCGCTGGCTGGCCGTTGGCAGCGAGCGGCTGGGCATGGGCGACACCGCGTTCGCCGCGCAGGCCCTGCAGCAGGCACGCCAGATCGACCCGGGCACGCCGGAAATCCACGCGTTCGCCGAACGCGTGCGCTCGGCCGGTCCGGGGCCCTGAGCCGCGCCGGGCGGCGTCAGTCGAAGAACACCCGCGTGACCGCCGCCTGGGCGGCCTCCATGGAGAAGTGCCGGGCGATGTTGTGCAGGCCGTTGTCGGACAGGCGCTGCCACAGCACCGGATCGGCATACAGCTGCACCACCGCATCGGCGAAGGCCTGCGCCTCATCGGCCACGCGCACGTCCTGGCCATCGCGCAGGAACATACCCTCCACGCCGCAACTGGTGGCGACCACCGGCTGGCCGTGGGCCATGCTCAGGTTGACCTTGCCCTTGACCCCGGCGCCATAGCGCAGCGGTGCCACCGCGAGGCGGGCCTGTTCCATGTACGGCACCACGTCCGGTACGTAGCCGTGCACGATCACGCCGGGGCAGGCGGCGGCCAGCGCCTGGATGGCCTCGGGCACGTCCGCACCGATGCAGTGGAAGCGGACATCGGGCAGCTGTACGCGGATCCGCGGGAACACCTCGCCGATGAACCACTGCATCGCGTCCAGGTTCGGCGGGTGGCGGAAGCCACCGACGAACACCAGGCCGTGGCGCTGCGCGTAGGGCAGGCCGTGGCCGGCCACTTCATGCAGGTTGGACACCAGTTCGACCCGGACCTGCGGCGCGTCCACGCGCAGCTGCTCCTGTTCGGCGGCACTGACCAACAGGGTGATGTCGGTGGCGGCCATGATCGCCAGCTCGCTGGCGCGGGTACGCTCGGCGCCACGCAGCAGGCTGGCGTCGCCGGCCACTTCGGCGCCGCGGCGCTCGCGCAGGTAGTGCAGGTCGACGGTATCGAACACGGTGCGCGCCTGCGGCGCGAATTCGCGGACCAGCGCCAGGCACTCGTTGGCGACGTGGTAGCGCACCATCATCACCACCGCGAAGCGCTTGCCGTTGTCGCGCAGCCAACTGCCGATGCCGCCCAGGAACGGTGCGTGCCAGACTTCCACGCCCATCGCCTGCAAGGCTTCGGTGGCGCCGCCGGCATGCTCGCCGCGGGTGGGCACGAACACCACGTGCGCGCCCTGCGCGAGCAGCATGCGGATCAGGTTGACCTGGCGCAGTGACGCTGAGTCACGGTCCGGGTGCGGCATGGATTCGTCCAGGACCAGGATCTGGCGCTGGTCCCGGTGCAGCAGCGCCGGGCCGGGCACGCTGCCGACCGGCAGCTGCCGGCGCAGGGCATCGCGCCACTTGTCGGCGAACACCTGCTGGTTGCGTACCTGGTAGGCCTTGACCCCGCTGCCGGTGTCGGTGCCATTGCTGGTGCCTTCGTCGTGCACCACGCGGCTGGCCGGCTGGACCAGCACGCGCCGGCCGGCGGCGCGCACCTTGAAGGCCAGGTCGGTGTCCTCGTAGTACGCCGGCGCGTAGCGGGTATCCAGCCCGCCAAGCTGTTCGAACAGCGCGCGCGGCACCGCCAGCGCCGCCCCGGAGCAGTAGTCGGCGTCGCGCAGGCTGGCGTAGCGGGGATCTTCCGGCGATTCGAAGCGGCCGTAGCTCCAGCAGCTGCCGTCGTCGAACACCACGCCACCGGACTCCTGCAGGCGGCCATCGGGGTACAGCAGCTGCGCGCCGACCAGGCCGGCTTCGGGAACCCGGGCGAAGGTATCCAGCAGCGCATCCAGCCAGCCGGGCTGGGGAACGGTGTCGTTGTTGAGCAGCACCACGTAGTCGCCGCGACTCAGGCGCAGCCCGTCGTTACAGGCGGCGATGAAGCCGCCGTTGCGTTCACGCAGGTGGTAGCGCAGGCCCTGCACCTGCGGCATCCAGGTGGCGGTCTCGTCGCTGCTGCCGTCGTCGACCACCAGGATCTCGCAGCTGGCCGCCGGCGGATGCGCGGCCAGCGCGCGCAGGCAGGCCAGGGTGTGGGCGCAGTGGTTGTAGACCGGGATCACGATGCTGGCGCGCGGCTGTTCGCTGGCCGGCGCGCTGAACGGTGCGAACGGAGCGGCTTCCGGGAAGAACAGGGGCGCGCGCTGCGGCGGCGGCTGGCGGCGGGTATGCACGCCGACCCGGTGCAGGGTGGCGCGCCAGCCGCGGGTACGCAGGCTGGCCAGCCCGCGGCGGATCAGGCCGACGATGCGTTTGAGGTGGTAGCGCGCATCGGCCAGCGACATCGACATTCCGGTGGAACTCCAGCTTAAGCAGGGAAGGGCCCGCGACCGCGCCCCGGGGCATGGCTGCGTTAGACTCATTGCAACTCACATTCTCGCATCCCCGTGCCGCCACGCTACGATTCCGACGAGTTCGACGACGATACCGACGACAGCAGTCCGCCGTGGCGTAGCCGCCTGATCACCTGGGGCATGGCCGCCGTCGCACTGGGATTGGGCTTCCTGATCCCCTACACGATCTACCTGAACAACCAGGTCACCCAGCGTTTCGGTGAACTGCGCTGGCAGATCCCGACCCGTGTCTACGCGCGGCCGTTGGTGCTCAGCCCGGGCGTGGCGATGAACGCGGCCACGCTCAAGACCGAGCTGGCGGCCTCCGGCTACCGTGATGACGGCACCGGCAGCAGCCCCGGCACCTACCGCGTGCAGGGCGGCAGCTTCCGCATTTCCAGCCGCGGTTACATCGACGTGGATGGCCGGATCGCGCCGCGCCAGGTCGAGGTGGTGGTGTCTGGCGGGCAGGTGGCTTCGCTGCGTGACGCGGCCGACCGCAAGGGGCTGAAGGCGGCGCGGCTGGACCCGGCGCGCATCGCCACGCTCTATGGCCAGAAGCAGGAGGAGCGCCGCCTGGTGCGGATCTCCGAGACCCCCGAGCTGCTGGTCACCGGCCTGCAGGCGGTGGAAGACAAGGACTTCGCCCATCACCACGGCATCGACATCAGCGGCATCGTGCGCGCGGTGTGGGTGGCCGTGCGTTCGGGCGGTGAAACCCGCCAGGGCGCCAGCACGCTGACCCAGCAGCTGGCGCGCAGTGGCCTGCTCGGGATCGGCAAGGAACAGACGCTGACCCGCAAGTTCAACGAAGTGCTGTACGCGCTGATCATGGAGGCGCGCTACGACAAGGCCACCATCCTGGAGGCCTACCTCAACCAGGTCTACCTGGGCCAGCGTGGCAAGCAGGCCATCCACGGCGTGGCGTCGGGCGCGGAGTTCTGGTTCGGGCGCGACCTCAATTCGCTGACCACCGAGCAGGTGGCGTTGTTGATCGGCCTGGTCAAGGGGCCGTCGTACTACGACCCGCGGCGCAACCCGGACAACGCGCTGGACCGCCGCAACTTCGTGCTCGGCAAGCTGCACGAGAACAAGCTGATCGACGATGCCGAGTACCAGCGCGCACTGAAGGCACCGCTGGGCGTGTCCAAGACGCCGGGCATCGCCGCGGCCAACCGCTTCCCGGCCTACATCGACCTGGTGCGCCGCCAGCTGGGCAACGACTACCCGGAAAGCGTGCTGCAGGGCGCCGGCCTGAACGTGTTCACCGGCATGTCGCCGTCCGCCCAGGCCTACGCCGAAGGGGCGGTGCAGCACACCATCAAGGCACTGGAGAACAAGCGCCGCCCCGAACTGCAGACCGGGCTGGTGCTGACCGACGTGCACAACGGCGACGTGCTGGCGGTGGTGGGCAGCCGCGACGTGTCCGAGCCGGGCTTCAACCGCGCCATCGAGGCGCAGCGCCCGGTCGGCTCGCTGCTCAAGCCGTTCGTCTACCTGCTGGCGCTGGCCCAGCCGGACCGCTTCTCGCTGGCGACCTGGGTCGAGGACACGCCGGTGACGGTCAACCTCAGCCGGGGCCGCAACTGGACCCCGGGCAACGCCGACAACCGCAGCCACGGCACGGTCCGGCTGATCGATGCACTGGCGCGCTCCTACAACCAGGCCACGGTGCGCGTGGGCATGCAGGTCGGCCCGGAGCGGCTGACCCACCTGATCAACGTGCTGGCCGGGCTCAAGGCCGAGGCCAACCCGGCGGTGATCCTGGGCTCGACCGACCAGAGCCCGTACGGCATGACCCAGCTGTACCAGTTCCTGGCCTCCGGTGGTGAAATCCAGCCGCTGCACGCGGTGCGTGGCGTGGTCGATGCGCAGGGCAAGCTGCTCAAGCGCTACGACAAGAGCCCGGCGCCGGCGCAGGAGGGCGATTCCATCGCCGCCAACCTGATCAGCGTGGGCCTGCAGCAGGTGGTGGCCAGCGGCACCGCCGCCCGGCTCAACGCCGAGGGCCTGTCGCACCTGCAGGCGGCCGGCAAGACCGGCACCTCCAACGATGGCCGCGACAGCTGGTACGCCGGCTACACCGGCGACCACCTGGCGGTGATCTGGATGGGCAACGACCAGAACGAACAGACCGGCCTGTTCGGTGCCTCCGGCGCGATGCGGGTGTGGTCGGGCATCTTCCGCAACCTGCCGAGCAAGCCGCTGCGCGTGAACAACAAGGGGCTGGACTGGCAGTACGTGGATGCCAACGGCAACAACGCCACCGACGAAGGTTGCCCGGGCGCGCGCCGCTTCCCGTTCGTGGTCGGCTTCGCGCCGGCGTATGCGCCGTGCAGCCCGCCGGCCGAGGCCGTGCCGGATGCCGGCGAGGGTGGCAGCGAAGGCGGTGGCTGGCGCAGCTGGTTCGGGCTGGACCGCAAGGCGCCTGAACCGGCCTCCACGCCCGCTTCCGAGACGCCTGCGCGATAATGCCGGGCATGAACGTTTCTTCTGCTCTTCGTTTCGCGCTGGCCGCTACGGCGGCCTCCCTGCTGCTGGCGGCCTGCGTGAGCACGCCGCCGTCGCCACCGGTCGTGCAGGACACCACCACGCCGGCGCAGCGCCTGGCCGCGGTGGAGGCCATCGCCGGCGTCGATGACACCGAGTTGTCGGTGCAGCCGCTGCGCGACGCCCAGGTCGATGACCTGCGCGAGAACGCCATCGCCAAGCGCAAGGCCGGTGACCTGGCCGGTGCCGCCGAGGACCTGAACCAGGCGCTGATGCTGGTCGACAACGACCCGGGCATCCTGCAGGAACGTGCCGAAGTGGCGCTGCTGCAGGCCGACTGGGCGCGCGCGGAGACCCTGGCCAAAAAGGCCGTGGACCTGGGTTCGCGTACCGGCCCGTTGTGCCGCCGGCATTGGGCGACCATCGAGCAGTCGCGCCTGGCCCGCGCCGAGAAGGAGAACGCGGTGTCCGCGCACGCGCAGATCGAAGGCTGCACGGTGCCGGGGATCAAGCGGTTCTGACCGCGCCCGGGACGCGGGCAGCGATGCCGCGACGCTGAGCGGCCGGCAGGGCCCGTGCACCGGGTTCCCTCGAACGGTCGTCTCGTCCACCGCCCTCCCGTTCCCCGACACCGGTTCTCCGCGTCAAGGCCATGTCCTCCCTCGCCACCGCCAGCTGTGAAGCCCTCAGCGAAGGCGGCGCGCTCGCCCGCGCGCTGGATGCCTTCGTGCCGCGCCCGGCCCAGTTGCGCCTGACCGGCGCCATCGCCGAGACGCTGCAGCAGCGCGACGTACTGCTGGCCGAAGCGGGGACCGGCACCGGCAAGACCTTCGCCTACCTGGTGCCGGCGCTGCTGTCGGGCCTGAAGACCATCGTTTCCACCGGTACCCGCGCGTTGCAGGACCAGCTGTACCACCGCGACCTGCCGCGCGTGCGCGCCGCGCTGGGGGTCGGCCATCGTGCGGCGTTGCTGAAGGGACGCGCCAATTACCTGTGCCGCTATCGCCTGGACCAGGCGCGTGGCGAGCCGCGCTTCAGTACGCCGGAGCAGGTGGCGCAATTCCAGCGCATCGTGACCTGGTCCGGGCGCACGCAGTACGGCGACATCGCCGAGCTCGATGGCCTGGCCGACGATTCGCCGCTGCTGCCGATGGTCACCTCCACCGTCGACAACTGCCTGGGCACAGATTGCCCGTTCTGGAGCGATTGCTTCGTGGTGCGGGCCCGCCAGCGCGCACAGGAGGCCGATCTGGTGGTGGTCAACCATCACCTGCTGCTGGCTGACCTGGCGCTCAAGCAGGAAGGCTTCGGCGAAATCCTGCCTGGCGCGCAGGCGTTCATCATCGATGAGGCGCACCAGCTGCCGGAACTGGCCACCAATTTCTTCGGCGAAGGCTTCGGCATGCGCCCGTGGCAGGAGCTGGCCCGCGACTGCCTGGCCGAATGCCGCAGCGTCGCCGGCGCGCAGGCCACCCTGCAGCAACCGGTGGCGACGCTGGAGCTGGCGCTGCGCGCGCTGCGCGAGGCGATGGAAAAACTGCCGCCGCGCGGCACCCGCTGGCGGGCGATGGCCCAGCCGGAAGTGGCCGACGGCTTCGATGCGGTCAGCGCCGCACTGGCGCAGCTGCGTGACGCGCTGGCGTTGGTGCGCGAGGCCTCGCCGGGCCTGGATGCCTGCCATGCGCGCGCGCAGGAAGCCGTGTCACGGCTGGCGCGCTGGCTGGGCGAGGACCTGCCGCTGTTCGATTTCGAGGCCGACGAGCATGACGCCGCCGGTGTCGACGATGGCAACGACGTGCTCTGGTACGAGCTGACCCCACGAGGGTTCCGCTGCCAGCGCACGCCGATGGATGTGTCCGGCCCGTTGCGCGAGCACCGCGAGCGCTCGATGGCGGCGTGGGTGTTCACCTCGGCCACGTTGACCGTGGACGGCGGCTTCGACCACCTGGCCAAGCGACTGGGGCTGGATGACCCGGACACGCTGGTCCAGCCCAGCCCGTTCGATTGGCCGCAGCAGGCACTGTGCTATCTGCCCCAGCACCTGCCCGATCCGGCCGCGCGCGGCTATGGCACGGCGCTGATCGCCGCGCTGCGGCCGGTGCTGGAGGCCTCGCAGGGGCGGGCGTTCCTGCTGTTCGCTTCGCATCGCGCGTTGCGCGAGGCCGCCGAAGCGTTGCGCGACGGGCCGTGGCCGCTGTTCGTGCAGGGCGAGGCACCGCGCGCCAGCCTGCTGCAGCGCTTCCGTGACTCCGGCAACGGTGTGTTGCTGGGCTCGGCCAGCTTCCGCGAAGGCGTGGACGTGGTCGGCGATGCACTCAGCGTGGTGGTCATCGACAAACTGCCGTTCGCCGCACCGGACGACCCGGTGTTCGAGGCGCGGCTGGACGCGATCCGGCGAGAGGGCGGCAATCCGTTCCGCGACGAACAGCTGCCGCAGGCGGTGATCGCGCTCAAGCAGGGCGTGGGCCGGCTGATCCGCAGCGAGACCGATCGCGGCGTGCTGGTGCTGTGCGACCCGCGCCTGTTGTCCAAGGGCTACGGCCGGGTGTTCCTGGATTCGCTGCCACCGTTCCGGCGGACGCGCGAACTGGCCGATGTGCAGGCCTTCTTTGCGCGACAATGGGGCGCTACGCCTGAAACCGATGCAGCCGCGGCCATCGCCGCGGGTGTGCCTGACGCCGTCGCGGATCCTGCCGCGCCGTCATTTTCCCTGTCGTGAACGTATCGCTATGAAGCTGCTCGCCTTTGAAACCGCCACCGAAGCCTGTTCCGTCGCCGTGCATGTGGATGGGCAGGTGCTGGAGCGTTTCGAGGTCGCGCCGCGCCGGCATGCCGAACTGAGCCTGCCGTGGGCCGAGCAGTTGCTGGCCGAGGCCGGCGTTGCCCGCAGCCAGCTCGATGGCATCGCGCTCAGCCGTGGTCCCGGCGCCTTCACCGGCGTGCGCCTGGCCATCGCCATCGCCCAGGGCATCGCGTTGGCGCTGGACCGCCCGTTGCTGCCGGTATCCACGCTGCAGACGCTGGCGTTGCGCGCACCGGCTGATGCGCCACGGGTACTGGCCAGCATCGACGCCCGCATGGGCGAGATCTACGCCGCGCGTTACCTGCGTGATGCGGAGGGTGGGCTGCTGCTGGACGGGCAGGAAGTGCTGGTGGCCCCGGAGGCGTATGAGCTGCCGGACGATGCTTCGGCCTGGTCCGCGGTCGGCACCGGCCTGGGGGCGCTGGAAGGCGTGCTGGCGGCGCGGCTGGCCGGGCGTCTGCCCACGCAGGACCCGGCGGCGCTGCCACATGCGGCGGACGTGCTGAAGATCGCGGTGCCGATGCTGGCCCGTGGCGAAGGCATTGCCCCGGAACGGGTGCAGCCGGCCTACCTGCGCGACAACGTCGCCCTGACCCTGGTCGAGCAACAGGCGCTGCGCGACTCCAAACGCTGAGCGGGCCGCAGGCAGAACCCCACAGGCAGGGATGGAATCCCCGCCGTCACCGCCTCAGCGGTCGTCGCGCAGCTCGCCACCGGGCAGGAATACCCAGGTGCGGGTGACCTGCAGGATGTCGATGTCATCCTCGGTCCGTGGCAGCGCCGGGAATGGCTGCGCCAGTTCGATCACGCGCAGGGCGGTGGCATCGAGCAGCGGCACGCCGCTGCTGCGCAGCACCCGGCTGCTTTCCACGCTGCCGTCGCGGCGCACGCCCACCGTGATCACCACCTGGCCACCCAGTCGGCGCCGGCGTGCCTCGTCGGGGTAGTTGAGGTTGCCCACGCGCTCGGCGCGGTCCACCCAGGCGCGCAGGTAGTTCGCGTAGGCGTATTCGCGGGTGCTGGCCGAGACGAACTTGCGGTTCGGCCGCTTGGCATATTGCTCCGAGCGCAGGTGCACCTCGGCGGCCAGACGCGCCATCTCCGCGTCGCGCTGCTCGCGGGCGGTCATCGGCGCATTGGCATCGGGGCGGTCGGGCAGGGGCCGCGACTGCGCATCGGCGACACGGTCCTGGCCGTGCACGCTGGTGATCACCCGTGCTTCCGGCGGAGGCGGCGCGGCGGCCGACTGCGCCTGCAGCGGCACCGGGGCCAACCCGTCCTGGTTCTGCGGCACCACGCCGGCCTGGCTGTCGCGCGGACGCTGTGCCTTGTCATGGTCGCCGCCGCCCTGCTGGTTGGCCTGGGCGAGGAAGTCGGCCTGCTTGGGCGTCAGTGGCGTGCTGGTCTGGCTGAAGATCACGTCCAGCGTCGGCACCAGCGGCGCGTTGTCGCTGACCGCGAAGCCCACGCCCAGGATCAGCAACCCATGCACCAGCGTGGACAGCACCAGCGTGGCGGTCAGTCGTTGCTGTTCGGTAACGCGTGACGAGGCGGGCAGGCCGGCGGCGGTGGAACTCATTGCGTCAGGCCGGCCTCGATGACGTCGAACAGCTGCCCGGCGATGTTCAGGCCGAACTGGGCGTCCAGCTCGCGCACGCAGGTGGGGCTGGTGACGTTGACCTCGGTCAGGTAGTCGCCGATCACGTCCAGGCCCACGAATCGCATGCCACGGCGCTTCATCTCCGGGCCGACCTGGGCGGCGATCCAGCGGTCGCGCTCGCTCAGCGGGCGGCCTTCGCCGCGGCCACCGGCGGCCAGGTTGCCGCGGAACTCGTCGCCCTGCGGGATGCGCGCCAGGCAGTAGTCCACCGGTTCGCCATCGACCAGCAGGATGCGCTTGTCGCCGGCGCTGATGTCGGGGATGAAGCGCTGCGCCAGGGCCAGTTTGTGGCCGCCTTCGGTCAGCGTTTCCAGGATCACGTTCAGGTTCGGATCGCCCGTGCCGCTGCGGAAGATCGAGCGGCCGCCCATGCCGTCCAGCGGCTTGAGCACCGCCTGGCCGTGTTCAAGCACGAAGGCCTTCAGCTCGGCGGCGCTGCGGCTGACCAGGGTCGGCGGGCAGCACTGCGGGAACAACAGCGCGGCCAGCTTCTCGTTGAAGTCGCGCAGGCCCTGCGGGTCGTTGACCACCAGCGCGCCGGCCTGCTGGGCGATGCCCAGGACGAGGGTGTCGTACAGGTACTCGCCGTCGAACGGCGGGTCCTTGCGCATCAGCACGATCTGGCCGGGGCCGAACGCCAGCGGCGCGAAGGCGCCCAGGGTGAACCAGCCGGCCTTGTCGTCGCGGACCTGCAGCGGCGCCACCTCGGCCATGGCCACCCCCCCGTGCAGGGACAGGCCGCCCGGGCGGACGTAGTGCAGGCGGTGGCCACGGCGCTGGGCTTCCAGCAGCATCGCGAAGGTGGTGTCCTTGGCGATCTTGATGTGGGCGATGGGGTCCATCACCACGATGACGTCTAAAGGCATGGGTCCAATCCGGCAATTCAGACGGTGATGGTAGCTGTTCGTGGCAGGTGCGCCCAGCGCGGGACGGGGCGGGGGAGCCTGAATGGACTTGCGCCATAAATGAGAAGTGCGTCACATGTGAAGGATGTCCGGCCTGTTCCCGTGGACATTGCTTGACAGCAGCCGCGTGGGCTGGGATATAGATGCGCTTTCGCGGCGGCATCGTCGATGCAGGCCGCGCGTTCGGGGAAACAGGAAATGGTTGAAGAAATGGCTGCGGGTGGGGAACTCGCAGGACTGAGGGTGATGGTGATCGATGATTCGAAGACCATCCGGCGTACCGCCGAAACACTTCTGAAACGTGAAGGCTGCGAGGTCGTTACCGCGACCGATGGCTTCGAGGCATTGGCCAAGATCGCCGACCAGCAGCCACAGATCATCTTCGTCGACATCATGATGCCGCGTCTGGACGGGTATCAGACCTGTGCCCTGATCAAGGGTAACCAGCTGTTCAAGTCGACGCCGGTGATCATGCTCTCGTCCAAGGATGGCCTGTTCGACAAGGCACGCGGCCGCATCGTCGGCTCCGAGCAGTACCTCACCAAGCCATTTACCCGCGACGAACTACTGGGTGCCATCCGCACATACGTCAACGCCTGACCAGGGGGTAAGGCAAAATGGCTCGAATTCTGTTGATCGAAGACTCACCGACCGACCGGGCGGTGTTTACGCAATGGCTGGTCAAGGCCGGCCACGAAGTATTGTCGGCGGACAACGCCGAGGAAGGGCTGCAGATCGCACGCAGCCAGGGGCCGCAACTGGTGTTGATGGACGTGGTGCTGCCTGGCATGAGCGGTTTCCAGGCCACGCGCGCGATGTCGCGTGACGAGGCCACCCGCGATATCCCGGTGCTGATCGTCAGCACCAAGAGCATGGAAACGGACAAGGCCTGGGGCATGCGCCAGGGTGCGACCGACTACATCGTCAAGCCGCCGCGTGAGGATGACCTGATCGCGCGGATCAACAAATTGGTGGGTTGATGCGTTCTCCCTTCGACATCCTTGAAGCTTACGAACGGCGCAGCCTGGCGCACGCGGTGCAGTTGCCCGAGCGGCGCTTCTCACAGGATGTCTGGCGCGGGGTGGGCTTCCGCATCGGCACGCGCCACCTGGTGTCCGACTTCCGCGAAGTGGTCGAAATCGTGCCGATGCCGCCGATCACCCTGGTGCCCGGCGCGCAGCCGTGGCTGCTGGGCGTGGGCAACCTGCGCGGCAACCTGTTCCCGGTGGTGGACCTGAAGAATTTCCTCGAAGGCGAGCGTACCGCGCCGCAGGAAGGCCAGCGCGTGCTGATCATGCGCCAGGCCGGCGGCGACGTGGCGCTGGTCATCGACGAGTTGTACGGCCAGCGCAGCTTCGAGCAGCACATGCAGGTGCCGGCCGGTGACATCGCCCAGGGCCGCTATGCCCACTTCGTCGAGCGTGCCTTCCACGACGAGGGGCGCGACTGGGGCGTGTTTTCGCTGTCGTTGCTTTCCCGCACTCCTGAATTCCGGCAGGCCGCCGCCTGATTGGCGTGCCTGCTTCATCGCATTGATATCGAGGTCGAACGATGAGTACTGCTCCTGAATCCACCAGGGCCGGCAAGCTGGGCAACGTGGGCACCAACTTCTGGTTGGGCCTGCTGGTGCTGTCGATGATCGTCTTCGGCGCCAACACCGGTGTGGCAACGTGGCAGGGCAGCCGCCTGGCAGGCGCCAGTACCGGCGCGGCCGACCTGCAGGTGCTGTCACAGCAGCTGGCCAACCAGGGCCGCGACGCCGTGGGCGGCAGCCGCACGGCGTATGCCGCGTTCAAGGACACCCGCAGCAAGATCGAAGGCACCGTGAGCGAGCTGCAGGGCCGCTTCGGCACCGAGGCCGGCGTGTCCCGCCCGCTGGCCAACCTGGTCGACACCTGGAAGCCGCTGTCCAAGAACGCCGAACAGATCGTGGCCAGTGAGCCGGCGATCATGGCGCTGGCCGGCAATGCCGACAGCTTCGTCGGCGCGGTGCCGCAGCTGCAGGCGCAGTTGAACGAGGTGGTGCGCGAAATGACCGCCGGTGGCGCGCAGTCCTCGCAGGTCTACAACGGCCTGCAGCAGGTCGTGGTGGCCGGCACGATGGCCCGCCGCGTGACCGAAATCCGCGCCGGTGGCCCGGGCGCCAGCGGCGCCGGCGACGCGCTTGCGCGCGACATGGTGGTGTTCTCGCAGGTGCTGGAAGGCCTGCGCCACGGCAACCAGGAAATGGGCATCACCGCGGTGCGCAGCGCCGATGCACAGGTGGCGCTGGAGCAGTCGGCCAACCAGTGGGCGAAGATGAAGAAGGACGCCGACGCCATCCTGGCCAGCTCGCGCAACCTGTTCGCCGCACAGTCCTCGGCCACCGCGCTGACCACCGGCTCGGACAAGATGCTGGAGAGCAGCCGCAGGCTGTTCGATGCGTTCTCGGCCTTCGGCTCGACCCGTGATACCCGCATCTTCCCGAACTTCTGGTGGAGCGTGGTGTTCGGCGGCCTGTCGGTGCTGTCGATCATCATGTTCGTCTGGAGCACCGTGCGCAGCCGTTCGCGCGAACAGGAAACCCGCTACCAGACGCAGGTGGAGTTCAACAGCCGCAACCAGCAGGCGATCATGCGGCTGCTGGACGAAATCAGCTCGCTCGGTGAAGGTGACCTGACGGTGAAGGCCTCGGTGACCGAGGACATGACCGGCGCCATCGCCGACGCAATCAACTACGCCGTGGACGAACTGCGCCACCTGGTGACCACCATCAACGACATCTCCAGCAAGGTGGCGGTGTCGGCGCAGGAAACCCAGGCCACCGCCATGCAGCTGGCAGAAGCGGCCGGCCACCAGGCCGACGAGATCACCAGCGCCTCGGACCGCATCGGCGAAATCGCGACCTCCATTGAACAGGTGTCGCGCAACTCCAGCGAGTCGGCCGAAGTGGCACAGCGCTCGGTGGTCATCGCGACCGAGGGTGCCGGCGTGGTGCGCCAGACCATCCAGGGTATGGACCAGATCCGCGACCAGATCCAGGAAACCTCCAAGCGCATCAAGCGGCTGGGCGAGTCCTCGCAGGAAATCGGCTCGATCGTGGAACTGATCAACGACATTTCCGAGCAGACCAACATCCTGGCATTGAACGCGGCCGTGCAGGCGGCGTCGGCCGGTGAAGCGGGCCGCGGCTTCGCGGTCGTGGCCGACGAAGTGCAGCGCCTGGCAGAACGTACCTCCGGCGCGACCCGTCGAATCGAAGGCCTGGTCCAGGCGATTCAGGCCGATACCAACGAAGCGGTCACCTCGATGGAGCAGACCACCGCCGAAGTGGTGTCCGGTGCGCGCCTGGCCGAGGACGCCGGTACCGCGCTGACCGAAATCGAACGCGTGTCCAACGCGCTGAACAACCTCATCAAGAGCATCTCCGTCGCCGCCAACCAGCAGGCCGCAGCCGCTACCGACATCACCCAGACCATGGGCGTGATCCGGCAGATTACCGGCCAGACCTCGCACGGTGCGGGGCAGACCGCCGATTCGCTGGGCCAGCTGAACCAGCTGGCGGCCGAGCTGCGGCGTTCGGTGGCCGACTTCAAGCTGCCGGCTTGAACGGGCTGACTGGTCGGGGATGAAGGGAACCAGCAGATGAAGTATTGCCATACCGCGAAGCAGGGCCAGAACCTCGCCATGCGATCGCTGCTGTACAGGGGAGTGCGATGAGTACCTTGCGCGATGCCATGAGCCACGCGGCGCTGGGCTGGGTCAAGCCGGAGCTGGACGAGACCCTGCGCCAGGTGCGCAACGAGGTCGAGCAGTTCGTTGAAGACCCGAGCGACACCAGCCGCATGCGTTTCTGCGCCGGCTACCTGCACCAGGTGCAGGGCACGCTGCGCATGGTCGAGCTGTACGCCCCGGCGATGGTGGCCGAGGAGCTGGAGCTGCTGGCCAACGCGGTGCGCGACGGCGCCGTGCCCGAGCGCGAGGAAGCCTGCGCCACGCTGATGCGTGGCACCGTGCTGTTGCCGGACTACCTGGAGCGCCTGCAGAACGGCCACCGCGACATCCCGATCGTGCTGCTGCCGCTGCTCAACGAGATCCGCGCCGCGCGTGGTGCCGAAGGCATCAACGAGAGCGTGCTGTTCGCGTTCAACCCCGATGCCAGCGACGCCAGCCCGGCCGAACTGGAACATGCCCGCGGCAGCCTGCGTGGCCGCAACCGCGAACTGCTCGATACGGTCGGCAACGCGGTCAAGGAAGACCTGATGCGCATCAAGGATGCGCTGGACCTGCACGTGCGCACCGGTGGCAACGCGGCCGACCTGCAGACCCAGGTCGACGAACTGCGCGCGGTGTCCGACACGTTGGGCGTGATGGGCCTGGGCGTTGCCCGCGGCATCGTCGCCAAGCAGCGCGACGCGCTGGCCGAGGTGGTCGCCGGCAACCGTGGCATCGACGACAACCTGTTGCTGGATATCGCCGGCTCGCTGCTGTACGTGGACGCCTCGCTGGACGACCAGGTCGCCCACCTCGGCGCGAATGCCGAAGGCGAGGACGACGCGGCCGCGGTGGAGACCCGGCGCACGGTGGAGGTGCTGGCGCACGAAGCCATCGCCAACTTCACCGCCGCGCGGGAATCGTTCGTCGCCTTCATCGAGACCAACTGGGACCACGAGCGCCTGGCCGAAGTGCCGCGCCTGCTCGGCGAGGTCGCCGGCGCGCTGCGCATGCTGGAACTGCCGCAGCCGGCGGACTACCTGCTGGCCGTGCGCCAGTACATCGAATCCGAACTGATCGGACGCCGCCGCATTCCCGGTGGCCGCCAGCTGGATACCCTGGCCGACGCCATGGCCAGCCTGGAGTACTACCTCGAAGCGCTGCGTGACCGCCGCTCGGGCCGCGAGGACATCCTCGACATCACCCGCAGCAGCCTGGAAGCACTGCATTACTGGCCGATCCCGGCATTGACCGTCGACGCGCCGGCCGGCATGGCCGCCGCCGTCACGATGGACGCACCTGCCGTGACGGAAGCTGCCCCGGTTGCGCTCGTCGAGGCCCCGGCAGCGGCCGAGCCGCCGGTCGAGACGCCGCGGTGGGACCTGGAACCGGTGCAGGAAACGCCGGTCATCGTCGAGGAAGCCGCTCCGCAGGCCGAGCCCCCGGTACAGGAGCCGGTTGCCGCGACGGTTCCGCCGCCGCTGCCGGAGATCGTGCCTGCCGCTGCCGCTGCCACGCCAACGCCGGCCTATCCATTGCTGTTCGGCGCGGCCATCCATGCCAAGCCCACCTTGAACGAACTGCCGTCGGTGCCGAATGTCGCCGGGCCGTTCGAGGTGCCGGCCGAACCGGCCGTCACCGCGGATGCGTCGGTGTTCGACCCGGTCGCGGCCGAATACACGCAGCCGGTGGGCAACGACGATGTCGTGGCGCCGATCGTGCTGGAAGAGCGTGACGATGCACCGGCCACGGACATCGCACCCACCGCATTCCAGGCCTTCGACCCGGTGGCCTCCGAGGAGGTCGTGCCCGAGGCTGCGGCATCGACGGTCTTCACCTTCGACAGCAGCCTGCTGGAGCTGGACGATGCGTCTGCGCGCGTCGAGCCGGCCGCGGTGCAGGACGTGACCGTCGCCGACGGCTTCTTCGCGCCGGAGCTGGACGAGGCAGTCACGCTGGAAGCAGCGTCGCCCGTCGAACCCGCCGCGATCGACGCACCGGCTGACTGGCAGCTGGAGGAAGCGCCGCTCCTGCAACAGCCGACCGAAGCCGCCGATGCTGCCACACCGGTGGCACCGGCCGAGGAGCCGTCGGTCGTGGTCGCCCAACAGGTGCCCGAAGCGGTGGAAGTGGCCGATGCCGAGGCTGCCGCCTTCATGGCCGAGCTCAATGCCGCCGCCGACGCGTTCGATCCGTTCGCACGCCCGGCCGCGCCGGAACCGGCACGCGTGCCGGAGCTGGTGGAGGCCGCGGCTGCGGCCGCCGCACCTGCCGCGCGTGCACCGGTGTCGTTCGCCACGCTCGATGGCGGGTTCATCGATGGTGGTGATGACATCGACCAGGACATCCGCGATGTCTTCATCGAGGAGTTCGACGAAGAACTGGTCAACCTGGGGCACCTGTTGACGGCCTGGCGCGCTGCGCCGGGCAACATGGAGCGGCTGCGCCCGGTGCGCCGCGTGTTCCATACCCTCAAGGGCAGTGGTCGCCTGGTTGGCGCACGCACCTTGGGCGAGTTCAGCTGGAAAATCGAAGGCATGCTCAACCGCGTGCTGGACGGCAGTCGCCCGGCCAGCCCGGCCGTGGTCGCCATGGTCAACCAGGCCTATGACGTGCTGCCGGAGCTCAATGCCGCGCTGCGCGGCGCCGGCAGCCTGCATTCGGACCTGCTGGGCATGCAGGATGTGGCCGACCGCGTCGCCGCGGGCGAGGAAGCGTTCTACCAGACGCCGAGTGCTGCGCCTGCTCCGGCACCCGCGCCGGTCGCCGAGGCGATCGTGGCCGAGCCGATGGCGGTGGCCGCCGTCGAGGCGGAAGGCACCCCGGCCTCGGTGGACAGCGTGCTGCGCGAGATCCTCGAAGCCGAGGTCAGCGTGCATCTGGAAACGGTCAATCGCTGGCTGGCACAGTCGAACGCGGCACCGCAGCCGGTCAACGAGGACCTGTTGCGCGCCGTGCACACCATGAGCGGTGCGTTCGCGATGACCGACGTGCCGGTGATCACCAGCATCACCTCGCCGGCCGAATCCTTCGTCAAGCGCTCGCTGGCGGCCGGCATCGTGCCGGGCGCGGTCGGTGTGCAGGCGCTGTCGCAGATGGCAGCGGCCATCGACACCACCATCAACGCACTGCGCGACCCGGCGCCCCGCATCCCGGCATTCCCGGGTGTGGCCGAACGCCTGCAGACGCTGGTCGATGCATTGCCCGATGCCAAGTGGCCGCCGATGCCGGTCGAGGACGAGCTGTCGCTGGACGACGCCGACCCTGCAGCCGTCGAGGAAACCGGTGCGGCGGAGCCGTCCGCCCCGGAACTGTCCATGGCCGAAGACCTGTCGGCGTACCTGGATGCCTCGCTGCTGGAAGGCACGCCGGGCGCCGTGCCGGTGCAGGATGTGCAGACGGATGCCGGACAGGCCATCGAATCGCCTGTGGACCTGTCGTCCGCCGAAGCGGAGATGGCCGTCGAGCCGACGACCACGACGGACGCGGTTGCCGCCGCGTTGAATGTTGTCGATGCAGCCGATACCGCGCAGCAGGATTCCCACGCCGACGTGGATGAAGCCGCACAGCGGGCACCGATCGATGAGGCACCGGTTGCCTTCGCCGACGACGTCCGCCAGACACCCGCAGAAGCGGCCGAAGCGCCGTCCGCGCAGGAAGCGGTTGAGTCTCCGGCGGCTTCGGGGACATCGTCACCGTTCGCCTGGCTGGCGACGGCCGGCGCCGCGGTCGCGGGCGTCGCGGCCGCGGCGTTCCGCAAGGACACGGTAGTCGAGGAGGCCGTTCCGGCCCGCGAGGCGAACGCGCTGGAGCCGTCCGTGTCCGACGAGGCCGAGGTGGCCACGCCGAGCGAAGTCGAAGCGCCGTCGGTGCAGGACGCCGACCTTGTTGCCGACGCCGACGCCGACGTGCAGGTGGCGGAGATCGCGGCGCAGGTGGACGAGGTCGAGGACTTGTCTGCCGCGCTCGCACCGCTGGCGGATAGCGAAACGGTGTCGGTTTCGGAAGCTGCCCTGCACGATGCCGATGCCGAAGGTGCTGTCGCGGTCGGGAACGACGTGGATGCACTGCCGGAAGCGGTTGTCGTCGACGTCGAGGAAACTGCCTCCGACGTCGCAGCGATGGATGCCGCCGTGGACGAAGCGGCGGCCGGTGTCGAGGATGTCGATGTGTCCGCGCCCAGCGAAATGCGGCTGGAAGACACTCGTGACGTCGCCGAAGACGCACCGCTGGAAGACACAGCGGCCGAAGCCGCAGTCGCACCGGTGCTGGAAGACGCTGCGGTCGACGTGCCGGTTGCCGTCATCGTGGAACGCGACGCCGCCGCCACCGCAGGCGCCGAGGTCGCAATCGACCCGGTCGTGGATGCGGAAGAGATCGACACGCTGGCTGCCGATGTGGCCGGGCAGGGCGACGAAATCACGGAGCCGGCTGAATCGGTTGCCGTACCGGTTGCCGACGTGCCGGTCGATGTGCCGGGTACGGCTGCCAGGATCGAACTGGCACCACTGACCGCCCCGTTGCCGGAAGACCAGCCGGTGGTGGTGTCCGAGCCGGTGCTGGCCGAACTGGTGGTCGGACCGCTGGACTTCAACGAGCTGGACCGCGAGCTGGTCGACATCTTCGTCGAGGAAGGCAAGGACCTGCTCGACCACTGCGATGGCCTGCTGCACGAGCTGCGCTCGACGCCGGAGGACCGCGAAGCACTGGCGGGCCTGCAGCGCGACCTGCACACCCTCAAGGGTGGTGCGCGCATGGCCGGCATCAATGCCATTGGCGACCTTGGCCACGGCATCGAATCGCTGCTGGAAGCGGTGGCGGCCAACCGCACCGAGATGACCCGCGGCGACGTCACGCTGCTGGAGCGGGGCTTCGACCGCCTGCACCAGCTGCTGGTGCATACCGGTGACCACCACGCGGTGCAGATGCCGCTGGACCTGATCGGCGCGTTCGAAGCCCGTACCGATGGCCGCGCCGAAGCGGCACCGGCACCGGTCGAGGCACCGGCGCTGGACGCGTCCGCCCCGATGCCGGTGACGGACGAGGTGCAGCCGCAGCCGCTGGCAGCCGCGGTGCCGTTGTCGGCACCGGTGATCGACGAGCAGGCCGCCGAGGAAGAAGGTGCCCCGCGTGGCCAGGAACAGGTGCGCGTGCGCGCGGACCTGCTCGACAGTCTGGTCAACCACGCCGGCGAAGTGGCGATCTACCGCTCGCGCCTGGAGCAGCAGCTCGGTGCCTTCCGTGGCGCCATGGCCGAACTGGACCGCACCAACGCGCGTCTGCGCGACCAGCTGCGCCGCCTGGACCTGGAAACCGAAGCCCAGATCGTCGCCCGCTACCGCCGCGAGCACGAACAGGCCGACCAGACCTTCGACCCGCTGGAATTGGACCGTTTCTCGACGCTGCAGCAGCTCAGCCGTGCGCTGAACGAATCGGCGGCCGACTTGGGCGGCCTGCAGGGCGTGCTCGACGAGCTGTCGCGCAACTACGACACGCTGCTGCAGCAGCAGTCACGCGTGAGCTCGGAACTGCAGGACGGCCTGATGCGCGCGCGCATGGTGCCGTTCGACGGACTGGTGCCGCGCCTGCGTCGCGTGGTCCGCCAGGCCGCGCACGACACCGGCAAGCAGGTGCACCTGAAGCTGGAAGGCACGCACGGCGAACTGGACCGCAACGTGCTCGACCGCATGGTCGCGCCGCTGGAGCACATGCTGCGCAACTCGGTTGCGCATGGCCTGGAAGAACCGGCCGCACGTGCCCGGGCCGGCAAGGTCGAGGAAGGCGAGATTGCCCTGCGCCTGCGCCGCGAAGGGTCGGAAATCGTGCTGGAAGTGGCCGATGACGGCGCCGGCCTGGACCGCGCGGCGATCCGCCGTCGCGCCGAGCAGCGTGGCCTGCTGGGCGCCGACGAGCAGATCGACGACAGCCAGCTGGACCAGATGATCTTCGCCTCGGGCTTCAGCACCAGCGAGCAGGTCAGCCAGCTGGCCGGCCGTGGCGTGGGCATGGACGTGGTGCGCAACGAAGTACGCCAGCTCGGCGGCTCGGTGGACATTCATTCCGAGCGTGGCCACGGCGCCACCTTCACCCTGCGCCTGCCGCAGACGCTGGCGGTCACCCAGGCGGTGTTCGTCCGCATCGGCGAGACCACTTACGCGGTGCCGGTGGCATCGGTCAGCGGTATCGGCCGCATTTCCCGCGAGCGCTTCGAATCCGGGCAGAGCGGTTACCACTACAACGGCGAAGACTTCACCCTGTACAACCTGGGCACCCTGGTCGGCCAGGCCGCGGCCAAGGCCGAAGGCCAGAACGAGATCCCGTTGCTGCTGGTGCGCTCGGGCGACCTGCGCGCAGCGGTGGCGATCGACCAGGTGCTGGGCAACCGCGAAATCGTGGTCAAGCCGGTGGGCCTGCAGATCGCCTCGGTGCCGGGCATCTACGGCGCCACCATCACCGGCGAAGGCAACGTGGTGGTGATCCTGGACGTCGCGCCGCTGGTGCGTCGCCACCTGGCCCAGCCGCAGCAGGCGGTGGAGGCGACCGTGGTCACCAGCCAGCGCCATGCGCCGCTGGTGATGGTGGTCGACGATTCGCTGACCATGCGCAAGGTCACCGGCCGCGTGCTGGAGCGCCACAACTTCGAGGTTGCCGCCGCACGCGACGGCGTCGAGGCGCTGGAGCTGCTGGAAGAGCGCGTGCCCGACCTGATGCTGCTGGACATCGAGATGCCGCGCATGGACGGCTACGAGCTGGCCACCGCCATGCGCGCCGACCCGCGCTACAAGGACGTGCCGATCGTGATGATCACCTCGCGCAGCGGTGACAAGCATCGCCAGCGTGCGTTCGAGATCGGCGTGCAGCGTTACCTGGGCAAGCCGTACCAGGAGCTGGACCTGATGCGCAATGTCTACGACCTGCTGGGGATCGCACGTGTACGCGAATGACACCACCAAGCCGGTAGCCCTGCTGGCCCGTGCCGGTGCGGCACGCGAACGCCTGCGTGAGGCAATTGCCGCCGCCGGTGGCCACGTCGTGCTGGAGGAGGATCCCAACCAGCTCGACGGTGCCGCCCTGGAAGCCGCTGCGCCGCAGGTGGTGCTGGTGGCGTTGGAGCCGGCGATCGAGGACGCCCTGGAGCGCCTGGAGCCGCTGCTCGAAGCCCCGCACCTGACCCTGATGTTCGAGGAAGCCGAACTGGCCGCGCGTCGCGAGGGCTGGGAGGCGCAGCGCTGGATCCGCCACCTGGCCGCCAAGCTGCAGGGACATGGCAACGTGCTGCCCCCGGGGCAGGAGGACGATGCCGCCGAGCCGGCCGCCGCACTCGAACCGGGGCTGCCGGAACGTCCGGCCGATCGCCATGTCGATGCGCCGTTGCAGTTCCACCTCGACGAGGCATTCGTCGAGTCGGTGGACGTGCCGGCCGACGCGCTGTACGTGCCGCCGGTCGTGCCCGAAGAGCGTCCGCAGGTGCTTTCCTTCGAGGAACTGATCGCAACGCCGGCGGCCGAGCCGCCGGTGCTGCCGCCGCCGCTGCCGGAACCGGCCGGGACCGAACCGGCCGTGCAGGTGCCGGCGGCGGAGACCGCCGAACCGGTCATGGACTTCAGCAAGTGGTCGCTGGTCGAGGAAGAGGGTTACCAGGAGGTTGCGGCGACGCCGGAGGCCCCGCCACCGCCCGCGCTTGCCAGCCTGCTGAACACCTCGCTGTCGCTGGTCGACATCGAGGAAGAAGGTGCCGATGGCGGAGCAGTGCTGCTGTTCGCCGGCATCGGCGGCCCGGACGCGGTGCGCCGCGTGCTGGCCGGCCTGCCGGAAGATTTCGCGCGCCCGGTGCTGGTGCAGTTGCGCCTGGACGGTGGCCGGTACGCCAACCTGGTCAAGCAGATGTCGCGTGCGACCAGCTTGCCGGTGAGCCTTGCCGAACCGGGCGTCAGCCTGGCCGGCGGCAATGTCTACATCCTGCCGGATGCCACCAGCCTGTCGTCCGAGGGCGGCTTGCGCTTTGGCGACGGGCAGGGTGACCTGCTGGAGGCATTAGACCCGGTGCGCAGCGCGGTGATGCTGCTCAGTGGCGCCGATGTCGGCCTGGTCGAACCGGTGCTGGCGTTCGCCGAACGCGGTGGCTGGGTCGCGGGCCAGATCGGTGAAGGCTGCTACGACCCGGCGGCGGCCAGCCAGCTGGCGGTTGCCGGCAAGCCGGCGGGCGACCCGGAGTATCTGGTCGCCGAACTGGCAACGCATTGCGCCGGCTGATGCCGGCGCAACCAAGGAATCGACGATGAGCTACGCAAACAACGACGAAGTACGTGGGGTCCTGATCCAGGCCGGCAACGAGCGCGTGCTGTTGCCCAATGCCACGGTCGCGGAAATGATGTCGCGTGTGCCGGTCGAGCCGATCGGCAATGCCCCGGCCTGGCTGGTCGGCCAGATCGCCTGGCACGGCTGGAGCGTCCCGCTGCTGTCCTATGCCGGCCTGAGCGGGCAGGGCGGCGAGCCGGTCAGCGGCAACAACAAGGTGGTGGTGCTCAAGGCCCTGGGTGGAAACCCGGAGCTGCCGTACTTCGCGCTGCTGACCCAGTCCTTCCCGCAGTTGATCGCGGTGCCCCGCGATGGCCTGCTGGCCGACGCATCGGAAGAAAGCCTGCCGGGCGTGGTGCACATGCGCGTGCTGCTGGGCGAGCAGAGTGCCCTGCTGCCGGACCTGGATGCCATCGAAAGCGCGGTGACCGCGGCGCTGGCGGCCGCCTGAGCCCAGCGCCGGGACAGGAAAGCCGCGCACTCGCGCGGCTTTTTTATATGTCACCAGCCTGTGCTGCCGCCACCGCCTGCCGGGCCACTCGCGCGTGCACCCGGCAACGCTCAGAGATCGCCCAGCTTCGCCTGCAATGCGGCGATGGCCGCCAGCCCCGCGGTTTCGGTGCGCAGGATGCGCGGGCCGAGCTGCAGGCCCTGGAAGCCGGCATCGGCCAGTTGCTGGCGGTCACGGGGCGACCAGCCGCCTTCCGGACCGATCGCGATCACCACGCCATTGGCCGGTGCCGCCTCCAGCGTGGCAAGGCGATGCTCACCCTGCGGGTCCAACGTCAGTCGCAGGGTCTGGGGCGGCAAGGCCGCGGCCGCGGCGGCCAATGACAGCGGTGCGTCGATCCGGGGAATCCGGGCGCGGCCGGATTGCCCGCAGGCCGAGCCAACCACGCTGCGCCAGTGCGCCAGCCGTTTCTCGGCGCGCGCCGCATCCAGCTTCACCTCGGTGCGCTCGGCGTTGACCGGCAGGATCCGGCCCACGCCCAGTTCGGTGGCCTTCTGCAGGATCAGGTCCATCTTCTCGCCGCGCGCGATGCCCTGCAGCAGAGTGATCGTCAGCGGCGATTCGTTGTCCAGTGCGTCGGAGCGGTCGACATGCACCTGCACCTCGCGCTTGCCGATGCTGCTCACCGTGGCGGCGTAATCGTGGCCGTCACCGTTGAACAGCACGCAGCCTTCGCCTTCGCGCAGGCGCATCACCCGCACCAGGTGATTGGCGGCCTCTTCGGGCAGCGACAGGGTCTGGCCCACCTGCAGCGGCAGGTCGACGGGGCAACGGGTCAGGCGCATCGGGGGACCTCGCGATGGCGGGTCGGCGGGAAAGGGGCCGGGTCTGCTAGCATTTCAGGCTCATGAGAACGTATCTGCCAATGCGCATTCTATCGATCCTCCGCATTCGTGCCGGGGCCCACGCATGAGCCGCCGGTTGCCGCAGATCCACAAGGTGGTCGAGCAGGACATCGGTCCGTTCCGCCAGGAACAGCTGGACCTGGAGTTTTCCAACGGTGAACGCCGCCACTTCCAACGGCTGGTGAGCCGTGGGCATGGCGCGGTGGTGGTGGTGCCGATGCTGGACGCCGAGACCGTGCTGCTGGTGCGCGAGTACGCCGCCGGCCTGCACCGCTACGAACTGGGCTTGGTCAAGGGCCGCATCGATGCCGGCGAAACCCCTGAACAGGCCGCCGACCGCGAGCTGAAGGAAGAAGCCGGCTACGGTGCGCGCAAGGTCGAGGTCCTGCGTGCGATGACATTGGCACCGACCTACATGAGCCACGCGTCCTGGCTGGTGCTGGCGCGTGACCTGTACCCGGAACGGCTGGCCGGGGATGAGCCGGAGGAGCTGGAAGTGGTGCCGTGGAAGCTGGCCGAGCTGGACCAGCTGATGCTGCGCGAGGACTTCTCCGAAGGCCGCTCGCTGGCGGCGCTGTTCATCGCCCGCGAGTGGCTGGGGAAGCAGGCATGAGTGGGCTGGACCGTTTGCAGCGCGAGGCGGTGATCGACATTGCCCAGCGTGCCGGCGTCGCGATCATGCAGGTCTACGCCAATGGCTTCGATATCGAACGCAAGGACGATGACAGCCCGGTCACCACCGCCGACCTGGCCGCACACCGGCTGATCGTCGACGGCCTGGCGGCACTGACGCCCGACATCCCGGTGCTGTCGGAGGAGTCGGCGCAGCTGCCATGGGAAACCCGTCGGCAGTGGTCGCGCTACTGGCTGGTCGACCCGCTCGACGGCACCCGCGAATTCATCAAGCGCAATGGCGAGTTCAGCGTGAACATCGCGCTGATCGTCGATGGCCACGCGGTGTTCGGCGTGGTGCAGGCACCGGTGACCGGGGTGGTCTGGCACGCAATGCGTGGCGACAGGGCCTATCGCCGGGAGAACGGACAGGACGAGGTGATCATCACCCGCGTGCCGCCGGCGCTGCCGTTGCGTGTGGCCGCCAGCCGTTCGCACCGCAGCGGCCGTACCGAGTTGCTGCTGCAGCGCATGGGCGAGATCGAGATGGTCGCGCAGGGCTCGTCACTGAAGTTCTGCCGCATCGCCGAGGGCACGCTGGACGTGTACCCGCGGCTGGGACCGACCAGTGAATGGGACACGGCCGCCGGGCAATGCGTGCTGGAGGCCGCCGGTGGCGTGCTGCTGGCCGCCGACAGCGGCGCACCGTTCCAGTACAACCAGCGGCCGCGTCTGCTCAATGGCGACTTCGTCGCGTTGGGGGATGCCTCGCTGCCGTGGCAGGACTGGGTGGCCGGGCTCTGAGCCCACTGCCTGCATGCTGATCCGCGCCGGCCGACGCCGGCGCTTTGTTGATGAGGGCACCACCGACATGTCCGGGCGCAACGACATCCAGACGCTGTTGAACATCATGGCGCGCCTGCGCGATCCGGCCGGCGGCTGTCCGTGGGACCTGCAGCAGGACTTCGCCAGCATCGCGCCGTACACCGTCGAGGAAGCCTACGAGGTGGCCGATGCGATCGATCGCAACGACCTGGACGACCTGAAGGACGAACTCGGCGACCTGCTGCTGCAGGTGGTGTTTCACGCGCAGATGGCCAGTGAGCAGGGCGCGTTCGACTTCGGTGACGTGGTGGCCTCGATCAGCGACAAGATGGTCCGCCGCCATCCGCACATCTTCGCCGACGCCCGCGTTGACGGTGCCGGCGATGTCAGCGCCAACTGGGAACAGATCAAGCGCGCCGAGCGTGCCGCCCGGGGCGAGACCGATGATTCGGCGCTGGCCGGCATCTCGCGTGGCCTGCCGGAATGGCAACGGGCGACCAAGCTGCAGTCGCGTGCCGCGCGCACCGGCTTCGACTGGCCCGACCCGGTGCCGGTGCTGGACAAGCTGCGCGAGGAGGTGGATGAGGTGCAGGCCGAGTTCGCCGCCGGGCCGGTCGATGCCAACCAGGCGCGCCTGCAGGAGGAGATCGGCGACGTGCTGTTCGTCTGCGCCAACCTCGCGCGGCATGCGCGCGTCGATGTCGGCACCGCGTTGCGCCAGGCCAACCTCAAGTTCGAGCGCCGCTTCCGCGCGATGGAAACACACGCGCGGGCACGCGGTGGTGCCATGCAGGACCTGGACCTGGCGCAGCAGGAAGCACTGTGGCGGCAGGTGAAGGACGAGGAAAAGGGCGCGGCGCGATGAAGACGGCGTTGCTGTTCCTGCTGACCGCGGTGGCCGAGATCGTCGGCTGCTACCTGCCGTGGTTGTGGCTGCGCAAACAGGGCAGTCCCTGGCTGCTGCTGCCGGCGGCGGCGAGCCTGGCGCTGTTTGCCTGGCTGCTGACCTTGCACCCCACCGCCAGCGGGCGCGTCTATGCGGCCTACGGCGGCGTCTATGTGTGCGTGGCGCTGCTGTGGCTGTGGCTGGTGGACGCGGTGCGGCCGAGCCGCTGGGACCTGCTGGGCGGTGGCCTGTGCCTGCTAGGCATGGCCGTGATCATGTTCGCGCCACGCGCCGACTGAAGGTTCTATCCTGCGCGCGGGAACCCCGGGAGCAGGCCATGTCGCGTTTCAGCAGTTTCCGCCAGTTCTACCCGTACTACCTGCAGGAGCACCGCAACCGCACCTGCCGCCGGCTGCACTTCATCGGCAGCTGGGGCGTGCTCGGCTGCCTAGCGCTGGCCATGTGGCAGCAGCAATGGGGCTGGTTGCTGGCCGCGCTGCTGTGCGGCTACGGCTTTGCCTGGGTGGGGCACTTCTTTTTCGAGAAGAACCGCCCGGCCACCTTCAGCCATCCGTTCTATTCCTTCGCCGGCGACTGGGTGATGTTCGCCGACATCCTGCGCGGGCGCCTGCCGCTGTAACCGGCGGGGCTGGCTATACTCGCCCCATCACACAGGCTCGGGAGAGGGCAAATGGGCGGCGGAGCAGGATTTCTCGCGTTGGTCGTGGCGGTGGCAGGCATCATCGTCCTGTTCAAGACCGTGCGCATGGTGCCGCAGGGCTACGAGTGGACGGTCGAGCGCTTCGGCAGGTACACCCACACGATGACCCCCGGCCTGCACTTCCTGTTCCCGGTGGTGTACGGGGTGGGGCGCAAGGTCAACATGATGGAGCAGGTGCTGGACGTCCCCAGCCAGGACGTGATCACCAAGGACAACGCGGTCGTGCGCGTGGACGGGGTGGTGTTCTTCCAGGTGCTGGACGCGGCCAAGGCGGCCTATGAAGTGGCCAACCTGGAAGTGGCGATGATCGCCCTGGTCCAGACCAACATCCGCACCGTGATCGGTTCGATGGACCTGGACGAATCGCTGAGCCAGCGCGAGACCATCAACGCCAAGCTGCTCAACGTCGTCGACCACGCCACCAACCCGTGGGGCGTGAAGGTCACCCGCATCGAGATCAAGGACATCCAGCCGCCGACCAACCTGGTGCAGTCGATGCAGCAGCAGAAGATGGCCGAGCAGAACAAGCGCGCCGCGGTGCTGGAAGCCGAAGGCGTCCGCCAGTCGGAGATCCTGCGCGCCGAAGGCCAGAAGCAGGCCGCGGTGCTGGAGGCCGAGGGCCGCAAGGAGGCCGCCTTCCGTGATGCCGAGGCCCGCGAGCGCCTGGCCGAGGCCGAAGCCAAGGCGACCACGATGGTGTCCGACGCCATCGCCAACGGCAACGTGCAGGCGATCAACTACTTCGTCGCGCAGAAGTATGTGGAGGCCTTCGCCGAACTGGCCAACTCGCCGAACCAGAAGCTGGTGCTGATGCCGATGGAGGCCTCCGGCGTGATCGGTTCGATCGCCGGCGTCGCTGAATTGGCCAGGGAGGCATTCGGCCGCCAGGACGAGCGCAAGCCGGCACCGGCACGCGGCAACCCGCCGCCGCTGGAGCGCTGAGCCATGCGCTGGGAGGTCATTGCGTGGGCGGCGCTGGCGGTGGTGCTGTTCGCCGCCGAAGCGTTGCTCCCCGGCGCATTCATGCTGTGGATGGGCATCGCCGCGGCGGTGGTGTTCGCGCTGGTGTGGCTGTTCGATGGCATGAGCCTGCTGCTGCAGGTGGTGCTGTTCGTGGTGCTGAGCTTCGTCTCCATCCAGGTCTACCGCACCTGGTTCCGTAAGGCGGCACGGCAGAGCGACCAGCCACTGCTCAACCGCCGCGCCGAGCAACTGGTCGGGCGCGTGGTGGTGCTCGAACAGGCCATCGTCGATGGCAGCGGGCGGGCCAAGGTCGACGATGCGCTTTGGGTGGTGGCCGGGCCGGACCTGCCGGTGGACAGCCGCGTGCGCGTGGTGGCGGTGGACGGCATGACCCTGAAGGTGCAGCCGGCCTGAGTGCCGGCGGTGCCGTCGTGTGGCGGTGCCGCAGGTTTTAAATGGTGCCATCTGGGATAATGCCGCACCTCTTTTACGTGGAACGGCCATGACCCTGAAAACCCTGCTCAACGACACCCACCGCTCGCTCGGCGCCAAGATGGTCGACTTCGGCGGCTGGGACATGCCGATCCACTACGGCTCGC
Organism: Stenotrophomonas sp. STM01; assembly: GCF_014852135.1. Taxonomy (NCBI): domain Bacteria; kingdom Pseudomonadati; phylum Pseudomonadota; class Gammaproteobacteria; order Lysobacterales; family Lysobacteraceae; genus Stenotrophomonas; species Stenotrophomonas sp. STM01. The sequence goes on along the minus strand of NZ_JACVBA010000002.1, from coordinate 134,778 downwards.
AGATCGATGAGCATCACCTGGTCCGCACCGCGGCCGGCATGTTCGACGTCAGCCACATGACCGTGGTCGACCTGAAGGGTGCGCGCACCCGTGAGTTTCTGCGCCACCTGCTGGCCAACTCCATCGACAAGCTCAAGGTCAGCGGCAAGGCGCTGTACTCCTGCATGCTCAACCCGCAGGGCGGGGTGATCGACGACCTGATCGTCTACTTCCTGGGCGAGGACTTCTTCCGCATGGTGGTCAACGCCTCCACCCGCGAGAAGGACCTGGCCTGGATCCGCCAGCAGGCCGCCGCGTTCGACGTGGACGTGGTCGAGCGCGAAGAGCTGGCGATCGTCGCCGTGCAGGGGCCGCAGGCGCGTGCGCTGGTCGCCGGGCTGGTGGCCGAGGCCGACCGCGCCGCGCTGGACAAGCTGGCACGTTTCGCCGCGCTGGAGGTCACCTCCAGCGCCGGCGTGAAGCTGTTCGTCGCACGTACCGGCTACACCGGCGAGGACGGCTACGAAGTGCTGTTGCCGCAGGACCAGGTCGTCGCGTTCTGGAACGCGCTGCTGGCCGCCGGCGTGAAGCCGGCCGGCCTGGGCGCGCGTGACACGCTGCGCCTGGAAGCGGGCATGAACCTCTATGGCCAGGACATGGACGAAACCGTCAGCCCGTTCGAAGCGGCGCTGGCCTGGACCGTCAGCCTGGACGAAGGCCGCGACTTCATCGGACGCCCGGTGCTCGAGGCACAGAAGGCTGCCGGTGACGCGCGCCAGATGATCGGCCTGGTGATGGACGAGAAGGGCGTGCTGCGCCATGGCCAGAAGGTGCTCACCGCCAATGGCGAGGGCGAGATCCTGTCCGGTACCTTCTCGCCGACGCTGGGCAAGGCGATCGCCTTCGCCCGCGTGCCGGCCGGCGTGCCGGGCGAGGTGCGCGTGGACATCCGTGGCAAGGAAGTGCCGGTGCGGGTGGTGAAGTTCCCGTTCGTGCGCGACGGCCAGGCGCAAGCCGGCATCAACCTCTGATTGTTTGCCTGACCGGACCGGGCACCACCGCGTGCCCGGTTCGTTAAACTAGTGTTCCATCCCGACCACCGCTTTTTTCGGAGCAGTTCCATGAGCGAGATCCCTGGCGACCTCAAATTCCTCAAGTCCCACGAGTGGGCCCGTACCGAAGGTAACGGCCGCGTCACCGTCGGCATTTCCGACCATGCCCAAGGCCTGCTGGGCGACCTGGTGTACGTCGAGCTGCCGGCTGTCGGCGACAGCGTGCAGGTAGGCGTCGGCGCCGCCGTGGTTGAATCGGTCAAGGCGGCATCGGATGTCTACAGCCCGGTGTCCGGTACCGTCGTGGAGGTCAACGAAGCGCTGACCGACAAGCCGGAAACCATCAACGAAGACGCCTACGGCGACGGCTGGCTGTTCGTCGTCGAGTTGTCCGAGCCGGAGCAGTTGAACGACCTGCTCGGTCCGGACGACTACGCCGAGATGCTGGAGAACGAGGACCACTGAGTCCGTTCCGCATCGACGAGACGGCCGCCGCGAGGCGGCCGTTTTTGTTTGCGCCGATGTCAGCGCCGCGTGATGACGTGGACGCAGGGCAAGTGTTCGGCGCCGGACGGCGACATGCTCGACCGGCATCAACACATGCGCGCGACGGTGCGAACGGTTACCGCCAAGGCGGCGAAGGGTGCAAAAAATTCTGCGCAAAATGTCCGTCGCGCTGAACAAAGGATCACCACCGGCTGAATTTTTTTTTGCTGCCGGGCGGGTGTCGGCCGAGCGTCGCCGGCACCCCGCAAGGTGTCGGCATCGATGCTGCACGCATGCATGCGTTGCCGCATGCGTGAAACGAAAAGTGCGTTTTTCCCGATGTTTTTTGCATTCGTGTTTTTCGCGACCGCCTTGGGTGCGATCGATGGGCGGGTGCCTGCGGTGCCGGAAGGTCGGTGGCGGCGGAGGGGTGGCGCGGGTGCTTCCCGAAAATTTTTTGAAAAGACAGTTGACAGTAAAAAAAACCGTGATTAGGTTTCGCCCAGCAGACCTTTCCTGCGGAAGCGAGTGAGCCGGATCAACATTCAGACGCGAAGCACAACTTGGACGTCCGCCAGGATTCTCTCGATGGTGGAGCAGGACTCGCTTCCTTCCGCGAAACACCCCCCGAACAAGACATGGCACCCGTGGCGGGAATCGTTGCGGGTGTTTCTGTATCCGTCACGACGCGCCTGACGCGTCGTCGGTCCTCCGCGGATCCAACCGCGGGTTTGCTTCAACTGGGCATTTCAATTCCATAGATCACTGACGAGGAGCCATACAATGGCCACGAAAAAAGCTGCTAAGAAGCCGGCCGCCAAGAAGGCGGTGAAGAAAGTCGCCAAGAAAGCTGCCGTGAAGAAGGTTGCCAAGAAGGCAACCGCCAAGAAGGCAGTGAAGAAGGTCGCCAAGAAGGCCACCGCCAAGAAGGCCGTCAAGAAGACCGCCAAGAAGGCAGTGAAGAAGGTCGCCAAGAAGGCAACCGCCAAGAAGGCAGTGAAGAAGACTGCCAAGAAGGCTGCTGCCAAGAAGACCGTCAAGAAGGTTGCCAAGAAGGCCGCCGCCAAGAAGGCGGTGAAGAAGGTTGCCAAGAAGGCAACTGCCAAGAAGGCCGTCAAGAAGGTTGCCAAGAAGGCCACCGCCAAGAAGGCCGTGAAGAAGACCGTCAAGAAGGCCGCTGCCAAGAAGCCGGCTGCCAAGAAGGTTGCTGCCAAGAAGAAGCCGGCCGCTCGCAAGAAGAAGGCCGCTCCGGTCGCCCTGCCGGCAACCCCGGCACCGCTGATCTGATCCAAGCTCGGTAGCGGTACCTGAGACTCCTTCCCCGACTGCCCAGCGGGGAGGGAGTTTTTTTATGCGCGACGTCCACCCCGTGGGAGAGGCCTTGGCCGCGAAGCCGATACCCAACCGGGCGTAGGCGTGATTCGGTGGACGTTCGTTGTGCGGGTGACGGATGTACTGCCGGCAACTGCGGGATTGGTCGCCGTGGTGCCGGCTTCGCGGCTGATGCCGCACCTGCGAAAAAAGAAGGGCGGCCATTGGCCGCCCTCGGGTGTTGCACGAATGTCGGGATCAGCGTGGCGAGGCGTTGGCGCGCTCGGACGAGGCGCCCTTCTTGCCGCTGCGTGCCGGGGCACTGTCCTCGGCCATCAGGTTGTCGCTGCCGAAGTCGGTGTCCACGTCGAGCCAACGCTGCGTCGGCAGGCCGATGGCACGGTCCAGGATGGTCGGCATCATGCCGCTGGGCAGGCTGCTCTCGCCGTTCCACATGATGGCGATGCCCAGGTCGCGCTCGGGCAGCAACGCGACCAGTCCGCGATAGCCCTGCACGGCACCGGCATGGAACACCACCTGGTGCCCGGAGTAGTCGAACACGCGCCAACCCAGTGCATAGCCGGCCGAGGACAGGCGCTGGTGACGCCAGCCCGAACGCATCTCGCCGGGCGTGTTGACCAGCGGTGCATGCAGGGTGGCCAGCAGCGGCGCCGGCAGTACGTCCGGACGGTGGCCGGTGTGGGCCAGCAGCCACTGCGCCATGTCACTGGCGCTGGCGTTGACGCCTGCCGCCGGAGCCACGCGGTAGTAAGTGGGCTTGGGGCTCAGCGACACCCAGCCATTGCGGCTGCGCACGTGCGGGCGCGCCCAGCGCGAGCTGGCCTGGATGCCGGCCAGACCCAGGCTGGCATCGTTCATGCCCAGCGGCTTGAGGATGCGCTTCTCCACCGCCTGCTCGTAGAAGTTGCCCGAGGCGGCGAACACCACGTCGCCGACCAGACTGAAGGCGACGTTCTGGTAGGCGTAGCAATCACCCGGCTCGCAGCGCAGTGGCGCGCTGGCCAGCTTCTGGGTCAGCGTGTAGTAATCGGCATTGGCTTCGACGTCGCGGTCGTAGGCGTTGTAGGTGAGGCCGACACGATGGCTCAGCACGTCGGCGACGGTGAGCTTGCTGGTGGCCTCCGGCGTGGACAGGCGGAAGCCGGGTACGTAATCGGTGACCTTGCTGTCCCAGCGCAGCGTGCCGTCGTTGACCAGCAGGCCGGCCATGGTGCCGGCGAAGGCCTTGGACAGCGAGGCCAGGCGGAACACGGTGTGCGCATCGACCGGCTGCGGGTTGCTGATGTCGGTGACGCCGTAGCCACGCGCCGACAGGATGCGGCCGTCCTGCACGATCGCCATCGCCATGCCCGGCACGCGGTTGCCGTAGGTCAACTGCTCGGCCAGCGATTCGATGGCAGCGACGTTGAAATCGGCGGGCAGCGGTTGCACCTGGTCCGGCCGCAGGGCGACGCGATAGGGCATCGGCTGGGTCGGCGATTGGGCGGGGGCGTTCTCAAGGTTCACCGGCAGGGCGGCCGGCGCTGCCGCGGCGGGCAGGCTGTCGTGGGTCGGCGTCTGTGCCGTCGAAGACAATGCGAAGGGCATCAACACCCCGAGCAACCCCGATGCCACCGGACGGATACGCCGGCGATTGTTGTTCTCTTTCATCGTGATGGATGCCTGTTGGTTACAGCTGCCAGCGATTCTAGCGCCGCTTTTCCTGATTGCACAAACAAGAAGAGGATGAATGGGCATCATGTTGAAATCGCTGATTTTTCTTTAAGCCGGCAGCAGGGTTCGGGACCGTCCGCTGGATCGCCGGGGCCATGCAAAGCTGACTGCGCTGCAAAGCGTGATGCCTGCCACGAAGCGATGGCCTCTCAGCCCCGGATCAGGGCAGCGGCGCGCTCGGCGATCATGATGGTCGGGGCGTTGGTGTTGCCGCTGACCAGCGTGGGCATGACCGAGGCATCGATGACCCGCAGCCCGTCGATGCCGCGTACCCGTAGCTGCGGATCGACAACGGCGGTGGCGTCGCTGCCCATCCGGCAGGTGCCGATGGGGTGATAGATGGTCTCGGCCTTGGCGCGGATGAAGGCCTCCAGCCCGGCGTCGTCCAGGTCCTCGCGTTCGGGGAACAGCGGCGCCCTGCGCCAGCGATCGAACGCGGGCTGGCGCAGGATGTCCCGGCTCAGCCGTGCGGCCTCGATCATCATCTTCAGGTCGAAGCCCCCGGCATCCCCCAGGTAGTTGGCGTGGATGCGCGCCGGCGCACGCGGGTCGCTGCTGGCCAGGCCGATGTGGCCGCGGCTGCGCGGATGCAGGTAGCAGGCGTGCAGGGTGTAGCCGTCGCCGGGCAGGCGATGGCGGCCGTGGTCATCGAGCATCGCCGGGACGAAGTGGAACTGGATGTCGGCGCGCTCGTCGGGGGCGTAGCGGCTGCGGACGAAGCCGCCGGCCTCGGCCACGTTGCTGGTGCCGGCGCCACGCCGGCCGCGCAGGAAGTAGTCGAAGCCGATCTTCAGTTCGCTGGCGCGGTCGTAGCTGACGCCGGGCACGGTGCGGTAGAGCGTGCAGATGTCCAGGTGATCCTGCAGGTTGGCGCCAACGCCGGGCTGGTCCAGGTGCACGTCGATGCCGTGGCCGCGCAGGTGGTCGGCCGGGCCGATGCCGGACAGCATCAACAACTGCGGCGAGTTGATCGCACCGGCACTGAGCAGTACCTCGCCGCTGGCGCGCAGGTGCCGGCGTTGCCCGCCGACGCGCAGCACCACGCCGGTCGCGCGGGCGTCGTCGATCTGCACGCGCTCGACCTGCGCACCGGTGAGCACCTGCAGGTTGGGGCGCTGGCGCACGGGCGTGAGGTAGGCCGCGGCGGAGGAGCAACGGGCACCGTCCTTCTGGGTGACCTGGTACAGGCCGACCCCCAATTGGTCAGGACCATTGAAGTCCTCGTTGAGCGCATGGCCGGCCTGCTGCCCGGCCAGCAGGAAGGCATGGCTCAGCGGGTTGACGTGGCGCAGGTCGGCCACCTGCAGCGGGCCGTCGGCACCGTGCAGGGCATCGGCACCGCGGCGGTTGCCCTCGCTGCGCCGGAACCAGGGCAGCACGCTGTCCCAGTCCCAGCCGGTGGCACCGGCCTGTGCCCAGCGGTCGTAGTCGCCGCACACGCCGCGCACGTAGCACATGGCGTTGATCGAACTGGAACCGCCCAGCACCTTGCCGCGTGGCCACCACAGCCGACGCTGGTTCAAGGCCGGCTCCGGCTCGGTGTCGTAGCTCCAGTTGACCCGGCGGTTGCGGACCAGCCGCGCGATGCCGGCGGGCATGTGGATCAATGGGTTCCAGTCACGGGGGCCGGCTTCGACCAGCAGCACCCGCCGCTGCGGGTCGGCGCTGAGCCGGTTGGCCAGCACGCAACCGGCCGAGCCGGCACCGACGATGATGTAGTCGAATTCCTTCACGGTATTCCCCTGCACGAGCGTTGCAGGATAGGGCCTGCGACAACTGTCTGGCAGCACGTCCGGCGCACTGGCGATGTTGCAGTGCATTAGATAACGTACGCGCACCGTATCCCCCGGAGTACCCATGCCGTCGTCCCACTGCCACCTGTGCGCCCGGGGTGCTGCATGAGCGTTGCCGGCCGTACCTCCCTGTCGCGATTGACCCAGGCACTGCGCGAGTCGCCGGCGCTGTGGTGGTCGTTCCTGTATTTCTTCTGCCTGCTCAGCGGCTACTACGTGCTGCGCCCGGTGCGTGAGGCCATGGCGGCCTCGGCCGACCTGCAGACGATCTTCCCGGCATCGCTGATTGCCTGGTTCGACGCGCACGGCATGCCGCTGAAGGACTTCACCCTGCAGTTCCTTTTCACCTGCGTGTTCCTGATCATGCTGGTGATGCAACCGCTGTATGGCTGGGTGGTCAGCCGCTTCCCGCGACGGGTGTTCCTGCCGGCGGTGTATGGCTTCTTCATCGCCACGCTGCTGGGCTTCTACGTGATGTTCAACAGCGGTGTGCCGGGGCGGGGGATGGCGTTCTTCTTCTGGATCACCGTATTCAACCTGTTTGCGGTGGCGGTGTTCTGGAGCTTCATGGCCGACGTGTTCTCCAACGCGCAGGCACGCGCCTACTACGGCTACATCGGCGCCGCGGGCACGGTCGGTGCCTTCCTGGGCCCGATCATCACCAGTTCGCTGGTGCAGCGGGTGGGCATCGCCAACCTGATGCTGGTGTCGGCCGGCTTCCTGCTGGTCTGCGTGCTGTGCATCTGGCAGTTGCGGCCCTGGGCGGTGCAGCGCGAGCGCGAGCAACGCCTGGTCGATGGCGAGAAGCCCATGGGCGGCAGCGTACTCGATGGCCTGAAGCTGATCGCACGCGAACCGCTGCTGCGCTGGCTGGCCTTGATGGTGGTGTTCGGCGTGGGCGTGGGCACGATGCTGTACAACGAACAGGCGTCCATCGCGCGGCGGATGATCACCGACCCGGCCGCCAGCACCGCGTTCTATTCGCGCATCGACCTGGCGGTGAATGCGTTGACCCTGATCGTGCAACTGGGCCTGACCCGCTGGCTGCTGTCGCGCTTCGGCATTGCCCCGGCGCTGCTGATCCCGGGCTTTGCCATCATCATCGGTTTCTCGGTGCTGGCCGCTTCACCATTGCCACTGATGGTGGCGGTGGTGCAGGTGATGACCCGCGCCAGCGAGTTTTCGCTGGGCAAGCCGGCGCGCGAGACGATCTATACGCGCGTGGACCGGCAATGGCGCTACAAGGCCGGTGCGGCGATCGACACGGTGGTCTACCGGGGCGCCGACCTGACCTTCGCCTGGGTCCACAAGGGACTGTCGCTGTTCGGCTCGCACCTGGTGTTCGCCGGCGGCACGCTGGTGGCAGTATTGATGACGCTGTCGGCGCTGGGCGTGTTGCGCGAGGAAAAGAAGCTGCCGCGCGATCGTTGAATGCGGCGGCGTGTCCCCCCTGTCTGTGTTGGCCTGAAGGAAACAACGCCCATGTCCCTGCTCGCGCTGCTGCTGACCGTGCTGGTCGCACTCCTGCACGTGTACTTCCTGGTGCTGGAGATGTTCCTGTGGACGCGCCCGCTTGGGCTCAAGACATTCCGCAACACGCCGCAGAAGGCGGAGACGACCCGCGTGCTGGCGGCCAACCAGGGCTTGTACAACGGCTTCCTCGCCGCCGGGATCATCGCCGGCCTGGCACTGGGACAACCGGTGCTGGTGACGTTCTCGTTGGTCTGCGTGGTGGTGGCCGGTGCCTATGGCGCGTGGAGCGTCAGCCCGCGCATTTTCCCTATCCAGGCCGTGCCGGCGATTCTCGCACTGGTGTTGCGGGCGCTCTGACGCCAGCGTGCGCCGGCAAGTGCCGCCGCTCAGTGGCTGATGGCGCGCATGAAGCCCAGCCACATCGGCACGGCATGCAGCACCGCGCCCAGCACGAACAGGCCGGTCAGCAGGTGCACGCGCCAGTCGTTGATGCGCAGGAAGACGAACTGTTCAAGCGCGCGGCCCAGCCAGAACACCGCCATGAAGCACAGCAGGACCACCCCCAGGCGCGTGTCGACCAGGTCCGAGGTGAAGGCCAGCGCGATCACCCCCATTCCCAGGAACACGTAGATCACGCGCAGGTTGAGGATCTGCAGGATCGCGCGGTTGGCGGTGCTGAGCTGGGCGAGCTCGCGCTTCCAGCCGAACAACCGCCAGAACGCCAGATGGAAGGCGGCAAACCCCAGGCTGTGAACGCCTGCCAGGCGCACCAGTAGTTCGGCGGTCGTCATGGGTGATCAGCCTGTGCGAGGAGGGCGCGGCGACACCCACATCCCGATGGTCGCATGGAACACCTCGGTCCCTGCCGCATCGGTCACGCTGACCTTCACCGGCAGGTCATAGCCGTCCGCGGCGCTGACGATAGGCCGCAGTGGCGTCGCCACGGCCTTCAGCACGCCCAGGGCCTTGGCCTGGTACTTCACCTCCATGCCCTTGGGGATCCAGCGCATGTCCGCCGGCAGGCTGGCGTCCACCATCACCCCGCCGACCAGCTCGGCCAGGTTGCACATCGCGATCGCATGCACGGTGCCGATGTGGTTGCTGATGCGGCGGTGCTGGCGGATCACGCCCTCGCAGCGGCCTGGCTCCAGCGCGGTGATGGTGGGCGAGATGCTGGCGAAGTAGGGGGCCTTGAAGCACACCGCGCGCGCGAACAGCCAGTGGCCGGCGGGCCAGCGGGTGAAGCGGCGGTACAGCGAAAGCAGCGGAGCGGTCATGGGAGCTTCCTGATATGAAAACGGCGGGCACCAGGCCCGCCGTCGTTGTCGCATTGTCGCTGGCTTACGCGGCCTGCTGCGGGCGCTGCTTGCCCGGCAGGTCGTAGTAGCCGGCCGAACGCAGTTCGTGCGGATCGAAGTCGTCCACGGTGATCGTGTCCATGGTGAGTTCGCGCAGCTCTTCCAGCAGCTTGCGCTCGTCCTGGGTGATCACGCCCTCGGCCACGGCCTCGTCCAGCTGGGTGGCGAAGGTCAGCGCCTCGATGCCCTTGGTCTTCAGCGCCTTGAGGAACTTGCGCTCCACCGGCTCGGCCATGATCGCCTTGGACAGGTAGCTGTTGATGCGGCCACCCGGGTTGTTCTCGCACGGGGTCAGGAACACGCCGTGGGCCAGGCGGTCACGGGCCTCGCCCGGTGCCATCAGGGTGGCGGCGACGCGGCGGCTCAGGCGGTCGCCCGGTGCCTCGGCGCGGCGGCCGAACGGGAAGATCAGCGCCCACATCAGCCAGCCGATCGGACGGATCGGGAAGTTGCGCAGGGCAGCGGACAGCGATTCCTCGATCTTGTGCACGCTGTCGTGGAAGGCCCAGGCCAGCAGCGGCTGGTCGGCCTGCGGCGCGCCTTCGTCGTGGTAGCGCTTGAGCATGGCACTGGTCATGTAGATGTGGCTGAGCACATCCCCCAGGCGGCCGGACAGCGATTCCTTGAACTTCAGCTTGCCGCCGAGCGTCATCATGGAGATGTCGGCCATCAGCGCCAGGTTGGCCGAGTAGCGGTCCAGCTTGCGGAAATAGCGGCGGGTGTAGGCGTCACCGGGGGCCGCGCCGAAGCGGGCGCCGGTCAGGCCGAACCACAGCGAGCGCACGGCGTTGGAGATGCCGAAACGGACATGGCCGAACAGGGCCTGGTCGAACTCGCGCAGGCCGGCCTTGCGGTCCTCGTCCTGGGCGGCCTTCATTTCCTTGAGCACCCACGGGTGGCAGAGGATCGCGCCCTGGCCGAAGATCAGCAGCGAGCGGGTCATGATGTTGGCGCCTTCCACCGTGATGGCGATCGGCGCGGCCTGCCAGCTGCGGCCGGCGAAGTTGCGCGGCCCCAGGATGATGCCCTTGCCGCCGATCACGTCCATCACGTCGGAAATGACTTCGCGGCTCATGTTGGTGCAGTGGTACTTGGCAATCGCCGACGGCACCGACGGCACGTCGCCACGGTCCACCGCCGCGGCGGTGGCCTGCGACAGCGCGCTGATCTTGTAGGCCTTGCCGCCGATGCGCGCCAGCGCTTCTTCCACGCCTTCGAAGCGGCCGACCGACAGGCCGAACTGCTTGCGGATGCGCGCGTAGGCACCGGTCACCACGGCACCGGCCTTGGCGCCGCCCGAAGCGGTCGAGGGCAGGGTGATGGAGCGGCCCACGGCCAGGCACTCGTTGAGCATGTTCCAGCCCAGGCCGCGCTTCTCGGCGCCGCCGATCAGCTGGGTCAGCGGGATGAAGACATCCTTGCCGCGGATCGGGCCGTTCTGGAACGTGGAGTTCAGCGGGAAGTGGCGGCGGCCGATCTCCACGCCGGCGGTGTCACGCGGCAGCAGCGCCAGGGTGATGCCGATGTCCTTGGTGTCGCCGAGCAGGCCGTCCGGGTCATACATGCGGAAGGCCATGCCGATCAGCGTGGCCACCGGGGCCAGGGTGATGTAGCGCTTGTCGAAGGTCAGCTTGACGCCCAGCACTTCCTCGCCCTTCCACTGGCCCTTGCAGACGATGCCGAAGTCGGGGATGGAGGTGGCGTCGGAGCCGGCGAACGGGCCGGTCAGGCCGAAGCACGGTACTTCCTGGCCGATCGCCAGGCGCGGCAGGTAGTAATCCTTCTGTTCCTTGGTGCCGTAGTGGTTGAGCAGTTCACCCGGGCCCAGCGAGTTGGGCACGCCGACGGTGGAGCTGACCACGCTCGATACCGACGCCAGCTTCTGGATCACCTTGTGGTGGGCCAGCGCACTGAAGCCCAGACCGCCGTATTCCTTCGGGATGATCATGCCGAAGAACCTGTTCTTCTTGATGTAGTCCCACAGTTCCGGCGGCAGGTCGGCATGGACGTGGGTGATCTCGAAGTCGTTGACCATCCGGCACAGTTCCTCGACCGGGCCATCCAGGAAGGCCTGTTCCTCGTCGGTGAGCTGCGGCTTGGGATAGTTGAGCAGGATGTTCCAGTCCGGGTCACCGGTGAACAGCTCGCCCTCGAAGCCGACCGAGCCGGTTTCCAGCGCGATGCGCTCGGTCTTGGACAGCGGCGGCAGCACCTTGCGGAACACGCCCATGAACGGGGCGGTGATCAGCGGCTTGCGCAGGAACGGCAGCAGCACCGGCACGCTGACCAGGGCCAGGATCGCGGCGGCCACGAGGATGGCGGTCTGGTGGACGCCGGCGAACCAGCAGATGCCCAGCAGCACCGCGCTGATGGCGGTCCAGATGACCAGCCGCATGCGGTGGTAGGCGACGAAGGCGCCTGCGAGCAGCAGGGCCAGGAAGGGGACGACGATGCTCATTGGCTTGCTCCGGTAACGTGCTCGGTTCGGGCGGACGCTGCGGCAGAAGGCAGTGCGTCCAGATAGTTCAACACGGCGGCGGTAAACGCGTTGTTGTCATCGCCGGCGACCATGTGGGTGGCCTCGGGCAAATGCACGTGCTGCGCGTGCGGCACCAGTGTCATGAATTCCTCGACGGTCTGCGGCGAGACCAGGTCGCTGCGGCCGCCGCTGATCAGCAGCAGCGGGCACTGCACGCGCCGCGCCGCATCGGCGATGGCGTCCTGGTGCTGCTCGCTGTCGCGGGCCAGTTCCTGGACCAGGCGCGGGTCCCAGTGCCAGCTCCAGCGGCCGTCGGTGGTGGGGCGCAACAGCGCGCGTAGTGCGTCCTCGCTCTTGCGCGGGCGGTGCGGCATGTAGGTGGCGATGCTGTCGGCGGCGGCTTCCAGCGAGGCGAAGCCCTCCGGATGCGCGCTCATGAAGGCCAGGATGCGCTCCACGCCGCGGGTTTCCCAGCGGGGAGTGATGTCCACCAGCACCATTGCCGAGAACAGCCCCGGCCAACGGGCTTCGGCCATCAGGCCGAACAGCCCCCCCATCGAGGCGGCGACCAGCACCGGTGGGCGGCTCAGCTCGCCGGCCACCACGATCAGGTCGTCGGTGAATTGTTCGCCGTGATAGGGCAGGTCGGCGGCGTTCCAATCCGAGCCGCCATGGCCGCGGGCGTCGTGGCTGAGCGCGGCATAGCCGGCCGCGTTGAGGGCCGCGGCGGTGCTGGTCCAGGCGCCACGGGTCTGGCCGAAGCCATGCGCGAACAGGATCGGCGGGCGCTTGCCGGGCCAGCGCGTGGCCGCCAGGGTCGCGCCGTGGGCGCCATCCAGGCGGATGTCTTCGCTGCGCGACGGGGAAGAGGGCATGTTGACCATACCCGATGGTATGGATTGGGTGCGATGACTGTCAATACCCTTCGGTATGGAAGCCGGTTATCCCGCGGTGACGGGCTTTCCGGGGGGCGGTCGTAAGTGCACTTTGTGCGGATATATCCCTCGTGCGTACTGCAACCAGTCCCCGCCGTATGGTTAAATCTGCGCATGAATGACACGACAGCTTCTTCCGCGGACGCCCGCGGCGCGCGGCACAGCCGCCTCAGTGCGGATGATTGGGCACAGGCAGCGCTGGACCTGATCGCAGAGCAGGGGGTGGGTGCGGTGGCGGTCGAGCCGCTGGCCCGGCGCCTGGGCGTGACCAAGGGCAGCTTCTACTGGCACTTCCCCTCGCGCGATGCACTGCTGCAGGCCGCGCTGGAGCGCTGGGAAGTGGTCGAGCAGCAGCAGGTCTTCGGCAGCCTGGAAGAAGTCCCCGACCCGCGCACGCGTCTGCGTGCGCTGTTCCAGCTGGTCGCGCACGAGGTCACCCCGCACGTGATCTACAGCGAACTGCTCAAGGCGCTGGACAACCCGATGGTGCGCCCGGTCATCGATCGCGTGTCACAGCGGCGCATGGAGTACCTGATCGCCTCGTTCCGCCAGGCCGGCCTGAGTTCCACCGATGCCCGCCATCGCGCGCGCCTGGCCTATGCTGCCTATGTCGGCTTCCTGCAGCTGTCGCTGCAGCTGCAGCAGCCCAAGCAGGCCCGCGAGGACTTCGAGGCCTATGTCGAGCACGTGATCGAGACGTTGATCCCGGGCAACTGATCGTGGCGCCGTGAATGAGAAGGCCGCAGCGTGCTGCGGCCTTTTTTGTGTCCCTACAACAGCCAACAAAAAACCACGGCCCCGAAGGGCCGTGGTCTGTTTCCGGGTACTACCTGGCTACGATCAGAACTTCTGGTTGTAGCGCATGTAGAAGAAGCGGCCCGGGATTTCGTACTGCGGGTCGAACGAGTTGGCGAACGTGGTGTACGACTTCGGCGGGTCACGATCAAAGGCGTTGTTGACGCCGATGGTGATCTGGCCGTTCCACGGGGTCTTCCAGTAACCGCTCAGGTCGGTGTAGGTCACGCTCGGGATGTGGCGCTGCGGGTCAGCCTTGTTGCCACGGCCGATGTGATCCGCGTCCGAGCACAGGCGTGCGAAGTTGCCGCCGGTGTAGTTCGAGCCGGTGCAGTCCTCGACCTGGCTGGAGTAGTAACGCGCCGAAGCGGTGGCACCGAAGTCACCCAGCTGCCAGGCAACCAGCAGGTTGGAGCGGATACGCCAGTAGTTGTCGCGGTCCAGGTAATTGCCGACGCGGTTGTAGCCTTCGGTCACCGGATCCTCGACGGTGTAGCTCGAGGTGTAGGTGCTGTCCCAGATGAAGTTGAAGCTGCCGAAACGGGTATCCGGCAGGCGGTAGCCGACGGTGAAGTCCCAGCCTTCCACTTCCATGGTGCCGACGTTGTTGGGCACGGCCAACATGTTGGAGATCTGGCCGGTGGTGTCACGGGTGATCATGTCGCAGATCGAGCTCACGCCCTGCTGGTAGCAGGCGTCCAGCATCTGCTGGGCGTTCTGGGCGTAGATGGCGTCTTCGATCTTGATGTTCCACCAGTCAAGCGACAGGTCCAGGCCCTGCACGAAGCTCGGGCTGTAGACGAAGCCCAGGGTCTTGGAGACGGAGGTTTCCGGACCCAGCTTGGTGTTGCCGCCGACCGTGGTGCGGATCTGCGGGTTGGACTGGGTGTAGGCCGGCACGCCGGCGCAGCTGGCCGGAGGCGTGTTGGCATCGTCACCAATGGTGCCGGCGCACGGATCGGCGACGTCTTCAAAGGTGTCGCTCACGCCAGAGAACAGCTCATTGATCGACGGGGCACGGAAGCCCTGCGACCAGTTACCGCGCACCATCAGGTCATTGATCGGCTTCCAGCGGAAACCGAACTTGCTGTTGACGGTGTTGCCGAAGTTGCTGTAGTCGGAGAAGCGGGTGGCCACGCTGAAGTCCAGCAGCTGGGCGCCGGTCACGCCGGCGAGCAGCGGGATCGCCAGTTCCAGGTAGGCTTCGTCGAGCTTGTAACCGCCGCTGGTGGCGGTACGCGAGTTACCGGTGGTGTCACCGGAATTGATCAGGCCATCGGGATCATCGAAGCCCGACTCATCACGGCGTTCAACGCCGGCGGAGAAGGCGAACGCGCCGCCCGGCAGGTCGAACAGCTCGCCGCCGATGTTCGCGTAATAGGTCTTCTGCTCATAACCGTAGACGTCGTGCGCGGTGAAGCTCGCGTACTTGATCATCTCCGGGGTGAGCGAACCGGCGCCGCTGAGCATATTCATCGGCACGCAGCCGTCGATCGCGTTGCCTGCGGTACCGCAGCGTGCAACGCCATCGCCGTCGATGAACGATGCGCCCAGGGCGTTGCGCAGGGCCGAGATGTTGAAGAAGCCGGTGGTGATGTCGGTCTGGTCGTTCTTGCCGTAGAACATACCGGCTTCCCAGTTCCAGAAGCGGCTGCCGACTTCGAAGTCACCTTCGAACGCGCCGTTGAAGCCGTAGGTCTTTACGTTCTGCGTATAGATACGGCCACCGGTCTCCATCGCACGGTACTGGATGTAGTCGATGTCACGACCGGTGTTGTTGTAGATGTTGTCCTTGCTGATGACGATGTTGGCGCCGTTGGTGCCCGGTGCGGCACGGCCCAGCACGATCGGCATGGCGGCCAGGACCTGCTCGGACTTGCGCTCGTTGTAGGTCACCGTGGTCTTGAAGCGGACGTTGTCGGTGATCGACAGGCCGGCGTCGGCGAACAGCGAGGTGCGCTCCTGCGGGGTCACCAGCAGGTTGCCCGGGGCGTGGTTGAAGCTGTCGGCGCTGGTGTAGTTGCGCCAGGTGCTGCCGCCATTGCCGGTGACGAAGTAACCAGCGCTGCCATCCGGACGGGTGGATTCGAACTTCGGCGAGCCATCGCTGTTGAAGCCAGTCTGGCCGTAGTAGCCGAAGCGGCCGTCCGGGGTGGTGCTGCTGTTGCCGGTGTTCGGCAGCGAGCCGAAGGCCGGCACCGCCGAGATTGCGCGGTCGCCCGCCCAGACCGGCTCTTCCTTGACGTAGCCGACGCCAACGGTGGCATGCCAGCGATCGCCGCTGGAGCCGATGGTGAAGTCGTACGATTCGCGCGAGCCGTCGCCCTTGTCGTACTGGCCGAAGTAGGCATTGGCTTCAGCGCCGTCGAAGTTCTGGCGCAGGATGATGTTGACCACGCCGGCGATGGCGTCGGAGCCGTAGATGGTCGATGCACCGTCCTTCAGGACTTCAATGCGCTCAACCGCAGCGGTGGGAATGGTGTTCAGGTCGACGGCGCCGCCCAGACCGGTGCCACCAACCCAGCGACGGCCATTGACCAGCACCAGCGTGCGGTTGGAGCCCAGGTTGCGCAGGTTGACGCGGGTTTCGCCGTTGCCACCGTTGTTGTAGGTGCTGTTGAGGCTGGAACCGTTGGTGCTGATGGTCTGGATGATGTCGCCGATCGAGGTCTGGCCCTGGGCCTGGATCTGCTCACGGCTCATCGTGAAGACCGGCTGAGAGGTTTCCACGTCGGCGCGCTTGATGCGCGAGCCGGTGACTTCGATCTTGTCGAGGGTGGTGGTGTCCTGGGCGAACGCGGCGCCGGCCGGGAACACACTTGCTGCCAAGGCGACGACAACTGCGTCGCGCAGCTTGGTGGTCTTGCAATTCATTGGGTCTCTCTCTCTGCCAAGTGGACTTGGGTGTTGCACGTGTGGCCTGGGTGGGGTCGAAGGGCGATCCCAAAACCCGAGGTCGATGCCGATAGTACTTGCGCCTGCAAATAAATTAAAGATTGGTTAATGGAAGGGTGGAAGGTCATCAAATTCGGCAAAGTGCTGATTTGAAAGGCGGAAACGAAGAACGCCCCAAAAAGGGGCGTTCAGGGAAGTCACTTGGAAATTGCGGTTACAGATCCTGCTCGTAACGCACGTACGGTATCGCACCGTCGTCGTTGCTCTCATTGCGGGGCGAGAACGGGTTCTTGC
This sequence comes from Stenotrophomonas sp. STM01, assembly GCF_014852135.1. Lineage (NCBI taxonomy): Bacteria > Pseudomonadati > Pseudomonadota > Gammaproteobacteria > Lysobacterales > Lysobacteraceae > Stenotrophomonas > Stenotrophomonas sp. STM01. The sequence goes on along the minus strand of NZ_JACVBA010000002.1, from coordinate 118,194 downwards.
CGCGGGTGATGACGTTCTCCGCACCGACGGTCAGCTGGCCGCTCCACGGGGTGCGCCAGGTGATGCCCAGGCCGAGCCCTTCCCACTTGCTGCTGCCGGGGGCATCGACCACGCGGCCGATGACGTTGGCGCTGAAGGCGCCGTAGCCACCGCCCACGCTCAGGCTCTTGCTGTCCCACTGGTCGACGATGGCCGGGGAGGCGTCACTGAGCGGTACCAGGCGGGCCTTGGCCAGGGTGCCGCCGATCGAGACGAAGCCTTCCCTGCCGATGTTCTTCTGCCCGAACACGGTCAGGTCGTTCTGCTCGACCCGGGCCGCGCCGGAACGGCTGCCACCGGCCAGCCAGGCCGGCAGGGTGTCGCGGCCGGTGCCGGCGGTGACGCCGATGCGGCCGCCGGGACGGTTGAAGGCGGTGGTGGCGGAGATGTGATGACCATTGTCGTCGTCATCGTCGCCCAGGCTGGCCAGCATGCAATGGCTGGCCAACCCGCTGATGCTGCTGCCGCGGCTGCTGTTGCACAGCAGGCCCAGCGAGTCGCCGGAGGACAGGCCAAACGCGGCATCCAGCGAGCTGCGGCCGAAATTCCAGCGGGCACCGGCACGCTGTTCGCCGGTCGGCTCCAGGTAGAGCAGGGCCTCGACCTTGCCACTGCCGCGGTTCCAGACCGGCAGGACGGTGCTGTCGGTGCGCGGCTTGTTCTGCGCATGCACGCCCGTGATCGCGCCAAGGGCGATCATCAAGGCAAGCGGCAGGCGCAGGAAGGCGTTCATGGACTCACTCTGACCCCGGATGCGCGGGGAAGTTCCCGGCGCGTGAGCCATTGATCCTATGGTGTTTATGGTTTCTTAACAAGTCCTCGTCCTCCCCAGAACGTAAACTCGCAATCCCTTATTGCAACCGCTCGGGGGCGGGCTGCTGGGCCGGTGTAGAAGCGAACAATACGCCGAATTCCGTCAAAGGGAAGTGGTATTGGCGGCCACAGAACTCGCAGCGGACCTCGACCTGGCCGGTGGCCTCGGCGGCGGCCCGGGCCTCCTCCTCGCCCAGCGACTGCAGCATGGCCTCCACCCGCTCGCGCGAGCAGGAACAGCCGAAGCGCAAGGGCTTGTCGCCCATCAGTTGGGGGTGCTCCTCATGGAACAGACGGTGCAGCAGTTCGGCGCCGGGCAGGGCCAGCAGTTCCTCGCGGCCCAGGGTGTCGAACAGGGCGCTGACGCGGACCCAGCCGTCCTCGTCGCCGGCATCGCCGGGCAGCTTCTGCAGCAGCAGGCCGGCGGCGTGCTCGCCGTCGCAGGCCAGCAACAGGCGGGTCGGCAACTGCTCGGAATGGCGGAAATAGTCCTCGAAGGCGTCGTCCAGGGTGTCGCCGCTGAGGTTGACCAGGCTCTGGTAACGCTGCGGTTCGCGCGGGTCCAGGCCCGGGTTTTCGATGGTGATCGCCAGCAGGGTGCCTTCGCCGAGCCTGCTCAGGCTGGACGGCGCGTCCTCGCCCTCGGCCAGCTGGGCGATGCCGCGCAGGGTGCCGGCGGAGGTGCATTCGGTGAACAGCGCGCGCAGCGCGGAGTTGCTGCGCAGCTGGATCGACAGCCGGCCATCGACCTTGGTGTGGCCGGTGAACAGCGCCGTAGCCACGCTGGCCTCGCCGAGCAGCCGCGCGGCGGCGGGCGGGTAGTCGCCGTGGGACAGGATTTCGCGCCAGCTTTCACCCAGACGGACATGGACGCCACGGACGCCGGCATCGGGCAGGAGGAAGCGGGTGAGGAGGTCGGAGGTATCAGTCATGGGGACGGCATCTGCGCGAGGTGGGGGCCGGTGCCGGATAATGCGCCGGACGATGGAATCTGCAAGGTGGGTCTTCAATGGGGGCGGAGCAGGACGAGCGCAAGGTCGTGCCGGAACAGGCGGGGGTGGCCCGACGCCGGCGCGGCTGGTGGTGGTGGATGTGGCGGGTGCCGGTGGCGCTGGCGTTGTTCAGCGTGCTGCAGGTGCTGGCGCTGCGTTTCATCGACCCGCCGTTCTCCACGGTGATGCTGTTCCGGCAGGTGGAGGCCCTGGCGCAGGGCGAATGGGGGTTCCGGATCCATTACCAGTGGCGGGACCTGGACCAGATGGCGGCCAGCGTGCCGATCTCGCTGGTGGCCGCCGAGGACCAGCGGTTCCCCGAGCACAACGGCTTTGACCTGCAGGCCATCGAGAAGGCGCGGGCAAACAATGCCAAGGGCAAGCGCCTGCGCGGGGCCAGCACGATCAGCCAGCAGACCGCCAAGAATGTGTTCCTGTGGCAGGGGCGCAGCTGGCTGCGCAAGGGGCTGGAGGTCTGGTACACGGTGCTGATCGAGGCGTTGTGGTCCAAGCAGCGCATCATCGAGGTCTACGCCAACGTCGCCGAATTCGGTGACGGCATCTACGGCGTGCAGGCCGCCTCGCGCAGCTACTGGAACAAGGACGCCTCGCAATTGAGCGCGGCCGAAAGCGCGCGCCTGGCCGCGGTGCTGCCGTCGCCGCGGCGCTACAGCGCGGCCCGCCCCGGTCCTTACGTGCAGCGCCGCGCGGCCTGGATCCAGCGCCAGGCCCGGCAGCTGGGCGGAGCGGACTATCTGGAGGCGGGCGATTAAGCCGGCGGCCTGCGTAGAATCGGGCCATGAATCCCGCTGATCGCCTGACCCTTGTCATCACCGCCTTCAACGAGCAGGACGCGCTGCCGCTGCTGCATCCGCGGCTGTGCGCGCAGCTCGATGCGATGGCGGACGTGGATGGCCGCATCCTGTACGTGGACGACGGCAGTTCCGATGCCACCTGGGCGGTGATCGAGCAGCTGGCGCAGGATGACCGGCGCGTGGCCGCACTGCGGCTGTCGCGCAATTTCGGCAAGGAGATCGCGCTGACCGCCGGGTTGGATGCGGTGGAGGAAGGCGCGGCGATCATGCTGGATGCCGATGGCCAGGATCCGCCGGAGCTGATCCCGGAGTTCGTCGCGCTGTGGCGGCAAGGCTACGACGACGTGCATGGCACGCGCTGGGCACGCGACGGCGATGGCTGGATGAAGCGGGCGACCGCGGCAGTGTTCTACCGCCTGATCGGTCGCCTGTCGAAGACGCCGATTCCGGCCGATACCGGAGACTTCCGCCTGCTCTCGCCACGCGCGCTGGCCGGGTTGCGGCAGTTGCGGGAGCGGCAGCGTTTCATGAAGGGATTGTTCGGCTGGGTCGGTTACCACCGCATCGCCTTGCCGTACCGGCGTGGCGAGCGCATCGCCGGGCGCAGCAAGTTCGGTTTCTGGAAATTGTGGAATTTCGCGCTGGAAGGCATCACCAGCTTTTCCACCGCGCCGTTGCGCGCGGCGACCTACCTGGGCCTGTTCACCGCGGCCAGTGCATTCGTGTTCGGTACCTGGGTGGTGGGCAAGGCCGCGCTGTACGGCGACCGGGTCGCCGGCTGGCCGACGATGATGGCGGTGATCCTGTTCCTGGGCGGGGTGCAGCTGATCGCGCTGGGCCTGATCGGCGAGTACCTGGGGCGCCTGTACATGGAGGCCAAGCAGCGGCCTTTGTACCTGGTCGACACATGGCGCCCGGCGAACGTGGCAGTATCGGCAGCACCGATCAGCGCAGGAGAACGCCATGCAGACCGTTCGACAGTTGCTGGGGAGCAAGTCCCCTGAGATCCACGCGGTGCGGCCCGAATCGGCCGTGATCGACGCCATCCGCCTGATGGCGCAGAAGGGCATCGGCGCGGTGCTGGTGATGAATGGGCCGAAGCTGGTCGGCATCCTGTCCGAGCGTGACTACGCGCGCAAGATCGTGCTGATGGACCGCTCCTCGGCGACCACGCCGGTGCAGGAGATCATGACCGCCGAGGTGGTCACCGTGGCGCCGACGGTCAGCGTCGAGCAGTGCCTGGAGCTGGTCACCCAGCGCCGCATCCGCCACCTGCCGGTGCTGGAGGGCGGCGAGGTGGTCGGCGTGATTTCCATCGGCGACCTGGTCAAGTCGGTCATCGAGCAGCAGCGCCGCGAGCTGGGCCAGTTGCAGGAATACATCACCCAGGGCTGAGCGGTCCGGTGGCGGGTGCTACCGGGCGTAGTGCCCGCCGCAGTTGACGTCCTTGCCCGGCCCGGTTTCCAGGGTGGCCAGCAGCGCGGCCGGTGGGGCGATGCTGCCCAGCGTGAGGGCGATCGCTCCGCGGAGGCCCAGCGCCTTGAAGTCGGGGCGGAAGGACGGGTCCTTGAAGGTGCCGCCGATGCGCAGCGGCGAACGCAGGGCGAGGATGCTCATGTCCTTTGGACGCGGCCGCAGCAGCAGGTCCAGGTGTTCCTGGCGCAGGCTGACCGTGCCTTCGCCGACGACCAGCGTGTCGGTGGTGTCGAAGGCCAGCGCGCGCGCCTGCATCAGCCCGTCCTGCACGCCGAAGTCGGCGAAGGCGCAGCGCAACGGGATCTGCTTGTCGCCGGTGAACAGGAATTTCACCGATTCGGCGATATCCAGCCCGGCCAGTTCCATCAGCAGGTTGCCGATGTGGCCGCGGCCCATGCCGATGGCGACGTTGCCGTCGCTGCTGCCGAGCATGGCGGCCACGGAATTACCGGTCCCGCTGAGCTGGACGCGGCCGCTGATGCCACCGGAGGCCTGTTCGGCCAGCTTGGCATCGGGGAACAGTCGGCCCAGCTGCACGTTGCGCAGGTTGGCATCCAATGCGGTGGCGATCTGCGGGCGGCGGGCATCCATGCGCAACGTGCTGCGGATATGCCCGCCGGCCACGCCGAAGTCCAGCGGCTCCAGCCGCAGCAGGCCATCGTCGAGCAGCAGGTGTGCGTCCATGTCATCCAGCGGCAACGACGGCGCATTGATGCGGCGGGCCTTCCAGCGCACATCGGCATCCATCGCGCGCAGCCTGCCGAGGTCATAGGCCTTGTCGGGCAGCACGGTGGGCCTGGCCGCCAGGCGCGCGGCCTCGGCCTTCTGCCGGGCGTTGGCCGACTCCTCGCCGCCGGTCTTCGGTGGTGCACCGACGAAGCCGGCCAGGTCGTCGAAGTCCAGCCGCTGCGAGAGCAGGTTGGCCTGCAGTCGCGGTCGTTCACCGCCGGTCTCCACCTGCACGTCACCGCCCAGGTCGCTGTTGCCCACCACGCCGGTGAAGCCGGTGTAGCGCCAGCGCTGGTGATCGCGCGCGAGCTGGCCGTTCAGCCGGTACGGCGGGGAAGACGGGATGGCGATGCCGATCAGCGGGTAGAGCTCGTCCAGGTCCTGGCCGCTGAGCTGGAGTTGCAGGTTGAACACCTGCAGTTGGAAGGGGTTGGTCAGGCTGCCGCTGGCGCGCGCACGGGTGGCACCGGCACGGGCATCGAGCGCGATCCGGAACGGGGTGTCGCTATGGGTGAGTTCCAGCGGCGATTCGGTGGTGCCGCGCATCGAGAACGCGGCACCGCGCCAGTGGCCGTTGCCTTCCACGTGAAGGGGCGGGGCGGCATCACCCTGGGATGGCTTGCCGCTCTGCAGGTCAAGCGCGACATCGGTGCGTCCGGCGGCGTCGACGAAGCGCAGCTTGCCGGCGTCGATGCGCAGGCGCTTGAGCTGCAGCGTGCTGTTGCCACCGCTGCCGCCGAGGACGTCCCAGTTGCCGGGCTGGCCGTGGGTAGGGGCGGTCTGCAACAGCACATCCGGGTGGGTCAGGCGGATTTCCGGCAGCTGGACGCTGGCGCGCAGCAGCGGCAGCAGACGGATGTCGACCTCGACCCGGCGTGCGCGTGCCATTTCCGGTTGGCGGGCCCATGGCGCATTGGCGAACGTGATGCCATCGCCACGCACCGTGGTGGTGCGCCCCAGCGTCACGTCGAGGTTGTCGATATGCAGGGCGCGGCCCGTGCGTGCCTGCACCGCGCGTTCCAGCGGTGCCTTGAACCAGTTCCAGTCCCACAGCAGGAACAGGGCGAGCAGTGCGCCAAGCAGGGCCAGCAACACGGCTAGCAGGCGTTTGCCGGGGCGTGCAGGCCAGCGTGAGGGGCGCGTCTTCGGTTGGGCGGACGGGCTGTTCACGCGCCCATGATTGCCGCTCAGCGGTGCAGGGCGCGCGAAGCAATCATTGTCGTGGCGTGCATGTTCCGTTGCCGGGACGTATGCACCTGCGGGGCATCGCGGGCCGGCGGGCGCACCCGGTCAAAGCAGCAGCGCGGTCACCGCGACGAAATGGCAGACGCTGCCGCCGATCACGAACAGGTGCCAGATGGCGTGCGAATACGGGACCTGCTCGCGATGGTAGAAGAAGGTTCCCAGCGTGTAGAACACGCCGCCGCCGAACAGCCAGCCGATGGTCCACCCGTCCAGCGAGGCCCACATCGGCTTGATCGCCACCACCACCAGCCAGCCCATGGCGATGTAGATGGCCGTGGACAGCTTCTTGAAGCGGCCGGTGTAGAACAGCTTGAACACCACGCCGAACAGCGCCAGTGCCCAGATCGCACTGAACAGGCCCCAGCCCCACGGGCCGCGCAGGCCGACCAGGGTGAAGGGCGTGTAGGTGCCGGCGATCAGCAGGTAGATCGCGCAGTGGTCGAAGATCTTCAGCCGACCCTTGGCCACCGGATGCTGGATGGCGTGGTACAGGGTGGAGGCGGTGTACAGCAGCAGCAGGGCGACACCGAAGACGATGGCGCTGCCCAGCTCCCAGCCATCCCCGTAGATGGCGGCCAGGGTGATCAGCACGGCGCCGCCGGCCAGTGCGGTGACGGCGCCCAGCCCGTGGGTCAGGGCGCTGGCGATTTCTTCCCGGATCGAAACAGCTGTGGTCATGTGCGACTGCCGCGGGCTGTGGGGAAGCCCGATGGCAGCTATTAAAGCAGGGAACGGGCCGGGAGCGGGAACCGGAACGGGACAGCCGTTCCCGTTCCCATTCGCGCAGGGCGGTCCTCCCGCCCTCAATCCACCGAGACGGTATGCGCCGCTTCGCGGGTAGCGGAGAAACGCACGTCCGGCGCGCGCTCCTCGGCCAGTTGCAGGTTGACCCGGGTCGGGGCCAGGTACACCAGGTGGCCGGAGGCGTCGATGCTGAGGTTGTTGGCGTTCTTCTCGCGGAACTCCTCCAGCTTCTTGGCGTTGCTGCAGGAGACCCAGCGTGCGGTGGTGATCGAGACCGGCTCGAACACCGCTTCCACGCCGTACTCGTCCTTCAGGCGGTAGGCGGCCACGTCGAACTGCAGCACGCCGACCGCGCCGAGGATCAGGTCGTTGCTCATCAGCGGGCGGAAGAACTGGGTGGCACCTTCCTCGGACAGCTGCGCCAGGCCCTTCTGCAGCTGCTTGAGCTTGAGCGGGTCCTTCAGGCGGGCGCGGCGGAACAGTTCCGGGGCGAAGTTCGGGATGCCGGTGAAGGTGACCGCTTCGCCTTCGGTGAAGGTATCGCCGATGGAGATGGTGCCGTGGTTGTGGATGCCGATGACATCGCCCGGCCAGGCCTCGGCGGCGATCTCGCGGTCGCTGGCCATGAAGGTCAGCGCGTTGGCCAGCTTCATTTCCTTGCCGCTGCGCACGTGGAAGGTCTTCATGCCGGCGCTGAACCTGCCCGAGCACACGCGCATGAAGGCCACGCGGTCACGGTGCTGCGGGTCCATGTTGGCCTGGATCTTGAACACGAAGCCGCTGAGCTTGTCTTCCTGCGGGGCCACGTCGCGACCGGTGGTGGCGCGTGCCTGCGGCGCCGGCGCGTGCTCGACGAAGAAGTCCAGCAACGGCTGCACGCCGAAGTTGTTCACGCCCGAGCCGAAGAACACCGGGGTCTGCTCGCCGCGCAGGTAGGCGTCCTTGTCGAACGGATGGCTGGCGCCCTGCACCAGCTCCAGTTCGTCGCGCAGGTCGGCCAGCATCTTCTCGCCGATCTTCCCGGCCAGGCCGGGTGCATCGATGGACGGGAAGATGGTGGAGTCCTGGCGGGTGAAGTTGCGACCCGGTTCGTACAGGTGCACTTCGCCGGTGAGCAGGTGGACCACCCCCTTCAGGCGCTGGCCCATGCCGATCGGCCAGGTGACCGGGGCGCACTGGATGCCGAGCACGGTTTCCACTTCATCCAGCAGCTCGATCGGGTCCTTGCCCTCGCGGTCGAGCTTGTTGATGAAGGTCATGATCGGGGTGTCGCGCAGCCGGCAGACTTCCATCAGCTTGATGGTGCGCTCTTCCACGCCCTTGGCCACGTCGATGACCATCAGCGCCGAGTCCACCGCGGTGAGCACGCGGTAGGTGTCCTCGCCGAAGTCGGCGTGGCCGGGGGTATCGAGCAGGTTGACGATCTTGTCTTCGTACGGGAACTGCATCACCGACGAGGTCACCGAGATGCCACGCTCCTTTTCCAGCGCCATCCAGTCGGAGGTGGCGTGGCGGGCGGCCTTGCGGCCCTTGACCGAACCGGCCATCTGGATCGCGCCTCCGAACAGCAGCAGCTTTTCGGTCAGCGTGGTCTTGCCGGCGTCAGGGTGGGAAATGATGGCGAAGGTGCGGCGGCGCGCGGCTTCGGAGGCGACTTCGGACATGGTCGGGGGCGCCCGCCCGGGCGCAGCAGTAGACGAATGAACCGGCAATTATACCTGTCGGCCGGCCGCAACAGCGGCGGCCGCGCGCCCGGCGCGTTCAGTTCGGCGGCAGCGGGTGCACGGTGGCGGGTCGCTGGGCACCGTCGTTCAGCGGTCCTCGCGCGGGAAGCGCAGTTCGCCGTTGGGGCTGTCCATGCGAAACGGCACCGATGCCAGCGCCAGCCCGGTGTTGGCCTGCACCGCGAAATGCAGGTGCGGGCCGCTGCTGCGGCCGGTGTTGCCCGAGCGGGCCAGCACCTGGCCGACCTGGACCCGTTGGCCCGGGCGGACCTGCAGCCCGCCGGACTGCAGGTGGGCGTACAGGCCGATGCTGCCGTCGCCGTGCAGGACCCGGACCAGGCAGCCCTGCCCGGGCGAATCGGCGATCACCTGCATCACGGTGCCGTCGCGTGCCGCCTGCACCGGCGTGCCTTCCGGCAGCGGGAAGTCGACCGCGTGCAGGTTCTGCGGGTCGCCATGGCTGAAGCGGCCGCCGAACGCCTGGCTGACGCGGATGGCCGCCTGCCGGAAGGGCAACTGGTAGCGGTAGGCGTCGGGCCGGGCCGCAGGATCACCCGGGACTGCATCCAGCACCAGGCGCGCGCCACTGGCGTTGCCGGGCAGCCAGGTCAGCAGGCGTTCCTCGTTGGCGGCGAGCAGGTGCGGCGGCGCGGGAGCGTCCAGTCCGCGCAGCTGCACCTGAACCGGACCGGACAGCAGGTTGCGCGCGATCACCGCATGGCCGCCGCCGCGCGCCTGCAGGCGCAGGCTGGCGAAGTGGTCGGCCGGGGAGGTGGCCGGGATGGCCGGGGCGCCGCCGAGGTTCCAGCCCTGGCGCCAGCGCGCGCCGGGACTGGCGTCGCAGCCGAGGGAGAGCAGCAGGAGGAGCGGGAGCAGCGTGGTTGGGCGCACGGTGAGGGGGCAGGCAGGGGGTAGGCAGGGGGTAGGCAGGGGGTAGTGGATTGTGCCTGCTTGGTTGCGTCGGAAACCTATCCATCTCTTTATTCGAATAAAGCGATTGACATGGGCGCGGGGCGCTGGCATCGTAGCGCCACCATCGAGACCGGCAGAGGGACAGGCCCTTTGAAGCCGGGGCAACCAGCAGACGCGCAAGCGCCTGTGTTTGGTGCCAAATCCTGCGGTGACCACTGTGTCCGCCGAAAGATGGTTCGATCCGTACCCCGCGTACGGCGAACACGGGCCCGCGAAGCTCGATGGCTGCTCCTTACCGGATATCGCCATGCGTTTCGCCACTGCCATTGCCGCCCAGGAATTCCCCGCCGCTTTCCCAGACAGCGCTGAACGCGCCATTCCCGCCGTGCGCGGCGAGGTCGAGGTGCGCCTGGCGATGCGTCATGCAGGACAGCGCCTGCTGCGCGTGCGCTATGAACTGGTCGGCACGGCCGGCACGCCGGTGGTGCTGGTGGCCGGCGGCATCTCGGCGCATCGGCACATCGCCGCCAACAGTAGTTTCGGCGAGAAGGGCTGGGCCGAGGGGCTGGCCGGGGTGGGCCGCGCGCTGGATCCCAGCCGTCGCCGCCTGCTCGGCGTGGATTTCATCGGCGCCGACGGCGAGCTGGACGCGCCGATCGATACCACCGACCAGGCCGACGCGATCGCCGCGCTGCTGGACGCGCTGAAGATCGAACAGCTGCACGGTTTCGTCGGCTATTCCTACGGCGCCTTGGTTGGCCAGCAGTTGGCCGTGCGCCACCCGCAGCGGCTGGCCAGGCTGATCGCGGTCAGCGGCGCACACCGCCCACATCCGTATGCCTCGGCCTGGCGCGCGCTGCAGCGCCGCGCGGTGGCGCTGGGCCAGCTGCAGTGCGCCGAGACGCACGGGCTGGCACTGGCCCGCCAGTTCGCCATGCTCAGCTACCGCACGCCGGAGGAGTTCGGCGAGCGCTTCGATGCCGCGCCGGAAGTGGTCAATGGCCGCGTGCGCGTGGCTGCCGAGGATTACCTCGACGCTGCCGGCGCGCAGTACGTGGCCCGCACCCGCGTCAACGCCTACCTGCGCCTGTCCGAATCCATCGACCTGCACCGCGTCGACCCGGCCGCCATCAGCGTGCCGACCCTGGTGGTCGCCGTGGAAGGCGACCGCCTGGTGCCGCTGTCGGACCTGGTCACGCTGGTCGAGGGCCTGGGCCCGCGCGGCAGCCTGCGCGTGCTGCGCTCGCCCTACGGCCACGACGCCTTCCTCAAAGAAACCGATCGCATCGACGCGATCCTCGCCAACGCCCTTCGCCTGCCCGGAGAAACCGCATGAGCCTGTCCCACACTTCCGCTGTGTCCTGTAGCCGCGTCACCGCGGCCGTGCGTGCCGGCATCGACCGGGACACCGCCCACGGCGCGGTGACGCCGCCGATCGTGCTGTCGTCCAACTTCAGCTTCGACGGCTTCGGCAACAAGCGGCAGTACGACTACACCCGCAGCGGCAACCCGACCCGCGACCTGCTGGGCGAAGCCCTGGCCGAACTGGAAGGCGGCGCCGGCGGCGTGGTCACCGCCACCGGCATGGGTGCGATCAACCTGGTGCTCAATGCGCTGCTGCAGCCGGGTGACCGCCTGGTGGTGCCGCATGACGCGTACGGCGGCAGCTGGCGCCTGTTCAACGCGCTGGCCACCAAGGGCCATTTCGAGCTGGTCACCGCCGACCTGACCGACCCGCGCTCGCTGGCCGATGCCCTGGCGCAGCAGCCGAAGCTGGTGCTGATCGAAACCCCGTCCAACCCGCTGCTGCGCATCACCGACCTGCGCTTCGTGATCGACGCCGCGCACAAGGCCGGTGCCAAGGTGGTGGTCGACAACACCTTCCTGTCGCCGGCACTGCAGACCCCGATCGCGTTCGGGGCCGACGTGGTGCTGCATTCCACCACCAAGTACGTCAACGGCCACAGTGACGTGGTGGGCGGCGCGGTGATCGCCGCCGATGCCGAGGTCCACCAGCAGCTGGTGTGGTGGGCCAACGCGCTGGGCCTGACCGGTTCGCCGTTCGATGCGTTCCTGACGCTGCGTGGCCTGCGCACACTGGATGCGCGCCTGCGCGTGCACCAGGAGAACACTCAGGCGCTGGTCGAGCTGCTGGTGGGCAATGAAGCGGTGTCCAACGTCTATTACCCGGGCCTGGAATCGCACCCGGGCCATGCGGTGGCGGCGCGCCAGCAGAAGGGCTTCGGCGCGATGCTGTCCTTCGAGCTGGAGCCGTGCGACGGCGAGGACCCGCACGCGGCGGTGCGCGCCTTCGTCGATGGGCTGCAGTACTTCACGCTGGCCGAATCGCTGGGTGGCGTGGAGAGCCTGGTGGCGCACCCGGCGACCATGACCCATGCGGCGATGACCGCCGAGGCGCGCGCCAAGGCCGGCATCAGCGACGGCCTGCTGCGCCTGTCGGTGGGCATCGAGTCCAGCCAGGACCTGCTGGCCGACCTGCAGGCCGCCCTGGACCGTGCGGCCAGCGTGATCGCGCAGTCGCGGGATGCCTCCAAATGCAAGAAAACGGTGGATGCATGAGCGCGCAGCTGCGTCCGCAGGAAACCACGCAGGCCCGGCTGGTGCTGCTCGGCACCGGCACCGTCGGCTCGGCGTTCGTCAGCCGCTACCAGGCCCTGCAGCAGCGCCAGCTGAGCCTGCCGGCGCTGCACGTGGTGGCCAACTCGCGCATCGCGCTGGCCTGCGGTGATGCGCCCGATGCGGTGCTGTCACAGGCGCGCAATGCGCAGCGCGGTGAAGGCGAGCCCGTGCACCGGCGGGAAGTGGGACGGCTGGTCGCCGGCGACATCGTGGTCGATGCCACGGCCAGCGAGGCGGTGGCCGCCGATCATGCGCAGTGGCTGGCGCAGGGCATCCACGTGGTGACGGCCAACAAGCTGGGCAACGGCACCGCGCTGGTGCGTGCCCGCGACATCCGCGCCGCCGCCGATCACGGTGCCGCGCAGTACGGCGATGCCGCCACCGTCGGCGCCGGCCTGCCGCTGCTGCGCAGCATCCGCGCGCTGGTGGCCGGCGGCGACCATGTGCATGCGATCGAGGGCGTGCTGTCCGGGTCGCTGGCCTGGCTGTTCGACCGTTACGACGGCAGCCAGCCGTTCTCCGCCTGCGTGCGCGAGGCCGCCGCCGCCGGGTACACCGAACCAGACCCGCGCATCGACCTGTCCGGCGAGGACGTGCGGCGCAAGCTGCTGATCCTGGCGCGTGCGGCCGGCGTGCCGCTGGAGGCCGAACAGGTGCAGGTGGATTCGCTGGTGCCGTCGGCGTTGGCCGCGTTGCCTGCGGCCCAGGTCGATGGCGCGCTGGAACTGCTGGACGCGCCATTGGCCGAGCGCCTGCAGCAGGCCCGTGCGCAGGGCCTGAAGTTGTGCGTGGTCGGGCGCGTGGACGCGCAGGGTGCCCGCGTGGGCCTGCGCGCCTTGCCGGCGGATCATCCGCTGGCCGGTGGGCGCGGCACCGACAACCGCGTGGCGATCCACAGTGACCGGTACAGCACCCAGCCGCTGTTGATCCAGGGGCCGGGGGCGGGCGCCGAGGTCACCGCCGCGGCACTGCTCGACGATGTGCTGGGGATCGTGCGCCGCTGAGCGACGCATGCCGGTTCGGTGCGGATGTGGGGCTGCAGGGCATGTGCAGCGATGCGGGGTGACGGCGGGGGCGTGAGGCGGGGTTCCCCTCCCGGCCGAAGGGTTGGGGATCGGCGTTGGTCCCGGTACCCTGCGCCGGTGGCACGCTCCCTGCGTCGATGCCGCGTGTCCCGCGGCGGCTGCCGCCCCCTCAGGTGCGGGTTGCCCTGTCTGTCGATCGGGTGGTTCCGTGTCCAAGGGTGTGCTGGTTTCGTTGGTGGCGTCGCTGCTGTTCGGCGTGATGTATTACGGCAGCCCGCACCTGGCACCGCTGCAGGGACAGGACATCTTCGGCTGGCGCGTGCTGTTCGCCGTGCCGCTGGTGTCGCTGATGCTGCGGGTGAGCGGCGAGCGCACGTTGATACCAGGCACCTTGCAACGCCTGCGCACCGACCGCCGGCTCTGGCTGGCGATGCCGGCCTGCGCGGCGATGGTCGGGGTGCAGTTGTGGTTGTTCCTGTGGGCGCCGCTGCACGGGCGGGCGTTGCAGGTGTCGATGGGCTACTTCCTGCTGCCGCTGGTGATGGTGCTGGTCGGGCGCGTGGTCTATGGCGAACGCCTGTCGCCGCTGCAGCGGCTGGCGGTGGCCAGCGCCGCGTTCGGCGTGGGTTGGGCGCTGCTGCGCAACCACGGCCTGTCGTGGGAGATGCTGCTGGTGGCACTGGGCTACCCGGCGTACTTCCTGGTGCGCCGGCACCTGGACATCGCCCATCTGGGCGGCTTCTGGGTGGAGCTGGTGCTGTTGCTGCCGGTGGCGGGGTGGGCCGCGATCGGGGACGGCCAGGCGCTGCTGCAGATGCTGGCGCAACGCCCGGCACTGTATGCATTGATCCCGTTGCTGGGCGTGGTCAGCGCGGTGGCGCTGATGTGCTACGTGCTGGCGGCGAAGATGCTGTCCTTCAGCCTGTTCGGGCTGCTGACCTACGTCGAGCCGGTGCTGTTGATGCTGGCCGCACTGTTGCTCGGCGAGAGCGTCGGGCAGGGCCAGTGGCCGACCTACATCGCGATCTGGATCGCGGTGGCCCTGCTGGCGCTGGAAGGCGGCATGAAGCTGCGCCGCCGCCGGTTCAACGGCGGCTGTAGCGCTCCCTGAGATAGCGCTGGACATCGGCACGCGTCATCGGCGTGCCGTCGTGGCTGACGGCGCTGAAGTCCACGCCGTTCTCCCAGAGCTGGAGCGCGTTGACCACGGCGATGTTCTCCGAGGCGGTGCGTTCCTGCAGCCCCAGCAGGTAAGCATTGAAGCCGGCCTCGCGCAGCCAGGAGTCGTAGCTGGCGTCGTGATCGGTGGCGAACTGCATCTGGTAATGGCACTGCTCGCGGTCCGGCGACGGGCGTGCGTCGCACTGAGCATCCCAGGCATGCAGGCCGATCACCGCGTCCGGCTCCAGCTGGCGCTGCGCAGCGGCGGCCCAGAGGGCAACGCACATGCTGGCGCAGTGCGAGCTGACCCGCACGATCAGGTTGCGGCGGCGGATCATCCGCGCCGCCTCCAGGCCGGGCTTGGCGTAACCGCCGCCACTGGTGATGTCGATGCGTTGCAGCGAGGGGTTGGCCTCCAGCGCCGCCTGCAGGTCCTGGGCGAAGTTGCGGCCGACGCTGCCGGTGATGCGCAGCACGCGGCCCTGTTCGCCCACCGTCATGCGCGCTTCGTCCAGGGTGGCCAGCGTGGTGGATTTCTCACCCTGCACGACGTGCGCCTCCGAGCGTGCCGCGCCGCGCGAAGACGCGGTTGCGGGGCCGGGCGTCGCATCGGCCTGCGCCGTCGCGCCGGCGCCGGGTGCGTCGCGCCTTCCGATGTACCAGGCCAGCACCACCAGCACGCAGGCGCCCAGCATGACCCGGGTGAGGGTCAATCCGCCCTTCCTGGGCTCGGGCCGCCTGCGGGGTGCCGGGCGCATCGGTGCCGGGCGGGTGGGGTCCTGTTCGCTGTGCATCCTGTTCCCTGGGCAGATCGTGGGGTGGCCGGATTCTGATCTGCCCGGCAGGGCACTTCAAGACAAGGATTGGACAGCACGGCCGGAGGGCACCGCCCCGCAGGCTCAGCCGCGATTGGCGCTGGAATGCTGCTCCCATCCGGTCACCACGAACAGGACCACGGTGGTCCACGCATTGGCCACAAGCAGGTTGAAGCGCCAGCCGACGATCGCGGTGATCGCAAGAAGTCCCAGGCCGACCAGGTGCGAGACGGGGTAGTGCCCGTGGATCACCCGCTTGTACAGGCCGCTGCCGAGCAGGAACAGCGCCGGTCCCACCACCAGCACCAGCAGGGACGTTCCGTCCATGCGGGCGGTGGGGTGCGCGATGACCAGGTCATTGCCGACCGCGGTGACGATGACGCCCGCCAGGATGAGCACGTGCAGGTAGTGGAACAACGCGGCGTAGCGGCCGGGGTCCGGTGCGTGGACGATGACCTCGGTCGCTTCCTTCACCGCGACGCTGAAGTAGACCCGCCACATCGCCACGCTGCCGGCGAACGCGGCCGTGAACGCGAGCAGCATCGGCATGTCCCAGTGGTGGGCGTGGCCCAGCGTTGCGCCCGCGACCAGGACCGACTCGCCCAGCGCGACGATCATGAACAAGGCACAGCGCTCGACGATGTGCCCGCCTTCCACCGTCCAGTCGCGCTCGCTGTTCGAACGGCCCAGGCCCGGCAGCGGGAAGCCGAACATCGGGGACAGGTACTCGCAGGCCACGGCCACCGCCCACAGGAGCATCCGTGGCGTGCCTTGCTGCAGGCCGCCGGCGATCCAGAACACCGCGCTGATGCAGGCCCATCCGAGGATGCGCGTGTAGTTGGATGCCAGCGGCGCGTTGCCCAGGCTGACGCGGATGTACAGGGCGCGCCCCACCTGCATCAGCGCATAGCAGCCGGCGAAGAGGAGACCGCGCTGGCCAAAGGCGTCCGGCAGGGCCGCGGCCATCCCCAGCGAGACGAACATGAGCCCGAACAGCATGCGGCGGATGCGCGGGGACTCGGGGTCGAACCAGTTGGTGATCCAGCAGGTGTACTGCCAACCCAGCCAGACCGCGAACCACAGCAGCAGCGCCTGGGCGGCGCCGAGCGGGGTCAGGTTGCCCAGCAGGAAGTGCGATACCTGGGTGACCGCAAAGACATAGACCAGGTCGAAGAACAGTTCCGCGTAACCGACCTTGGCCTCATGGCCGTCGCGCACGCGGAGCATGGAATGGATTCGGGTGTTCACCGGGGCATCCGTGGAGAGGGGTTCAGGGTCACTTGGCCGCGTGCTTCCACGCCAGCCACACCGCCAGCGCGAGTGGCACCAGGTAGATCGCGGCCTGGATCGGCAACTCCTCGCGCAGCGTGTAGCCATGCGACAGGCCCGTGCGCAGGTTCCAGCCGACGACGGCCAGCCACGCCGCGGCGAAGAGCACGGCCGCCATCACGCGTCGTGAGGGGCCCCCCAGCCACGACGCCAGGGCGGCCAGGAGAAGTCCAGCAACGATCAGCAGGGTTGTGCGCATGGTTCAGTCCGTCGCGTTGGGGTGGGTGTTCGTATCCGGCATCGGTGAGGCGTCATTCCCGGGCGCGGGCGGTTCGGTCCACGCGAACAGCCCCAGGCTGCCGGCGATGTCCTTGCCGGCGTAGGGCGGGAAGACGTCCAGCACCTCGTCGGGGTTGCCGATCAACATGGCCTTGGTGTTGCTCAGCGTGTCGAAGCCGGCCTTGCCGTAGTACTTGCCCATCCCCGAGTAGCCGACGCCGCCGAAGGGAAGGCTGTCGATCCAGCAGTGCAGGTTGGTCTGGTTCACGCAGCCGCCACCGAAGGACACGCTCCCCAGGAAGTAGTCGATGGCCGCCGGGTCCTTGCTGAAGATATAGGCCGCCAGCGGCCTGGGCCTGCGCTTGATGAGGCCGACCACTTCGCGCAGGTCGTCATAGGGGATGACGGGCAGGACCGGGCCGAACACCTCCTGCTGCATTGCCGGGTCGGTCCACGCGGAGGGATACAGCACCGTCGGCTCGACGTACCGGCCGGGGACGTCGAAGCGACCGCCATGCACGACCTTTTCCGGGAGGATGTACGAGGCCACGCGTTCGGCATCATGCTCGCTGATCATCCGCGCGAAATCCGGGCTGTGGCGGGGGTCTTCGCCGTACATATGGATCAACGACCGTCTCAGGCGCGTGATGAACGCATCGGCGATCGAACGGTGCACGCAGACGTAGCCCGGGGCCACGCACCACTGGCCGGCGATGGCGTTGTGGCCCCAGGCGATCCGGTCCACCGCGATGTCCAGGTTGGCGCTGGCATCGACGACGGTCGGGTTCTGCCCGCCCAGTTCCAGCACGACCGGGGTCAGGTGTTCGGCGGCGGCGCGCAGCACCACCTTGCCGACCGCCGAGCTGCCGGTGAAGAAGATGAAGTCGAACGGCAGTTCCAGCAGCGCCGCGATCTCCTCGCGGCCGCCGGTGACGATGGCGACATCCTCGGGGTTGAAGTGCTTGGTGATGCAGCGGCTCAGCAGTTCGGCGGTCGCCGGGGTGGTGTTGGCTGGTTTCAGGATCACGGTGTTGCCTGCGGCCAGCGCGGCGATGGCGGGGTCCAGCAACAGCAGGATCGGCGCGTTGAAGGGGCCGATGACCAGGGTCACCCCGTACGGCTCCTTGAACACGAGGCCACGGTTGCCACGGGCCTCCAGTCCCGGCGGGATCGGCACCGGTTGCGGTGCCATCAGGGCCTTCAGGTTGTCCCGGTAGTACTGGATCACGCCCAGCGGGACAGTGATCTCGAACAGCTGCTCGAACGGTGGCTTGCCGAAATCCTGGTGCAGCGCCGCGCAGAGCGCCTGCTGGTGCTCGCGCAGCATCCGCTCCATGCGGTCCAGTTGCTCCAGGCGCCATGCAAGGGACTTGGTGGCATCGGTGTCGAACCGCGCCTTCTGCGCGTCGAAGCAGGACTGGAAACGATTGCTCATCGTGATTACCCCACGCGATTGGCCGCTGAACGTCCTGTCCATGGAACAGGGACGGTGACGCGCTTCGTGCGCGTCACCGCCATGCATCAGCGGGTGGTATAGCCACCATTGGCGAAGATGGTCTGCCCGGTGATCCACCAGCCATCGGTGACCAGGAACTTGACGATCGGCGAGATGTCCTGGATGTCGGTCAGCCCGGTCCTGCTGTACTTGCTCAGTGCCGCGGCGGACTTGTGGTAGGCCACCGCGTCCGGCTGTTCCTGCCCGTAGAAGAACGGCGTATCCATCGGGCCCGGGCCGATGGCATTGACCGAAATGCCACGCTCGCCGAACTCCTTGGACGCGGCGCGCGTGTAGTGCTCCACGGCGGCCTTGCTGCCCGGGTAGATCGCATAGAACGGCGTGTAGGCGGCCAGCAGGGAGCTGACGATCGTCACGATGTTCCCGCCGTCGGCGAGGACGCGCCCGGCCTGCTGGATGAAGAAGAACGCGGCCTTGGCATTGGCGTCGAAGCTCTTGTCGTAGTCGGCCTCGGTGATGTCGGCGATGGGTTTCTTGATGACCACGCCGGCGGTGTTGATGGCGATGTCGACCTGGCCGAAGTGGGCCTTGGCCTGGTCGAACAGCTTCACGTTGTTGTCGACCACCGCCAGGTTTCCCTGGAACAGGGTGGCATCGGCCCCCTTGGCCTTCAGTTCGGCGGCGGTCTTCTCGGCGTCGGCGCGGGAGGCGTCACTGTTGTAGTGGAGGGCGATGCCGCGCGCGCCGGCATCGACGAACTGGTGGGCGATCAGCGCGCCGAGGTTCTTGCCGCCGCCTGCGATCACGGCGACTTTGTTCTTCAGGGAATGGTCGTTCATCTGCATGTTCCTGGTGGTGGGGCGGTGGTGATGGCGCTTCCGGCACGCCGGCGGTCGCCGTGTGGCCTCGCTGCGGCGCAGGAGGAGGTGCTTGCAGCTCAGTTGCCGCGGGGTTCGTCCCGCTGTGGAGCGTTCTCCTGGCGCAGGGCATCGAGCAGCCGGGTGAGTTCGGAGCGACTCTCCCGGGAGGCTGCCAGGCGGCTTGCGCCGGTCCTGGCATCGGTGCCACGCAGCCAGCCGGGCGCGGACGGGCCAAGTGCGGCCAAGGCCGCTTCCTGGATGCAGGCCTGCCGCAGCGCGGTGAGGACCGGTTGCAGTTCGCGCAGCGTCCTCACCCGCAGCGCCGGGGTGCTGCGCGCGCTGCGCTCGTTCTGCGCCTGGCGCCGCAGCTGCACGGCGGCGGCAGCCAGCAGCGCGGCGCTCAACGGGTCCGTCTGGCGGATCTCCGTCGAGCGTTGCGCGACCCGTTCATGCAGATCGAATCTCGAGAGGTCCTGGGGAAGGTGCGGATGCATCAATGCCTGCAGTTCCCCGAAGCTCGGGGTCCGCGGGTTGGGCGGCGCGGGCGCGGTGCCTGTCATCGCGGGGCGTGTTTCATCCGACGAGGCGTGGCCTGCACGTGGCGTGTCGGCGGGATGCAACGGCGCGCGGTGCGGCGATGCGTGGCGGGGACGGTCATTCCTCATCGTTTATCACCGACGGTGTGAGGAAGCATGCGTGAACATCATGTCAATAGCCCTTATCTTCCGTTGCCAACAGGTACGGGATGGCGGGGTCATGCTTGCTGCGACGTCAACGCAATGCCGCACGCCTTCAGGGCCAGGGCATCGATCTGATGACACTGCTCGGTGGTGTCCTGCGTAGCACGGTTCAGGTAGAGGCTGGCAGACATGCGGCGTATTTCCTGCAGGGCCTGGACACGTTGGTGGGTACTGAGCGAGGCGTTGTCCAGTGATTCGATCAGGGCGTGGATCTGTTCGATGCTTGGGTGCGTCACGACGGTGTGTTCTTCGCGTTGGAGTGTCGGGCCCCTGCGGCGCCCTGCTGGGCTTGGGCCGGGGTGATGGGTTCTGTCAGGACGTTCCGGGATCAGGTTGACGTGCTGAAAACGGTTGGTGTGCTCAATTCCATGCTTGTCTATCCCGTGAAATCCGTCGGTGCCGTCAGCAGCTACACGTTGCATCTGGCGGACTGGCCCGAGGTCTGCCTGCCGGGTTCGGAGTACTCCAGGGAAAAGCTCAACGCAGCGCTCAGGGCGGCCGTACGCGAACACATGCGGGCCGGAAGGCTCATCCCGCTGCCACGGAGCCGGCCGCGGGACGGTATCGACGCGCGCCTGTCGGCTGCGGAGTCGATGAAGGTGCTGGTCCTCAATGAGATGGTGAGAAGCGGTGCCTCCTGTCACTCCCTGGCGCAGACCCTGTGCATGCCCGTGGATTTCGTCAGGGCCGGCCTGGACATCTCGCAGCCGTTGAACATCGACCTGCTCGAGAGCATCGTCGGTGCACTGGGGCGGCGCTGGGTTGCCTACATCGCGTGAGACCGGTGGTCGGGCACGCTGTGCTTGACGCTCCGGATACCACCGCCGGATCATGCGCGGACGCGGGTGTGTCAGGGTTTCGGGGATGTCGCTCCTGGCGGGAACTGGGGCAGCTTTAAGCTACAAAAGCGGGTCATTGAATACACGCATCGTTTGTCACCGCGGGGGTGATAAACGGTGAGGAATGGCCTTTGTGTCTGTTCTGTTTCGGCGCCTGGCGCGCGCGCGGCGATGACCGGCGCCGCGCTAGGCCGGTGGATGCCAGGAGACTCCCATCAAGTACGATTTTTTCCTCGGTCGGGTCCGGCGCTGGTTGTCGAACATCCCTGTCCACGATCCGGTTGATCGTCGCAATGCCCCCTTCGTGCAGGTGCTCCTGCTGTTCCTCGGGGTGTTCATCCCACTCAACAAGTCGCTGTTCCTGTACGCCGTGCTGAGCGGTCGCTGGTCGGGGGACCTGCCCGGCTGGACGGCGCTGGCCGCCGACCTGACCACGGACGTGTTGATGACCTCCGCCGCATGGACAGGCGTGTGGCTGATCCGGCGTGGCCGTTTCCGCCAAGGGGTACACGTGTTCCTCGGCGTGGTGATGCTGTCGATGGCGATCATCTACATCACCACCGGCATGGTCGGGCTGAGGTTCGACCCCATGCCGATGATCCTGCTGGCGCTGGCAGGCCTGATCCTGGGGCGGCGGACGCTGTGGATCACGCTGGCCACGTTGCTGGGGATCGTCGCGGCGACCCTGGTCGCGGACTTCATGCGTGCGGCGCTCGGCGGCGGGGCGATGCCGGTCGCGGGGCTGGGCAAGGCCGTGTCGCTGGCCGGCATCTGGCTGCTCATCACCATCGCGCTGGACCGCACCGTGGCCGCGCTGCGCAACAGCCTGGAGGAATCCAACGCCCGCGGGCAGGCGCTGGCGCTGGCCTACGAACGGCTCCAGGAAGAAGTCCGCGAGCGCGAACGCACGCGCGACCAGCTCGTCCACGCGCAGAAGATGGAGGCGGTGGGCCGCCTGGCCAGTGGCGTGGCCCACGACTTCAACAACGTGCTGGGCATCATCCTGAGTTATGCCGCGCAGCGGGAACGGTTGGCCGACAGGGGGGCGCCGGCACTCTATGAGGCGCTGGGCGACGTGGACCTGGCCGCCAGGCGGGCGTTGACCATCAGCCGGAAGCTGTTGAGCTTCAGCCGGCAGGAAGTCGCACGGCCGGAGGTGTTCGACGCGGCGGCGTCACTGCGCGAACTGATGCCGATGCTGAAGCAGCTGTTCGGGGCGCGGGTCCGCCTGCAGCTGGAGTGCGCCGATGGCGCGTTGCCAGTGCGGATGGACATCGATCGCTTCGGGCTGGTGATCATCAACATCGCCGCCAACGCGAGGGATGCCATCACCGATACCGGCACGTTCCGCATCCAGGCAGGCCGGCTGGACGGGGCCTGGGTATGCCTGGACCTGACCGATGACGGCAAGGGCATGCCGGAAGACGTGCGCACGCAGGCCTTCGAACCCTTCTTCACCACCAAGCCGAGCGGGATGGGGACTGGCCTGGGCTTGTCCGTGGTGCGCGACATGCTGCTGGAGGCAGGCGGAAAGATCGACCTCTTTGGCCCGCCGGCGCAGGGCACGACGGTGCGGATCCTGCTGCCGCTGGCCATGGATGGGGAGACCGCTCAGCCGGCGAGCACGTAGCCCTTTCCGCGGACCGAGAGCAATGGCAATGGCGGGGCATCGGGTGCGGCGGCGGCGGCCTTGCGGCGGACGCGGTGCACCAGGGCTTCCAGGCGATGCGGGTCGAAGTCCGAAGCGTCATCGGTCAATGCGTCGATGAGCCGCTCCCGCTCCACGGTCTGGCCGCGATGGCGGGCCAGCAGGGCCAGCAGTGAACGCTCCGGGGTGGTCAGGGCGATGATCCTGCCGGCGGGCGTTTCCAGGCACCAGCCATCGGAGAGCAGCCGCCACGTGCCGGACGGTTCCGTTGGCACCGTGCCGGTTGCCGTGCGCGGCAGGCGGCGCGACAGGCTGTGCAGGGTGACGGCGATGATCTCGACGTCCACGGGCTTGGCCAGATAGATGTCCGCCCCGTCGCGCAGGGCGCGCAGGTGGTTCTCGCGGCTCTCGGTGCCGGTCAGCATGACGATGCCCAGCCCGGGCTGGATGCGGCGCAGGTGCGAGGCGATGCTCAGGCCGTCCTCGCCCGGCAGGGCGATGTCCAGGATGACCACATCGAAGGCCTCGGCCAGCAGGCCCCGATACAGTTCCGTGGCATCGCCATACCCCTGGACGTTGAACCCATGGTCGCGCAGGCCGGGAAGCAGGATGCGATCACGCAGCAGCGCGTCGTCCTCCGTGACCGCGACCTTCAGCGGTGGCTCCGGAAGGTCGGGCGTGGGCGTGGTTCTGTCGTTCAAGTGGGGGCGTGATCGTTGACCGTCGCGCCAGCCTACTGCAGTCACCGGGGCTTTTGTAAGCGACCCGGCCGGCGACCGCGGCAGGCCGGTCGCCGGAGGCGGCGATGACGCCGCGGGGTACCGCGCGTGCCGGCCCGGTGGCCGGTCAGCACTCGATGACGTTGACGGCCAGGCCGCCGCGGCTGGTTTCCTTGTACTTGTCCTGCATGTCGCGGCCGGTATCGCGCATGGTCTTGATGACCTTGTCCAGCGACACCTTGTGCTTGCCATCGCCGCGCATGGCCATGCGGCTGGCATTGATCGCCTTGACCGCGCCCATCGCGTTGCGCTCGATGCAGGGGATCTGCACCAGCCCGCCGATCGGGTCGCAGGTCAGGCCGAGGTTGTGCTCCATGCCGATCTCGGCGGCATTCTCGATCTGGCCCGGGTTGCCGCCCAGGGCGGCCATCAGCCCGCCGGCCGCCATCGAGCAGGCCACGCCCACTTCGCCCTGGCAACCGACCTCGGCGCCGGAGATGGAGGCGTTCTCCTTGTAGAGGATGCCGATCGCCGCGGCGGTGAGCAGGAAGTCGAACACGCCCTGCTCGGTGCTGCCGGGGCAGAAGCGGTCGTAGTAATGCAACACCGAGGGGATGATGCCGGCCGCGCCATTGGTGGGCGCGGTGACCACGCGGCCACCGGCGGCGTTTTCCTCGTTGACCGCCAGCGCGTACAGGTTGACCCAGTCCAGCGTGGTCAGCGGGTCGCGCATGGCCGCTTCCGGGCGCGCGGACAGCTCGCGGTACAGCGTGGGCGCGCGGCGGCTGACGTGCAGGCCGCCGGGCAGGGTGCCCTCGGAGCGGATGCCGCGCGTCACGCAGGACTGCATGGCGTCCCAGATCTCGCGCAGGCCGGCGCGGATCTCGTCCTCGCTGCGCCAGCATTTCTCGTTCTCGAACATCATCTGCGCGATGCTCAGGCCGCTGCGCGCGGCCTGCGCCAGCAGCTCGTCGCCGCTCTTGAACGGGTAGGGGATGGGCGTCTGGTCGGGGACGATGCGGTCATCGGCGGCATCGTCCTCGTTGACCACGAAGCCACCGCCGACGGAGTAATAATCGCGGGTGGCGATGATCTGGTCGTCGGCGTCGTAGGCGGTGAAGCGCATGCCGTTGGTGTGGTACGGCAGCTTCTGGCGCTTGTTCATGGGCAGGTCGCGCTTCTCGTCGAAGGCGATTTCGTGCTGGCCCATCAGGTGGATGCGCTTGGTGGTGCGGATGCGCTCGAGCGCGGCCGGGATGATGTCCGGGTCGATCAGGTTGGGGCGGTGGCCTTCCAGGCCGAGCAGCACCGCCTTGTCGGTGCCGTGCCCCTTGCCGGTCAACGCCAGCGAGCCGAACACCTCGGCGCGGATGCGCACGGTGTCCTGCAGGCGGCCCTGGTCGAGCAGCCAGCGGTGCACGAAGCGCTCGGCCGCGCGCATCGGGCCCACGGTGTGTGACGAACTCGGGCCGATGCCGATCTTGAACAGGTCGAACGTGCTGACGGACATGCGTGCTTCTGCGTACTGCGTGGAGAGGGCCGCTATTCTACGTGCTGGCGGCGGCGGGCCATGCCTGCAGCGCAGCATTCCAACCACAGGGCAGCGGCATGAGCGGATTGGTGTTGTTCCAGCGCGATGATTGTCATCTGTGCGACCAGGCACTGGCGGTGCTGGCGCAGGCACGCGCACCGGCGTTCGAAAGCGTGTTCATCGATGACGACGCGCCGCTGGAGGCGCGCTACGGGACGCGTGTGCCGGTGCTGCGCGATGGCGCCGGGCGCGAACTGGAATGGCCGTTTGACGCGGCCAGCGTGCAGCGTTGGCTGAAGCAGTAGCGCGCAGCCGGGCCGATGAGGCCCGTGCCGGGCGTGGCTCGGCACGGACAACAGCGGCGCGATGGCCGGCAGCGCGGAGCCACGCTCCGCTGCACCGGCACCACGCAGGGGCGTGGCTTACTTGGCGTTGAGCTTGACGATGGTGCTGATCGCCGTTTCGTTGGGGATGGTCTTGGTATCGGTCCAGTCGCCGCCGCCCACGCCGAAGTCCAGGCGCTTGACGGTGGCCTTGCCGGTCAGCACCGGCTGCGCGCCCGGCGCCCAGGTGAAGGTCAGCGTGACCGGCTTGCTGACGCCCCGCAGTTCCAGCGTGCCATCGGCGGCGAACTGGTTGTTGCCCAGGGCGCGGAAGCCGTTGGCGGTGTAACGGGCCTGGGCGAACTGGGCCACGTTGAAGAAGTCCGCGCCCTGCAGGGTGGAGTCGCGGTCGGTGTTGCCGCTGCGGGCGCCGGCCAGCGGGATGCTGACGTCGAGCTTGCCGGCGGCCGGGTTGGCCGGATCGAAGCTGACCTGGGTCTGGAAGCCCGGGAAGGTGCCGGTGAAGACTTCGCCGTCGTACTTGGTGGCGAATACCAGGATCGAGCCGGTCCCCGGTGCCTGCACGTAGTCGGCGGCCATGGCCGGGGCGACGGCCAGCATGCCGGCCAGGGCGGCGGCGACGGCGGCCGGGGAGGTGAGTTTGATGTTCATGCGGATTCCTTTTGCGGGGTGCTGAGCCAGCCTTGCGGCAGCATGCGGGTGAGGGTGGCGTCACGCTGGTGAACGTGATGGAAAACGGCGGCGCCGGCATGGCCCAGCACCAACAGGATCAAAGCCCAGAAGCCCCATTCATGGATCAGGTGCGAGACCTGCGCGGCCGATTCGCTTGGCGCGACCAGCTTGGGCATCTCGACCAGCCCGAACAGCTTGAACGGGCGCAGGCCGCTGGCCGAGTCGTACAGCCAGCCCGACAGCGGGATGGCGAACATCATCACGTACAGCAGCCAGTGGGTGAGGCTGGCCACGCGCTCCTGCCAGCCCGGCGTGCCCGGCACCGGTTCGGGCGCGCCGGCGTACAGGCGCCAGCCCAGGCGCGCGGCGACCAGCACCAGCACGGTGATGCCGATCGACTTGTGCATCGTGTAGATCCAGAAGTACTTCGGGGTCTTGGGAAACTCGCCCATGACCAGGCCGACGATGCCCAGCGCCAGAATCAGCAGGGCGATCAGCCAGTGCAGGGATTTGCTGACGCTTCCCCATTGCTGGGCGGTGTTCTTAGTGGTCATGGCGTGGTTCCGTCTGTGTGGCGTGTTCCAGCGCGGCATCGGCCGCGTCCTGGAGGGAAGTGTCCTGCGCGTCGGCAGGGGTGTCGGTGTCCGGCGCGGGCGCGGAGGCGTTGTCGTCACGCACCGCTTCGGCCTCGATGCGCAGCTCCACGCGGTCGCCGATGACCGACTTCCATGCGTTGATGCCGAAGTCGGCGCGGCTCAGCGCGGTGGTGGCGGAGAACCCGGCGGTGCGGCGGAATGGCGGCAGCGGGTGACGCTTCACCGCATTGAGGGTGACCTCCAGCACCACCGCGCGGGTGACGCCGTGCAGGGTGAGCTGGCCATGGACGCGCGCATGGGTGGCGTCAACGGCCTCCACGCGATCGGAGACGAAGCGTGCCTGGGGGAAGCGCTCGCCGTCGAGCAGGTTGCGCGCCAGCGTGGCCTGGTTCCATTTCGCATCCCCCAGGTCGACCCGGGTGAGTGGCACGGTGACGTCCAGCCGGGCGCTGCTCCAGTCCTGCGGGTCGAAGTGCAGCACGCCCTCGCTGCCCGAGACCGTGCCCAGCGCCTGCGAGAACCCGGCGTGCTCGATCGCGAACAGCACCCGCGTATGCACCGGGTCCAGCCGGTACGGCTCGGGTGCCGCAGCGGCCGCCAGCGGCAGCAGCCCCAGTGCCAGCATCAGGATGGGTCGCAACAAGGTCCCGGCTCCCCGGTTTCGGAATGGGCATGATTCTAGGCACAGTTGGGCGGAGGTTTGTGCGTACACGCTGCAACGGTTTGTTACAGCTGTCTGTGGTTCCGGCGGTGACGGGAGGGGAACTTTTTTGCTCCGCCTCCGCATGGACGCTAAAGTCGCAGCCTTGCGCGGGGCTGGGACGGCGGGGAGTGGCCGTTGCAGGGGCGCAAATGGACAGGCGAGGAGCAACGGACGTGTGATGAAGCGGTTCCTGGGAATTACCGGGCTGGCACTGCTGCTGTGGCTGGCCGTCGCGCCGGCGATGGCCGCGGTACTGGCCGAGACGCCGAACATGCGCCGGCTGGGGGTCGCCGAAGGCCTGCCATCGCGGATGGTGCTGGCCCTGGCGCAGGACCGCCAGGGATACGTCTGGGCGGCCACCGATGATGGCCTGGCCCGCTACGATGGCCACCAGCTGCGGGTCTGGCGCCAGGACCCCGACGATCCGGACTCGCTGCCCGGCAACGTGCTGGAGACACTGCTGATCGACCCGCAGGATCGGGTCTGGCTGGGTGCCAACGGCGCCGGGCTGATCATGCTCGATGGCCAGCGCAAGGCGTTCCAGCGTTTCCAGGCCGTCGAGGAACGCTGCACCGAACAGGTCTGGGCACTGGCCTCGGTGGAGGGCGAGATGTGGGTGGGCAGCTCCGGCACCGGCATCTGCCGGCTGCATGCCGATGGCCGCGTGACCCAGTACCGGCATGTTCCCGGTGACCCGCACAGCCTGCCCGACGACACCATCTATTCGCTGCTGCTCGGTAAGGACGGCGCGTTATGGATCGGCACTGCCGATGGCCTGGCCCGCCGCGCGCCGGGCAGCGAGCAGTTCACCCGCATCGTCGCGCCGCTGCTGGCCGGCAAGACCATCATCCGCATGAGCGCCGACCGTGACGGCGGGTTCTGGGCCGGCACCGAGAGCGGGCTGTTCCGCGTGCTGGACAATGGACTGGTGTTCCCCGCGCCGTGGCCGCAGGCCCAGCAGTCGCGGGCAGCGGTGCTGCTGCACGACCGCGACGGCGGGTACTGGATGGGAACCTCCAACGGCCTGTACCGCGGTGATGGCAAGCAGCTGACGCTGCTGGCCGGCGGGCGCGGCAGCGACTTCCTGACCGAGCACAGTGGCGTGCTGGACCTGCTGCAGGATCACGAAGGCGGTGTCTGGACGGCCCTGCTGACCCAGGGCCTGGCCTACCTGCGACCGGACTGGAAGCGCTTTTCCACCGTCTCGCGGCTGGACGGCAAACCGCTGGAAAGCCTGTACATGCGCAGCGGTGCGGCCGATGGCGACGGCTTCCTGGTCGGTGGCGCGCACGGGGTCTACCGGCTCGATGGCAGCGGGCAGCTGCAGCAGCTGGCCGACGAGGCGCGGTTGGGCGTCGGCGGGATCTGGTCGGTGTTGCGTGGCGCCGATGGACAGGTCTGGGCCGGGCGGGCCGGCAGTCTGGTGCTGTTCCGGCCCGAAGGCCAGGGGCGCCGGGTCGTGGACCTGGGCGTCGGCAGTGATCCGCAGTTCCGCGCCGACCTGATGCGCCGCGCCGCCGACGGCAGCGTGTGGTTGTCGATCATCGGATACGGACTGCAGCACCGCGCCGCGAACGGTGAGCTGTTGGCCACCTATCCGGCCGGCGCGTCGCCGGGCCTGCCCGACAAGCTGGTCGAGCAGTTGCTGATCGACCGCAACGGCACGGTGTGGCTGACCGGCGCGGCCGGCGTGCTGTACTTCGACGGCACCCGCTTCATCACGTTGCAGGGCGTGTCGCGGGGGGGCGTGTATGACATCGCCTTCGTCCCGGACGGAACGGTCTGGCTGGCGCGCGATGGCGCGCTGGAGCACTACCGCCGCGAAGGCGACCGCCTCGTGCTGCAGCAGCGGCTGGGCAATGCGGAGGGCGTGCCGGCGGTGATGATGGGCGGGCTGGTACTGGGGTGCTCCGGACAGCTGTGGGCCACCACCCCGCGCGGCCTGCTGCTGTGGCAGCCCGGGGCGCGGCGCGTGCGCCTGCTCGGCGGTGCCGATGGCCTGCCGGACGCGGAGTTCTCGCCACGCCCACCGGCGATGGGCGGTTGCGAGGCGGCGCTGGCGGTGCAGGCCAGCGGCCTGGTGGTATTCAACCCGGACCAGGTGGCGCAGCCGCTGCCGGCCTCCAAGCTGGTGATCGGTTCGGTGCATGTGCGCCGCGATGACGCGGTCAGCGAACAGGCGCTCAGCGGGGAGGTGATCCACCTGGGGGCCGGCGACCGTGACCTGCGCGTGCAGGCACGGCTGATGTCCTTCGCCGACCTGGCCAGCCACCGCTTCCGCTTCCGCGTGGAGGGCTACGACCAGAACTGGGTGGAGGTCAGTGCCGAAGGCGAGCGGGTGCTGTCGCGGCTGCCGCCCGGGCACTATCGCCTGGAGGTGCAGGGCGCGGCCGGCGGCAGCGGCTGGACGCCGGTGCAGGCCTTGACGGTGGAAGTGGCCTCGCCCTGGTGGCTCAGCGGTACGGCGATCGCCGCCTGGGTGGCGGTGCTGGCCCTGCTGGTCAGCGCGGCGCTGCTGGCCTACCGTCGCCGCGTGCGCCGGCGTAGTGCATGGCAACTGGCCCTGCACAAGCAGGAGCTGGCCGAACAGGCCTCCCTGGCCAAGACCCGCTTCCTGGCCACGCTGGGCCATGAGGTGCGCACGCCGATGACCGGCGTGCTGGGCATGAGCGAGCTGCTGCTGGACACCGACCTGGATCCCCGCCAGCGGCGCTATGCCGGTGCCATCCAGCAGGCCGGATCGCACCTGCTGCGGCTGCTCAACGACGCGTTGGACCTGGCCCGCGTCGAGTCGGGCAAGCTCGAGCTGGACAACCAGCCGTTCAATTTCAGCAAGGTGCTGGAGGAAGTAGTGGCGCTGATGGCGCCGATGGCCGAGCGGCGCGGCCTGGCGTTCGAGTACGCGCCGGGCTTCGACGGCACGGTCGAGGTGACCGGCGATGCCATGCGCCTGCGCCAGATCGTGATGAACCTGCTGAGCAACGCCATCAAGTTCACCGAGCAGGGCAAGGTGCGGCTGGAGGTGGTGTTGCTGCCGGACAACACCGGCCTGCGCCTGACCGTCAGCGACACCGGGCCGGGCATCAACGACGAGCAGCAGGCGCGCCTGTTCCAGCGCTTCGAGCAGGCCGATGGCTGGCGCACCGCCTCGCGCTACGGCGGCAGTGGCCTGGGGCTGGCGATCTGCCAGGAGCTGGCGGCGGCGATGGGGGGCAACATCCGTGTCAGCAGCCGCCTGGGCGAAGGGGCCAGCTTCCAGGTGGAGCTGCCGCTGCACTGGGTGCAGGGCGTGCAGGCCCCGCAGGAGGGCGACGCGGAGGCTGCGGCCGGCAGCGAGCCGCTGCGGATCCTGCTGGTGGAGGACGACCCGACCGTCGCCCAGGTCATCGCCGGCCTGCTACGCGCGCGCGGGCATACCGTGGTGCATGCGCCGCACGGCCTCGCCGCGCTGGGCGAAGTGGCCGAGCAGGCGTTCGACATCGGCCTGTTCGACCTGGACCTGCCCGCGCTCGATGGCATGGCGCTGGCCCGGCAGTTGCGTGCGTCCGGGCACCTGTTCCCGTTGATCGCGGTCACCGCGCGTTCGGATGGCCAGGCCGAGCAGTTGGCGGCGGCGGCGGGGATGGAAGGGTTCCTGCGCAAGCCGGTCACCGGCCAGCTGCTGGCGACCACCATCACGCAGGTGTTGTTACGCTCACGCGCCCAACGTGGTGGGGGACCGGCCCTGGCCGGGTTGCCGATGCACGAGGAATGACGGGAATGAAAGGGTGCGTACGCGCCGTGCTGCTGGCGCTGTCCGTGTGCCTGCTGGCGCCGGCCAATGCCGAGGTGCCGGCCACGCCGCAGCCGCGCCAGCTCACCGTGGCCGACGGGCTGCCGTCGAGCACCATCAATGCCTTCGCCGAGGATCGCACCGGTTACCTGTGGCTGGCCAGCCGCGATGGCCTGGCGCGCTACGACGGGCGCAGCTACCGCGTGTGGCGGGCCGAGGACGGCCTGCAGGACAACCAGGTCTGGAGCCTGCACGTCGACGCCGCCAACCGCCTGTGGATCGGCACGCAGAATGCCGGGCTGGTGATGCTGTCGGCGGACCGCCGCAGCTTCACCTTCTACAACCGGCGCACCCACCCGGAGATCGGCAGCAACACGATCTGGTCGATCGTCACCACCGCCGACGGCAGCACCTGGTTCGGTACCGCGACCGGCGGCCTGCACCGGCTCGATCCGGACGGGCACATCACCCGCTTCATGCCGATCGACGGTGACCCCAACAGCCTGCCGGCGGCGGCGGTGACCTACATGGCGGTGACGCCGGACGGCACCCTGTGGGTCGGCACCAAGGGCGGGCTGGCGCGCTGGACCGGGCATGACTTCGAGCAGGTGGGGGAGTCGGTACTGCCGTCCGAGCGCATCAATGGCCTGAAGGTGGACCGCGAGGGCCGGCTCTGGATCGCCACCAACCTCGGGCTGGTGGTGCGCACCGCCGACGGGCGGTTCCAGCGTTCGGTCTGGCCCGGCATGCAGGCCGGCGACGTGCTCAACATGCTGCAGTACTCCAGCGACGGCGATTACTGGCTCGACACGCTGGCCGGGCTGGGGCGTTTCCGCGCCGGCCGCGTGCACAACGTGGGCCTGTACAGCATGCAGGAGCGCGGCATGGTGCGGCCGAACTGGTCCAGCGCCTACGAGGACCGCGAAGGCGGCCTGTGGTTCGCCAGCACCAACGCCGGGCTCTGGCACCTGCCGCCGAGCTGGCGCCAGTTCTCGGTGCTGTCGCGGCACCTGGACGACCCGGCCTCGCTGCGCAACCCCAACCCGCTGGCATTGGCACCGTCGGCTTCCGGCGGCATCTGGGTGGTGGGCACGCGCGGCGCGCTGGACCGCCTGGATCCGGCCACCGGCGAGGTCGAGCAGCACCTGGAAAAGATCAGCGGCATGAACTGGCCGCAGTCGTTGACCGAAGACAACAAGGGCCGGGTCTGGATCGGCAGCCTGGACGAACTGATCCGCTATACCCCGGCCAGCCACGAGGTGCGCCGCTGGCAGGCCGGCGATGCGTCGGATGCGGCGATGACCGGTGATGCGGACATCGTGCGGCAGTGCGCGGGCGGGCGGATCTGGGTGTATTCCGAGGACGGCGGCATCCAGCAGCGCGACGGGGACGGCCACGTGCTGCTGCAGATGCAGCCGGGCACGCACGGGTTGCCGCCGGCGATCGTGGAGGACATGTACTGTGGCCCCGGCGACGACCTGTGGCTGGCCACCGGTGCCGGCTTGTTGACCTGGCAGACGGCGCAGCAGCAGTTCGTGCAGGTGCCCGGCGCCCCCACCGACCGCATTTCCAGCTTCAACCTGACCGACAGCGGTGTGGCCTGGCTCGCCGGCCTGGGGCGGATGGACCGTTACCTGTGGGATGGCCGGCGCATGACCCTGCTCGATTCGGTCGGCCCGGCGCAGGGCTACCCGATGCTCGGCGCGCACGGGTTGGTGGTCGATCCGCAGGGCGTGGCGTGGGCGACCAGCGCACGCGGCCTGATCCGCATCGACCCGGCCAGCCGCTCGGTGCGCATGTATGGCGTGCACGATGGCCTGCCCAGCCAGGAGTTCCGGCGCCGCACGCTGGTGCAGGCGCGCGGTGGACAGATCGCCGGCGGCACGCCGGATGGCGTGGTGTTGTTCGACCCGCAACGCGTGCGCCTGTCGGCGCGCCAATCGCCGCTGGTCATCGAGCGGGTGAGCGTGCGTCGCGCCGAGCAGGAACAGGACCTGACCCACCAGACCCCGCTGCAGATCCTGCCCGGCGACCGCGACCTGCGGGTGTCGGCGCGGCTGCTGTCCTTCGCCGATTCGGCGATCAACCTGTACCGTTTCCGGCTGGAAGGCTATGACCCGGACTGGGTGGAAGTGGGCGCATCGGGCGACCGGGTGTTCCCGCGCTTGCCGCCGGGCAGCTATCGGCTGCAGGTGCAGGCGGCGACCTCGGACAACGTCTGGTCGACGGTGCAGACGCTGTCCTTCCACGTGCAGCCGCCGTGGTGGCGCAGCACCGGTGGCCTGGCCGGCCTGATCGTGCTGGGCGTCGCGCTGCTGTTGCTGGGCGCCTGGTTGTACCGGCGCCGGCTGGCGCGGCGCCACGAATGGCAACTGGCCAAGCACAAGCAGGAACTGGCCGAACAGGCCTCGCTGGCCAAGACCCGCTTCCTGGCCACGCTTGGCCACGAGGTGCGCACGCCGATGACCGGCGTGCTGGGCATGAGCGAACTGCTGCTGGCCTCGGAGCTGGACGACCGGCAACGCGGCTACACGCAGTCGATCCGCCGTGCCGGCGAGCACCTGCTGCGGCTGGTCAATGACGCGCTGGACCTGGCGCGCATCGAGGCCGGGCGGCTGGAGCTGCAGGTCCAGCCGCTGGACCTGCAGCAACTGCTGGACGACGTGCGCGGGCTGATGGAGCCGCTGGCGCAGCGGCGTGGGCTGGCGTTCTCGCTGCACAGCGAGGCCAATGCGCGCACGCGGGTGACCGGTGACGTGCTGCGCCTGCGCCAGATCCTGCTGAACCTGCTGGGCAATGCGATCAAGTTCACCAGCGATGGGCAGGTGCGCCTGCGGGTGGAGATGGGCGAGGGTGGCAGCGGCATCTGCTTCGATGTCTGCGATACCGGGCCGGGCATCAATCCGGAACAGCGCAAGCGCCTGTTCCGCCGCTTCGAGCAGGCCGACGGCGCGCGTACCGCGGCCCGTTATGGTGGCAGCGGCCTGGGCCTGGCGATCTGCCACGAACTGGCGGTGGCCATGGGCGGCACCATCGAGGTGGAAAGCACGCCCGGGACCGGCAGCTGCTTCAGCGTGCGCCTGCCACTGGCCTGGGAGGTGGTGCCGGAGACGGCGGCCGACGGTGTCGGCGTGTCGTCGTGGAAGTCACTGCCGCCGTTGCATGTCCTGCTGGTGGAGGACGACCCCACCATCGCCGCGGTGATCCGTGGCCTGCTCGAAGTGCATGGGCACGGCGTGGTGCATGCCGCGCATGGGCTGGCCGCGCTGGCCGAGGTGTCCAATGCGCGCTTCGACGTGGCCCTGCTGGACCTGGACCTGCCCGGCATCGACGGCTTCGGGCTGGCCTTGCAACTGCGCACGATGGGTTACGAGATGCCGTTGATCGCGGTGACCGCGCGTTCGGATGCCGAAGCCGAGCCGCAGGCACGCAAGTCCGGCTTCGATGATTTCCTGCGCAAACCGGTGACCGCGCAGATGCTGCTGGAAGCCATCGCCGGGGTGCTGGACGCACACCAGCGCCGTGCGCAGGGGCTGGCCCCGCGCGGCTGAGCTCCGGCAAGCCGGGACCGGGATCGTGCGCGGGGCCACGCATGCTGCTCCCGGGGACGCGCCACTGCATGCGGCGCGCTCGCGTGCGCGGTTACTCGGCGACTTCCTCGACCGCCTTGGGATGCGGGCGGTTTTCCGGCAACTGCCAGAACACCAGCGTGGAGCTGAGCGTGATCGCGCCGACGCAGATGAAGGTGGCGTGCAGCGCGGCGGTCGCGCCGTGGCCTACCAGGTGCGTGCCGAAGGTGGCCAGCAGGCTGCCGGCGGTGGCCGCGCCGAAGCCGGTGGCCAGCATCATCACCATCGACAGCAGGCTGTTGCCGCTGCTGGCCTGCTCCATGTCCAGGTCACGCAGGGTCACGGTGTTCATCACGGTGAACTGCATCGAGTTCACCGCGCCGAAGGCGGTCAGCAGCACCAGCTGCACCCACACCGGCTGGCCCCCGTCGATCAGCGCGAAGCCGGCCATCGCCACGCCCACGCAGACGGTGTTGATCATCAGGATGCGGCGATAACCGAAGCGCTGCACCAGTGACACCGCCGCGCGCTTGGCAGCCATGCCGGCCAGCGCCACAGGGATCATCATCATGCCCGCCCGCATCGGGCTCATGCCCAGGCCGACCTGCAGCAACAAGGGGATCAACAGCGGCATCGCCCCGCTGCCGATCCGTGAGAACAGGTTGCCGAGGATGCCGATGCGGAAGCTGGTCACATGGAACAGCGTCAGCGGGAACAAGGCATCACGGCTGTTGGCCGCATGCAGCCAGTAGCCGGCCAGTGCGGCGATGCCGATCACCGCCAGCAGGATCACCAGTGCATGCGCCGAGCCCAGCCCGGAGACGCCGTCCAGTGCCAGCGACAAGGCGACCATGCCGAAGGCCAGCATCAGGTAGCCGGCCAGGTCGAAGCGGTGCTTCTGCTGTCCGTAATGGTCGGGCATGATCCGCAGCGCAGCGACCAGCCCGATCAGGCCGATCGGCAGGTTGATCAGGAAGATCCAGTGCCATGACGCCACTTCCACCATCCAGCCGCCCAGCGTCGGGCCCAGCAGCGGGCCGATCAGCGCGGGGATGGCGATGAAGCTCATCGCCGACAGGAATTGTGCGCGCGGCACGGTGCGCATCACCGCCAGCCGCCCCACCGGCAGCAGCATCGCCCCGCCGATGCCCTGCAGCACGCGCGCGGCCACCAGCCATTGCAGGCTGGGTGACAGCGCGCAGGCCAGCGAGCCCAGGGTGAACAGGATGATCGCCGTCATGAAGGTGCGGCGGGTGCCGAAGCGGTCGGCGATCCAGCCCGAGGCCGGGATGAACGTGGCCACCGCCAGCGCGTAGCTGAACACCACTGACTGCATCTGCAGCGGGCTTTCGCCCAGGCTGCGGGCCATCGCCGGCAATGCGGTGTTGACGATGGTCGAGTCCAGCATCTGCATGAAGATGGCCAGCGACACCAGCCACAGCAGCGGCTTGTGGGCGTTGCCGGCGGGCAGCGGGCTGGAAACGGCGTTGGACATCAGGACGGCTCGCGGGGGCAGGTCGTCATTGTCGCTCCTGGCGCGTGCAGGTCACGCGCAGATCGCGCCTGGCCCTCAATCACCGCCGCCGTAGCTGTACAGCGAATGGGCCGGGTTGTCCGGGTCGGCGGCCAGGGTGGCGGTGGTGTTGAGCTCGCCCAGGGTCAGCCTCCAGGTGCCGTCATCCGCTTCCATGGTGCAGGTCGGCACCGCGCTGGGATTGATCCTGTGGGTGGGCTCGCAGTCTTTCTCGATCCGCGGGCGCAAGGTCTGCAGCAGCTGTTGCAGCGGGGCATCGATGACGTAGGTCCGCAGGATGTGCATTTCGCCGGCATCCTCGTCGTAGCGCAGCACCGGCAGGTCCAGCAGCGTCACCGCACCCGGTTTGAAGGCCGCGCTGGCCGCATAGGACAGGTAGCCGCTGCCGTCGTCGTAGGCCTCGCGCGTGCACGAGGTGAGCGAGAGCTTAGCGATCACCGCCGACCAGCGTGGGGACAGCTCGTCCTGCTTGACCAGCCGGAGCTGGTCGCAGCGTTGCGGGAAGTCGCCCATCCCGGTGCTGAAGATCGCCAGTTGGGTGAGGTTCTCATTCGAGGCCAGGCTCGGGAAATCCTCGGGCTGGATCTTCAATGCGTTGCTGGCGGCGCCGGCCACGGCCGGCATGGCGGTCGGTGCCGGTGCCGGCGTGACATCGGCCGAACAGGCGGCCAATGCGCACGACAGCGGCGCGCACCACAGGATCGGGCGGGGCAGGGGCATGGCGTTCCTCCTTGAAACGGTCCGGGGCCGGCCAGGCCGGCCGCCGGGATCAGCGGCGGCTCAACCGGTGCACGGCGTCCACCAGCACCGCGACGTGGTCCGGGTTCATGTCCGGCGACATGCCATGGCCGAGGTTGAACACATGGCCCTCGCGCGAGCCGCCGTTGCCAGCGGCGTAGCTGTCCAGCACCTTGCCCACTTCCCGGGTGATCGCCTCGGGCGAGCCGTACAGGGTGGCCGGGTCCAGGTTGCCCTGCAGCGCGACCTTGCCGCCGGCCGCACGCACCGCGTCCTCCAGGCTGATGGTCCAGTCCACGCCGACGCCGTCGGTGCCGGTGGCGGCCAGTTCGGCCACGTACTGGCCGGTGCCCTTGCCGAACAGGATCAGCGGGGTGCGCTCGGCGCCTTCGCCACGCGGCAGTTCGGCGGCGATGCGCGAGAGGTAGCGCAGCGAGAACTCACGGTACATGGCCGGGCCGAGCACGCCGCCCCAGGTGTCGAACACCTGCAGCGCCTGCGCGCCGGCCGCGCGCTGCGCCGACAGATAGGCGATGACCGCGTCGGTCGCCACGCCCAGCAACTGATGCAGGGCCTTGGGCTCGTTCAGCGCCATCGCCTTGATGCGCGCGTAGTCCTTGCTGCCACCGCCCTCGATCATGTAGCAGGCCAGCGTCCACGGGCTGCCGGAGAAGCCGATCAACGGCACCTTGCCGTCCAGCTCGCGGCGGATCAGGCGCACCGCGTCCATCACGTAGCCCAGCTCGGTCTCCATGTCCGGCACCGCCAGCCTGGCGATGGCGGCGGCGTCACGCACCGGGTCCTTGAACTTGGGGCCTTCGCCATCGGCGAAGTACAGGCCCAGGCCCATCGCGTCGGGCACGGTGAGGATGTCCGAGAACAGGATGGCCGCGTCCAGGTCGAAGCGCTCCAGCGGCTGCAGGGTGACTTCGCAGGCGACTTCGGGGTTCTTGGCCATGCCCAGGAAGCTGCCGGCGCGGGCGCGGGTGGCGCGGTACTCCGGCAGGTAGCGGCCGGCCTGGCGCATCAGCCAGACGGGGGTGCAATCCACCGGTTCGCGGCGCAGGGCGCGCAGGAAGCGGTCGTTGCGGAGGGGGCTGGTCACGGTGGAGCTCCTTGGCAGTGGGCGGCGCGGGCGCATCGCGCCCTGCAGGGTCCGCTCAGGGTTGTGGCAGGCCGCTGGTGAACATCACCTGGAAGCCGCGCTTGATCTGTGCGTCGCGTGCCTTCTCGAAGGCGTCGCGGGCTTCGTCGTGCTGCAGGAACAGTTCGCGGCGAAGCTGCACGCGGCCTCCGGTCTGGCCGCTCTCGCGCAGCAGCTCCCAGCCGCCGAGCAGGTCCGGCACCAGGGTGAGCTGTACGTAACGGGGGGCTTCTTTGCCGCTGGGCGGCTGTTGCAGTAGGACGCGCATGGCGGCGATTGTAGCCGTTGCGCGGGATTTGGGCCGCTTTCCGGCGGCATGCCCCGGCATCGCCACGGCGTGTGCTGGTCTTCCGTCCCCATGGCCGCAGGCCAAGGGGACGGGGAAGGCGCGGGCGCCTCAGCCCTGGCGCAACACCGCCAGCACCGCGGCCTCGTCCACGTCGGCCACGACCTCGGCCTTGCCGATGCCACGCCACAACACCAGGCGCAGGCGCCCGGCGATGTTCTTCTTGTCCAAGCGCATGTGCGCGAGCAGGCCCTCCGGTTCCAGCCCGGCCGGGATCCGCACCGGCAGGCCATAGGCCAGCAGCAGCTCGCGCAGGGTGTCGGTGTCGGCCGCATCGGCCATGCCCAGCGCGGCGGACAGGCGCGCGGCCAGCACCATGCCCACCGCCACGGCCTCGCCGTGGTTGAGGCTGTCATTGCCCGGTGCGCCGTAACCCTGCGCCGTCTCGATGGCGTGGCCGAAGGTGTGGCCCAGGTTGAGCAGCGCACGCTCGCCCTTCTCCAGCGGGTCGCGTTCGACGATCTCGGCCTTGTGCTCGCAACTGCGGGCGATGGCCTGGGCCAGCGCGGCATCGTCGCCGGCCAGCAGCGCGGCACGTTCGGCCTGCAGCCACTGGAAGAACAGCGGGTCACGGATGGCGCCGTACTTGATTACCTCGGCCAGCCCGGCGCGCAGCTCGCGCACCGGCAGGCTGCGCAGGGCGGCGGTGTCGGCGATGACCGCGCGCGGCGGATGGAAGGCGCCGACCAGGTTCTTGCCCTGCGGAATGTCCACGGCGGTCTTGCCACCGACCGAGGAGTCCACCATCGCCAGCAGCGTGGTGGGCAGCTGCACGCAGTCCACGCCCCGCATCCAGCACGCCGCGGCGAAGCCGGCCAGGTCGCCGACCACGCCACCGCCCAGTGCCAGCACGCAGGCATCGCGGGTGGCGCCCAGCGCCGCCAGCGCGGCGATCGCACCGGCGAAGTTGTCCAGGGTCTTGGACGCTTCGCCGGCCGGGATCACGTACTGGCCGATCTTCAGCTCGGGGCGGGTCGTCTGCAGGGCATCGCGGACGCGTGCCAGGTACAGCGGGGCCACGGCGTCGTCGCTGGCCAGCAACACGTGGCGTCCGCGGATGGCCGCGCCCAGCAGGCTGGCGTCGGACAGCAGGCCGGGGCCGATGTGGATCTGGTACGGGAGTTCGCCGCCAACGGCGACGGTACGGGGGGAAGCGGTCATGCGGTGGGTTCCGAGATCTGCCATTGGCTGGCAAGCCGTACCACCAGTTGGGCGGTGGCTTCGGCGGAGGTGTAGAGGTCGGTGTCGATGATCAGGTCGGCCAGGTCGCGGTACAGCGGGTCGCGCAACGCGGCCATGTCGGCCAGCACCTGTTCGCGGTCGGGACGTTGCAGCAGCGGGCGGGTCTTGTCCTTCTGCAGGCGCTGCAGCTGCGACTGCACGCTGACCCGCAGGTAGACCACGAAGCCGCGCTGGCGGATGCGCTGGCGGTTGTCGGCATCCAGCACCGAGCCCCCGCCGGTGGACACCAGTTGGCCGTTGCCCTGCAGCAGGTCGTTCAGTACCCGCTTCTCGTGGGCACGGAAGCCGGCCTCGCCGAGGTTCTCGAAGATGGCCGGGATGCTGGTGCCCACGTCATCGACGATGGCCTGGTCGGCATCGATGAAGGCCAGCCCGAAGCGCTCGGCCACGCGGCGGCCGATGCAGGTTTTTCCGGCGCCCATGGGGCCGATCAGGATGAGATTGGGGGCGGGATTCATCGTAGGGCGATGCTAGCACCTCGTGTCAGTGCCTTAACACGGTAGCAGCCAAGCTCGCGGACTCCACGAATGGTTCGTGGTGCAACCAAGGAGTCGGACATGAGTGTGGCGAAGATCATCGAAGTCAGCGCGTCGTCCAAGACCAGCGTCGAGGACGCCGTGCGCACCGGGTTGAAGAAGGTGGCCGAGACCGTCAAGGGCATCCAGGGCGCGTGGATCAACGAAACCAAGGTGGTCACCGACGGCCAGGGCAACATCACCGAATGGCGGGTCAACCTGCGGGTGACCTTCCTGGTGCAGTAAGCCGCCCCTACAACGGACGGCGTTGCGCATCCAGCGGGATGACCCGGTCGGCGAGCGTCGGCAGGGTGCGCAGCGCCTGCCGGCTGATGCGCTCGTAGAACTGCACGAAACGTTCCACCTGCGCCCGACTCATGCTGGTGCGCCCCGGCGAGGCCTGCTGCAGTGCCTGCTCCTGCTGCCAGCGCCAGTGCGGGACCACCGAAAAGCCCGGCGGCTGCAGGAACCACAACCGGTCAAAGCGCTGCCACAGAGCGGGGTAGTCGTCCGCCAGCGCCTGGTTGCACCAGCGCCGCCAGATACCGTCGCCATCGGCTTCGCGCTCGAGCGCGTTCAACGGTGCCTGCAGTGCGGCGTCCAGCTCGGCCGGTGTGCCCAGGAACCAGCCCTCGAACACCAGCAGGTCCAGTGGCGTGTCCTGCACCTGCCATTGCGCTTCGGGCACCCGTTCGTCGGCCAGCTTGTCGAAGCGGGGCAGGGCGAAAGCCCGGCCCGCCTTGGCCGCATCCAGGGTGGACAGCGCCAGCGGCAGGTCATGCGTGCCCGGCGGGCCGCGCGTGGCCAGCAACGGGTGGATGCGGTCGGCCAGGCGCTGGCGCTGGGCGCGGGTGAGGTAGGTGTCGTCGATGGACAATGCCGCGGCCTGCAGCCCACGCGCGCGGGCCAGCTCGACCACCTGCGCGGCCAGGGTGGACTTGCCGCTGCCCTGCACGCCACTGATGGCCAGCACCGGCGTGCGCGCGCCACTGGCCAATGCATCGTCGAGCGCCTGTTCGACCAGCGCCTGCGCGAAGCGTCGTGGGGAAAAACTGTGCGGAACGGGGGACATGCCGCCACAATAGCTCAAACCCCTGCCGTACGAAGCCGCTCATGACCGATCTTTACGCCGAAGCACTTACGACTTTCGCCGCATTGTTTGACGAGGCAAAAGCCGGTGCCGAAATCGATGCCACCGCGATGACGGTGGCCACCGCCGACATCCACGGCCGTCCCTCGGCACGCACGGTGCTGCTGAAGGCCTTCGACGAGCGCGGCTTCGTGTTCTACACGCACCTGGACAGCCGCAAGGGCCGCGAGCTGCACGAGAACCGCGCGCTGGCGTTGCTGTTCCTGTGGCGCAGCCTGCGCGAGGCCGGCATCCAGGTGCGGATCGAAGGCGACGCGCAGCTGGTCGCGCCGGCCGAGGCTGATGCGTACTTCGCCTCGCGCCCGCGCATGAGCCAGATCGGCGCGTGGGCCTCGGTGCAGTCGCAGCCGCTGGCCTCGCGCGAGGCGTTCGAGCAACGCCTGGCCCGGTTCGAGGCCCAGTTCGAAGGGCGGGACGTGCCGCGCCCGGACGGCTGGAGTGGCATCCGCGTGGTGCCGCAGCGCATCGAGTTCTGGTACGGCGCCGACTTCCGCCTGCATGAGCGCTGGTGCTACGAGGCCGATGCGGCCGGGCAGTGGAGCAAGCGGATGCTGTTCCCTTGAGTTGCGGTGGCTGACGATGGCGGGGCAATGATGAAGCTGCATCCGGTCTACCGCATCACCGTGTTCGTGCCGCCCGCGCACCTGGAGGCGTTGAAGGCCGGCATCCTGTCCGTGGACCCGCTGGCCGCCGGCGGCTACGCGGCCGGCATGTGGGAATCGGCGCCGGGCCGGGAACAGTTCCGCGTGCTGGACGGCACGGCCAGCGCATCCGGCCGGCCTGGCGAACTGGTACGCGAGCCCAGCGTGCGGCTGGAGTTCTGCATCCCGCGCGATCCCAGGCGGCTGCAACGCCTGCTGACGCAGGGCATTGCCGCCCATCATCCCTGGAACACCCCGGCGGTGTTCGTCGATAGCACGGAGTTCGCAAGCCCATGATTGGCCCGCGTCGCATCGTCTGCCTCACCGAGGAGCCGACCGAAACCCTGTACGCGCTGGGTGAGCAGGAGCGCATCGTCGGCATCAGCGGCTTCACCGTGCGGCCACCGCAAGCACGGCGCGACAAGCCCAAGGTCAGTGCCTTCACCAGCGCCAAGGTGGAGGAGATCCTCAAGCTCAAGCCGGACCTGGCGATCGGTTTCTCCGACATCCAGGCCGATATCGCTGCCGAATTGATCCGGCATGGCGTGGAGGTATGGATCGCCAACCACCGCAGCGTGGCCGGCATCCTCGATTACATCCGCCGGCTCGGTGGGCTGGTGGGCGTGGCCGCGCGAGCCAATGCCTATGCCGACAGCCTGCAGCGCGGGCTGGATGACATCGCCGCGCAGGCCGCGCGGTTGCCGCAGCGGCCGCGCGTGTACGTGGAGGAGTGGGACGAGCCGATCATCACCGGCATCCAGTGGGGCGCCGAACTGGTGACCATCGCCGGCGGCGACGATGTGTTCCCCGAGTTGTCGCGCGAGCCGCTGGCCAGGGGGCGGATCCTGGCCAACGGTGATCCGGTGATCGCGCGCAACCCGGACATCATCATCGGCTCGTGGTGCGGCAAGAAGTTCCGCCCCGAGCGGGTCGCCGCACGTCCGGGCTGGGCCGCGATCAACGCCGTGCGTGATGGCCAGCTGCACGAGATCAAGTCGCCGCTGATCCTGCAGCCGGGCCCTGCAGCGTTGACCGATGGCGTGCAGGCCATCGCGGCGATCATCCAGGCTTGGAGTCGTCGGTAGGAGCAGCCTCGGCCGTGCCTACGCGGGCTTGCCGGGGACCACGCCGGTGTAACGCGCGCGTGGCCGGATCAGCGTGCCCAGCGCCTGCTGCTCCAGGGCGTGCGCCAGCCAGCCGGCCAGCCGGGCGGTGGCGAACATCACCAGCGCGTGCGCGCCGGGCAGGCCATAGGCGTAGCAGATCGCCGCCAGCAGGCCGTCGATGTTGGGGTGCTGGCCACTGTGCTCCTCGGTGGCCGCCAGCACGCTCTCGATGTGCTGCATCGCCGGCGTGCCACCGCGCAATCCACGCAGCACGCGCAGGACTTCGGCACCGCGCGGGTCGCCCTGCGGGTACAGCACATGGTTGAACCCCGGCAGGTCGTCGCCGCGCCGCCAGCGACCGGCAATGAACTCCGCCGCCGCGCCGCTGGCCTGTGCATCCAGCAACAGCGCATGCGCGCGTGCGGTGGCACCGCCATGGCGCGGCCCGGACATCGCGGCCAGGCCGGCGCACACGGTGGCGTGCAGGTGCGCGCCGGTGGAGGCCACCACGCGCGCAGCAAAGGCCGACACGTTGAGCTCATGGTCGGCGCACACCAC
Organism: Stenotrophomonas sp. STM01; assembly: GCF_014852135.1. Lineage (NCBI taxonomy): Bacteria > Pseudomonadati > Pseudomonadota > Gammaproteobacteria > Lysobacterales > Lysobacteraceae > Stenotrophomonas > Stenotrophomonas sp. STM01. Next base: position 75,093 of record NZ_JACVBA010000002.1, on the reverse strand, counting down.
CAATGCGGTGCGTACCACCTCGGCAAAACCCTCGTCCCCGGCGCACCAGCTGTCGGCCAGCAGGCGATGCACCGGGCGCGCATCCGGCTGCACGCCGACCAGCAGCGCGGCGTTCTGGCGCAACAGTGCCGCGGCTACCTCGCGGCGCACCGGTGCGGCGGCGTTGAGCGACTGACGCTGTCCCAATGCCAGCAACGGCAGGCAGGCCATGGCCCGCTCCAGCGGTGGAAGTGATCCGTCCAGCGCCAGCGGGGCAATCCGCTCCGGCCAATGCGGTGGCGGCTGGGGCGTGAAGGGGTCCAGTTCCTCGCAGTCCCACAGCAGCCGCGCGGTGTCTTCCAGGGTCGCCCCGTCCTGCGCCGCCGCGACCGCCGAGCGGCCGCGGTAATAGGGCGAATCCGGCTGGATCAGCGAGATGCCGGTTTCCAAGACCGGCAGGCCACGGTCCAGGCTCTGCGCTGCCCCCCGCGCCGCGCCACGGCCGGCTCGCTTGCGCTGTGCCAGCCGCTCGACCTCGGCGCGCAGGTACACCCGGCTGCGCTGGTCCGCGCCCGGTCGCGAGCTGAGCTGGCCACGGCTGACATAGGCGTACAGCGTGGCCGGGCTGATCCCGAGCAGGCTGCAGACATCGCTGGCGGACAGCAGGTCGTTCTCGGCGTTATCGGTCATGCGCATTCAATAGGTTGATTTATTGAATCAAGATTGATCAATGAATCCGATAGTGACAGATTGTTTGTCATAGCGGAATGGCATCGTCGCCTCCGCCACGCAAGGAGCCATGCCATGAGTCTTTCTTCCGCCGGCGCCGCCTTCCGCGCCGCACTGGCTGCCGAATCGCCGCTGCAGGTGATCGGCGCGATCAACGCCAACCACGCCCTGCTGGCCAAGCGCGCCGGCTACCGGGCCATCTACCTGTCCGGCGGCGGCGTCGCGGCCGGCTCGCTGGGCCTGCCGGACCTGGGCATCAACACCCTGGAAGACGTGCTGATCGACGTGCGCCGCATCACCGACGTGTGCGACCTGCCGCTGATGGTGGACATCGACACCGGCTTCGGCCCGAGTGCGTTCAACATCGCGCGCACGGTGAAGTCGCTGATCAAGGCCGGTGCCGCGGCCTGCCACATCGAGGACCAGGTGGGGGCCAAGCGTTGCGGCCACCGCCCGGGCAAGGAGATCGTGTCGCAGGGTGAAATGGTGGACCGCGTGAAGGCGGCGGCCGATGCCAAGACCGACCCGGATTTCTTCCTGATCGCCCGTACCGACGCGATCCAGATGGAAGGCGTGGACGCGGCCATCGAGCGTGCCATCGCCTGCGTCGAGGCCGGCGCCGATGGCATCTTCGCCGAGGCTGCCTATGACCTGGAAACCTACAAGCGCTTCGCCGACGCGGTGAAGGTGCCGCTGCTGGCCAACATCACTGAATTCGGGGCCACGCCGCTGTTCAGCCGTGATGAGCTGGCTGCTTCGGGCGTTGCGATCCAGCTGTTCCCGCTGTCGGCGTTCCGCGCGGCCAACAAGGCGGCCGAGAACGTCTACGAAGCCATCCGCCGTGACGGCCACCAGCGTAATGTGGTGGAGACGATGCAGACCCGCGAGGAGCTGTACGACCGGATTGGTTACCACGAATTCGAGCGCAGCCTGGACAGGACGTTTGCTGCGAAGAAGTAACGGGGCCGCAGCATCCGGCCCTCACCCCCAGCCCCTCTCCCGCAGGCGGAAGAGGGGAGCTAAATCCCGCATCTGATCGAGGTTCACACCATGTCTGAATCCACCGCCGCCCCGGCGTTCAAGCCGAAGAAGTCCGTCGCCCTGTCCGGCACCGCCGCAGGCAACACCGCGCTGTGCACGGTCGGTCGCAGCGGCAACGACCTGCACTACCGCGGTTACGACATCCTGGACCTGGCCAACACCAGCGAGTTCGAGGAAATCGCCCACCTGCTGGTGCACGGCAAGCTGCCGAACAAGGCCGAGCTGCGCGCCTACAAGGCCAAGCTGAAGGCGCTGCGTGGCATCCCGGCGGCGGTCAAGGCCGCGCTGGAAGAACTGCCGCCGTCGGCCCACCCGATGGACGTGATGCGCACCGGCGTGTCGGTGATGGGGTGCGTGTCGCCGGAGAAGGACGACCACAACCACCCGGGCGCGCGTGACATCGCCGACAAGCTGATGGCTTCGCTCGGCTCGATGCTGCTGTACTGGTACCACTGGAGCCACAACGGCAAGGTCATCGACGTGGAGACCGACGACGACTCCATCGGCGGCCACTTCCTGCACCTGCTGCACGGCGAGCAGCCGCGTGAGTCGTGGGTCAAGGCGATGCACACCAGCCTGATCCTGTACGCCGAGCATGAGTTCAACGCTTCGACCTTTGCCTGCCGCGTCATCGCCGGCACCGGCAGCGACATGTACAGCGCCATCACCGGCGGCATCGGCGCACTGCGCGGGCCCAAGCACGGTGGTGCCAACGAAGTCGCCTTCGAGGTGCAGAAGCGCTACGAGACGCCGGACGAGGCCGAGGCCGACATCAAGGCGCGGGTGGAGCGCAAGGAAGTGGTCATCGGCTTCGGCCACCCGGTCTACACCGTGTCCGATCCGCGCAACAAGGTGATCAAGGAGGTCTCGCGCGAGCTGTCGGCCGAGCAGGAGAACATGAAGATGTACGACATCGCCGAGCGCCTGGAATCGGTGATGTGGGACATCAAGAAGATGTTCCCGAACCTGGACTGGTTCAGCGCCGTCAGCTACCACATGATGGGCGTGCCGACCGCCATGTTCACCCCGCTGTTCGTGATCGCGCGTACCGCCGGCTGGAGCGCGCACATCATCGAGCAGCGCATCGACGGCAAGATCATCCGCCCGAGCGCGAATTACACCGGTCCGGAAGACCAGGCCTTCGTGCCGTTGGACAAGCGCGCGTAAGGCTCGCAGAAAGTCTCCCGCAGGCGGAACACAAAGCCCCTCTCCCGACTGCGGAAAACTTAGCCCCTCTCCCGCTTGCGGGAGAGGGGTTGGGGTGAGGGGAGGCTCCTGGCACGTGGAGCAAGCTTCAAGTCCGTAGAAAAAAGCGAAGCAAAGCTGGAGATCAAGCAAGAGCAAGAGCAAAGCTCCCCCATCCGCCCTCCGGGCACCTTCCCCCGCAGGCGGGAGAAGGGAGCCTCCAGATTCCAAGTGTTGCTGTGGGATTGCCGAAGTCGCGTGCATCCGCGAGCAATTCACCGCAAACACCAGCAAGCCCAGACCCTCACAGGCCAGCCATGAACACCGATTACCGCAAGCATCTCCCCGGCAGCACGCTGGACTACTTCGACGCGCAGGCTGCGGTCGACGCCATCCAGCCCGGTGCCTATGCCACGCTGCCGTACACCGCGCGCGTGCTGGCCGAGAACCTGGTGCGCCGCTGCGACCCGGCCACGCTCACTGATTCGCTCACGCAGCTGATCGAGCGCAAGCGCGACCTCGATTTCCCGTGGTTCCCGGCCCGCGTGGTGTGCCACGACATCCTCGGCCAGACCGCACTGGTCGACCTGGCCGGCCTGCGCGATGCCATCGCCGACAAGGGCGGCGACCCGGCCAAGGTGAACCCGGTGGTGCCGGTGCAGCTGATCGTGGACCACTCGCTGGCGGTGGAATGCGGCGGCTTTGACCCGCAGGCGTTCGAGAAGAACCGCGCCATCGAGGACCGTCGCAACGAGGACCGCTTCCATTTCATCGACTGGACCAAGCTGGCCTTTGAGAACGTGGACGTGATCCCGCCGGGCAACGGCATCATGCACCAGATCAACCTGGAGAAGATGTCGCCGGTGATCTACCAGCAGGGCGGCGTGGCGTTCCCGGATACCTGCGTGGGTACCGACAGCCATACTCCGCATGTCGATGCGCTGGGCGTGATCGCCATCGGCGTGGGTGGCCTGGAAGCAGAGAACGTGATGCTCGGCCGTGCGTCGTGGATGCGCCTGCCCGACATCATCGGTGTCAAGCTGACCGGCAAGCCGCAGCCCAACATCACCGCCACCGACGTGGTGCTGGCGCTCACCGAATTCCTGCGCAAGGAACGCGTGGTGGGTGCGTGGCTGGAGTTCTTCGGTGAAGGTGCGGCGGCATTGACCATCGGCGACCGCGCCACCATTTCCAACATGTGCCCGGAGTACGGCGCGACGGCGGCGATGTTCTACATCGACCAGCAGACCATCGACTACCTGCGCCTGACCGGCCGCGAGGAAGCACAGCTGGAGTTGGTCGAGAACTACGCAAAGACCACCGGCCTGTGGGCCGACGCGTTGGTCACCGCGCAGTACGAGCGGGTGCTGGAGTTCGATCTGTCCAGCGTGGTGCGCAACATGGCCGGCCCCAGCAATCCGCACAAGCGTCTGCCGGTGTCGGACCTGGCCGAGCGCGGCATCGCTGATGAAACCAAGCTCGAGTCGGGCAAGGCCGAGGAAGCACAGGGGCTGATGCCCGATGGCGCGGTGATCATCGCGGCCATCACCAGCTGCACCAATACCTCCAATCCGCGCAATGTGATTGCTGCCGCACTGCTGGCGCGCAATGCCAATGCGCGCGGGCTGATCCGCAAGCCGTGGGTGAAGTCGTCGCTGGCGCCGGGCTCCAAGGCGGTACAGCTGTACCTGGAAGAATCCGGGCTGCTGCCGGACCTGGAAAAGCTGGGCTTCGGCATCGTTGCTTTCGCCTGCACCACGTGCAACGGCATGAGCGGTGCGCTGGACCCGAAGATCCAGCAGGAAATCATCGATCGCGATCTGTACTCGACCGCAGTGTTGTCGGGCAACCGCAACTTCGATGGCCGCATCCACCCGTATGCCAAGCAGGCATTCCTGGCGTCGCCGCCGTTGGTCATTGCCTATGCCATCGCCGGCACCGTGCGTTTCGATATCGAGAAGGACGTGCTGGGCATCGATGCCGAGGGCAACGAAGTGCGCCTGAAGGACATCTGGCCGACCGATGCGGAAATCGATGCAGTGGTGAAGGCCTCGGTCAAGCCGGAGCAGTTTCGCAGCGTCTACAACCCGATGTTCAACGTGCGCGTCGAGCACGGCGAGAAGGTCAGCCCGCTGTACGACTGGCGCCCGCAGAGCACCTATATCCGCCGTCCGCCGTATTGGGAGGGTGCATTGGCCGGTGAGCGTACGTTGCGTGGCATGCGCCCGCTGGCGGTGCTGCCGGACAACATCACCACCGACCACCTGTCGCCGTCGAACGCGATCCTGCTGTCCAGTGCCGCCGGTGAGTACCTGGCCAAGATGGGCCTGCCGGAAGAGGACTTCAATTCCTACGCCACCCATCGCGGCGATCATTTGACCGCGCAGCGCGCCACGTTTGCCAACCCGAAGCTGTTCAACGAAATGGTGCGCAACGAAGACGGCAGCGTGAAGCAGGGTTCGCTGGCGCGCGTGGAGCCGGAAGGCAAGGTCATGCGCATGTGGGAAGCCATTGAAACCTACATGGAGCGCAAGCAGCCGCTGATCATCATCGCCGGTGCCGACTACGGCCAGGGCAGCTCGCGCGACTGGGCCGCCAAGGGCGTGCGCCTGGCCGGTGTGGAGGTCATCGCCGCCGAAGGCTTCGAGCGCATCCACCGCACCAACCTGATCGGCATGGGCGTGCTGCCGCTGGAGTTCAAGCCGGGCACCGACCGCAACACGCTGGGCATTGACGGCACCGAAACCTTCGATGTCATCGGTGCGCGCCAGCCGCGCACCGATCTGACGCTGGTGATCCACCGCAAGGACGGCAGCACGGTGAACGTACCGGTCACCTGCCGTCTGGATTCGGACGAGGAAGTGGCCATCTACGAAGCCGGCGGCGTGCTGCAACGCTTCGCGCAGGACTTCCTGGAAGCTTCCGCCAGTTGATGCGCCAGCCCCTGGACGGGGCTTTGCTTGGAGCCCCTCTCCCGCCGGCGGGAGAGGGGTTGGGGTGAGGGCAGCCGTTTCTGCCCTTGTCGTTGATGCACGTCAGGAAACCCAGTCATGTCCCATGTTCCGCAGATCAGAATCCCCGCCACCTACTTGCGCGGCGGCACCTCCAAGGGCGTGTTCTTCCGCCTGGAAGACCTGCCGGCCAGCGCGCAGGTGCCCGGCGCGGCACGCGACCGCCTGTTCCAGCGGGTGATCGGCTCGCCCGATCCGTTCGCCAAGCAGATCGATGGCATGGGCGGGGCGACCTCCAGCACCAGCAAGTGCGTGATCCTGTCGCCAAGCAGCAGGCCCGACCACGACGTGGACTACCTCTATGGCCAGGTCTCGATCGACACCGACTTCGTCGACTGGTCGGGTAATTGCGGCAACCTGTCCACCGGGGCCGGCGCGTTCGCGCTGCATGCCGGCTACGTCGATCCGGCCCGTGTTCCGGAAAACGGCGTCTGCGCGGTGCGAATCTGGCAGGCCAACATCAACAAGACCATCATCGCGCACGTGCCGGTCAGCAACGGCCAGGTGCAGGAAACCGGTGACTTCGAACTGGACGGGGTGACCTTCCCGGCGGCGGAGATCGTGCTGGAGTTCATCGATCCGGCCGATGAGGGCGAAGGCGAGGGCGGCGGTGCGATGTTCCCGACCGGCAACCTGGTCGATGCCCTGGAGGTGCCGGGTGTCGGTACGCTGAAGGCCACGATGATCACCGCCGGCATCCCGACCGTGTTCGTCAACGCCGCCGACATCGGCTACACCGGCACCGAGCTGCAGCCGGCCATCAACGAGGACAAGGCGGCGCTGGCCCGGCTGGAAGCCATCCGCGTCGCCGGTGCGCTGCGCATGGGGCTGATCGCCTCGCCGGAGGAAGCACTCAAGCGCCAGCACACGCCGAAGATCGTGTTCGTCGCGCCGCCACAGGACTACGTGTCCAGCGGCAACAAGCCGATCAAGGCCGGTGACATCGACCTCAACGCCCGCGCCCTGTCGATGGGCAAGCTGCACCACGCGATGATGGGCACCGCTTCGGTGGCCATCGCCACCGCGGCATCGGTGCCGGGCACGCTGGTCAACGCGGCCGCCGGTGGCGGCCAGCGCAACGCGGTGCGCTTCGGCCACCCGTCCGGCACGCTGCGGGTCGGCGCCGAGGTGGCGCAGGTCGATGGCCAGTGGACCGTGACCAAGGCGGTGATGAGCCGTAGCGCGCGCATCCTGATGGAAGGCTGGGTGCGGGTGCCGGGCGATATGTTCTGAGGGGGGCGGGCCCATCACCCTCGTTGCCTGTGCCCGTTGGGCGGCGATTGGGCTGACCTGTACACAAGGTCCATGCCGATGGCTGGGTATACTCCGGCCATCTGCAGGAGGACGCCATGGGCAACAGGAAGTCGTGGGGATTGCGGGGGGCAGCGCTGGTTCTGGCGGCGATTGCCTTGATTGCAGGATGCAAGCGCAACGAGACCGGGCAGTTGCCCGGCACCAGTGGCGAGGCCATCCAGGCCAAGCGCGAAGAGGTCAAGGGCTTCGTCATGCTGCGGGCCTATCCGGACCAGCAGCGCGGTGACGGGATGGCGTTGGCGGTGGAGTTCTCGCGGCCGCTGGTCGGTACCCAGGACTTCGACAAGCTGCTGCGCTTCGAGGAGAAGGTCGGCACCGAGGAAAGCAGCTGGTCGCTGTCCGATGACGGCAAGACCCTGCGCTATCCCTACGTGGAGCCGGCCAAGGAATACACCCTGATCATTTCGCCGGACCTGCTGGCCGCCGATGGCAGCCGGCTGGGCACGGAGGTGAAGCAGAAGGTGTTCAGCGGCGAGATGGAGCCGGCGGTCGGTTTCGCCTCGCAGGGCAGCGTGCTGCCGGCCAAGGAGAGCCGCGGCCTGCCGGTGGTGTCGGTGAACGTGCCGGAGGTGGACGTCGAATTCCTGCGCGTACGCGAATCCGAGCTGCCCAGCTTCTTTGCCCAGTACCAGCGTGGCGGCCGTCGTGGCAGCTGGGAGCTGGACAGCGAGTACAGCGACAATACGCCGCTGTCGCAGCTGGCCGAGCCGGTCTACATGAACCGCTTCGTGCTTGGTGGCAAGCAGAACGAGCGGGTACTGACCTACCTGCCGATCCAGGAAGTGAAGGAACTGCAGCAGCCGGGCCTGTACTTCGCGGTGATGAAGCGCACCGGCAGCTTCGGCGGCGAATACGACACCGCGTTCTTCTCCGTCAGCGACATCGGCCTGCACACCCGCGCCTACAAGGACACGCTGTTCGTCCACACCGCGTCGCTGGCCGATGGCACGCCGGCCAGGAAGGTCGACCTGAAGGTCATCAACGCCAAGGGCGAGGTGATCCTGAGGGGGCAGACCGACGGCAACGGCAACGCGTTGCTCAACTACACGCTCGATGCCACCCAGGTGCTGGTGGCTTCCAGCGGCAGCGATACCACGATGCTGCCGTTCAACCAGCCGGCGCTGGACCTGAGCGAGTTCGCGGTGGCTGGCCGCCAGAATGCCAACTTCGATGTATTCGCCTGGTCCGGGCGTGACCTGTACCGCCCCGGCGAGACGGTGCGCGTGTCCGCGCTGCTGCGTGACAACGACGGCAAGCCGCTGCCGGCCCCGGCCAATGGCGGGTTGCCGGTGTTCCTGCGGCTCAAGCAACCCGACGGCAAGACCTTCCGCGAAACCCGCCTGCAGGCGGGCGAACAGGGCTATTTCTCCTTCGAGCAGGTGATCCCGGTCGAGGCGCCCACCGGCCGCTGGCAGGTGGAGTTCCGCACCGACCCGGCCAGCAAGGAAGCGGTGCAGGGCATGACCCTGCGCATCGAGGAATTCCTGCCCGAACGCATGAAGCTGGACCTGGACAGCGCGCAGAAGACGCTCAAACCGGGCGAGCCGCTCAAGCTGCAGGCCGACGCGGCCTACCTGTACGGCGCTCCGGCCGACGGCAACCGCTTCACCGCGCGCCTGGCGGTGGCGGTGGAACAGCATCCGGTCGAGGCGATGCCGGGCTGGTTCTTCGGCGATCCCACCGTTGAGCTGCCGCGGCAGGCCAACGACGTGATCGACACCACCCTTCCCGGCGACGGCAAGCTGCGCCAGGACATCCCGCTGCCGGCCGAGGTCGGCAAGGGGACGACGGTGGCGGCGGTGGTGTCGGGCAGCGTCTACGAGACCGGCGGCCGCACCGTCACCCGCACGCTCAAGCGCGTGCTGTGGCCGGCCCCGGCACTGGTGGCGGTGCGCCCGTTGTTCGATGACAAGGACGGTGCCGACGCCAACGCCAATGCGCGCTTCGAGCTGATGCGCGTGGATGCCGAGGGCAATCCGCAACCGGGCAAGGGCCTGAAGGTCACGCTGGTACGCGAGCTGCGCGATTACCACTGGACCTACACCGACAACCGTTGGGACTACGACTTCACCCGTCGCTTCGAGAACAAGGAAACCCGCACCCTCGATGCCGGCACCACCGCGGCCCGCTTCGACTTCCCGGTGGAGTGGGGTGATTACCGGGTGGACGTGTTCGATCCCGCCACCGGCCTGACCACGCGCTATCCGTTCAGTGCCGGCTGGAGCTGGGAGGACGAGAACCGCGGCATGGACGCACGTCCCGACAAGGTCAAGCTGGCCCTGGACAAGACCAGCTACCGCGCCGGTGACACGCTGAAGGTGACGGTGACGCCGCCGCATGCCGGCCGTGGCCTATTGATGGTCGAAAGCGACAAGATGATCTATGTCCAGGACATCGACGCCAAACCGGGCAGCACCTTCGAAATCCCGGTGACCGCCGACTGGGAGCGCCACGACGTCTACGTCACCGCGCTGGTGTTCCGCGGCGGCAGCGCGCCGAGCAAGATCACCCCGGCGCGCGCCGTGGGCGTGGCCCACGTGCCGATGAACCGCAGCGACCGCCGCGTCGCCGTGGGCCTGGTGGCGCCCAGGCAGATGCGTCCCGAACAGCCGATGACGGTCACCGTCAGTGCGCCGGAGCTGGCCGGCAAGCCGGCCCATGTCACCGTCTCGGCGGTGGACGTGGGCATCCTCAACATCACCCGTTTCCCGGTGCCGGATGCCCCGGCGCATTTCTTCGCGCAGCGACGCCTGGGCGTGGATGCGTATGACATCTACGGGCGCGTGATCGAGAGTTTCGACGGCAACACCGGCAAGCTGAAGTTCGGTGGCGACATGGCCCTGGCGGCGCTGCCGCAGGCCAAGCGGCCGACCGCGCGAGTGCAGACCGTTGACCTGTTCTCCGGGCCGGTCGCGCTGGACGCCAAGGGCAATGCGCGGGTGCAACTGAACGTGCCGGACTTCAACGGTACCCTGCGGGTGTCGGCGATGGTCTATTCGGACCAGCGCTACGGCAACCGCGACGTGGAGACGCTGGTGCGCGCGCCGATCCTGGCCGAGGCCAGCATGCCGCGGGTGATGGCGCCGGGCGACCGCAGCATGGTCACCCTGGACGTGCAGAACTTCACCGGCAAGCCCGGCCAGTTCACGGTACGGGTGGACGGCGAAGGCCCGCTGGGCATCGCCGAGTCCTCGCGCTCGGTGCAGTTGGGCGCGGATGCCAAGAGCACCCTGAGCTTCCCGTTGACCGCGCAGGAAGGCTACAGCGTGGCCAAGGTGCGGGTGCGCGTGGACGGCAACGGTTTCAAGGTCGACCGGCGTTATGACCTGCCGGTGCGCGCGGCCTGGCCGCAGGTGCTGCGCTCGCAGACCCGCACGCTCGATCCGCTGGCACCGGTCACCCTGGACAGCAGCTTCATCGATGGCCTGATGAGCAACTCGGTCAGCGCCCGCATGCTGGTCAGCGCGCTGCCGCCGATCCCGTTCGCCTCCGCGCTGCAAGGGGCGCTCAATTATCCGTATGGGTGCGCCGAGCAGACCACGAGCAAGGGCTACGCCGCGTTGATGCTCGACCAGGCCACCTCGGCCATGCTCGGCGCCGATGGGCTGGATGCCAAGGCGCGCCGCGAGCGCATGGAAGGTGCGTTCGGCCGATTGGCATCGATGCAGGTGGCCAACGGCAACTTCTCGATGTGGGGCAACGACGACTACATCAACCCGGCGCTGACCCCGTACATTGCCGAGTTCCTGCTCGATGCCAAGGACGCCGGCTTCGCGGTGCCAGAGAACGTGCTGCAGAAAGCGCTGGACCGGATCAGCGAAGACCTGCTCAGCGGTGGCAACCAGTTCTACGGGCAGGACAACCGGGAGGCACTGAAGTTCGCCAACCAGGCCTATTCGGGCTATGTGCTGGCGCGGGTCAACCGCGCGCCGCTGGGAACCCTGCGCACGCTGTGGGACAACGAGCGCAGCAAGGCGGTGTCCGGCTTGTCGCTGGTGCACCTGGGCGTGGCGCTGTCGCTGCAGGGCGATGGCAAGCGCGGCCAGGCCGCGATTGCCGCCGGCTTCGCCAAGGCTACGAATGACCGTCCGTCCTACTTCGGCGATTACGGCAGCGTGCTGCGTGACGATGCGCTGATGATCGCACTGACCCACGAGCGCGGCCTGGCCAAGCCCGAGTACGACGCACGTGCAGTGTCCATGGGCCGCGAGCTGGAGACCCGTCGCAACAGCGGCTGGCTGTGGCTGAGCACGCAGGAGCAGGTGGCGTTGGCACGCCTGGGCAAGGCCTTGATGGTCAACCAGAAGAAGCTGGTGTCCGGCGAGCTGGCCGTGGGTGAGCGCCGCGAGGCGATCGACGCGCGCAAGGCGTTCGGCCGGGTGTTCGATGCAGCCCAGCTGGCGCAAGGCGTGCGTTTCTCGCCGCAGGGCGAGGCCCCGATGTTCGCCAGCCTGGACGTGGCCGGCATCCCGCGCCAGGCACCGGCGCCGGACAACCGCCATATCGGCATCGAGCGCACCTGGTACGGCACCGACGGCAAGCCGTGGACACCGCGTCCGTTGAAGGAAGGCGAGGCCTTGATCGTGCGCCTGAGCGTGACCGCCAATACCGCGATGCCCGAGGCATTGGTGACCGACCTGTTGCCGGCAGGCCTGGAGATCGAGAACTTCAACCTCGGTGATGCCAAGCAATGGGCCGACGTGGTGGTGGATGGGGTGGAGATCAGCGACCGTGGCAGCGCCGCCGACATCAAGCACGAGGAGTTCCGTGACGACCGTTACGTGGCGGCGGTGAACCTGTCGCGCGGCCGGACCGCGAACGTGTTCTACCTCGTCCGTGCGGTCAGCCCGGGTACCTACACCGTGCCGCCGCCGCTGGCCGAGGACATGTATCGTCCCGACCTGCGCGGCGTGGGTCGCTCCACCCCGAGCACGATCACGGTGGTACAGCCCTGACCCCGCCGCGCCTGCGCAACACGGTAGGAGCGGCTTCGGCCGCGAGGCCGGGAATGCCCGGCTTCGCGCCCGGGGTCGCTCCTGCTCCCCAAGGTCACGATTGAAGAACACGCACCAGTGAACACGCGCTTCCCGCGCCTGAAGCAGCTTGGCAAGCGCCTGCGCTCTCCCCGCACCCTGCGCCTGCTGCGCTGGGGCACCGCCACATTGCTGGCGTTGCTGCTGGTGCTGGACCTGGCCTTCCCGCCACCACTGCCGCGGTCGCGGGAGACCAGTACGCTGGTCGTCGCCGCCGACGGCACGCCGCTGCGTGCCTTCGCCGATGCCGAAGGCGTCTGGCGCTATCCGGCCGACGCGAAGATGGTTTCGCCGCTTTACCTGCAGGCGTTGCTGACCTACGAGGACCGCTGGTTCTGGCGGCATCCGGGCATCAACCCCTGGGCGCTGCTGCGTGCGGCCAGGCAGATGGTGCTGGAGCGCCGCATCGTCTCCGGCGGTTCGACGCTGACCATGCAGGTCGCGCGCATCCTCGACCCGCATACGCGCACGCCATGGGGCAAGCTCAAGCAGCTGTTGCGTGCGGTGCAGCTGGAGGTGCACCTGAGCAAGGCCGAGATCCTCGACCTGTACCTGGAGCGCGCGCCCTACGGCGGCACCATCGAAGGCGTCGAGGCGGCCAGCTGGGCCTACCTGGGCAAGTCCGCCGCGCACCTGTCGCAGGCCGAGGCCGCACTGCTGGCGGTGCTGCCGCAGTCACCGAGCCGGCTGCGTCCGGACCGCCATCCCGAGGCCGCGAGACGGGCCCGCGACAAGGTGCTGGCGCGCATGGCCGAACTCGGCGCGTGGTCGGCCGACGAGGTCGCCGATGCGCGCATCGAGCCAGTCGTTGCGCGCTCGCTGAAGCAGCCGTTGTACGCGGCGCTGCTGGCCCAGCGCCTGCATGCGGCGCAACCGCGCGCCGCGCATATCCAGACCACGCTCGACGCCGGCCTGCAGCGCACGCTGGAGGAGCGCGTGGCGGCGTACTTCTCGCAGCTGCCCGAGCGCACCTCCGCCGCGCTGCTGGTGATGGACAACACCACGCTGGAGGCCCGTGCCTACGTGGGCTCGGTCGCGTTCGGTGACAAGGCGCGGCTGGGGCACGTGGACATGGTGCAGGCCTGGCGCTCCCCCGGCTCCACGCTCAAGCCGTTCCTGTACGGCATGGCGCTGGACGATGGCCTTATCCACTCCGAGAGCCTGCTGGTGGATGCGCCGCAGAGTTTCGGCGGCTATCGCCCGGGCAACTTCGATGCCGCGTTCAATGGCCCCATTGGCGCGGCCAGCGCATTGCGCCTGTCGTTGAACGTGCCCTCGGTGGACCTGCTCGACCGTGTCGGCCCGGCGCGCTTCACCGCCCGGCTCGCCAACGGCGGGGTCACGCTGCGCTTCCCGCATGGGGCCAAGCCGAATCTGGCCGTGATCCTGGGCGGCACCGGTGCCCAGCTGGAGGGGCTGGTCGGTGCCTTCTCGGCGTTCAACCGCGGTGGCATCGCCGGGCGCGTGCGTTACACGCCGGACGATCCCCGGCTCGAGCGGCGGATGATGTCCGAAGGCGCGGCGTGGATCGTGCGTGACATCCTCGAATCCAACCCGCGCCCGGGGTACGGCGTGGGCACCTTCGACACCGGCGGCCGCCCGCGCGTGGCATGGAAGACCGGCACCAGCTTTGGTTACCGCGATGCCTGGGCCATCGGCGGTACCCGCCAGTACACCGTGGGCGTGTGGGTCGGCCGGCCCGACGGCACGCCGCTGCCCGGCCAGTACGGAGCGGTCACCGCGCTGCCGCTGATGTTCGAGGTTATCGACAGCCTGCCGCGCCAACCGGGCGACAACGCCACCCGGACGGCACCGGCCAGCGTCACTGAAATGGACATCTGCTGGCCGCTGGGCATCGCCGCCGAGCAGACCCCGCCATCGATGTGTCACCAGCGGTTCCCGGCGATGGTGCTCGACGGCGTGGTGCCGCCCACCTTCGCCGAACGCGACGCCCGCCTGTGGCAATCCGGTCGCCTGCGCTTCGAGGTGGATGCAGTGACCGGGCAGCGGGTATCGGTGGACTGCGACGGCCATCCGGCCCGTGAGCAACGCGAGATCGCCCGTTGGCCGGCTCTGGCTTCACCGTGGTTGTCGGCCGTGCAACGGCAGGCACAGCAGTTGCCGGTGCTCGCGGCCGATTGCCCGGACGATGGCCGCCAATCGCGTGGCGTACTGCATATCGACGGCCTGAATGACCAGTCCACGCTGGCCCGGCCACCGGGTGCCACGCATGGTCCGCGCCTGCAACTGCGTGCACTGGGAAGCGATGCCACCGTCCAATGGCTGCTCGACGGTCGCTGGATTGCCCAGACCCAGGGCGCGCGGGTGTTCATGCGCGACTTCGAGGACGCCGGCGAACACACGCTCACCGCCCTGTCGGACGACGGCAGCTGGGCACGCGTGCGCTTCCGCGTCGTCCACTAGCCGGCAGGAGCGACCTTGCCCGCGAAGTCCCGGACCGCCAGGCGGTCATGACGTCGCAAGCGAGGCCGCTGCTGCCGAGGTTATTCGCCGATCCAGCCGTCCAGCATGTCGGCGAAGTCATCGGCATGGTCCTCCTCCTGCGCCAGGATCTGCTCCAGGATGCGCTTGGTGGTGGTGTCCTTGTCGCCGATGAAGTTGATCATCTCGCGATAGCTGTCGATGGCGATGCGCTCGGCGATGAGGTTCTCGCGGACCATGTCGCGCAGGTTGCCGCCTTCCTTGTACTCGGCGTGGGAGCGCGCGGTGAGGGTGTCCGGGTTGAGGTCCGGTGCACCGCCCAGCTGCACGATGCGGTTGGACAGCAGGTCCGCATGCGCCTGCTCCTGCTGGGCGTGTTCCAGGAACTCGGCCTTCACCGTGTCGGCCAGCATCCCCTTGGCCATGTAGTAATGCCGGTAGTAGCGCAGCACGCAGACCCATTCGGTGGCCAGCGCATCGTTGAGCAGCTTGATCACCGTGGTGCGGTCGGCGCTGTAGCTGGGCGTCACCGCACCGTCTTCCATGCGTTTGCGCGCGTTGGCCCGCAGGGTCTTGCGGTCGGTGAAGCCGGGCGTCGGGGCGGTGGGCTTGCTCGGCTTCGCGGCTGGCTGCTTGCTCATGGCTGGCCTTTCCTTCTGTTGGGGAAACTACTCCGGCAGATGGGCGAGCACGTATTCGGCGGAGGACACCTCGAACTGGCCGGGTTCCTCGACATAGCTGCCGCGTACCACGCCATCTTCCACGTACAGCGCGAACCGGCGCGAGCGCATGCCCATGCCGGAACTGCTTGCGTCCATCTCCAGCCCCAGCGCACGGGTGAACTCGCCGTTGCCGTCGGACAGCATCTGCAGGCCATCGGGCACCGATTGGCTCCGGGCCCAGGCCTGCATCACGAACGGATCATTGACCGCCATGCAGAACACCTCGATGCCGCGGCTGCGGAAATCATCGAAGTGCTCCACGTAACCGGGCAGGTGGCGGGCCGAGCAGGTCGGGGTGAACGCGCCGGGGACGGCGAACAGCACCACCTTGCGGCCGTCGAACAGGGTGTGGGTATCCACCGTTTCCAGGCCCTCGCGCAGGCGCTTGAGGATGACTTCGGGAATGCGGTCGCCGACTTGGATGGACATCAGTAACTCCTGTGCTGAATGTCAGTTTAGTGATCGATTGGAAGTGCAGCGTCAAAAGCTTGAAAACACGGCTTTCACGCAACACCTCGTGGGCATGGGAACGGCATCGCCATTCCGGCAGTCCGGGCCCCCACATTTCAGGAGGACATGATGAGCATCGTACGTTACCGCCAGTGGCCGACGCAGTCCGAAATCCGCAATCTGCTGGGCCCGTTGCTGGAAACCCCCGCCACCTCGCCGCAGGGCTGGGCGCCGGCGGTGGACATCCGCGAGGAGCCGACGCAGTTCGTGCTGTTGGCCGACCTCCCCGGCGTGGAGCCGTCCAGCATCGAGGTGCAGATGGACAAGGGCGTGCTGGAGATCCGTGGTGAGCGCAGCGCACCGGCCGCCGCCGGGGAAGGCCGCTTCTCGCGCAGCGAGCGACGCCATGGCGCGTTCAACCGCCGCTTCGCCCTGCCGGACAGCGCCAATGCCGAGGGCATCGCCGCCCGCAGCCAGAACGGCGTGCTGGAGATCCGCATCCCCAAGCGCGAGGAACCGGCACCGCGCCGCATCCAGGTCCAGGCCGCTTCCCCGGCCGTGTGAGTGCGCCTCCACCAGCACGAGCGCCGTGGCCCGGTAGAATGGCGGCCACGGCGGTTGCCGGTTGCATGACGGCCCGTTGCCGAAAGGTGGCGGGCCTGACTTTTTTGCAGAGGTGTATGGATGGAATTCAAGGATTACTACGCAACGCTGGGCGTGGAGCCCACCGCCGGCGATGCCGAGATCAAGACCGCCTACCGGCGTCTGGCGCGCAAGTACCACCCCGACGTCAGCAAGGAAGCCGGTGCGGAGGAGAAGTTCAAGGCGGTCAATGAGGCCTACGAGGCGCTGCGCGATCCGCAGAAGCGCCAGGCCTATGACCAGCTGCGCGCGCAGGGCTACCGCCCGGGCGAGGAGTTCCAGGCACCGCCCAACTTCGGCGGCGGCCAGGGGTTTGATTTCGAGGAGGTGTTCGGCGGCGGCGGTGCCGGCGGCGGCTTCAGCGATTTCTTCGAAAGCCTGTTCGCGCGCCAGCGCGGTGCCAGCGGGGCAGGGGCGCGTGGTCGTCCCGGGTTTGGCGGCGCCGGGCCGCAACCGATGCGCGACACCCGCGCCAAGCTGTCGGTGCCACTGGAGGCGGCGTACAGCGGCGACAGCCTGCGCATCACCGTCGATGGTCGCCAGCTCGACGTGCGCGTGCCCAAGGGCATCCGCCCGGGCCAGGTGATCCGGCTGGGCGGGCAGGGCAGCGGGGGCGGCAACCTGATGCTGGAGGTGGAATACGCCTCGCACCCACAGTTCGAGGTGGACGGGCGCAACATCCTGTACACCCTGCAGGTCACGCCGTGGCAGGCGGCGCTGGGCACCAGCATCAGCGTGCCGACCCTGGGCGGGGCGGTGGAACTGAAGGTGCCGGCCGATTCGGACAGTGGCCGCAAGCTGCGCCTGCGCGGCCGTGGCCTGCCGGGCAAGCCCGACGGCGACCAGATCGTGGAACTGGAGGTGGTGGCCCCGGTGGCGACGACCGAGGCCCAGCGCAAGGCCTACCAGGAACTGGCCAAGGCCTTCGGTGACAGTTGAGGCCGGTGCGTCCGGTCCCCGAACACGAAAAAGGCGAGCTCCCCGGCTCGCCTTTTTCGTTCCGGCCCTCCGGCGTCAGCCGGCCGGCGGGGCCTCGGCGCTGAACACCTGCGCGATCACCGCGGACAGGTCCTCTTCCGAGAACGGCTTGGTGATGTAGGCCTTGGCGCCCTGGCGCATGCCCCACAGACGGTCGGTGTCCTGGTCCTTGGTGGTCACCAGGATCACCGGGATGTGCTGGGTGGTGGCCTCGCGCTTGAGCGTGCGGGTGGCCTGGAACCCGTTGAGGTTCGGCATCACCACGTCCATCAGCACCAGGTCCGGCAGCACCGACTTGGCCGCTTCCACCCCGGAAGCGCCATCGGTGGCGGTAAAGGTCTCATGCCCCAGCTTCTCTACGATGCGCTGGATGCCCATCAACTGAGACGGCGAATCGTCAACGATCAGGATGCGCGCCATGTTCTTCCCCAAGAGTCAGCGACGAGTGTAGTGCCGGCCCGGGCCCGGCGTGAAGCCGCCAGCGCCGGGTCCGGGCCGGGTCAGGATGGCGGTCAGTCGATTCTTACGACCGTGCGCCCGAAGGACTTGCCGGCGAGCATCGTATCGAACACGCCCGGCAGTTCGCCAAGCCCCACTTCACGGGTACAGATGGTGCCCAGGTGGCGCGGCTTCCAGTCCCCGCCCAGCAGGGCCCAGACCTGCTCGCGGATGTCCCGGGCGGTGCCGGCCGAGGCCACGCCCAGCAGGGACACGCCGCGGATGATGAAGGGCATCACGGTCATGTCCAGCTCCGCGGTGGCCGCCAGGCCGGCCGAGGCCACGTTGCCGTAGGGGCTGGTCTGGGCCAGCAGGCTGGTCAGCATCGCCCCGCCGACGTTGTCCAGCCCGCCGCCGAAGCGGGCCGATTCCATCGGCCGGGTGGTGGCCAAGGCGTCGCGGCCCAGTACCTGGCTGGCACCGATCGCGGTCAGGTAGTCGGCCGCCTCGGCCTTGCCGCTGACGGCATGCACCTCGAAGCCGGCTCGGCTGAAGATGTCCACCGCCAGCGAGCCGACCCCGCCGGTGGCGCCGGTCACCGCCAGCGGGCCGAGCGCCGGGGATTGGCGGTTCTCGGTCATCCGGAACAGCGCCAGCGCGGCGGTGAAGCCGGCCGTGCCCAGCACCATGGCTTCACGCAGGTCCAGCCCGGCAGGCAGCGGGATCACCCATCGGGACTCCAGTCGCACGTACTGGCTGTAGCCGCCGTCGCGGGTCTCGCTCAGGCCGCAGCCGGTGGTCAGCACCTTGTCGCCTTCGCGGAAGGCCGGGTCGGTCGAGGCCACCACCTCGCCGGCCACGTCGATGCCGCCGACCAGCGGGAAGCGGCGCAGGATCTTGCCCTTGCCGGTGCCGGCCAGGGCGTCCTTGTAGTTCACCGAGGACCAGCGGGCACGGATCACCACCTCGCCGGGGCTGAGCTGGTCCAGCGCCAGCGGCTCCAGGCCGCTGCGGTAGCCCGTCTCGTCGTTGTGGATGCGGAAGGCGGAAAACGGGGTGGAAACGGACATGGCGGCCTGCACTGGAACGGGGGATGTCCAAGATAGCGGTTGCGAAACGGCAGGTCAGCCTCATCTAGTAGAATCGGGATTCGATTGATGGCCGGGTCCGGCGGGAACTCCCGCACCCCGGCCCTTACAGATGGAGCATGCATGGCCTGGAATACACCCGGCGGCAATGGTGGGGGCGCGGACGACCGCGGCCCGCGCAAGCCACGTGGCGGAAATGGCAACGGATGGGGCGGCAACATCCCCGGCCCGTTGCGCGACCTGTTTGATGGCGGCATCTGGCGCTGGGTACTGATCGTGGTGGCCTTGCTGGTGCTGTTCTCCAGCTTCCAGCTGATCGGCGAACAGCAGCGTGGCGTGGTGCTGCGCTTCGGCCAGTTCTCCCGCATCCTGCAGCCGGGCCCGAACTTCAAGCTGCCGTGGCCGATCGAGTCGGTGGTCAAGGTCAACGCGACCCAGATCAAGACCTTCAGCAGCAACGTGCCGGTGCTGACCCGCGACGAGAACATCGTCAACGTGGCGGTCAACGTGCAGTACCGCGTGGACGATCCGCGCCAGTACCTGTTCGGTACGGTCGATGCCGACCAGATGCTGGAGCAGTCCGCGCAGAGCGCGGTGCGCGAGCAGGTGGGCCGTGCCGACCTGAACACTGTGCTCAACAACCGCGGCCCGCTGGCCTCGGTGGCCGAGCAGCGCCTGCAGGCCTCGCTCAAGGCCTACAACACCGGCCTGAGCGTGACCGGCCTGACCCTGCCCGACGCCCGTCCGCCGGAAGAAGTGAAGCCGGCCTTCGACGAGGTCAACGGTGCCCAGCAGGTCAAGGAACGCCTGATCAACGAAGCCCAGGCCTATGCGGCCAAGGTCGTGCCGGAGGCGCGTGGCCAGGCCTCGCGTGCCCGCACCACCGCCGAAGGCTACAAGCAGGCCGCCGTGGCCAAGGCCGAAGGTGACGCGCGCCGCTTCACCCTGCTGCAGGCCGAGTACAAGAACGCGCCGGAAGTCACCCGCAAGCGCCTGTGGCTGGAAACCGTGCAGCAGGTGCTGGCCGAGAACCGCAAGGTCATCGGTGGCGATGGCCGCCAGCTGATCTACGTGCCGATGCCCGCCGATGCGGCCAAGGGCACCGGCAACGCCCCGCAGCTGACCCCGGACATGGTCGTGCCGGCCCTGCCGTCGGCCACCGACAGCATTCGCAACGCGGACCGCTCGGTCTCGCGCTCGGCAAGTCGTGAGGAGGCCAGCCGATGAAGAATTCATTTGTGATCGGCCTGCTGGTCGTGGTGCTGCTGGGCCTGCTGGGCTCGGTGTACGTGGTCCGCGAGGACCAGACAGCGATGGTGCTGAACCTGGGCAAGGTGGTGCGTTCGGACATCAAGCCGGGCCTGCACTTCAAGGTGCCGCTGGTGGAAACCGTGCGCGTGTTCGACCGCCGCTTCCAGGTGCTGGACACCGCCCCGGCGCGTTACTTCACCGCCGAGCAGAAGGACGTCAGCGTCGACTTCTTCGCCATCGGCTACATCTCAGACGTGCGTTCGTACTACCGCTCCACCGGCGGTGACGGCAAGGTGGCCAATGCCCGCCTTGCGCCGATCATCACCGACTCGCTGCGCAACCAGATCAACTCGCGCACACTGCAGGCACTGGTGTCCGGTGACCGCGGCGAGCTGATCGCCGGCCAGCTGAAGGCGATCAACGAGGCGGTCAAGCCGCTCGGCATGCAGATCATCGACCTGCGCATCAAGCAGATCGACCTGCCGACCGACAGCCAGGTGATCACCGACGTGTACGAGCGCATGCGCGCCCAGCGCAAGCAGGAGGCCGCCAAGTTGCGCGCCGAGGGCGAGGAGCAGTCGCTGACCATCCGCGCCCAGGCCGACCGCGAGAGCACCGTGATCGTGGCCGAGGCCGAGCGCGATGCGCAGCAGCTGCGTGGCGAGGGCGATGCCCAGGCCGCCGCCATCTACGGCAAGGCCGGCTCGGCCGACCCGGCGTTCTACTCGTTCTACCGCAGCCTGGAGGCCTACCGCGGCTCGATGACCGACGGCAATGGCGTGATCGTGCTCGACAAGAACGACCCGTTCCTGCAGTACCTGAAGAACGACCGCTGACCCTTGCGGCAGCACCAGGCTCGGCCCGGTGCTGCCAGATACCTGTAGCGCCGGGCCATGCCCGGCAGGAACGTTGCGGAGGTTGGCTGCGTTCACGGGGCCGGGTCTGAACGACCGGCCACTGCCGCCGATGGGATGCACCGCCAGGGGTGGTAGCCGTCAGGCAAAACCCGGATAATCCAGAAAAGCCGGTCGGGCCTGCTCCTCACAGAGCGTCCCGTTCGGCTTTTTCCGTGTATGGCCTTGACGTTTGCCGGCGCTCCCCGATGGGGCACCACTGTGGCTGACCATTGGCTCCGCACGGCCCCGTCCGCGGCCCCGATGGCCGCAGCAAATTCAGGAGTTACCCGTCATGGGTCAATCAGTTGTTGTTCTCGGCGCCCAGTGGGGCGATGAAGGCAAGGGCAAGATCGTCGATCTGCTGACCGAGGAGATCGGTGCAGTGGTCCGTTTCCAGGGCGGCCACAATGCCGGCCACACCCTGGTCATCAACGGCAAGAAGACCGTCCTGCACCTGATTCCGTCCGGCATCCTGCGCGATGACGCGCTGTGCCTGATCGGCAATGGCGTGGTGATTTCCCCGGCCGCCCTGCGCAAGGAAATCGAAGAGCTGGAAACGGCCGGCGTGGAAGTGCGTTCGCGCCTGAAGATCTCCCCGGCCGCGCCGCTGATCATGCCGTACCACATCGCCCTGGATCAGGCCCGCGAAAAGGCCGCCGGCGGCAAGGCGATCGGCACCACCGGCCGTGGCATCGGCCCGGCCTATGAAGACAAGGTGGCGCGCCGCGGCATCCGCGTTGCCGACCTGCACTACCCGGAACAGCTGGCCGAGAAGCTGCGTTCGGCGCTGGATTACCACAACTTCGTGCTGACCCAGTACCTGGGCGTGGAGCCGGTGGATTTCGACACCGTCTACCAGGAAGCGCTGGCCTTCGGCGAGTACGTCGAGCCGATGAAGTCCGACGTGGCCGGCATCTGCCATGACCTGCGCAAGCAGGGCAAGCGCGTGCTGTTCGAAGGCGCCCAGGGCGCGCTGCTGGACATCGACCACGGCACCTACCCGTACGTCACCAGCTCCAACACCACCGTCGGCGGCGCGCTGGCTGGTGCCGGTGTGGGCGCCGATGCGATCGACTACGTGCTGGGCATCGCCAAGGCCTACGCCACGCGCGTGGGTGGCGGTCCGTTCCCGACCGAACTGGACGACGAGATCGGCCAGGGCATCCGCGACCGTGGCGCCGAGTACGGTGCCTCGACCGGCCGTCCGCGTCGCTGCGGCTGGATGGACATCGTCGCGCTCAAGCGCGCCGTGGCCATCAACGGCATCTCGGGCCTGTGCATCACCAAGCTGGACGTGCTCGACGGCATGGAAAAGCTCAAGATCTGCATCGCCTACGAATACCGTGGCAAGCGTACCGAGTACGCCCCGCTGGATGCGCAGGGCTGGGAAGAGTGCACCCCGGTGTACCTGGAATTCCCGGGCTGGAGCGAGAACACCCACGGCGTCACCGAGTGGGACAAGCTGCCGCCGGCCGCCCGCGCTTACCTGCGCGCGCTGGAGGAACTGGCAGGCTGCCCGATCTCGATCGTGTCGACCGGTCCGGACCGCGACCACACCATGGTCCTGCAGGATCCGTGGGGCTGATCGCCCGTCACAGCGTTTGATGCGTGAACCAAGGCCCCGCGAAAGCGGGGCCTTGTGTTTGCAGCCTTGCGGTGGATGGTCATGGGATGGGGCGTCGCCGTCCGCGGGCATGGGCCTGGGGACTGGGGACTGGGCAGTGCCGCGGCCGGTGATGCCAGGATGCTTCCCGCAGGGCCAGTCCAGTTCGAGTGCCTGGATTGTGCCGGTTCCGGCATCCGGGGCATTTCATGCCATCAAGGCGCGATGCGCCTGGAGCTGGATCCTGCCTGCAGGGACCACACGGGTGGCCTGAGGCGGCCCGTCTGCCCGCCCGCCGCCGGGAATGTCTTTCGGCCCTGCGGATTCCATGCCGGATCAGGCATCATCGGATGCCCGGTCGGCTTTTCCCCGACGCCACATGTCGTCCCGATGCGTATTGACCCTGCCGAAATCGAAGCCCTGTTCGACGCCATTCCCAGCGTGCTGTTCTTCGCCAAGGACACCGACGGGCGCTACACGCACGTCAACATGACGATGATGCAGCGGCTCGGCGTGAAGTCGCGCAGCGAAGTGATCGGGCGGCGTGCCGATGAGCTGTACCCGGTGGGCATGAGCGAGGCCTACGTGGCCCAGGACCAGCGCGTGCTGGGGGGGGAGGTGATCGAGAACGTGATGGAGCTGCAGCTGTTCGCCAACCAGCAGCCTGGTTGGTGCCTGACCTGCAAGCGGCCGATCATCGAGGACGGCAGGGTGGTCGGCCTGATCGGCATCTCGCGCGACCTGGGCCAGCGTGGCGGGCTGGAGTCGCAGTACGAGCCGTTGCGGCTGGCGCTGGATTACCTCAACACGCACTACGCCGAGAACGTGCGCATGCAGACCCTGCTGGACATCACCGGGTTCTCGCTGTCCAAGCTGGAGCGCTCGTTCCGCAAGGTGTTCCAGATGACGCCGCAGCAGGTGCTGACCCGGCTGCGCATCCAGATCGCATTGCACCTGCTGCACGGCGAGGACAGCGTGGCCAGCATCGGGCAGGCCTGTGGTTTCAGCGACCAGAGTGCGTTCACCCGCAAGTTCAAGGCCGAAGTGGGCATGGCGCCGCGCCAGTACCGGGCGATGATCGCCGCGCGCGCGCTGCTGAACTGAGTCCGGGGCCGTGCTGGTCGCAGCCACTGCGACCACCCTCGGCTATCCTGCGGTCCCCCGTCGCAGGAACCTCCATGGCCAAGCCCCGTAACAGCGCCTACGTCTGCACCGAATGCGGTGCCGAGTACAGCAAATGGCAGGGCCAGTGCACCGAATGCGGGGCATGGAACGTCCTGAGCGAGATCGTGCTGGAGAGCGCGGCCGCCGCCAAGTCACCGGCCGCGCGCCGCAGTGGCTGGGCCGGCAAGGTCGAGGCGCCGAAGATCACCGCGCTGAAGGACGTGCAGCAGACCGAGCACCAGCGCGTGTCCACCGGCATCGGCGAGTTCGACCGGGTGCTCGGCGGCGGGCTGGTGGAAGGTGCGGTGATCCTGGTCGGCGGCGATCCCGGCATCGGCAAGTCCACGCTGTTGCTGCAGGCAGTCGCCAGGATGGCCAGCACGCTGCCGGTGCTGTACGTGACCGGCGAGGAATCGCTGGCCCAGGTGGCGGGCCGTGCGGTGCGGCTGGAGCTGCCGCTGGAGGGCCTCAACGGGCTGTCCGAGACCGGCGTGGAGAACATCCTGCAGCACGCGGCCTCGGCGCGGCCCAAGCTGATCGTGGCCGATTCGGTGCAGACGCTGTGGACCGAAACCCTGACCGCCGCCCCAGGCTCGGTCAGCCAGGTACGCGAAAGCGCGGCGCGGCTGGTGCGCTTTGCCAAGGAAACCGGCACGGCGGTGTTCCTGGTCGGCCACGTCACCAAGGAAGGCGGCATCGCCGGCCCGCGCGTGCTGGAGCACATGGTCGATGCGGTGCTGTACTTCGAGGGCGAGAGTGGCAGCCGCTTCCGCGTGCTGCGCGCGTTCAAGAACCGCTTTGGCGCGGTCAACGAACTGGGCGTGTTCGCGATGGGCGAGAAGGGCCTGAAGGAAGTGCCCAACCCGTCGGCGATCTTCCTGTCCGGTGGCAGCACCCGCCAGCCGGGCAGCTGCGTGATGGTCACCCGGGAGGGCACGCGGCCCCTGCTGGTGGAAGTACAGGCGCTGGTGGATTCCTCGCCGCTGTCCAACCCGCGCCGGGTCGCGGTGGGCCTGGAGCAGAACCGCCTGGCGATGCTGCTGGCCGTGCTGCACCGGCACGGCGGGGTGCTGGTCGGCGACCAGGACGTGTTCGTCAACGTGGTCGGTGGCATCCGCGTGCAGGAAACCGCGGTCGACCTGCCGGTGCTGCTGGCGGTGTTGTCCTCGCTGCAGGACCGGCCGCTGGCGGAGAAGACCATCGCCTTCGGCGAGGTCGGCTTGTCCGGCGAGATCCGGCCGGTACCGAACGGCGAGGACCGCCTGCGCGAGGCGGCCACGCACGGCTTCAAGCGCGCCATCGTGCCCAAGGCCAATGCCCCAAAGACCGGCTCGGTGAAGGGCATGGAAGTGATTGCGGTGGAGCGGCTGTCCGAGGCGCTGGAGGCGGCATCGGAATGATCCGTAGCGCTCTGTAGAGCGGAGCCATGCTCCGCCGGGGCCTTGCCGACGATTCCTGCTGATGCCCGAATCCCGCTGCCGCGCCTGGCGCGGCAGTACCGGGCGTGTTTAGTTCTTTCCCAGCACCAGCTCGATCACGAAGCGGCTGCCGAAGAACGCCAGCAGCAGCAGCGCCATCGCGCTCAGGGTCCAGTGGACGGCCTTGCTGCCGCGCCAGCCGTAACGGCGGCGGCCGATCAGCAGGGTGCCGAACACTATCCACGACAGCACGCTGAGCACGGTCTTGTGCACCAGCTTCTGCGCCAGCAGGTCATCGACGAACAGCACGCCGGTGACCAGGGTCAGGGTCAGCAGGCTGAAGCCCACCGCGATCGTGCGGAACAGCAGGGTTTCCAGGTCCGCCAGCGGCGGCAGGGCGCGCAGCCAGGGGCGGAAATCGCGACGGCGCAGGGCACGCTCCTGCAGCCACAGCATGATCGCCAGCAGCGCGGCCACGCTCAGCGTGGCGTAGGCCAGCAGTGCCAGCCAGGCGTGGGTGGCCAGGCGCCAGCCCAGTACCTTGCTCGGTTCGTGGCCGTAGCCGTGGTAGGCGAGCAGGCCGATGGCGGCCAGCGGGAACACCACCACGCCCAGTGCGGCCATGCGCCCGCGCGCGCCGACCAGGGTGGTCAGCACCGCCATGCCCAGCCCGACCAGGGACAGCGCCGCGAAGAAGTGCATGTCCGGACCGCCGCTGGTCTGCATCGCCACCATCAGGTGGTAGCCGGCATGCAGGACGACGGCGCTGACCGCCGGCAGCAGCCAGGTGCGCGGCAGGGCGTTGCGATCCATCGCCAGTCCGCGCACGAGCAGGGCCGTTGCCAACAGGTAGAGGACGGCGGCGATGAGAACGATTGTCATCGGCACAGTTTCGCACACGGACCCGCCGCTGGCGACGTGAACCGGCGGGCTCGCGGGCGGGTCGCTATACTTGGCGGCTCTGTATCCACGATTCCCGCAGGTTGCACCGCATGTTCGAGTCACTGACCCAGCGCCTTTCCGGCACCATCGAGCGCCTGCGTGGGCGCGGCCGCCTGACCGAGGAGAACATCCGCGAGGCCACCCGTGAAGTCCGCATCGCGCTGCTGGAGGCCGACGTGGCCCTGCCGGTGGTGCAGGCCCTGGTCGAGAAGATCAAGGTGCGCGCGGTCGGCCAGGAAGTGCTCAAGTCGCTGACCCCCGGCCAGGCGCTGATCAAGGTCGTGCGCGACGAGCTGACCGCGGTGATGGGCTCCCAGGCCACCGACCTGAACCTCAATGTCCCCGCGCCGGCCATCATCCTGATGGCGGGCCTGCAGGGCGCCGGCAAGACCACCACGGTCGGCAAGCTGGCCAAGCACCTGAAGGAAAAGCGCAAGAAGAAGGTGATGGTGGTCTCGGCCGACGTCTACCGCCCGGCCGCGATCGAGCAGCTCAAGACGCTGGCCCAGCAGGTGGATGTGTTGTTCTTCCCGTCGGCCCCGGACCAGAAGCCGGTGGACATCGTGCGCGCTGCCATCGATGACGCGCGCAAGTCGTTCGTCGACGTGCTGCTGGTCGATACCGCCGGCCGCCTGGCCATCGATGAAGCGATGATGGCCGAGATCAAGGCCCTGCACGCGGCGATCAACCCGGTCGAGACCCTGTTCGTGGTCGACTCGATGACCGGCCAGGACGCGGCCAACACCGCCAAGGCCTTCGGCGAGGCACTGCCACTGACCGGCGTGGTGCTGACCAAGACCGACGGCGACGCCCGTGGCGGTGCCGCGCTGAGCGTGCGCTACATCACCGGCAAGCCGATCAAGTTCACCGGTACCGGTGAAAAGGTCGATGGCCTGGACGTGTTCCACCCCGAGCGCGTGGCCAGCCGCATCCTGGACATGGGCGACGTGCTGTCGCTGGTGGAGCAGGTCGAGCAGCAGGTCGACAAGGACAAGGCGCAGAAGCTGGCCGAGAAGGTCGCCAAGGGCAAGAAGTTCGACCTGAACGACATGCGCGACCAGCTCGAGCAGATGCAGAACATGGGCGGCATCGGCGGCCTGATGGACAAGCTGCCGGGCCTGGGCCAGATCCCGGACCACCTCAAGCAGCAGGTCACGCAGAGCAAGGAAGTGCCGCGCATGATCGCCATCATCAACTCGATGACCAAGAAGGAGCGCCGCAACCCGGGCCTGCTCAATGGTTCGCGTCGTGCCCGCATCGCGCGCGGCTCCGGCACCCAGCCGGCCGACGTCAACAAGCTGATGAAGCAGTACATGCAGATGGAAAAGATGATGGGCAAGCTCGCCGGCGGCGGCATGAAGGGCATGCTGCGCAACATGAAGGGCATGCTCGGCGCGATGGGCGGTGGCAAGGGCGGCTTGCCTTTCCGCTGAAATGTGAAGCCGGCGCTGGAGGCGCCGGAATGCTCCCGATACAAGGCTTGCGGCGCGTGGGAAGCCACGATGTTTCGCCGTCATCCGAACGATCAGGAGTACATGCATGAAGAAGGGAATCGGGCTGCTTGCAATGGCCTTGGGCCTGGCGGCGTGCGGCGATGACCGCTCGCCGTCCCCGCGCACGGGACGTGCCGTCGACGGAAGTGCCATGGATTTCGTGGCTGGCCCTGGCGAGGGCGTGGACAGGCGCATGTCGCTCACGCTCGAGGTCGCGCCGGCGATGGCCGCGCGCGGGCTGACGGTCACCCTGGGCAAGAGCCGCGGGATGGGGGCCAGGGACGCGTCCATCTACGTGATCGCGTCCCACTCGTTCGCTGGCACGTTGGTGGCCAGGGCGCTGGATGCCGAGGGCAGCGAGATCGGCCGGGCCTTGGTCGAGGTGGCAATGGCTGCCGATGACGCTCAATATGTGGACTTCACCTTCAGCGAAGAGATGGACAGCCAGCGGGTGCGGAGCTACGCCCTTTCGGTGCGCTGATCCGGGTGGCCCGCTGGCGTCGTGATCGCCATGCACAACCCTGCAATCGCCGCGCGTGTTGCCGGCTTCTGCCAACGCTTCGGCGTTGATGTCCCCATCCTGCTGGCGCCGATGGCCGGCGCCTGCCCGGTGCCGTTGTCGGTGGCGCTGGCCAACGCCGGCAGCATGGGGGCGATGGGCGCGGTGCTGTCCACGCCGGGGCAGGTCGGGGAATGGATGGCGGCCTTCCGCGCGCAGTCCGCGGGGCCGGCGCAGGTCAATGTCTGGATTCCCGATCCAGCGCCTGCCCGCGACGTGGCCGGTGAGGCCGCGACCCGGGCGTTCCTCGCGCAGTGGGGGCCGGAGGTGCCGGCCAGTGCCGGTGATGCAGGCCCGGCGGATTTCGATGCGCAGTTCGAGGCCCTGGTCCAGGCGCGACCGGCGGTGGCATCCAGCATCATGGGGGTGTTCTCGCCGGCACAGGTGCAGCGCCTGAAGGACGCCGGCATTGCCTGGCTGGCCGGTGCCACCACGCTGGCCGAAGCCCTGCAGGCGCAGGCCGCCGGAGCCGATGCGGTGATCGCACAGGGTGCCGAGGCCGGTGGCCATCGCGGCGCATTCGAGGCTGACCAGGCCGAGCAACAGCTGGTCGGGTTGTTCGCGCTGCTGCCACGTCTGGCCGACCGGCTGGAGGTGCCGGTGATCGCCGCCGGAGGCATTGCCGATGGACGTGGCGTAGCCGCAGCATTGGTGCTCGGTGCCAGTGCGGTGATGGTCGGCACGGCCTTCCTTGCAGCGGATGAATCCGATGTCCCCGATGCCTGGAAGCAGGCCCTGCAGGACGCCGAGCCGGAAGGCACGCGCACTACCCGTGCCTTCAGCGGCCGGCTGGGGCGCGCATTGGATACCGCGTATGTGCGCGCCGCGGCCGCTCCCGATGCACCTGCGCCGCGTCCTTACCCGGTGCAGCGGGGGCTGACTGCCGCCATGCGCCGGCAGGCCGGTGCCGATGGCCGGATCGACGCGATGCAGGCCTGGGCCGGGCAGTCGGCGTGGATGGCGCGACGCGAACCGGCGGCACGTATCCTGCAGTCGATGTGGGCACAGGCGCAGGTGCTGCTGTGATGCGATTGTTCTGCAATGGCCGGCCGGTGGACGTGGACGTGCTCGCCCCGGCGCTGGTCAACTATGGCCACTTCACCTCGTTGCAGGTACGCGGTGGAGCGGTGCAGGGCTGGGCGCTGCATGTGCAGCGGTTGCGGCAGGGCACGCGTGAACTGTTCGATGCCGACCTGGACGCGGCCAGCCTGCAGCGCTGGCTCAAGCGCGCCCTGGAGGCCTGCGAGGTGGGCGATGCATCGGTGCGGATCACCGTGTTCTCGCGTGCCTTCGACTTCCGGCAGCCGCAGCAGGCCGTGCCCATCGATGTCCTGATCGGGATCGGCGTGCCGGCGACGATGCCGGTGGCCGGACGCGCGGTGCTGCCGGTGTCCTACCAGCGCGAGCTGGCGCATGTGAAGCATGTGGGGACCTTCCCGTTGTTCCATTACCGGCGGCAGGCGATGGCGGCCGGGTATGACGACGCCTTGTTCGTCGATGCGGCGGGCTGCATCAGCGAGGGCAGCACCTGGAACGTGGCGTTCTGGGATGGCGGCCGGGTGATCTGGCCGCAGGCAACGGCGCTGCGCGGGGTCAGCGAGCTGCTGCTGATGGATGGGCTGGCGGCGTTGGGCCAGGGGCAGGTGCGGCGCGAGGTGCACCTGCCGATGCTGGCGGGGATGAGCGGCGCGGTGGCCTGCAATTCCACCGGCCTGTGGCCGCTGGCGCGGATCGGGGAGCAGGTGTTCGAGCAGTCGGACCTGTTGCTGGAGCTGCTGCAGCGGGCGCTGGGCGAGGCGCCGTGGGCGGTGCTTTAGGGCGGTTGGGGGGTGAAGGCTTGAACATCTGTTCAGCTTCGGCGGAGGCCCAAGACTTGGAATGCCCCGGACCCGTCGCTATAATCGCCGGCTTACCGCGCCATCCTGGCGACTGGGCAACATAGGAAAACACCACCATGGTCAAGATTCGACTGACCCGCGGCGGCGCCAAGAAGCGTCCGTTCTACCACATCATCGTGACCGACGTCCGTAGCGCCCGTGACGGCCGCAACATCGAGCGCGTCGGCTACTACAACCCGGTCGCCCAGGGCGCCGAGCAGCGCGTTGTCCTGGACATCGCCGCCGTCGACAAGTGGGTTGCCAACGGCGCCCAGCTGACCGACAAGGTTCGCAACCTGTACAAGGAAGCGACCAAGGCCCAGGCCGTCGCGGCCTGATCCTGGCGGGCCGCGCGAAAGCGCGGCCCGACTGCTTCATATGAATAAAGATTCCGAGCGCCGGATCCTGCTGGGCAGGGTTGCCGGCGCTTTTGGTGTGCGCGGCGAGCTGAAGCTCGAGTCCTGGACCGAGCCCCGTTCCGCCATCTTCAAGTACCAGCCGTGGATCCTGCGCTCCCCCTCGGGGCAGGAGTCGGAGCTGACCGGCGTGCGTGGCCGCGAGTCGGGCAAGGCCCTGATCGCCACCTTCCCGGGCGTGGACGACCGCAACGTGGTCGAGGCCATGCGCGGCACCGAGATCTACATCCTGCGCAGCGCGCTGCCACCGCCCAAGCCGGACGAGTACTACTGGGTCGACCTGGAAGGCCTGGACGTGCAGACCGTGGAGGGCGTGAAGCTGGGCCAGGTCTCGCACCTGTTCAACACCGGCTCCAATGACGTGCTGGTGGTGCGCGGCGACCGCGAGCGCATGGTGCCGTTCGTGATGGACGACTTCATCAAGTCGGTGGACTTCGAGGCCAACCTGGTCGTGGTCGACTGGGATCCGGAGTTCTAGCCCGCGTGCGCGTCGACGTCATCAGCCTGTTCCCCGAATTCCTGGCGCAATCCGCCGCGCTGGGCGTGGTCGGCCGTGCGCAGGAGCGCGGGTTGCTGGAGCTGCATGGCTGGAACCCGCGTGACTACGCCGAGGGCAACTACCGGCGGGTCGATGACCGACCGTTCGGGGGCGGCCCGGGCATGGTGATGCTGATCGAGCCGCTGCGTGCCGCGCTGGCGGCCGCCCGCGCGGCCGACCCGCAACCGGCGCCGCTGATCTACCTGAGCCCGCAGGGCCGCCCGCTGACCCAGGCCAAGGTCCGGGAGCTGGCGGCGCTGCCGCGTATGATCCTGTTGTGCGGACGCTATGAGGGCGTGGACGAGCGCTTCCTCGCGGCGGAGGTGGACGAGGAGATCTCGATCGGGGATTACGTGCTGTCTGGCGGTGAGCTGGGTGCGGCGGTGATCATCGATGCGGTCACCCGCCTGCAGGACGGTGCCCTGAATGACGCCGAGTCGGCGGTGCAGGACAGCTTCGAGGGCGACGGCCTGCTCGACTGCCCGCATTACAGCCACCCGTCCAGCCACGCGCTGGGTGACGTGCCGGACGTGCTGCGCTCGGGCAACCACGCCGCCATCGCGCGCTGGCGCCGGCAGCAGTCGCTGTTGCGCACCGCGCTGCGCCGGCCGGACCTGCTCGACG
This sequence comes from Stenotrophomonas sp. STM01, assembly GCF_014852135.1. Classification (NCBI taxonomy): domain Bacteria; kingdom Pseudomonadati; phylum Pseudomonadota; class Gammaproteobacteria; order Lysobacterales; family Lysobacteraceae; genus Stenotrophomonas; species Stenotrophomonas sp. STM01. The sequence goes on along the minus strand of NZ_JACVBA010000002.1, from coordinate 43,260 downwards.
AGGCCGGCCTGGACAAGACCGACCGCAAGCTGCTGGCCGAGGCCCGAGAGGCGCAGGCCGCTGGCCTGCCGCCAACCACTGGCGCCGAGGGTAATCAGTAGGTTAGAATTGCGAGTTCCCACCAGCCATTCAGGCTGGCATGGGGCGCCAGAACAACAAACGTGCAGCGCAATTCGGCGACTGCATAAGCCCACGTTGTCGGATACCGACACGCCCACCCCGAATAATCGGTGTAATCCAATGAGCAAGCTGAACAAGTCCATCGTCGCGGAGTTTGAATCCGCCCAGATCACCCGCGAACTGCCGAAGTTCAGCCAGGGCGACATCGTCGTGGTGAACGTGAAGGTGAAGGAAGGCAACCGTGAGCGCGTGCAGGCTTACGAAGGCGTCGTGATCGGCACCAAGAACGCCGGCCTGAACTCCTCGTTCACCGTGCGCAAGATCTCGCACGGCTACGGCGTCGAGCGCGTGTTCCAGACCCACAGCGCCCTGATCGACTCGGTTGAAGTGAAGCGCCGCGGCAAGGTTCGCGCCGGTAAGCTGTACTACCTGCGTGGCCTGGAAGGCAAGGCTGCTCGCATCAAGGAAGATCTGGCTGCTGCCCAGCAGGCCAAGGCTGCCCGCCTGGCTGCCAAGGCTGCCGCCGCCGAGTAATACCCGCACGCAGGTCCGCCTGCATGCAGCAAACGGCCACCTTCGGGTGGCCGTTTGCGTTTGTGCGGTGTGGATGTGTTGCGTTGCCCTCATCCGCCCCTGCGGGGCACCTTCTCCCGTAAACGGGAGAAGGGAGGTCTGCGCGAGGTTTCGGGGTCACCGGCCAACGGCCGGATCGCGGCAACCCCATCCCTTCTCCCGCGCGCGGGAGAAGGTGCCCCGCAGGGGCGGATGAGGGTCTCTATTGCATGGCCGTGCCGCCGTTGTTACCGGCCGGCAGCGGTTCTCGGCCACCACCAGAACCACAGCGGTGTACCGGTTCCGCCGGGGATGGTGATGGAATAGTCGCCGCGGCCTTGCAGCACATCCAGCAGTCCATCACGGATTGCCGCCATGCCTTCAGTGCCAAACGCAAGAACGGCCAGGTCCTGTTCCATGGCAAGTCCCCAGGTGTGTGGATCATTGGAAAAAGTCAGCCGCAGTTTCTCTGGGGTACGCCAAGCCACCCCGGCCCTGTTGTTGGGTACACCAAGGTGCGCCGCTGTCGGGGGAGTGATCTGCAGGGTTCGCGTTGCAGGCGCGGAGTCGTGGGTCAGTGCGTCGAGCAAGGCGATCATCGAGTGACCGCCTTCCGCGTCTGCCGTCAGATGCCAACCTGGATAGTTGCGCCCGTTCCCGGCGTAGTACCAGAGAACAAGCGCGCCGGCCTGCTTCCATGCATGTGCACGCTGCATTGATGGCTCCTTGGCGATGACCCGGCCGAGACCGGGAATAGCCTCCAGCTTGCCATCGGCTGATGCCCGCCGCACGTTGAACGCTACGACAGGCAGGCTGCCCTGGGCTCAGCGGAAATGCGCCTCGATCTGCTCCAGCGTCTTGCCCTTGGTTTCCGGCAGCCAGAACGTGGCGACCAGGAAGAACACGAACGTGCAGCCGGCCCAGAACAGGAACATGCTGGCGTAGCCGTGCTGGCCGACGGTGGGCAGGAAGATCGCGGCGATGCTGGTGGAGACGAACTGGTTGATCAGCAGGGCGATGCTCATGCCGTTGGAGCGGATGCGGTTGGGCATCAGCTCGGACAGCGCCAACCAGACGCAGACGCCGGGACCGACCGCGAAGAAGGCGACGAACACCAGGATGCAGGTGGCGACCATCCAGCCATGCTGCGCCGATGGCACCGGGCCGATCCAGGCCTGGTCGATGTGCAGCGGGGCGTCGGCCGCGGCGGCCGGGTCCGGGAAGGGATTGAGGTGCAGGCGGCGGAAGAAGCTGCCGATCACGCTGTCCGCGCGCACGGTGGCGTCGCGCTGGATGCCCAGCAGGTGGTCGCTGGGGTTGTCACTGCGCAGCGAGCGCACGTCGCTGAAGCCGCCGTAGGCATAGGAAACCGTCAACTGCATCGGTTGGTCGCCGCGCATGTGGGTGCCGGCCAGTTGCCGCCATTGCGAGGGATCCAGTTCCAGCTGCAGGCCGTCGGCGAGAATCATCTGCTGGATGCGCGGTTGCACGTCCAGCCGCCCCTGCTCGGCCTTGAAGAACAGCATCGCCGCGCCCAGCAGGGCCACGCAGATGCCGCCGCTGCCAAGCATCAGCAGGAACTTGCGGCCCTTGCGGTCGACCAGCAGCAGCGCGACCACGGTCATCACCGCGTTGAGCAGCTTGATCGCCACGTCGGCTCCGTTGGCCGCCGCGCCGGGCAGGCCGGCCTGGTTGAGGATGTTGACTGCGTAGGCCAACACCGAGTTGATGCCGGTGGCCTGGGTACAAGCCAGCACCACGCAGGCGAGCAGGAACGGCACCATGTAGCGCTTGCTGAGCAGGCGGTCGCGCTGGCCGTCGGCACGCGCGGCCACCGGTGCCTGGATGTCGGCCAGGGTGCGCTCGACCTGGCTGGCCGGCAGCGTGCGCTGCAGGCTGCGGCGGGCGGCGTCGAGGCGGCCGCGCCGTACCAGCCAGCGCGGCGATTCGGACAGCCACAGCACGCCGGCGCAGAACACCACGCCCGGCAGCAGACAGCTCCAGAAGATGGTGCGCCAGGCGTGGTCCTTCACCGCGAACAGTTCCTGCGCCTGCTGCGCCAGCGGCAGGTGGCTGACCGCACGCGTGGCATCGTCCACCGCGTGCGCCTGGTACAGGCCGATCAAGGCGGCCAGCACCAGGCCGATGGTCAGCAGCAGCTGGAACATCGCCGCGCCACGGCCGCGCCGTTCCGGTGCCAGCACTTCGGCCAGGTACAGCGGGATCACCACGCCGATCAGGCCGCCGCTGATGCCCTGCAACAGGCGGCCGAGCAGCAGCGGTGTGTAGCCCGAGGCCAGCGCCATGATCGGGATGCTGGCGGTGAACAGCACGCCGGCCAGCAGCATCGCGCCGCGGCGGCCGATCAGGTCGGCCACCAGCCCGGCGAACAGCGAGGACAGCACGCTGCCCAGCAGTACCGCGGCGACCACGAAGCCCAATTGCTGGCTGCTCAACTGCCAGGCGTGGCTGGCGGTGGCCTCCAGGTAGGGCAGGGCGCCGGCGATGATGCCGATGTCGATGCCGTACAACAGCCCACCCAGCCCGGCGATGAAGAGCAGGTAGCGCACCGGCCAGCGCGGGGCGGCCTCGGTGGCGGGTACGGCGAAGGCGGTATCGGTCATCGGGAGCGCTCCGGGAGCGGTGGCAGGTGCGCGGCTGCGCGTTGGATGCCGGTGCGCGTTGCACGCACCGGAACAGAGGGTCAGTGCAGGGCCGGACGTGGGTCGATCGGTTGGCCGTTGACCCAGACCTGCTGCAGCTGCAGGTCCGGGCCCAGTACGACCATGTCCGCGCGCAGGCCCGGGGCGATGCGACCGCGGTCGTCCAGGCCGAGGTAGTCGGCGGGGAAGGTGGACACACGCTGCGAGGCATCGGCCAGCTCCAGGCCGACGTCGACCAGGTTGCGCAGCGCCTGGTCCATGGTCAGCGCGCTGCCTGCCAGCGAACCGCTGGCCAGGCGCACGCAGCCCATGCACTTGTGCACGCGCTGCTCACCCAGCGCGTACTCGCCGTCGGGCATGCCGGTGGCGGCGGTGGCATCGGTGACCGCGTACAGGCGCGGGATGGCGCGCGTGGCCATACGGATCACGCCGCGATGCACGTGCTCCAGGTCAGGGATGAGCTCGGCGTACTCGGCGTGGGCCAGGGCGGCCGCGGCGATGCCGGGGGTGCGGTGGTCCACGCCGGTCATGCCGTTGAACAGGTGGGTGAAGCCGACCGCGCCGGCCTGCAGCGCGGCCACCGCGTCCTCGTAGGTGCCGGCGCTGTGGCCGACCTGCACGCGGATGCCCATTGCCGCCAGCGCGGGAATGAGCGCGGTGTGCTGGCCGATCTCCGGCGCGAGGGTCAGTACCTTGATGGGCGCCAGCGCGTGCAGGTGCTGCACCGATTCCAGCGTGGCCTCGAGGGTGCGCGGCGGCTGCGCGCCGAGCCGTTGCGGGCTGATGAACGGGCCTTCCAGGTGCACGCCGATGATCTGTGCGGCATCGGCATCCGGTGTGGCGATGACCTGCGCCAAACCGCGCAAGGCGTTCTCGATTTCCTCGAACGCGGCGGTCATGGTGGTGCCGAGCAGGGTGGTGGTGCCGTGGCGTGCATGGGTGCGGGCGATGGTGCGGGCGACGTCGCCGCCCTGCATCAGGTCCACGCCGGCACCGCCGTGCACGTGCAGGTCGATGAAGCCGGGCAGGAGGATCGGCAGGGCGTCGGCATCACCGGCATGGTCCTCCACCTGCAGCGTGCGGATCCGCTGGTCGAAGTGCACGCTGCCGCGGCGCCAGCCCAGCGGGGTGAGCACGCGGCCGTGCAGGGAGCGGGTGTCGGTCATGAAGAGGGCTCGGCGATGATCACTTCGATCCCCTGCTGCAGCAGGCCGTCGCGGGTGGCGTCGTCGATGCCGGGGTCGGTGATGATGGCGTGGACCTGGTCGAGGCGGACGATGCGGTGCAGGCTGACGCGCCCGAACTTGGAGGCGTCGGTGAGCACCACGATGCGCCGCGCGCGTTCGACCATGCGGTGGTTGAGGCGGGCTTCGCCCTCGTCGTGGGTGGTCAGGCCGAACTGCAGGTCCAGGCCATCCACGCCGAGGAACAGGGTGTCGAAGCTGTAGGTGGTGAGGCTGGATTCGGCCTGGCTGCCCTGCAGCGACAGCGACTGCTTGCGCAGCACGCCGCCGGTCAGCAGGACGTTGATGCCGGGTGCGTTGGCCAGCTCCCAGGCGATGTTCAGCCCATTGGTCATCACCGTGACCTCGCGCTGGTCGTGCAGGTGGCGGGCCAGGGTCATGGTGGTGGAGCCGGAGTCGATGATGATGTTGTCACCGGGCTGCACCAGCTGCGCGGCGCGCGCACCGATGGACTCCTTCAGCGACAGGTTCAGCACGTCCTTCTCGTGGATGTCCTGCTCCTGCGGCGGCACCCGCACCAGCGTGGCGCCGCCGTGGGTGCGCGTGGCCAGTCCCTGCGACTCGATCTGCCCCAGGTCGGTGCGGATGGTGACCGCCGAGACGCCAAATTGCTCCACCAGGTCCGATACCTGCACCGAACCCTGCTCGATCAGGAGCTGCAGGATCTGCTGGCGTCGCGGGCGGGTGTTGCGCATGTCGGGTCTCGTTCTGGTGGGAAGGAAAGGGGGAGATTACCCTTTCGCAAGAACGGAAGTTTGCGTGCTTTCGTTTTCCCGGCGCGTGCCGGCCTGGTTGTCGCTGCAGGCGCGCGCGTACTCGGCCAGGCACAGGCCGACGTGGAACTGCACCAGCTCGGCCGGCGTGTTGGACAGCGCACCGGCGCGCACGGCGCGGAACTGCTCGGGCAGGTACTGGCTGAGCAGCACCAGCGGCGGTGCGTGGGCTTCCAGGTTGGCGAACAGGGTGGCCACGGCCTGCACCAGCGCCGGCTCGCCCCAGTAGTAGCGGCAGCGGTCGCTGAAGGCGAACGCGCGCAGCAGGCGCAGCGTGGCCTCGTCGCCGTGGTAGTGCGCCTGCCAGTACTTCGGCTGCGCCAGCATCACCTGCTCCAGCACCTGCGGCAGCTGCGAGCATTGCCCGGCGGGCAACAGCTGCGCTTCGATCGCGGCCAGCGCGAACAGGGCCTCGCGGTAGGCGAAGGTCGCGGCCGGGCCGACCTTGAGGATGGCGAAGTGGTCGCGCACCAAGGCATGCAGGCCGGATTCGCGCTGGTAATCGGTGGAGTGCGCCTCGAACACGATGCGCGGCTGCTGCTCAAGGAAGTCGGCCAGCGCGGCGGCCTCGGCCGGGTCGTAGTCGTGCACGCTGCTGTGGTCGAAGTCCACGCCCGGCTGCACCACCATGGCGATCACGCGCTGCCAGGCATCGCGCAGCGGCGGCGTGTCGAAGGCCTGCTGGTGGATGGCCAGGGTCTGCGCGGCGGCGGCCGGCGTGGTGACGGCCAGCCCGCCTTCCAGCGAGGCTTCGCCGCCGGGGACCGGCACCTCGGTGCCGATCACGTAGACCGGCAAGGGCAGCCCGTTTTCAACGGCGGTACGTTCGGCGATGACGGCCAGCTCGGCCGAGCGTGCGGCGACGGTGGCGTCGGGCAGCGGCGTGGGGTCGTCGGCACAGGACATGCTGCAGTCCAGGTGGATCTTGTGGAAGCCGGCGGCGACATAGGCTTCGATCAGCACGCGGGCGTTGGCCATCGCGTCGGCGGCCGGCTGCTTCTGCCAGGCGTTGGGGCCGAGGTGGTCGCCTCCGAGCACCAGGCGCTCGCGCGGGAAGCCTTCGGCGTCGGCCAGCTGCCACACGTAGTCGCGGTACTGCGGCGGGGTCATGCCGGTGTAGCCGCCGAACTGGTCCACCTGGTTGGAGGTGGCCTCGATCAGCAGCAGCGTGTCGTGCGCCAATGCCACGTGCATGGCCGCGCGCAGCACCTGCTCGTTGCTGCAGCAGACGCTGTACAGGCCCACGTTGTGGCCTTGGCGGTGGGAGAGGAGCAGGGACTGCAGCGGTGACATGGACGGACTCCCGGGGGATCAGGAAAAGACGGGTTGGCTGACGAGCAGGGCGGCACCACGGGCACCGCCGGCATCGCCGAAGCGCGGTGGCACGATCGGTGGCACCTCCACGCCGTCGAACAGGTGCGCGGCGATGGCGGCCGGCAGTTGCTCATACAGCGGCGCGTACTGCGAAAGGCCGCCGCCGAGCACGATCACGTGCGGGTCCAGCGCCAGCACCAGCGCGGCGAAGCTGTGGCCGAGCAGGTCGCGGTGGATGTCCAGTGCCTGGCGCGCACGCGCATCGCCGGCGTCGGCCAGGGTGATCACGTCGCTGGCGTTGCGGGCGACGCCGCCGAGGTGACGCTCGATCATCGCCACGCCGCTGCCGGAGACATAGCGCTCGACGCAGCCGCGCAGGCCACAGCCGCACTCCAGCAGTGGCAGTTGATGGCGTTGCAGCAGGCCGGCCGGGACACTCCAGTGCCCCCATTCGCCCGCCAGCCCGTTGAAGCCGCTGACCAGCCGCCCCTGCACGCAGTAGCCGCCGCCGGCGCCGGTACCCAGGATGGCGCCGAACATGCTGGCGTAGCCATCGGCGGCGCCGCCATGCGCTTCGGACAGGGCGAAGCACTGCAGGTCGTTGCCGAAGTGCAGCGGGCGCTGCAGCAGGTCGCGCAGGTCCTGGGCCACGGCCTGGCCGGTGAGGGCCGGCACGTTGGCGCTGAGCTGGCGGCCACTGCGACGGTCACGCACGCCGGGCAGCGCGATGCCGATGGCGACGGCCGGATTGCCGCGCGCCTGGTCGGCATCGTGGACCAGGTGCTTCACCGCCTGCAGGAAGGCCGGATAGTCCCCCTGCGGGGTCGCAACGCGTTTGCGCCACGTCACCTGCAGGGTGGCGTCGCAGGCCACCAATTCGATCTTGGTGCCGCCGATGTCGATGCCGTAGCAGGTGCGGGTGGCGTCAATCATGGTGGATGGTCACGCCCTTGACGACGCGGTTGACCGTGCCATCGGGGAAGGGATTGTCCGGGGTCAGGCCGAGCGCGGCCGAGCGCTGCAGCGCGTACAGCTGCGCGAACGGCAGCCACACCGGCGCCAACCAACTGTCCGGCAGGGCCGGTACCGGCAGCGTGTAGTCGTCGCCGGCGTCCAGCTGCGGGCCGATCGACAGCACCTTGCCGGCCACGCCATCGGCGCGCAGCTCTTCCAGCAGGTCCTGTTCGTAGCGACGCGCCAGCGGCTGCACGCTGCGGAACACGACCACCAGCGTCTCGCCGTTGAGGGTGGACTTGGGGCCATGGCGGAAACCCAGCGGCGTGTTGGCCAGGGCAAGCACGCGTCCGGCGGTGAGCTCGAGCACCTTCAACGCGGCTTCGCGGGCCAGTGCTTCGTGCGGGCCGCTGCCCAGGTAGATCACGCGGGAGAACGGTTGTTGCGCGAGCGTGGCGACGGCTGCATCCCAGTCGGCGATGCCCTGGCGCGCGAGCGCGGCCACCTGCGCCAAACGCTGGATGCGCGCGTTCCACGGCGCACGGTCGAAGCTGGCCAATGCCGCCAGCAGCATGCAGCTCAGGCTGCTGGTCATGGCGAAGGCGCGGTCGCAGGACGCCGGTGGCATCAGCAGCGTGCAGGTATCGGCACGGCCGGCGCCGCGGCGGGCCAGTTCGCCGTCGGCATTGCAGGTGATGTCCAGGAAGCGCGCGTCGTCCACGTCGGCGCGCACGCGCTCCACCGCGGCCACGCTTTCCGGGCTGGAGCCGCTGCGGCCGAACGACACCAGCAGGGTCGGGCGGTCACGCTGCAGGTACAGCGCCGGATGGGTGAGCAGGCTGGTGGTATGCACGGCGCGGATTTCGGCCGGCCACTGCGCGTTGAGGGTGTCGGCCACCATCTCGGCGATGAAGCCGGAACTGCCGGCACCGGTGAACAGCACGCGTTGCCGCGGGTCGTCCAGGCGTTCGCCGAGGAAGGCCTGCAGGCGCGGCGCATGTTCGGACAGATCGTGGGCCAGCGCCTCCCACAGCAAGGGCTGTTGGGCGATTTCGGCGGCGGTATCGGCACCGCCCAGGCGCTGCCAGTTGGACAGATCGGAAAGCAGGGTGAGGTCCATTCTTGGTTCCTGTTGTGCAGGCGAACCATCTTCGTTTTCTTTCGAAATGTCAAATATCGAAAGCAAATGAAAAGAAGATGTCGGCGGTCATGTACCCGTCGCGATCGGCGTCACGAACGAAAGGTTTCCACGAAAACCCTTTCGCCCCGGGTGAATGCGCGAATCCGGGGGCAACAGAAAGTGGTGCTTTGCACCATCTTTCGATTGCAAGAAATTCCACTTACTTTTTGCTTTCATTTTGTTGACATCTTTCGATTTGCTGCCCTAGAGTCGGCCACAACCGCATTTCGAAACGTCCGATGAACGGGCCTGGGGACACGATGCACAACCGCTTCCGTCAATCGCCGCTGCTGGTGGCCCTGCTTTCGGCGCTGTTGTTGCCGGCGCTTCCGGCGCGAGCCGAGCCGGTGGGCAACCTGCGCTCGGTGAGTGCTTCGGACGCGCGCGATGGCGTGCGCGGCTGGGAACTGCTCACCGACAACGGCAGCAAGCTGCGCATCGAAGTGCTGGCCAATGACATCGTGCACGTGCAGGCCGGGCGCAACGGCAAGCTGACCGACGCCGGCAACAAGGCCGCGCCGATCGTACTGCCGCAGCCGGTGCAGCCGGTGCAGGCACAGCTGGAGGAGGACGCCAGCGAGATCCGCGTACGCACGCCGGCCCTGGTGCTGCACGTGCAGCGCCAGCCCCTGCAACTGCGCCTGGAACGGCTGGACGGCGCGCGTGGCGTGCCGATGTGGCAGGAGCTGCAGCCACTGGACCTGGATGCGGCGCAGAGCGTGCAGGTGCTGTCCTCGCAGGCCGATGAGGCGTTCTATGGTGGTGGCCAGCAGAACGGCCGTTTCCAGTTCAAGGGCCGCGAGCTGGAGGTGTCCTATTCCGGTGGCTGGGAAGAGGGTGACCGCCCCAGCCCGGCGCCGATGCTGCTCAGCTCGCGGGGCTGGGGCATGCTGCGCAATACGTGGAGCGATGGCAGCTACGACCTGCGCCAGCCCGACCAGTCCACGCTGCTGCACCGCGAGGACCGCTTCGACGCGTACTACTTCGTGGGTGCCGACCTGCAGCGCCTGCTCGAACGCTACACCCAGCTGACCGGCCGCCCGAACATGGTCGCGCGCTGGGCGCTGTCCTACGGCGATGCCGATTGCTACAACGACGGCGACAACATCAAGAAGCCCGGCAGCGTGCCCGAAGGCTGGAGCGATGGCCCCACCGGCACCACGCCCGACGTGGTCCAGAGCGTCGCCGCCAAGTACCGCGAGAACGACATGCCCGGCGGCTGGATCCTGCCCAACGACGGCTACGGCTGCGGCTACAAGCAGCTGCCGGAAACCGTGCAGGGGCTGGCCAGGTACGGCTTCAAGACCGGCCTGTGGACCGAGAACGGCGTGGACAAGATTGCCTGGGAAGTCGGCAAGGCCGGCAGCCGGGTGCAGAAGCTGGACGTGGCCTGGACCGGGCAGGGCTACCAGTTCGCGATGGACGCCAACCAGCAGGCCTTCAACGGCATCCTCAATAATTCCGACTCGCGCCCGTTTCTGTGGACGGTGATGGGTTGGGCCGGCATCCAGCGTTATGCGGTGGCATGGACCGGTGACCAGAGCAGCAGCTGGGATTACATCCGCTGGCACGTGCCGACCCTGGTGGGCTCGGGCCTGTCGGGCATGGCCTACGCCAGCGGCGACGTCGATGCGATCTTCGGCGGCAGCGCCGAGACCTTCACCCGCGACCTGCAGTGGAAGACCTTCACTCCCGTGCTGATGGGCATGTCCGGTTGGTCGTCCAATGCGCGCAAGCACCCCTGGGCCTTCGACGAGCCGTATCGCTCGATCAACCGCGACTACCTCAAGCTGAAAATGCGCCTGACCCCGTACATGTACGGGCTGGTGCACGACGCTGCACAAAGCGGTGCGCCGCCGGTGCGCGGGCTGATGTGGGACTACCCGCAGGACCCGCACGCGCAGGATGAAACCTACAAGTACCAGTTCCTGCTCGGCCGCGACCTGCTGGTCGCGCCGGTCTACCGCAGCCAGGCGGCGAGCCGTGGCTGGCGCCGCGACATCCATCTGCCGGCCGGCGGCTGGTACGACTATTGGGATGGCCGCCATCTGCAGGCAGGTGCCGCAGGCAAACAGTTGGACCGTGCGGTCGAGCTGGCGACGCTACCGGTATTCGTGCGCGCCGGTGCGATCCTGCCGATGTACCCGGAGATGCTGTTCGACGGCGAAAAGCCATTGGATGAGGTGACCTTCGATCTGTATCCGCAGGGCGCATCCAGCTACACCCTGTACGAAGACGATGGCAGCACCCGCCGTTACCAGAAGGGCGAGTCGAGCACGCAGCAGATCCGCGTGCAGGCGCCGGCGCAGGGCAGTGGCCCGGTGCAGGTGGAGATCGCGCCGGTGCAGGGCGAGTATCAAGGCCAGTTGGCGCAGCGCCGTTATGGCCTGCGCGTATTGAACCGCAGCGCACCGACCGCCGTGCAGCTGGATGGCCGCGCGCTGCCCCAGCTGGCCGACGCGGCCGCGCTGCAGGCCGCCAGCGAGGGCTGGTACTTCGATGGCAAGGAGCGCAAGGGCACGCTGCATGTGCGTACCGCCAGCCAGGACATCCGCACCTCGCTGAAACTGCAGCTGGATTTCCCGGTCGCCGCCGCGCTGGCCGACGACGCTTTCCCGAACGCGCCCGAACTGGGCCGCGCGCTGCCGTCCGACAGCCTGCTGGTGGTCAACCGCCCGGCCGAAGAGCCCGGCCATCCGCTGGAAAATGCCTTCGACGACGATCCGGCAACCTGGTTCCGCAGCGTGCGCAACCAGGCCATCCGCACCGGCGCCCACGAATGGGTGGTGGGCTTTGGCGAGCGCAAGCTGATCGACGGCATCGAGCTGGCACCGCGCAATGACCAGCACTGGAAGCATGGCCAGGTGCGTGATTACGAAATCTACATGGCCGACAGCAACGGCGAGTGGGGCAAGCCGATCGCCAGCGGTCATCTGCAGCTGAAGCAGGAACTGCAGCGTATCGACTTCCCGGCCCATGCCGGCCGCCTGCTGCGCTTCCGCGTGCTCAGCGTGCAGAACCCGGAGGGAGATGGCGCAAGCGGTGCCGATCCGATGGTGAGCGCAGCGCAGGGCAGCAGTGCACGTGCGGTGGATGCACTGCAGCCGCGCGACGTCGGCCCGATCGCGCTGTCCACCTTCCATATCCTCGAGCAACAGGCGGCCGAGCGGCCGGCCCGGCAGCAGTACCTCTCCCAGCTGCCGCTGCCGGCCGCACTGGCCGCGTCGGCCCATGCCGACCGCGCGTTCAGCGCCGACGTGCCGATGCGCATGAACGGCCTGCAGTTCCGCCGCGGCCTGGGCGTGTCGGCCAGCAGCCGCATCGATATCGCGTTGAAGGGCAACTGGAAGCTGCTGCGCGCCGACCTGGGCATCGACGACCAGTGCCGCAAGGCCGGTGGCATGCAGTTCCAGGTGTGGGGCGAGGACCGCCTGCTGTACGACAGCGGCCTGGTCAAGGCACCCGGCGTGGTCAAGCCGGAACTGGATGTGCGCGGGCTTTCCCGCCTGAGCCTGCGCACGCTGGGTGCGCAGGGGGATGACCCGGCCCGGGTGTGTGGCAACTGGGCCAACGCCGTGCTGATCGGCGAGGAGGGCGACACCGCCGACTACGTCGCCCCCTGACCACCACCACCACGTAACACCGCTGCTCCCCCGTACCACGCCGACCACGGCCGCAAGGCCGTGGCCCGGGATCGCTTTGCCCGCCAACTGCTGTTCTTGCGTGACCTTTCTAGGAGAGAACCCGATGTTGCCAGCCCGCCGCAATCCCCATCGCTGTACATTCGCCCCATTGTCGCTGGCCATCGCCAGCACCCTGTTCGCCATCGCCGCACCTGCCTTCGCGCAGGACACCGACGGCAAGGACAAGGACAAGGCCACCGAACTGGCCCGCATCGAGGTCACCGGTTCCAACATCCGCCGCACCGACGTGGAAACCGCCTCGCCGGTGCAGGTCATCAGCAAGCAGGACATCCAGAACATGGGTGCGCGCACGCTGCTGCAGGTGCTGGACAACCTGCCGGCCGCGCGGCCGGGCCAGGTGGATTCCAAGTCGTTGTTCACCGGTTCCGATGGTGCCTCGCAGGCCAACCTGCGCGGTCTCGGCGCACAGGGCACGCTGGTGCTGTTGAATGGCCGCCGCCTGTCGTACTACGGCGCACCGGCAGGCTTCCAGACCCAGTTCGTCAACATTGATGCCATTCCTGCCGCCGTGATCGAGCGCATGGAAGTGCTGACCGACGGTGCCTCGGCGGTGTACGGCACCGACGCGGTGGCCGGCGTCATCAACGTCATCACCAAGAGCAGTTACCAGGGACTGGAGGTCAGCGGTACCTGGGACACCGCCTCGCGCTTCGATTCGTTCGGCGAAACCCAGGCCAGCATCACCGGTGGCTTCGGTGACCTGTCCGAAGATCGCTACAACGTCTATGCCAGCGTCAACATGTACAAGCGCGACGGCATCCCGGACAGCGAGTGGTACCTCAAGAACCCGGCGCAGTTCTACGTCAACAACCCGGACTACATCAAGAACCTGCGGCTGGACACCGGCAGCGCGCCCGGCGTGTTCAACCCCGGCTACTACTACGCCATCGACCCTGTCACCGGGGCGCGGATGGACGAGGCCGCGCCGGGCTGCAACAACGTGCTGCAGGTAGCCAGCGGCACGCGCTGCATCTGGCAGACCTGGATGAACCGCCAGATCAACGGCGGCGCCGATTCCAAGCGCGTGACCGCCTACGTCAACGGCCACTTCCAGCTCAACGATGCCACCGAGGCGTTCGCCGAGGTCACCTACACCGACATCGACCTGCATGCCAACGGCGGCACGCCGCGCGCCTATGGCACCACCACCGGCAACCCGCAGAGCTGGTTCTCGCGCAACACCGGCAACACGGTCAACCAGTTCCTGACCCCGTGGCTCGGCCCGAACAACGAATACAACCACGCCAGCCCCGAGATGAAGGCACTGATGGGCGGCGTGGTCGGCCTGGGCTACCTGCTGCAGGACGTGGGCGGCGGCCATTTCGGCCAGCGCAACACCGACGAGAGCTACCGCGCGGTGGCCGGCCTGCGCGGCAGCGCCGGCGACTGGAACTGGGAAACCGCGTTCGCCACCGCCGGCTCGCATTCGGTGACCTACCAGACCACCAACGTCAACCTGAAGGGGTTCGAGAAGGCATTCGGCCCGTACACCGTCGATCCGGGTACCGGCCGCGTCATCATTTCCGATCACCCGGCCTACAAGTTCGGCGAGATCAGTGAAGCCAACGCGGCGCTGATCCGCGAAGCCTTCCCGACCTTTGACATCGAGTCGTGGACCCGCCTGCACACCCTGGACGGCAAGATCGAAGGCCCGCTGTTCAAGATGCCGGCCGGCGAGGTGCGCGCGGCGTTCGGCTTCAACGCCACCCGTGAGACCTTCTACACCCCGGGCAATCCGGATGCCGCCAACGGCCTGATCACCCAGCAGGGCGGTTCGTGGTTCGACGGCAAGCGCAACACCTACGCGCTGTTCGCCGAAGCCGTTGCGCCGCTCACCGAGAAGCTGGAGATGGACCTGGCGTTGCGCCTGGACAAGTACCCGGGCTTCAGCGCCAACGCCGCGCCGAAGATCGGCCTGAAGTACCAGGCATTGCCGCAGCTGATGCTGCGCGGTACCTATTCCGAAGGCTTCCGCGCCCCCAGCCTGGCCGAGGCCGGCAGCGGCGGCGTGTATGCGCAGATCGGTGGCTACCGCGATGAGATCCGCTGCAACGAGACCAATGCCATCGCCGGCCTGCTGCGGCAGTCCAGCCGCGTCGTCGACCAGGACCTGGGCAACAGCCTGTGGAACAGCGACTGCAGCCGCAACGTGGCACGCATGACCCAGCCCAACCAGGACCTGAAGCCGGAGAAGGCCAAGATCGCGACCCTGGGCGTCGTGTTTGAACCCACCGACTGGTTGTCGGTGTCGGCCGACTACTGGTTCGTGTACCGCCGCGACGAGATCGTCGCACCGGACTACAGCAAGGAAGAGGACATCGACTCGATGACCCGCTTCCCGATCACCGAGACCGACCTGTCCAACCTGGCCGCGCTGGCCAACATGTGCAACGACCCGGCCAGCGGCGTGAGCTGTCCGTCCACCTTGCCCGGCTACAGCACCGGCAACGTGGCCAGCGTGATCGGCCAGTACAGCAACCGCGGCCGCACCCTGATCGACGGCTTCGACGTGGACCTGCGCAGCCGCTTCGACCTGGGGGAATGGGGCCGCCTGAACATCGGTGTCGCCGCGACCATCGCCAACCGCAACATGTACAACTCCGACAACGGCGACGGCTGGTACTACGGCAACGTGGTCGGCTACTACAACAACCCGAAGGTGCGCGCCACCTTCAACACCAACTGGACCTACGGCAAGTGGGACACCGGCTTCTACGTCAACTATGTCGGTGGCACCAAGTGGGCGTATGACCGCATCGACGCGCAGGACAACAACGCCCAGACCTGCACCGGCAGCTACCTGGACCTGGCGCCCGGCCATTGCGGCGGCGCACCGGCCTGGTGGACGGCCAACCTGAGCGTGAACTGGCGTCCGATCGAGAAGCTGAGCGTGGGCGTGACCGTGAAGAACCTGTTCAACCGCCTGCCGTTCTACGACCCGAACGACTGGATGAACTTCGCCGGCTACGCCAACAACTTCGGTCGCATCTACAGCGTGACGGCGACCTACAAGTTCTGAGCCTGCCACGCCCCGGCACCCTCCCTCGCATGCGTTGCATGCGCGGGAGGGTGATGGCACCGTCAGTGCGGGGCCGATACGCCTGCCGGCAACGGCACGATTTCACGAAAGAGGACATGCAATGAAACGCAGGGAATTCATCCTGGCCAGCGCGGCCCTGGCCGCCACCACCCTGTTGCCGCAGATGCCGGCCTGGGCGCGCAACCGCAAGGTGCGGCTGGGCATGATCGGAACCGGCATGCGCGGCCAGGTGCTGCTCAAGGAGCTGGTGCGGCGTGAGGACGTGGAAATGGTGGCGCTGTGCGACATCGAGCCGATCATGCTGGGCCGGGCGATGGACATGGTCGCCAAGGCCGGCAAACCGGCGCCCACCGCCTACGGCCAGGACGGCGACGTCAATGCCTGGAAGCGGCTGCTGGAGCAGCGCGGCCTGGATGGCGTGATCATCGCCACGCCGTGGGAGTGGCATGCGCCGATGGCCATCGCAGCGATGCAGGCCAAGGTGGCGGTGGGTTGCGAAGTGGTCGCCGGCATCACCCTGCAGGACCACTGGGACGTGCTGCGGACCCAACTGGACACCGGCACGCCGTACATGCTGCTGGAGAACGTGTGCTACCGCCGCGACGTGATGGCCGCGCTGCAGATGGTCCGCGCCGGCCTGTTCGGCGAACTGGTGCACCTGCAGGGTGGCTACCAGCATGACCTGCGCGGGGTGAAGTTCAACGACGGCAATCCAGAGCACCCCTATGGCAGCGGCGTGGAGTTTGGTGCCAAGGGCTGGTCCGAGGCGCGCTGGCGCACCGAGCATTCGGTCACGCGCAACGGCGAGTTGTATCCCAGCCACGGCATTGGCCCGTGCGCGATGTACACCGGCATCAACCGTGGCAATCGCTTCACCCACATCAATGCCTTCGCCAGCAAGGCGCGCGGCCTGCACGAGTACACCGTGGCCAAGAGCGGCGGTACCACGCATCCCAGCACGCAGGTGCAGTTCAAGCTGGGCGACATCGTCACCACCACGCTGGCCTGCGCCAACGGCGAGACCATCCTGCTGCAGCACGACACCTCGCTGCCGCGCCCGTACTCGCTCGGGTTCCGCGTGCAGGGCACCAAGGGCCTGTGGATGGACCTCAACCACGGCATTCATATCGAAGGGCGCAGTCCGCCGCACCAGTGGGAGGAGTTCCAGGTCTACCAGGACCAGTACGAGCACCCGCTGTGGAAGAAGCACGCCGAGACCGCCGCCGGGGCAGGGCACGGTGGCATGGACTGGTTCGTGATCCATGCCTTCGTCGAGTCGTTGAAGGCCCAGGCGCCGATGCCGATCGACATTTTCGACGCGGTGACCTGGAGCGCGATCACGCCATTGTCCGAGCAGTCCATCGCCAATGGCTTCCAGACGCTGGAATTCCCGGACTTCACCAACGGCCTGTGGCAGCAGCGCAAGCCGATCTTCGCGTTTGACGCCAGTTACTGAAGGCCGTACAGCGGTAGTGCCGAGCCACGCTCGGCAGCAGGGCTTGTCGACGCCGGCGCCGGGCACGGCCCGGCGTCACCCGTCCCTTCCGCGCAGCGAAGGGGCGGAGAGGGCAAAGAAGCCCGTCATCCGCACCGGCCACGCCCTTCAGCGCGCCGCCGGCTCCTCGACCTCGGGGTTGGCATCGGCCACCGGCGACGGCGGCGTGGACGCCACCTCGGCCGGCGTGGCCAGGGTGTCCGGCGCGTGCTTGTCCAGCATCTTGGCCTTGCGCCAGTTGCCCCAGCGGTAGTACGCCATCACCATCAGCATCGAACAGAACGCACTGGTCGGGAAGCTCCACCAGATCGCGTCGGCCCCCAGCGCCGGCTGCAGCAGCTTGGCCATCGGCACGCGGATACCCCACATGCCGATCGCCAGGATCACCAGCGGTGGCACCACCGCGCCGGTGGAACGCACCACGCCGGACACCACGAAGTTCACGCCGAAGAACAGGAACGACCACACCGCGATGTGGTTGAGGTGGCGGCCGATCTCCAGCGCCGGGCTGGCCTCGGGCAGGAACAGCGCCAGGGTACTGCGGTCGAACAGGATGATCGGCGCGATCAGCGCACCGGTCAGCAGGAAGTTGAACAGCACGCCGGTGCGCGCGGTTGCATCCACGCGGTCCCAGCGCCCGGCACCCACGTTCTGCGCGGCCATCGACGAGCAGGCCGCGCCGATGGCCATCGCCGGCATCTGCACGTAGGTCCACAACTGCAGTGCCGCACCGTAGGCCGAGGCGGTTTCCACGCCGTAGCCGTTGACCATGGAGATCATCATGATCATCGCCAGCGAGATCAGCACCATCTGCAGGCCCATCGGCACGCCCTTGAGCACCAGTGCCTTGAGGATGTCCAGGTCGATCTTCAGCAGCGCGGCATCCTTGCGGCCCAGCCACAGCATGTGGCGCTTGTTGCGCAGGTACAGCAGCATCGCCGCCAGCGACAGGCCCTGGGCGAAGAAGGTGGCCCACGCCGCACCGGCCACGCCCAGTTCCGGGAACGGGCCGATGCCGAAGATCAGCAGCGGGTTGAAACCGATGTCCAGCAGCACCGACAGCAGCAGGAAGCGGAACGGCGTGCGTGAATCGCCTGCGCCGCGCAGGGCCGCGGTGAGGAAGGCGAACGCATAGATCAGCGGCATGCCGAGGAAGATCACCTTCAGGTAGGCATCGGCCAGCGGCATCGATTCGGCCGGCGTGCCCATGGCCACCAGCAGCCGGTGCGACAGGAACCAGCCGGCCACCGCGATCACCGCCGACAGCCCGATGAAGAAGGTCGCGCTGGTGCCCATGACCCGGCGTGCCTGCGGCAGGTCGTTCGCGCCGATCGATTGGCCGATCAGGATGGTGGCGGCCATGCCGATGCCGAACACCGAGCCGATCAGGAAGAACATGATGTTGTTGGCATTGGCCGTGGCGGTCAGCGCCGCCTCGCCCAGGAACTTGCCCACCCAGATCGCGTTGACCGAGCCATTGAGCGATTGGGCGATGTTGCCGGCCAGGATCGGCAGCGAGAACAGCAGCAGGCTGCGGCCGATCGGGCCCTCGGTCAGGTTGCGGGCTTGGCTTGCTTTCGACATGAATGCGCGGGTCAGGCTCGAGGTCCGGCACGTTAGCATCTTGACGGTGACGATGCCGGCCCCATGTAGGCAGGGCAGACCTGTTGCAACCCAGTGGAGCCTGATGAATCCCGAAGCCGTTCCCGTGGTCCCCAGTATCCGCCTCGACGTGTGGTTGTGGGCGGCACGTTTCTACAAGACCCGCAGCCTGGCCAAGCAGGCGGTGGACACCGGCAAGGTCGAGGTGGGCGGCCAGCGGCCCAAGTCCTCGCGCGCGATCCGCATCGGCGATGCGTTGCGGGTACAGCGCGGTGAGGAGGTGTTCGAGATCAGCGTGCGCGGGCTGAGCGACATGCGTGGCCCCGCACCGGTGGCGCAAGGGTTGTACGAGGAGAGTGATGCGTCACGAAAGGCCCGCCAGGAGGTGCGCCTGCGTCGCGCCGCCGAGCGCACGGGCTACCAGGCCCCGGAGCACAAGCCCGACAAGCGCGCCCGCCGCCTGATCCGCGCCCTGGGCGACATCGACGCCCTGTAGGAGCGGCCTCGGCCGCGAAGCCGGGGTTCGTCCGCCGCAGGGAATGATTGCAATTGCAGGAGCCCCAGCCTCGCGCCCGAAGGCGCTCTCACAGGAGGAAAAAAACGCCACCGCGAGGGTGGCGTTATTGTTTCAGGCGCAGCCCGAACAGGTCAGCGCTTGCCCGAGCCCAGCAGGCCGCTGCCCAGCTTGATCAGGTCGGACACGCCGAACTGGCCGTCGCCGTCCTGGTCCAGCACGCTGCCCAACAGGCCGCCGCCGATGCCGCCGGCCTGGGTGACCTGCTGCTTCTCCTGGCCCAGGATCTGCGCCAGCCCACCGGCACTGGCCTGGTTGCCACCCCCGGCCATGCGCTGGGCCAGGTAGGCCATCACGATCGGGGCGAGGATCTTGAGCAGCTGGCTGGAATTGCTCTGGCTCAGGCCGGTGGCCTGGGCCAGACCGGTTTCCGCGCGGCCCTGGTTGCCGCCGAAGATGTGGCCGAGGATGCCGGCACCGTTGGTGGCCGGACTGCCGCCGCCGCCCAGCACCGAGCCCAACACGCTGCCGATGTCCAGGCCGCTGTGGTTGTTCTGCAGCGCGCCGAGCAGGGCTTCGGCGCCCTGTGGCTTGGCGGCGTTGTTGCCCAGGGCGCCCATCAGCAGCGGCAGGGCGGCACTGATCGCGCCGGAAGCCTGCTGGCTGTCGATGCCCAGTTGCTGGGAAACCTGTTGCAGGGGCGCACCCTGCAGCTGGGAAAGAAGGTCGTCGGTCAGGCTCATCGGTGGTTTCCTTTGCGGTGGGTGGCCAAGCCGGGATGGTAACCCCGCGCGGGGTGGCCGGTGTGGCAGACGGCAACGCCCGGAATGCCATCCAGGCATCCCGGGCGTCGGGGTGGTGCGGGCGACCCGCCCGTTCAACCGGGCGGGTGCGGTGTCACAGCGTGATGTCCTCCGCACCGGGGGTGGCGCTGGGGAATTCGCTGCCCGGATGGGCGGGCTGGAACGGGTCGGACGGGTTCGCCGCCAGCTTCTTCAAGGCCTCGGCGATGCCGGCGCCATACGCCGGATCGGCCTTGTTGCAGTTGTCGATGTGGCGCTGCTTGATGAAGTCCGGCGCATCACCCAGGGCACGCGCGGTGTTGTCGAACAGGCGCTGCTTCTGCTCGGCGTTGTAGCTGCGGAACAGCGCGCCGGGCTGGCTGAAGTAGTCGTTGTCGTCCTCGCGGAAGTTCCAGAAGTCGGCATCGCCACGGATCTTCAGCGGCGGCTCGCGGTACTGCGGCTGTTCCTGCCACTGGCCATAGCTGTTCGGCTCGTAATGCGGCAGGCCGCCGTAGTTGCCGTCCACGCGCATGGCGCCGTCGCGGTGGTTGCTGTGCACCGGGCAGCGAGCCGCGTTCACCGGGATCTGGTGGTGGTTCACGCCCAGGCGGTAGCGCTGTGCATCGCTGTAGGCGAACAGGCGGGCCTGCAGCATCTTGTCCGGCGACGGGCCGATGCCCGGCACCAGGTTGCTCGGTGCGAACGCCGACTGCTCCACGTCCTGGTACCAGTTGTCCGGGTTGCGGTTGAGCTCGAACTCGCCCACCTCGATCAGCGGGTAGTCGCTCTTGGGCCACACCTTGGTCAGGTCGAACGGGTGGATGCGGTAGGTCTCCGCCTCCAGCTCCGGCATGACCTGCACGAACAGCTTCCACTTCGGGAACTCACCGCGCTCGATCGCCTGGAACAGGTCGCGGCCGTGGCTCTCGCGGTCCTTGCCCACCAGTACTTCGGCCTGCGCGTCGGTCAGGGCCTGGATGCCCTGCTGGCTGTGGAAGTGGAACTTCACCCAGAAGCGCTCGCCGTCGTTGTTGGTGAAGCTGTAGGTGTGCGAGCCGAAGCCGTGCATGTGGCGGAAGCTGCGCGGGATGCCGCGGTCGCTCATCACCACCGTCACCTGCATCAGTGCCTCGGGCAGCAGCGTCCAGAAATCCCAGTTGTTGCGCGCGCTGCGCAGGTTGGTGTGCGGGTCGCGCTTGACCGCCTTGTTGAGGTCGGCGAACTTGCGCGGGTCACGCAGGAAGAACACCGGGGTGTTGTTGCCGACCAGGTCCCAGTTGCCTTCCTCGGTGTAGAACTTCAGCGCGAAGCCGCGAATGTCGCGCTCGGCATCGGCCGCGCCGCGCTCGCCGGCCACGGTGGTGAAGCGGGCGAACATCTCGGTCTGCTTGCCCACCGCCGAGAACAGCTTGGCGCGGGTGTACTTGCTGATGTCGTGGGTCACGGTGAAAGTGCCGAACGCGCCGGAGCCCTTGGCGTGCATGCGCCGCTCGGGAATGATCTCGCGGTTGAGGTTGGCCAGCTTCTCCAGCAGCCACACGTCTTCCATCAACAGCGGGCCACGCGGGCCGGCGGTCTTGCTGTTCTGGTTGTCCACCACCGGCGCACCGAAGGCGGTGGTCATCGGCGTCACCGGCGCGTCGCCGTGCTTCTGCGTGGGCGTGGTGCTGGTATCGCGCTGCGATTGGGCGGCCTGCTCCGGTGTCGGGGCACTGTGGTACGGACAGGTCGGCTTGGTGTCGTTGCTGCTCATCGCTGGCTCCTGCTGGCTAGTGGGACATCTTGGACCGACTGTAGCCACGGGCAGGTGAAATGGACAATCAAATGATCCGTTCGCATTGATAGCATTCATCTATCACCGCCCGGAAATGCATCTGTGCCGGCTGTTGTCTTTCCGCTGCCTCGCCTCGGTCATCGCATCGCAACATGGCGCGGTGCAGGGGCGGGTGTGGCGGCTATGCTGTGCGCCCCCGTTTCCCGGTCACCGGCATGAGCCAACGCGCCACCCGCCTGCTGCACCTGCTTGATGAACTGCGCCGACGCCGCAAGCCGGTGCGCGGTGCGCAACTGGCCGACCGGCTCGGCGTCAGCCTGCGCACGGTGTACCGCGATATCGACGCACTGCGCGGGCAGGGGGCCGACATCGTCGGTGACCCGGGCATCGGTTACCAGCTGCGTGCCGGCTTCCTGCTGCCGCCGATGATGTTCTCGGCCGAGGAGCTGGAAGCACTGGTGCTCGGCGCGCGCTGGGTGGCGTCGCACGCCGACCCGGAGCTGGCGGTGGCCGCAGGCGCGGCGCTGGAGCGGATGACGGGCGTGTTGCCGGAAGGGCTGCGCCTGCAGGTGGAGACCAGTGGCCTGTTCGCACCGCAATGGCATGCAGCCGAACCGGAGCCGTGGCTGCCGGCGTTGCGCCGTGCGATCCGTGCCGGCAACGCGGTGCGCATCCATTACCGCGATGGGGAGGGGCGCGCCAGCGAGCGGGTGATCTGGCCCTTCGCCATGGCCTTCCTGGCCGAGATCCGCCTGCTGGCCGCATGGTGCGAGATGCGTGGTGATTTCCGCCACTTCCGCGCCGACCGCATGGTCTGGCTGGAGGACACCGGCCAGCGTTATCCGGAGCAGCGTCATCGCTTGTTGCGGCGCTGGAACCAGGAGTGCTTGCAGCGCGGTCCGCGTTGACTGCTGACAACCGCTGTCAGCAGGCCCTGCGCACACTGCAGGCTCCTTACAAGGCAGGTGCCTGACATGTCCGACACGCTCACGTTCCATACCCATCCGCAATCGCGCGGGCGCATCACCCGTTGGATGCTGGAGGAAACGGGTTTGCGCTACGACGCGGTGATACTGGAGTACGGCACCAGCATGAAGTCCGCGCAGTACCTGGCGCTCAATCCCATGGGCAAGGTCCCGGCGTTGCTGCAGGGCAGTACGGTCATTACCGAGAACGCAGCGATCTGCCTGCATCTTGCGGATCTGGCGCCCTGGAAGGGATTGTTGCCGCCGGTGGGCAGCGCCGAGCGCGGTGCCTGCTACCGCTGGGTGCTATTTGCGGCCGGGCCGCTGGAGGCTTTCGTCACCGATCGTCGTCATGGCTCGCTGGCACCGCCAATGGAAGCAGGTTATGGCACCGCCGAGGACCTGATGCACACATTGGAAACGGCGGTGGCCGGCAAGCGCTATCTGGTCGGGGATAGCTTCACCGTCGCTGATCTGTATATGGCCTCCTTCCTGAGCTACTACATGCGTGTCGGCGAGCTGGAGGCCAAGCCGGTGTTCACGGATTACTGCGCAGTCCATCTGCAGCGACCGGCGTCGGTGCGTGCGGGTGAGCTGGATGATGCGCTGGTGACTGCCAGCGCAGCCTGAGCCCGTCATCGCAGGAGCGGCCTCGGTCGCGAACTGTGTCTGGATACATCGAGGGCCGCTTTCGCGGCCCTCGGTATTTCGTTACAACAACGACTTCACGCGGTACAGCGCTTCCAGCGCCTGCTTGGGCGTCAGCTCGTCCGGATCGATCGCCTGCAGTGCATCCAGCGCGGCCGAGCTCGGGGCGGCGAACAGCCCGAACTGCTGCGGTGCATCCAGTGCCTGCGGTGCCATCGCGGCGGACTGGGTCTCGCCGCCGCGTTGCTCCAGTTCGGCCAGGCGACGCCGCGCCTGCGCTACCGTCGCACGCGGCAGGCCGGCCAGCGCCGCCACCTGCAGGCCGAAGCTGCGGTTGGCCGGGCCGTCCTTCACCGCATGCATGAACACCAGCCGCTCGCCACCGTTCTTGTCGGTGTGCTCCACCGCATCCAGGTGCACGTTGGCGATGCCGCTGGCGCCGCCTTCGTGGCTCTCGTCGGCCAATGCGGTCAATTCGAAGTAATGCGTAGCGAACAGGGTGTAGCAGCGGTTCTGGTAGGCCAGGTGGCGGGCCACCGCATCGGCCAGCGCCAGGCCGTCGTAGGTGGAGGTGCCGCGGCCGATCTCGTCCATCAGCACCAGCGAATGCGCGGTGGCGTGGTGCAGGATGTAGCTGGTCTCGGCCATTTCCACCATGAAGGTGGACTGGCCCTTGGCCAGGTCGTCGCCGGCGCCGATGCGGGTCAGGATGCGGTCGATCGGGCCGATCAGCGCACGGCTGGCCGGCACGAAGCTGCCGATGTGCGCCAACAGCACGATCAGCGCGTTCTGGCGCATGTAGGTCGACTTGCCGCCCATGTTCGGGCCGGTGATGACCAGCATGCGGCGGTCCGGGTGCAGGTCGATGTCGTTTGGCTCGAACGGTGCATCCCGCACCGCCTCGACCACCGGGTGACGGCCGCGCTCGATGCGCAGGCAGGGTTCGTCCTGCAGTTCGGGCTGCGCCCAGTCCAGCGCCTGCGCGCGTTCGGCGAAGGCGGCCAGTACGTCCAGCTCGCTGAGTGCTGCCGCGCAGCGCTTGAGCGGCTCCAGGTGTTCGCCGACGGTGTCGAGCAGGCCTTCGTACAACAGTTTCTCGCGGCTGAGCGAACGCTCGCGCGCGGACAGCACCTTGTCCTCGAAGCTCTTCAGCTCCTCGGTGATGTAGCGCTCGGCGTTGGTCAGGGTCTGGCGGCGGGTGTAGTGCACCGGCGCCTTGTCGGCCTGGCCCTTGCTGATCTCGATGTAGTAGCCGTGCACGCGGTTGTAGCCGACCTTCAGCGTGGCGATGCCGCTGGCCTCGCGCTCGCGCAGTTCCAGGTCGATCAGGAACTGGTCGGCGTGGGTGGACAGCCGGCGCAGTTCGTCCAGCTCGGCGTCATAGCCCTCGGCGATCACGCCGCCGTCGGACAGCTTCAGTGGCGGTTGTTCGGCGATGGCGCTGGCCAGCAGCTGCGCGCTTTCGTCGTGCGAGCCTAGTTCGGCGCGTAGCTGTTGCAGCCGCGGGGAGTCCAGTCCATCCAGCTGCGCATTGATGGCCGGCAGCAGGCCCAGGCCGTCGCGCAGGGTGGAGAAGTCACGCGGGCGTGCCGAGCGCAGCGCCATGCGGGTGAGGATGCGTTCGATGTCGCCCAGCGCACGGAAGCTCTCGCGCAGGTCGGCATCGGTACCGCGGTCGATCAGCGTGGCCACGGCGTGGTGGCGCTGCTGCAGCACGTTGCGCAGGCGCAGCGGACGGTGCAGCCAGCGCCGCAGCAGGCGCCCGCCCATCGGCGAGACGGTGCTGTCCAGCACGCCGAGCAGGGTGTTGCGGGTGTCGCCATCCACGCGCGTGTCCAGCTCCAGGTGACGGCGGGTGGCGGCATTCATCGCGATCGCCTCGCCGGCGTTCTCCATCGCGATCGAGGTCAGGTGCGGCAGGCGCTGCTTCTGGGTTTCCTCGACGTAGCCGAGTAGCGCACCGGCCGCGGCGGTAGCACGCGGCTTGTCGTCGATGCCGAAACCGGTGAGGTCGTGCAGCTTGAAGAAGTTCAGCAGCTGGCGGCGGCCGCTGTCGGCGTCGAACAGCCACGGCGCACGCCGGCGCACGCCGCTGCGCTGGCGCAGGAACTCGGGCCAGTCCTCCTCGTCGGGCACCAGCAGCTCGGCCGGTTCCAGGCGGGCCAGCTCGGCTTCCAGGGCGTCGTCGGTCTCCACTTCGTTGACCAGGAAGCGACCGCCGGCCAGGTCGGCCCAGGCCAGCCCGTAGCCGGCCTTGGTCCGTGACAGCGCCATCAGCAGGGTGTCGCGGCGTTCATCGAGCAGGGCTTCGTCGGTGACGGTACCGGGGGTGACGATGCGCACCACCTTGCGCTCGACCAGCCCCTTGGCCAGCGCCGGGTCGCCGATCTGCTCGCAGATCGCCACCGATTCGCCCAGCGCCACCAGCCGTGCCAGGTAGCCTTCGTAGGCATGCACCGGCACGCCGGCCATCGGGATCGGCGCACCGCCCGAGCTGCCGCGCTGGGTCAGGGTGATGTCCAGCAGGCGCGCGGCCTTGCGCGCGTCGTCGTAGAACAGTTCGTAGAAATCGCCCATCCGGAAGAACAGCAGCAGGTCCGGGTAGTCGGCCTTGGCTGCGAAGAACTGCTTCATCAACGGGGTGTGTTCGGGCTTCTTCTCGGTCACGCGCATTCCACTTCGATAGCCGGGCAGGGGGCTGCCACAAAGGGGGCATTGTAGTGGCTGGGCGCGGGCAGGACGAAGCGGGAGGCCGGGCGAGCCGGCCGGGGTCAGTCCTGGTTGCCCTGCGAGTGCAGGCGCTGGCGGAAGAACGGGTACACCGCCGCGCTGAACAGCAGGGCGACGGTGGCGTAGGCCAGCAATTGGGCGTCGGCGCCAACCAGCGCATACAGGCAATAGGCCACGGCGGTGGCGGCGATGAACAGGCAGCCGGCGCGCAGCGCGCCCTGCTCGTTGCGCTCCAGCGTGGTCGCGACCAGCGCGCCGGCCGAGAACAGGTAGGGGATGATGGTCAGCAGCACCGCGATGTTGGTGAGCTGGTCGAACTGGCGGGCCAGGGTGGGCGAGGAGGTGACCAGCAGCAGCCCGCTCATCAGCACCGCCACGATCATCAGGCCGGTGCCGGGCATGCCATGCCGGTTGAGCCGGCAGAACACGCGCGGGAACAGGCCATCCTCGGCGGCCGCCTTGGCCGACTGCCCGACCAGCAGCATCCAGCCGCCCAGCGCGCCCACGGACTTGAAGATGGCGCACAGCGCGATCACCACCACGCCCCACGGGCCGATCATCAGCCTGGCCACCTCGGCGAACGGTGCCGAGGAGTCGCGCAGCTGTTCCATCGGCAGCATGCCCATGATCACCAGCGAGCAGCTGACGTAGATCACCGCTGCCAATGCCAACCCGAACAGGGTGGCCAGCGGGATGTTGCGGCGCGGGTCGTCGATGACGTCGGCCGAGACCGCCGCGCTCTCCACGCCCATGAAGGCCCACAGCGCGATCGAAGCGCTGCGCGAGATCGCGGCACTGTCGCTCATGCCGCTGACGTTCCAGCCGGCGCGGAACAGGTCCGGGTCGAACCACCACCAGCCGGCGATGGCGATGCCCAGGATCGGGACCAACGCCAGCAACAGGGTGCCGGTCTCCAGCGCGCCGATCCAGCGGGCGCCGCGTGCGTTGGCCAGGCTCAGCAGCCAGATCACCGCCAGGGTGAAGCCCAGCCGCGGGTAGATGCCTTCCAGCCAGGGCCACAGCTGGCTCAGGTAGCCAGTGACCACCAGCGCGATGGCGACGTTGCCGATCCAGTTGCCGAACCAGTAGGCGTAGTTGCTGACGAAGCCGATGTAGTTGCCGAACGTGTCACGCGCATAGGCATAGGGCCCGCCCGGCTGCGGGTTGAGTTGCGACAGGCGGGCAAACACCAGGCCCAGCGCGATCGCCCCGGCGGTGGCGATCATCCAGCCGAAGGAGGAGATGCTGCCGACCGTGGCCAGGTTGGCCGGCAGCAGGAACACGCCGGTGCCGATCATGTTGCCGGCGACCAGCATGGTGGCCATGGTCAGGCCCATCTTGCGCGGGGCGGAGGTGCTCATGTCCAGGCCGGGTCGGAGGTGAAGTCGATCGTCAGCCAGAAGCGGCCCGAGCGGGCGTCCAGGCGGTTGGCGATGCCGTCGCGCAGGCGGTCGACGTCGCCGATGCTGCCAAGCCGGGCGTCCGGCCGGGTCAGCACGTGGATCTCGATGAACTGCATGCGCCCGATCTTGGCGACGTGGCTGGTGAAGCCGTCGAAACCGTGTTCGTCGACGAACTGCTGCATGACCTCACGCACCCGTCGGTCCAGGTCGTCCGGGGCCACCTGCAGCACCTCACGGGCGGCCTTCCATGCCGCGCGCAGCGGCACCGGCAATGCCACCACGCTGATCGCGGCCAGCACCAGCGGGTCGATGTAGGGGATCCAATGCGCGTGTGCGCCACCGCGCAGGGCAAAGGCGATGAGGAAGGACAGCACCACCGCCAGGCTCATCAGCCCGGTCAGCAGCCACGCACGCGCATCCAGGGCCAGCAAACCGGATTGCAGGCGACGGGCGTGGCGGCCGATCCAGACCGCCATGACCAGGTCGACCACCGCCAGCAATGCCGCCCAGGCCAGGCCGGGGCCGAGCCGTGTCTCGTGCCCGCCATCGCTGAAGCCGATGACGGCATTGGCCAGCGCATAGATGCAGGCCAGGCTCAGGATTGCGCCGCCCAATGCCTCGACCATCGGTTCCAGGTGCCAGAACCCGTACTGGAAGCGCGGGCTCTGTTCGTTGGCCATCAACCGCAGTACCGCCAGCGCGACCAGGGTCAGCGCGACATCGACCAGGCTGTAGATGCCGTCGAACAGGATCGCCTGCGACCGTGCCAGCAGGCCCCCGAAGAAACCGATCGCCGCGACCAGGACGGTCGCCGCGATCGACAGTTGCAAGACGCGTTGTTCCTGGCCGGTGCTGGTCATCAAGGCGTGCCGTGGTGCATCCGTTGGTTCCCGTCATCGCGGGGGCGGCGGGTGTCGCCCGCATCGTAGCCGCTTCTCCGGGGGATGGCAGAGCTCACTCTGGTTGCGGGCGGGCTGACGTGGAACGCACAAAGCACCCTCATCCGCCCTGGCGGGCACCTTCTCCCGCCGGGGCGGGAGAAGGGAGCGGCGCGGGCATCGCCGTTTCCTTGCAACCCACCGAAGCAGGAACGCGCGTCTGCCGTGCCAGAGCCCCTCTCCCGCAGGTGGGAGAGGGGTTGGGGGTGAGGGCGCTTGCCATATCCCCTGCGCCGCGCCGGCGGTTACAGCTTCAGGACCTCCACCTTGTAGCTGGGCTGCGCGCCGCTGTCGTCGATGATCAGCCCATGCACGTCCGACTCGAAGCCGGGGAAGCGCGCGTTCTGCTCGCGGGCGATGCGCAGCGACTGGATGATCGGTTCATCCTGCGCGCCGAAACGCTCGCCCGGCATGATGGTCGGGATGCCCGGCGGATAGGGCACCAGCATCGTGCCGGCCACCCGGCCGCTGATCTGGTCGATGTCCACGCGTTCGATCTCGCCGCGCACCAGGTGGTTGTAAGCCTCGGCCGGCGTCATTACCGGCTCGGGCAGGTCCACGTACATCTCGCGCATGACCTCGGCCACGCGGAACTCCCGGTTGAAGGCGTGCAGCGCCTCGCACAGGTCGCGCAGGCCCCAGTTGGCGTAGGCGGCCGGGTGGTCCTGGATCAGGTTGGGCAGCGATTGGCTCAAGGGGGCATTGGCGTCGTAGAGGTCCTTGAACGCCATCAGCTCGGTGACCAGCGTGCTCCACTTGCCCTTGGTGATGCCCATCGAGAACAGGAACAGCACCGAGTACAGGTTGGTCTTCTCCACGGTGATGCCGCGGGTCCACAGGAACTTGCTCAGCACCGCGGCCGGGATGCCCAGCTTGCCCATTTCCCCGTCCATCGACAGGCCCGGCGTGAGCAGGGTGACCTTGACCGGATCGATCAGTACGTAGTCATCGGCCAGGTTGTCGAAGCCGTGCCAGCGGGCGTCCGGACGCAGGTACCAGTCAGGCCGCGAAGTGACCATCGGCTTGCTGCTGTCCTCATGGGCCAGCGTGCGCTCCACGCCATCGGGCTGCCAGACCTTGAACCACCATTCGTCCCGGCCCAGGTCCTCGCTGACATGCAGCATCGACCGCCGGAACGCCACCGCCTCGTCGTGCATCTCCTGCACCAGCGACCGCCCGGCCTCGCCTTCCATCATCTTCGAGGCGACATCGCAGGAGGCGATGATGCCGTAGTGCGGGCTGGTGGAGGTGTGCATCATGAACGATTCGTTGAACCGCTCGGCATCCAGCTCACGGGTGGCGGCATTGCGCACGTGGATCATCGAGGCCTGCGAGAACGCGGCCAGCAGCTTGTGCGTGGACTGGGTGGTGAAGATGATCGCGTCCTGCTCGCGCGGCTTGCCCTTGGCCATGCCGTAGTGGTTCTCGTAGAACGGGTGGAACGCGGCGTAGCCGTACCAGGCTTCGTCGAAGTGCAGGAAGTCCACCGCGGTGCCGAGGTTGTCGGCGATCTTCTCGGCGTTGTAGCAGAGGCCGTCATAGGTGGAGTTGGTGACCACCGCGATGCGCGGCTTGGCACCCGGCTTGGCCGCCTTGCTGGCCAGCGGGTTGGCCTGGATCATCCGCTGCAGCGCCTCGCCGGAGAACTGGTCCAGGCTGATCGGGCCGATGATGCCGTGCGCGTTGCGGCTGGGGGTGAAGTACACCGGGATGCCGCCGGTCATGATCAGCGAGTGCAGCAGCGACTTGTGGCAGTTGCGGTCCACGAAAACGATGTCGCCGCGCGCCACGGTGCCGTGCCAGACGATCTTGTTGGCGGTGGAGGTGCCGTTGGTGACGAAGAAGGTGTGGTCGGCGCCGAAGTTGCGCGCGGCCTCGGCTTCGGCGTCGCGGATCGGGCCGGTGTGGTCGAGCAGCGAGCCGAGTTCCGGGACCGAGATCGACAGGTCGCTGCGCAGCGTGTTCTCGCCGTAGAACTGGTGCAGCGCACGGCCCACCGGCGACTTGGTGAACGCCACGCCACCGGCGTGGCCGGGGGTATGCCAGGAATAGTTGGACTCGGCGGCGTGGTGGATCAGGGCCTTGAAGAACGGCGGCAGCAGTTTGGCCATGTAGTCTTCGGCCGCGCGCATCACCTGGCGGGCGATGAAGCTCTTGGTGTCCTCGAACAGGAAGATGTAGCCGTGCACGTACTTGAGCAGCTTGCTCGGCACCTTCTCGATGGTACGGCGGTCGCCGTACAGGAACACCGGCAGGTCGGCGCGGCGCTTGCTCTGCTCGCGCAGGAAGGCGAGCAGCTGCTGGAACTGGTCGTCGTTCTCCTCGGTGCCGTCGATGGAGATCAACACCGCCGAGGCAGCCACGTAGGTGCGTGCGCCGGCGCGCGCGTCATCCAGGGTCAGGCCGCACAGCACGCGCTGGTCGTTGTGGCGCAGCTCGTCGGCCAGGGCGCGGATCAGGATGCCGTTGATGCGCGGCGACTCGTAGTCCGCGTCGATGATGACGATGGGATAGTCCAGGGACTTGAAGTACATGGTGGTTTCCTTTTCTACCGAGCGGGGGATTCAGTTCGAAGCGGCACGCGGCGTGCCGGTGGGCGAGAAGCGGGCAAGCCGTTGCTTGCGGCGTTCTTCGCTGAAGAAGGGATAGAAGACGGTGATGAACAGCACGAACAGGAACGCGTACTGCACGATCGTGCCGGACGAGCCGAAGATGGCCCACAGGCAATACACCACCGTGATGCTGGTCAGCACCCAGAACGCGCCGGTATGTACCAGCGTGTGCGAGCGCTCCACCACGAAGTAGCAGGCCACGCAGGAGTAGATGTAGGGCAGCAGGGTCAGCACCACCGCCGCGGAGGTGATGACGTCGAACTGCGCCGACGCGGTTTCCGAGGTGGAGGTGATCAGCACCGCCAGGGTCATCAGCACCGCCACGATCAGCACGCCCTTGACCGGCACTTCGTCCTTGTTGATCTTGCTGAAGATGCTGGGGAACAGCCCGTCGTCAGAGGCCGCCTTGGCGCTTTGCGCGGTCAGCAGGATCCAGCCGCCGAGCGAACCGGCCGCACCGATGAAGGCGCACAGGCTGACCAGCGCACCGCCCCATCCACCGACCGCATTGGCCGCGGCCAGGGCGAACGGCGCGTCGGAGACCTGCAGGTCCGCGTTCGGCACCATGCCCATGATCACCGAGGAGCTGGCGATGTAGGCGATCGCCGCGAGGAATACCCCGGCAAGCGTGGCACGGGCGACGTTCTTCTCCGGGTTCTCGACCACGCCGGCGGTGACCGAGGCCGATTCCACGCCGATGAAGGCCCACAGCGTCAGCGCAGCGGCGCTGGACACCGCGCCGAAGTTGGACTCGCCGGAGACGTTGTAGGCGCCCTTGAAGATGGTCGGGTCGAAGAAGAACCAGCCGAAGATCGCGATGCCCAGGATCGGCACCAGCGCGAAGCTGGTGGTCACCGTCTGCACGCGGCTGACGAAGGCCGGGCCGATCACGTTGGCGAAGCTCAGCGCCCACACCAGCAGCAGCACCGCGATGCAGCGCGGCAGCGGTTGGGACAGGATCGGGAAGAAGTAGCTGAAGTAGCCCACCGCCGCGATCGGGATGGCCACGTTGCCGATCCAGTTGGCGAACCAGTAGATGGTATTGGTCTGGAAGCCCATGTACGGGCCGAACCAGTCACGTGCGTAGGCATAGGGGCCGCCGGCCTGCGGGGCGAGCTTGCCGAGCTTGGCGAACACGAACGCCAGCAGCAGTGCGCCGGCGGTGGTGATCAGCCAGCCCCAGATCGAGGCGGTGCCGATCTTGGCCAGGCTGGAGGGCAGCAGGAACACGCCCGAGCCCATCATGTTGCCGGCGACCAGGAAGGTTGCACCGACCACGCCGATTTTCTTCTGACCTGCCATGGGTATCTCCTTTCACCGGGGATGCCGGTGTGATTACAGGGAAAGGCGGTGGACGTTCTCGATAGCTGGCGGCCGGCCGCGCTGCTGCCGGCGTGCGGGCTGGCTACTTGATGAAGCTGTACTGCAGGCTGCCCTGCACGCGCAGGGTGTCCGCGCTGCGGCCGTCCTGCAGGCGCTGCTGGCCGTAAAGCACCTCCATGCCCATCGTCCAGGACGGGGCAGGGCTCCAGATCAGGTTGAGCGCGCCGTACTGGCTGCGAAGGAAGGCATCGCGGGCCAGCGCGTCGGCGTCGTCCAGATGCAGTTGGCCGTAGATCAGGTTCGAGCGCCACATGTCCGACCAGTAGTGGGTGTAGCCGAAGAAGCCGCCATACAGCGGCAGCGCCTTGAGCTGGCCGTTGGCGTTGATCGCCGCATCCAGCCCCGAGCCGGTGAGGTCGGCGGTGTAGCGGCTGATGCCCTTGCCGCCGACCACGCCGAACAACAGCAGGTCGCGTTCGGCGATGGCAAACGAGCCGCTCAACTGCAGGCCACCGCCGAAGACACGGTCGCTGCGCCCATCGCCGTCATAGCCGAGGCTACGCGCGACCGCGCCAAGTTGCAGGTGGCCCCAGTCGCGCTCCATGCGTGCGACCAGGCTGATGTCGGGCAGCCGCTCGGTGCTGACGTCGGCATCGCCGGGGTTGGCCAGCTGTGAATCGGGGTCTTCGGCAGCGAGGGTCAGGGTGTTGCCCTTGCCCAGCGCGAAGCTGTGGTGGATGCCGGCCACCAACAGGTAGCCGGCCGCACCGGGTCCGGCGAAATCCAGGGTGTCCGGCAGCGAGTCGGCATCCATGAACGTGGAATAGCCGTAGCCGGCATAGGTGTTGCCCAGCTGCCCGTAGGCATGGCGCAGGCGGAATTCATAGCTGTCGCTGCTGCCGAAGAAGTCGTTCTCCAGGTAGAAGCGCAGGTTGCCGTGGGTGGTTGGGCGGCGCGCCTCGAAGCTGAAGCGTGTCTGCTTGGCATGCATGTCGAAATGCGAGACATCGCGATGCGGGCCGCCGACCGGGATGGAGGAGGTGACGAACTGCTGGTTGTCACCGGCCGCGCGGCTGTCGGCGATGGCATCGAGCTTGGCGTAGCCGCCCAGGCGGATCAGGGTCTCGGTGCCGGGGATGGCGAAGAAGCCCTTCAGTTCCGGATCGGTGGGCGAGGGCGCGTTGTCCGGGCGCGATGCCGCCGTGGACGGGTCGGCGACCGAATCGCGTGGCGGCAGGATGGACGGTGCGGCGGCCGCGCCACGGGTGGGGGACGCTGCGGTTTCAGCCTGCGCCAGAGGCGCCGTCGCCTGCGTATCAGGTGCTTGCGCGGGCGACGGGCTTGTTGGCGTGTATGGCGGTGGATCCTTGCCCTGTTCGCGTTCCAGCGCGTCCAGGCGCGCGGTCAGGGCCTGCAGGTGTGCCTGCACCTGGGTGATCTCCTGCCTCAGGGCACCGACGGAGTCCTGGGCGAGGGCGGCTCCCGGGGCCAGGAGCAACGGCAGCATCGCAAGTTTTCGTGGTTTCATCGCCTGTCCCAAGCTATGCAAAACACCACGTCGCGACAGGCGCTGGCCCGTGCGCGGCTTCTGTTTTCAGTGTGTTCGCCTGGCAGTTCCCGATGTCCGGCGACGTTCCCCCCTCGGTCACGTTGGCCCAGATTTCATAACAGGAATGTGAAACAAACCGAAAAAAGTCGAAATCCGGCGATGGGCAGCCGCACACGCCCCTTGTGATGCGGGCAAGGCGTGACCGGCTTCCGTGCGGGAGAGAATCCGTGAGCGTGGGCGGTACCGGAAACCGCCCGGGCCTGGGCCGCGGGTGTTGCGGATTGCAACACTTCGGCGTGGGCTGGGCGTCAGTCGCCCGCGTCGAGGGTGCCTTCGGCCAGCGGCACACGGCTGCCATCCAGCAGCCCGCGGCTGAGCTGGTCGTTCTCGATGAACAGCAGTTCCCCGCTTTGGCCGTCCTTGATGCTGCTGTCGATGGCGATCACGCGCCCATCGTGGAACTGGCTGACATGCGGCATCGAGGTGTGACCGACCACGATGCGGCGCAGATCGAGCTGGTCGAGCACCTGTTGCACCCCACCGGCATCCAGGCGGCCATCGAAGTAGCCGCGATACCAGATCGGGCTGGTCTTGCCGTCGTACAGCGGTGCAGTGGCCGGGTCCGCCTTCACCTCGGCCTTGGGCCTGCCCAGCGACGCGCGGTAGGCCGCGTTGGTCGACTCCGGCGCCAGCGCCATCTGTACCGCTTCCGGTGCAATGCCGCCGTGCAGGAACAGCGTGTCGCCGATGCGCAGCAGCACCGGGCGGGTGCGCAGCCATTGCCCGATCACCGAGTCGGCACCGTACAGGTCCGGGTAGCTGCGCCCCAACCGCTGCGCACTGCGCAGGTACTTGGGGTTGACGTAGCGCAGGTCGTCGTAGAGCACCATCGTTTCGTGGTTGCCAAGGACGAAATGCACCGCGCCACCGGCGTCGGCGGCCTGCTGCTGCAGGCTGTAGAGCAGCCAGAAGGCTTCGGTCACCTGCGGGCCCCGGTCGAACACATCGCCGGCCACCACCAGGGTGTCGCGGCCCAGCGACCAGCGATCCCGTGCGTCGATCACATGGTGTGCGCGCAGCAGGCGGACCAGCAGATCGTACTGGCCATGGATGTCGGAGACCGCCACGATGCGCGGCACCGCGGGCAGTACGGCAGCCGCCGATGCAACCGGTGCGGCCAGGCGCAGGGGATGGGGATAGCCGCATCGCGGTGGCAGCCGCGCGCCGCGCAGGTGCTGCCGCAGCGTGCGCGAGACCACCTGGTCATCGCAGATCCAGTGCGCCTGCAACCGCTTTCCGTTGCGGAACACATAGGGCCCATCGGCATCGACGTGTTCGGCAGGCGCCACTGGTTCGGCGGCTGCCGCGATCATCGGGAACAGGCACAGCAGCAGGGTGGCGGCGCGGAGCAGGGACATCGGCAGGGAGCGGGCGGCGGAGGTGGGCGGCATCGACTCCGAGCATATGCCGCCGCCGTGCCGCCTGGCATGTGCCGATGGTCGGCCTCAGCCGCGCAGCAACGCGGCCCGGCCCGGGGCGGTCGGCAGTCCTTCATCGCCGAGTACGACGCGGTTGCGGCCCTGCTTC
Organism: Stenotrophomonas sp. STM01; assembly: GCF_014852135.1. Classification (NCBI taxonomy): domain Bacteria; kingdom Pseudomonadati; phylum Pseudomonadota; class Gammaproteobacteria; order Lysobacterales; family Lysobacteraceae; genus Stenotrophomonas; species Stenotrophomonas sp. STM01. The sequence continues at coordinate 7,791 of NZ_JACVBA010000002.1, read as the reverse complement.
TTGGCCTGGTACATCGCCGCGTCGGCGCGCGCCATCACCCGCTCGTAGTCGGGGTGGCCGTCATACATCGCCACGCCGATGCTGGAGCTGACGTCCAGCAACTGCCCGTCGGCCAGGGCCACCGGTGAATCGGCGATGCGGCGGCACAGCCCTTCGGCGATCACCAGCGCCTGGCGCTGGTCGACCGCGACCAGCACCACGACGAACTCTTCGCCGCCGTACCGGAACACGTAGTCGCTGCCACGGGTGAACTGGGTCAGGACGCCGGCCACATGCTGCAGTGCGCGGTCGCCGGATTCATGGCCGTGCGTGTCGTTGATGTGCTTGAAGTGGTCCAGGTCCAGCAGCAGCACGGCGAAGCTGCCTGCCGATTTCTCGGCCAGTTCGATCTCCCTGCGCAGCACGGTGGGCAGGAAGCGGCGGTTGAGCAGGTTGGTCAGCGCATCGCAGCCGGCATCCAGCTCGCCGATGCGCTCGAACAGCATGCCGAGCAGGTTGCGCACCTGGCCCACCTTCATGCGTACGTCCTGCAGCTGCGCGGAGCGCAGGGCGGCGTCCTCGTGGCTGGAGAGCGTGTGCTCCAGCAGCCGGTCCACTTCCGCGATCAGGTGGAGGATCTGGTTGGTCTCGGTGCTCTCGCCAAAGCTGGGAATGCCCTTGTGGGTGAACCACAGGCCGAACTCCGAACGCGCCAATGACTGGAAGCCGGGCATCCGGCCCGTGCTTGCCAGGGCGTAGAGCAGGGTGTTCTCCCAGTCCAGCAGCAGTGCACGCTGGCGCTCGCGCTCGGTGCTGACGTTCTGCACCAGCGAGAACAGCCGGTAGGCGGCATCCGTGCGCGAGGAACGCTCGCGGGCGTTGGAGTAGGCCAGGGTCATGCCTTCCAGCGCGATGTCGAAGGATGCGGTCAGGCTGGCGATTGCCGCGTGCGCGGTTTCGCCGTGCCCGGCCTGCTCCACGATCAGGCTGAAGATGCGTTGCTTCAGTACGCGTGTGCCACGCGTGACCAGGTCCACCGGGATGCCCACGCGTGCATGCACGTCGCCGATCACGCGTTGCGCGGCCAGCAATTGCTCGACGTCGTCCGGCGTTGCGCCCAGCAGTCCGGTCAGCCAGCGCTGCATCGCCGGCTGCAATCGCACCCGCACCTGGTCGTGCGACATCGAGCGTGATGCACGGCTGTCGTTCAGCATGACCTTGTAGAAATGGGCCGCCAATGCCGGGGCGTGGTCGCTGGCGATCGCGGCCAGCAGTGCATGGGCGGCGGGGCCTGCGGCGGCCAGGCTGTGTTGCCAGCCAGCAACCAGCGGGCAAGCCTCGGGATCGCAGGAGTGGGGAGATGCGGGTTTCATGCGTAGGATAGGCAACCGCCGGCAGGCAGGTGCCCTGTATCGGCAAATTCAACGGTAACTTTAGGAAGTAGTGTGCGGAAGTCTCCAACTGCCGTCCAATCTGTTTGCATGGCTTTTCCTGATATGCGGAGCGCGCAGTGATTAGCGCCGGGCCGTTCCCGATGATGGCAGTGATCGCGCTGGTGGCGTTTGCCATTGCGTGGTTTTTCGCGCGTGCATTGGTCCCGGCCGTCGACGGCCTGCGTACCCGCACCGGCGCGGTCGTGCTCGATGCGCTGTTGCTGGCGCTGCTGGGCGCGCGCCTGGTGCATGTGCTCCTGCATGCGTCGGACTATCTGTCCCAGCCACTGTCGATCATCCGCCTCGGCGATGGCGGCTGGTCGATCTGGGCCGGCGTGCTGGTGGCTGCCGCGTATGCGTTGTGGAAGACGCGTGCGGGGGGGCCGCGCAAGCCGGTGTTGCTGGGGTTGGCCGCGGGTGCGGCGTTCTGGGCCATTGGTGGCATGAGCCTGTTCGCGTTGCAGCGTGCTTCCATTCCCTTGCCCGAAACGGTGCTGCAGGACCTGCAGGGGCAACCGGCGCCGCTCACGGCCTTCGCCGGAAAGCCGGTGGTGATCAACCTGTGGGCGACCTGGTGCGGCCCGTGCCGGCGCGAGATGCCGGTGCTGGCTGCCGCGCAGAAGGCGCATGCATCGGTCGATTTCGTGTTCGCCAACCAGGGCGAAACAGCGGAGGAGGTCATCGACTTCCTGCAGTCGGGCCAGCTCGGGCTGGAGAACGTACTGCTCGACGCGGACTCGGCGGTGATGCAGCAGACCGGTGCACGCGCATTGCCGACGACCCTGTTCTTTGGCGCCGATGGCCGTCTGCGCGACGTGCACATGGGCGAACTGTCGCGGGCAACGCTGGAAACGCGCCTGCGTGAGCTGCAATGAATTCCAAATCCTGATGACGAGGTTGATGATGATCCGCCCCCGTTCGATGTTGTTCCTGTTGGCCACCGCCGCGCTCGTGCCGGCAGCCTGTGCGCGTGATGCCGAGCCGGCCAAGGCGCAGGCACCTGCTGCGTCCGCCGCCACGCCGGGCCAGGCCAATGAGCCGGAAGTGATCCGGACGCTGCGCACGCAGGGCGTGGAGTTCATGGGTACCTTCGAAACACCGCTGGGCCTGACCGGCTACGCCGGTGCGGCAGGCCAGCAACCGCTGGCGGTCTACGTGTCCAAGGATGGCCAGTACGCGGTGGTCGGCACGCTCGTCAACGCCAAGGGCGAGGACATCGGTGCCGGCAAGTTGAAGGAACTGGTGTCCGGCCCGATGGGCGCGCAGGCATGGAGCAAGGTGGAAGCCAGCCATTGGGTGGCAGACGGCAAGGCCGACGCCCCGCGCGTGATCTATGCCTTCAGCGACCCGAACTGCCCGTACTGCAACCACTTCTGGGAAGCCGCGCGGCCGTGGGTGGAGGCGGGCAAGGTGCAGATCCGCGAGATCCTGGTCGGCGTGATCCGCCAGGACAGCGCCAACAAGGCTGCCGCCATCCTGGCAGCGGCATCGCCGGAGCAGGCGCTGCTGGAGAACGAGCGCAACTTCGCCAAGGGCGGCATCAAGCCGTTGGCGAGCGTGCCGGCCGAGGTGCAGGCCCAGCTGCGCGCCAACGAGATGTTGATGATGGAACTGGGGTTCCAGGGAACGCCGGGCATCGTGTTCAAGGACGCTGATGGCACGGTGCAGATGCGCTCGGGCCTGCCGCAGGGGGCCGACCTGCAGACCGTGCTCGGCCCGCGCTGAACCCGCGCATGGGCGCGTGCGGCGATGTAATAGTCTCCGCCGCACGCGCCTGACTAAGCTGGCCCCGTTTCCTGGAGCCTGCCATGAGCCACGACCACAACCACCTGCCCAGCGAGATCCGCCACGAGAAGCCCTTGTGGTGGGCGCTGGGCCTGACCACGTCCTACCTCATCGTCGAAGTGGTGGGCGCGTTCTGGACCAACAGCTTGGCGCTGTTGTCCGATGCGGCGCACATGGCTACCGACGCCATCGGCCTGGTGATCGCGCTGACCGCCGTGCGCCTGAGCCGACGCCCACCCGACGCCCGCCGCACCTATGGCTACGCCCGCCTGGAGGCGCTGGGAGCGGTGGTCAATGGCCTGCTGCTGTTCGGCGTGGGCCTGTACATCCTGTGGGAAGCCGTCGATCGCTTCCGCGAACCGCAGGCAATCGCCTCGACCGGCATGATGTGGGTGGCCGCGTTCGGCCTGGTGGTCAACCTGATCGCCATGCGCCTGCTCAGCGCCGGCAGCGGCGAGAGCCTGAACATCAAGGGGGCCTACCTGGAAGTGTGGAGCGACATGCTCGGTTCGGTGGCGGTGATCGCCGGCGGCCTGATCATCCACTTCACCGGCTGGACCCTGGTCGACCCGATCCTGGCGGTGCTGATCGGCCTGTGGGTGATCCCGCGCACCTGGGTGCTGCTGCGTGATGCGATCAACGTGCTGCTCGAAGGCGTGCCGAAGGGCGTGGTGCTGGGCGACATCGAACAGGCGCTGCGCAGCCACGACGGCGTGGCGGGAATCCACGACCTGCACGTGTGGGCGCTGGCATCCAGCACCCCGGCGTTGACCGCGCACGTGGTGATCACCGACGGCCGCGAGCAGGACAACCTGCGTCGCCAGCTGGCTGACCTGCTGCACGAGCGCTTCGCGATCGACCATGTGACGTTGCAGATGGAAATCGACCATTGCGGTGATGACTGCGCCGTGCCGAAGCCGCAGGCTGATCACGATCACGATCACGATCACGATCACGATCACGGCCCGGACGCGCAGGGCCATCACGGCCACGTCCATCGCTGAGCCCCCGCCGGCAGGAGCGACCTGGGCCGCGAAGCCGACAGCCGCACCGGCCACGAAAGAAAAACGGAGCCCTCGCAGGCTCCGTTTTCGTATCCACACGGTGGGCGGGTGAACCGTCAGGCCACCGGTTCGCGCAGCACCGGCAGGTCCCAGCCCGGGCGCGGCGCGAAGCGGTCGCCATGGCGGGCCTGCAGGACCTTGAGTTTCTCGACCAGGCCATCAGCCCCGGCCGACCGGATGTACTGGATCGGGCCGCCGCGGAACGGGGCGAAGCCGGTGCCGAAGATCACGCCGGCGTCGAGCAGGTCGGCATCGGCGACCACGCCGTCGTGCAGGCAGGCCACCGCTTCATTGAGCAGGGGCAGGATCAGGCGGTCTTCCAGGTCACCCGGGGCCTGGTAGTCCTTGGCCACTTCCGGCTTCACCGCACGGCCGTTTTCCCACTTATAGATGCCCTGGCCGTCCTTCTTGCCGCGCTTGTCCTGCTCGACGGTCGCCAGCGCCGCCGGGATCTGCAGGCCCAGGAACGGTGCCAGCTCCTTGCCCACGCCGGCAGCCACGTCCAGGCCCACGGTGTCGAGCAGCTCGATCGGACCCATCGGCATGCCGAACTTCACCGCCGCCCTGTCGATCACCGGGCCGGGGATGCCTTCGGCATAGGCGGTGGCCGCTTCCAGCATGTACGGGAACAGCACGCGGTTGACCAGGAAGCCCGGGGTGCCGGCCACCGGCACCGGGAACTTGCCCAGCGCCTTGCAGAACGCGGCCAGCCGCTTTTCGGTTTCCGGGGCCATGCCGTCGTGGTGGATGATCTCCACCAGCGGCATCTGCGCGACCGGGTTGAAGTAGTGCAGGCCGGCGAACTGCGCCGGGCGCTGGATGTGGTCGCGCAGCTCGACCAGCGGGATCGACGAGGTGTTGGTGGTCAGCAGCGCATCGGCCTTCATCTTCGGTTCCAGCGACTGGTACAGCGCACGCTTGGCCTCCGGGTTCTCGATGATGGCCTCGATCACCAGGTCGGCCTGGGCCACGCCGTCGCCGGCCAGGTCGGCCTTCAGGCGCGCGGCGACCTCCGGGCGCTTGGCCGGGTCCTTCACCTTCTTCTCGAACAGCGCCTGGGCGCGGGTCATGGCCGGGTCGATGAAGCGCTGCTCGCGGTCCTGCAGGGTAACGGTGAAGCCCTTGTAAGCCGCCCACGCGGCGATGTCACCGCCCATCACGCCGGCACCGACCACATGCACGTGCTGGATGCCCGAATCCTTGCCGCCCAGGCCCTTGAGCCGTTCGGTCAGGAAGAAGATGCGGATCAGGTTGCGTGCGGTCGGGCTGCTGGCCAGCTTGACCACCGCGCGGCGCTCGGCGTCCAGGCGCTTCTGGATCGGGCTGCCACCGGTGCGCTCCCAGGTGCTGATCAGCGCGTACGGCGCCGGGTACTGGTCCTTCTTGGCCTTGCGGGCGACCTGCTTGGCCATCTGCGGGGCCAGGATCTTGCGCGCCAGCCAGGTATTGGTGGCCCACGCGGTGGCACGTTGCTTGAACGGCCGGGTGGTGCCGGACTGCGCCAGCGACACCGCCGCGTCCACCAGCACCGCAGGTGCGGCCACCTTGTCGACCAGCCCGATCGCGCGCGCGGCCGAGGCCGACAGGGTGCGCCCGGTCAGCATCATGTCCATCGCCGCCGGGGCGCCGACCAACTGCGGCAGGCGTGCGCTGCCACCCCAGCCCGGGAAGATGCCCAACTGGGTTTCCGGCAGGCCGATGCGGGTGGAGGCGTCGTTGGAGGCCACCCGGTAGCGGCAGGCCAGCGCCAGCTCGGTGCCGCCGCCCAGGCAGTGGCCGTGGATGGCGGCCACGGTGGGGCAGGGCAGCTCGGACAGCTTCTGGTAGACGGTCTGGCCACGCCGGATCGCGTCATTGACGGTGCCGCGGCGATCGAACTCCTGGAATTCCTTCAGGTCGGCGCCGGCGATGAAGCCGGCCGGCTTGGTCGAGCGCACCACCACGCCCTTGGGCGGATCGATCGCCAGGCGCTCGATGATGTCACCCAGTTCCAGCAGCACGTCCTGCGACATCGCGTTGACGGGGCTGTCCTTGCGGTCGAGGCTGAGCACGGCGATGCCGTCCTGCCGCAGCTCGGTGTGCCAATGATTGAAGCGGAGCCCATCGAAGCCTGAAAGCATGGGACGTTCCATCCGGTTGTGTATGGAGAAGATCGCTATGATCCAGAGGTTGTTTCCTCGGCGTCAAATCCCAATGCTTGGGGATGTGATGCGTTCGCACCGCCGCCGGTTCAGGGCAGGCTATCCGAACGGAAGTTAAAAGCGGGTTCGCCCCTCTCTGGCGAGGGGACTGAACTTTTTCCGCGAGCAGCGGTCATAACGCCCGACGTCGGTTGGGCTGACAGGAGTGCGGCCCGTTATGGCCGAGGTTGAAACACCGCAGGAGCTGGATCTGGAGCTGGTCCGGCGCGTGCAGCGCGGCGAGAGCGCGGCGTTCGATGTCCTGGTGCGCAAGTACCAGCATCGGATCATCGCGCTGATCGGGCGCTACATCGCCGACTGGAGTGAATGTCAGGACGTGGCCCAGGACACTTTCGTCCGCGCCTACCGCGCGATCGGGAATTTCCGTGGCGACGCCCAGTTCTATACCTGGTTGCATCGAATCGCAGTGAATACCGCAAAGAACTACCTGGCTGCACATAACCGGCGACCGCCGACCGATGACGTGGAAATCGGCGACGCCGAACAGTTCGACAGCGGTACCCGGCTGCGGGATACCGATACGCCCGAGCGCGAGTTGATGCGCCAGGAGCTGGAACAGACCGTGATGAAGGCGGTCGACGCGTTGCCCGAAGAGCTGCGCTCGGCCATTACGTTGCGAGAGGTGGAAGGCATGAGCTACGAGGAAATCGCACAGAAGATGGGCTGCCCGATCGGCACGGTGCGTTCGCGGATCTTCCGTGCGCGCGAAGCCATCGACGCCCAGTTGCGCCCCTTGCTGGACACCGCCAGTGCCACCCGTGAGCGGAGCCGCGTATGAACCCCACAGGCCGTACCCCGGAAATGACCGACACCCCCGACAAGCTGGACCTCCACAACCGCCTGCAGTTGTCCTGCCTGGTGGATGGCGAGCTGGCCGCTGACGAAGCGCGCTTCCTGTTGCGCCGGATCGAACACGACACCGAACTGGCCAGCTGCCAGGAGCGCTGGCAGCTGGTGGGTGACGTGCTGCGCGGGCGCGCCGTGGCCCCGGCACCGCTGGATTTCAGCGCGCGGGTGCAGGCGGCCGTGGCCGCCGACCTCCAGGCGCAGGGGCCGGTGCAGGTCACGCGGGCCAAGCCACGCAGTGGCTGGCGGCGTTGGGGCGGCGGGGCCGCGCTGGCGGCGTCGGTGGCGGCCGTGGCCCTGTTCATGGCCCGCGAGCAGTTGCCTGACAACAGTGCGCCGGAACCGGTGATCGCCTCGGCGGCACAGGTGGCGACGCCGGCCGCGCCGTCGGCCCCGGCACCGCAGCAGGGCGCGGTGCTCAATGACGCCGCCGGCCTGGCTGCGGCGGCACCGGCCGTGGCAGCCGCCGTGGCCCGCCGTGAG